>NZ_JASATK010000021.1:0-82071 GCF_038440275.1 Bacillus sp. OTU2372
AAAAAGACAACCTTAGATGGTTGTCTTTTTTTTTGTATATTTATCTTTAAGGTCTATTATTCCGTATAGTATTCATGAATTACGAAAATAGTCGAATTATATAAAGCTTATTTCTGGGCTTTCTAGGTTTCACAACCGTGAAATTTGGAGAAAATCTGTAGTAGTGAATCGTTGCATCTTCATAAAATTTTCAGTATAATTAAAGTCAAAGATAGTCAAAGTCAGAAGATGGGAGGTGGGAAGATGAGAAACATCTCCGATATTATTGAAAAGTATCTGAAGCAGGTTTTGGAAATGAGTGAAGAAGACCTTGTTGAGATTAAAAGAAGCGAAATTGCTGATAAATTTCAATGTGTCCCTTCACAAATAAACTATGTTATAAATACCCGTTTTACAATCGAAAGAGGATATATTGTTGAAAGTAAACGGGGCGGCGGTGGATATATTCGGATAATGAAGGTTCAATCCCACGACTTAGCCCATTTAATTGACCATTTGCTTTCCCTTTTCAACAATCGAATAAGTCAAACAAGTGCTGAGGACGTTATCGTAAGACTTGTTCAAGAGGAGGTCATTACAAAACGAGAGGCTAAAATCATGCTAAGTGTCATTGATCGTTCTGTATTATATATTGATCTTCCGTTTCGCGATGAATTAAGAGCAAGAATGTTAAAGGCGATGTTAACTTCCTTAAAATATAAATAATTGTGCAGCCTAAAGAGGTGAAATTAGATGATTTGTCAGGAATGCAACCAAAGGCCTGCAGCACTTCACTTTACTAAAATTATTAATGGTGAAAAAACAGAAGTTCATCTTTGTGAGAAGTGTGCTCAGGAAAAAGGTGAAATGTTTATCTTAAATGGAGAAACAGGATTTGCCTTTAATAATCTTTTGGCCGGTTTATTAAATATTGACCCAACTTTTCAAAAGCCGAGCCAAAGTCCGTTTCAGCAAGAGGAAATCCTTCAATGTCAGGATTGTTCGATGACTTTTCCACAGTTTTTAAAGGTAGGCCGCTTTGGCTGTGCTCATTGCTATGAGACGTTTAAAGATCAGTTAAAGCCAGTTTTAAGGCGTCTTCACAGTGGAAACTGGACTCATAATGGTAAAATTCCGAAAAGAATTGGTGGAGAGTTTCAACTTCGCAAACAGCTTGAAGAGTTGAAAATAGAGTTAAGAGAAGCCATCAACCATGAAGAATTTGAAAAGGCAGCAGAAATTCGCGATCAGGTCAGAAGATTAGAGAAACAATTAGCTGGAAACGAAGAAGGAGGGGAATAGCGTGTCGCTTGAACGATTTTTTAATCAAGCCGTCAGCTCTTGGATGAGCGAGGAGGGACCGGATTCCGATATTGTTCTTAGTTCCAGGATTCGTCTAGCACGAAATTTTGAAGCTTATAATTTCCCGACTGTTTTTTCACATGAAGAAGCAAAAGTTATAATTGATACAATGGAGGATATTCTTTATAACTCTCCTGTTGAGAACTACGGAAATATGGAACTTTTGAAAATGGATGAAATGCAGCCTCTTCAGAAACGGGTTTTAGTAGAAAAGCATTTAATTAGTCCATTATTGGCAGAGGATTCTCCATATGGCGCGGTTCTATTAACCGAAAATGAAGAAGTTAGTATTATGTTAAATGAAGAGGACCATATTCGAATTCAGTGTTTATTTCCAGGTCTGCAAATAGCAGAAGCTTTACATGCTGCGAATGAAATAGATGATTGGCTTGAAAATCATATCCATTATGCATTTGATGAAAAGTACGGTTATTTGACTAGTTGTCCAACCAATGTTGGAACGGGTCTTAGAGCATCTGTAATGATGCATCTGCCTGGGTTAATTTTAACACAGCAAATTAATCGAATTATTCCTGCTATCCACCAGTTAGGACTTGTCGTCAGAGGGATATATGGAGAGGGCAGCGAGGCGTTAGGGAATATTTTTCAAATTTCTAATCAGATAACCCTAGGAAAATCAGAAGAAGATATCAGCCGTGATTTAAAAGGAGTAGCCAGTCAGCTAATTTCACAAGAAAGGTCTGCTCGTGAAGCATTACGCAAAACTTCTAACATACAATTAGAAGACAGGGTGTTCCGCTCATTAGGGGTGTTATCTAATAGCCGGATTATTGAATCAAAGGAAGCAGCCCGCTGCTTATCGGATGTTCGGCTTGGTATAGATATGGGGTATATAAAAAATATGTCGAAGTCGATTTTAAATGAATTAATGATTTTAACCCAGCCGGGTTTTCTTCAGCAATATGCGGGCGGTCCATTACGGCCGCATGAAAGGGATATCCGAAGAGCCGCATTAATTAGGGACCGTATAAAATTGGAGAACGAAAAATAGGTGAGGAGGAAGAGGATATGATGTTTGGACGATTTACTGAAAGAGCACAAAAGGTACTAGCACTAGCACAAGAGGAAGCGATTCGTCTTGGTCATAATAACATTGGAACTGAGCATGTTTTATTGGGGCTTGTACGCGAAGGTGAAGGGATTGCCGCAAAAGCACTTTATGGACTTGGGTTAGGTTCAGAAAAAATTCAAAAAGAAGTGGAAAATTTAATCGGTAAAGGACAGGAAACTTCTCAAACCATACACTATACTCCGAGAGCTAAAAAGGTTATTGAACTATCAATGGATGAAGCTCGAAAATTAGGACACTCCTATGTTGGTACTGAGCATATTCTCCTTGGTTTAATCCGTGAAGGAGAAGGGGTTGCAGCAAGGGTATTAAATAATCTTGGTGTCAGCTTAAATAAAGCTCGTCAGCAAGTACTACAGCTATTAGGCAGTAATGAATCGGGCTCACACCAAGGCGGTGCGTCCGCGAATGCCAATACACCTACACTTGATAGCCTTGCAAGAGACTTAACAGCGATTGCCCGTGAAGGCAGCCTGGATCCAGTTATTGGCCGCAGTAAAGAAATTCAACGTGTTATTGAGGTATTAAGCCGTAGAACAAAAAATAACCCTGTGTTGATTGGGGAGCCCGGTGTAGGTAAGACAGCCATTGCGGAAGGGCTTGCTCAACAAATTGTCAACAATGAAGTACCAGAGATCCTTCGTGATAAGCGTGTGATGACACTTGATATGGGAACGGTAGTTGCTGGGACTAAATATCGTGGTGAATTTGAAGACCGTCTGAAAAAAGTGATGGATGAAATCCGCCAAGCCGGAAATATTATTCTCTTTATTGACGAACTTCATACCTTAATTGGTGCGGGTGGAGCAGAAGGGGCGATTGATGCTTCTAACATCTTAAAGCCATCACTTGCACGTGGAGAACTTCAATGTATTGGTGCTACTACACTAGATGAATATCGTAAGTATATTGAAAAAGATGCTGCCCTTGAACGACGTTTTCAGCCGATTCGGGTAGATGAACCAACTGCTGAGGAATCTATTCAAATTTTAGCAGGCTTACGAGACCGTTATGAGGCCCATCACCGCGTTTCAATCACGGATGAAGCAATTGAAGCAGCAGTTAAGTTATCGGACCGTTATATCTCTGACCGATTCCTGCCTGACAAAGCTATTGATTTAATTGATGAAGCCGGTTCTAAGGTGAGACTTCGTTCCTACACAACCCCTCCTAATTTAAAAGAGTTAGAGGTTAAACTTGAGGACGTTAGAAAAGAAAAGGATTCAGCTGTTCAAAGTCAAGAATTTGAAAAAGCTGCTTCGTTAAGAGATACAGAGCAGCGCCTCCGTGAACAGTTAGAAGAAACAAAGAAAACTTGGAAAGAAAAACAAGGTAAAGAAAATAATGAAGTGACGGTAGAGGATATTGCCAGTGTTGTCTCAAGCTGGACGGGTGTACCGGTCTCTAAGCTTGCGGAAACTGAAACTGCGAAATTATTGAATTTAGAAGAAGCCTTACACTCCCGTGTTATTGGGCAAGAGGAAGCGGTTATAGCTGTTTCTAAGGCAGTTCGCCGTGCGAGAGCAGGATTAAAGGATCCAAAACGTCCAATTGGTTCATTTGTGTTCCTTGGTCCTACTGGAGTAGGGAAAACGGAATTAGCCCGTGCCCTTGCGGAAGCCATGTTTGGTGATGAGGATTCGATGATTCGAATTGATATGTCGGAGTATATGGAGAAACACTCCACATCCCGGCTTGTCGGATCTCCTCCAGGATATGTTGGTTATGAAGAAGGCGGCCAACTAACAGAGAAGGTTCGCAGAAAACCATACTCTGTCATCTTGCTGGATGAAATTGAAAAAGCACATCCAGATGTCTTCAATATCTTGCTGCAAGTTCTTGAAGATGGCCGCTTAACAGATTCAAAGGGAAGAACAGTTGATTTCCGAAATACTGTACTCATAATGACCTCCAACGTCGGTGCGGAAGCTTTAAAACGGAATAAGTATGTGGGCTTCAATATTCAAGACGGAGCACAGGATTATAAAGATATGAAGGGGAAGGTAATGGATGAACTGAAAAAAGCCTTCCGTCCGGAATTCTTGAACCGTATTGATGAAATTATTGTCTTCCATGCTTTAGAGAAAAAGCATCTTGAAGAAATTGTGACTCTATTATCTGATCAGCTGGTAAAACGACTAAAAGAGCAAAATATTTCGTTAGAGTTAACCCCTGCAGCAAAAGAGAAGATCTCTCAGGAAGGTTACGATCCAGAGTATGGTGCAAGACCACTGCGCCGCGCTATTCAAAAGCATATTGAAGATCGTCTCTCTGAAGAATTATTAAGAGGAACCTTATTAACAGGTCAGCATGTTATAATTGATGTAGTTGATGGTGAGTTCGTTGTTAGAATGGCAGAGAAAACAAGCTTAGCAAAATAGGATTACACGGCTAACGAATAATTTTAAGTGTCTAACAACACATGCAAGAGGTACACGTGAATAAAGTCAACCCGTGTACCTCTTTTTTCGTTTTTTAATAACCGCCATCATAGGAACAAACTGTGCATGATGGTTAGGAAAGGTTTGAAGGTAATGGTAAAAAGGAAAACAAAGTTCATCTGCCAAGAATGCGGCTATGAATCTCCAAAATGGATGGGGAAATGCCCAGGCTGTGGACAATGGAATAAGATGGTTGAGGAAGTAGAAGTAACGGGGACTCAAAGAAGAGGGGCATTTGCTCATGCACAGCCCGGTTCAAATCTACTTACAAAACCAATGAAAATTAATGCCATTGAAATGGAGAATGAACCGAGAATTTTGACCGATTTAAATGAACTTAACCGCGTATTGGGCGGCGGTGTCGTTAAGGGCTCGTTAGTTTTAATTGGCGGCGACCCGGGGATCGGAAAATCTACACTTCTTCTGCAGGTGTCTTCACAACTTGCGAATAAAGGGAATTCGGTTCTTTACATATCTGGTGAAGAATCATTAAGACAGACGAAGCTTCGCGCAGAACGACTGGGAATTTCGTCTGAAAACTTGTTAGTCTATTCCGAAACTAATCTTGAAGAGATAAGCCGAACGATTGAAAGTGAGAATCCAAGCTTTGTCATTATTGACTCTATTCAGACAGTTTTTCATCCAGAAGTAACTTCAGCACCAGGGAGTGTTTCTCAAGTACGAGAATGTACCGCAGAATTGATGCGGATTGGAAAAACCAAAGGGATTGCCATTTTTATCGTTGGGCATGTGACCAAAGAAGGTTCCATTGCCGGACCAAGGTTATTGGAACATATGGTCGATACAGTGCTTTATTTTGAAGGGGAAAGACATCATACTTACCGAATCCTCAGAGCAGTTAAAAACCGTTTTGGTTCCACAAACGAAATGGGCATTTTTGAAATGAAAGAATTTGGACTCGAAGAAGTAGAAAATCCATCGGAAATCTTCTTGGAAGAGCGGTCTCGCGGAGCAGCCGGTTCGACGGTTGTCGC
This sequence comes from Bacillus sp. OTU2372, assembly GCF_038440275.1. Taxonomy (NCBI): domain Bacteria; kingdom Bacillati; phylum Bacillota; class Bacilli; order Caryophanales; family Bacillaceae; genus Bacillus; species Bacillus sp. OTU2372. The sequence goes on from NZ_JASATK010000021.1 coordinate 5,868, forward strand.
TTCAATGGAAGGGACACGCCCGGTTCTGGTCGAAATACAGGCACTTATTTCACCTACGAGCTTTGGAAATCCACGAAGAATGGCGACTGGAATTGACCATAATCGAGTGCCGCTTTTAATGGCGGTCTTAGAAAAGCGGGTTGGAATGCTTCTTGCCAACCAGGACGCCTACTTAAAGGTAGCCGGAGGAGTAAAGTTAGATGAACCAGCGATTGATTTAGCGATTGCCGTAAGCATTGCTTCCAGTTTTAGAGACCGCCCGACAAACCCAACCGACTGTATTATCGGCGAAGTAGGTTTGACAGGTGAGGTAAGAAGGGTGTCAAGAATTGAGCAGCGTGTTCAGGAAGCGGCAAAGTTAGGCTTTGAGCGCGTGATTCTACCAGCCAATAATTTAAGCGGCTGGACGGGCCCAAAGGGTATTAAACTTATCGGTGTTTCCTCTGTTAGTGAGGCACTTCAAGCGGCGTTAGGAGGGTAGCAGATGGAAAATAAGAAGCATGGAGAGGTTACTATAAGCGATGTATTACAGTTAATTGCCCCTGGCACGCCGCTTCGAGAGGGAATTGATAATGTATTAAGAGCCAATACCGGCGGTCTGATTGTGATAGGCTATAATGAAAAAGTAAAAAGCATTGTCGATGGCGGTTTTTCAATTAATTGCCCTTTTTCGCCCAGCTTTTTATATGAACTTGCCAAAATGGATGGTGCCATTATTTTAAATGAGGCAGGCAACAAAATTTTATTTGCAAATGCCCAACTGGCACCTAACGCCGAGATTCCTTCATCGGAAACAGGAATGCGGCACCGGACAGCAGAAAGAGTCGCCAAACAAACGAAAGCGCTGGTAATTGCTATTTCTCAAAGAAGAAATGTGATTACCCTTTATCAGGGGAACTTTCGTTATTCATTAAAAGATATTGGTGTCATGTTAACAAAGGCGAATCAAGCTATACAGACACTTGAAAAGTATAAAGTTGTACTTGAACAGAGCATCACGAATTTAAGTATTTTAGAATTTGAAGAATCGGTTACCTATAACGACTTTTTACTTGTTCTTCATCGGTTTGAAATGGTATTGAAAATAAAAAATGAATTATTAACCTTTTTACATGAGCTGGGGACAGAGGGAAGGCTGATTCGGCTGCAAATGAATGAGATCCTAACAGACCTTGAAGAAGAAATTATGCTGATCATTAAAGATTATGCTAACGAACGGGAAATCCAAGCACGGGATGTACTTCAGCGGATGCAGTCATTGGCAAATACCGGCACCATTGAGGATATGGTCTTGCTGAAATTAATGGGCTACTTAGGCTATGTCCATCTTGATGAAAATAAATTTCCGCGTGGTTATCGGATATTGCATAAGATTCCGAGGTTGCCTACGATTATCATAGAGAACTTAATCACAAATTTTGGGGAGCTGGCCAAAATAATCACGGCAACTGTTGAACAACTCGACGATGTCGAGGGGATCGGGGAAGTACGAGCAAAGAAAATTAAAGAGGGCTTTAAACTAATTAAAGAGCGGCTATATACGGACCGCCATCTATAAAATAATTGAAATAAAAAAACATGTATGCTAAAATGTTCAGCCCCAATTTGTTTGACAGAGAAAATTTCCAATGATACCCTATGAGGAGTAAGAATTTTACAAAACAAATTTATTTCAAAAAGATTACAATTGGGAAAAATAATCACGAAATCAACGTTTCAATTTTAAGAATATGTTTATAATGAATTAGAGGAGGTGAAGGAATGTTAAAAAGAATTGTGCAGGCATGCTTCCTCATTATTGGAGGTACGCTGGGAATACTTTTACTGCCGGAATTGTTCAAATTACTTCATATCAATGACATTCCACTGATTAATAATTCATATGTTACTGCTATTATAGGTGCTATTATTTTTTACCTTATTACCTTTTGGGCAGTAGATTATGTCTTTAATTTCATTAAATGGACGGAAGATTCTTTAGTTAAGATTCCTGTAACAGATGTACTATTTGGCAGTGTCGGATTAATTTTCGGTTTGTTTGTTGCCTTTTTGATTAGTTTTGCTCTTAATGCTGTACAGGTGCCGATTTTAAATGCGGTTGCACCAATCCTTTTGACTTTATTATTTGGGTATCTTGGTTTTCAAGTTGGTTTTAAAAAGCGTGATGAACTTCTAGGTCTATTTGGAAATCGTGGTAATAAGAAAAAGTCCGGTGAAGAAGAGGCAGATCCCGCAGCTGGAAAAGAATTAAAAATATTAGATACAAGTGTGATTATTGATGGCCGGGTTGCTGATATTTGTCAGACTGGCTTTTTGGAAGGAACAATCGTTATTCCGCAGTTTGTTCTTGAGGAATTACAACATATCGCAGATTCCTCTGATGTATTAAAACGAAATCGCGGCCGTAGAGGCTTAGATATATTAAATCGAATTCAAAAGGAGCTATCCATTAAGGTAGAAATCTATGAAGGTGATTTTGATGAGATTAGCGAGGTTGACTCAAAACTCGTGAAATTGGCAAAATTAACAAATGGGATCCTTGTAACCAACGATTTTAATTTAAACAAAGTATGTGAATTACAGAATGTCTCTGTATTAAATATTAATGACTTAGCAAATGCAGTGAAACCAGTTGTCCTTCCTGGGGAGGAATTGACCGTTCAAGTGATTAAAGACGGCAAAGAATACCATCAAGGTGTTGCCTATTTAGATGATGGAACAATGATTGTTGTTGAAGAAGGAAGAGAATATATTGGTAAGAGAATTGAAGTTCTAGTCACAAGTGTTCTTCAAACCTCTGCTGGCCGGATGATATTTGCCAAACCAAAATTATTAGAAAAAGCACTTTAGAAAGAAAAGCATATTCGCCTTGACCTGGGGAAAAAGCAGTTCATTTTTTCCTAGGTGCGACAGCTAGACAGATAGAGAGGTATTTTTATGACTTACCAAGTCATTATCCCGGCGGCTGGTCTGGGAAAAAGAATGCGGGCGGGGAAAAATAAACTTTTATTAGAGCTTAATGGGGTGCCAATTCTGGTCCATACCTTAAGAGTATTTGAGGAGGACGAAGCCTGCGATGGAGTAATATTAGCCATACATCCTCAGGATAATAAGGAAATTAATAGGCTGCTTCAAAAGTACCAAATCAGGAAGGTTTCTGATTTGGTACCGGGCGGGGACGAACGTCAGCACAGTATATTCAATGCTCTTAAAACAGTCGAAGCAGATGGTATAATTCTTGTACATGACGCAGCTCGACCATTTATTCAAAAAGTCCATATCCACCGCTTAACACAGAAAGCAGAAGAAACAGGCGCTGCGATTATAGGCGTTCCGGCCAAAGACACTATGAAAAAACAAAAAGATGGTGTGGTAGAGGAAACTGTCGAACGTTCTAGCTTGTGGGCTGTTCAAACCCCACAGGCTTTTCGCATTTCCTTACTTAAGAGGGCTTATCAAAAAGCAGAAGAGGACAAATTTCTCGGAACAGATGATGCGAGTTTAGTGGAACGTTTAGACTTCCCTGTGTCCATTGTCGAAGGGGATTACGATAATATTAAGCTGACAACACCCGAGGATTTATATTTTGCTGAGGCAATCATAAAAAAGAGAGAGAAGGAGTTTTACTGATGTTTCGAATTGGACAGGGCTTTGATGTACACCAATTAACAGAAGGGCGCCCGCTAATCATCGGCGGCATTACAATCCCGTATGAAAAGGGGCTCTTGGGACATTCGGATGCAGATGTTTTATTACATACCGTTTGTGATGCTTGTCTTGGGGCGATTGGCGAAGGTGATATTGGCAAACATTTTCCTGATACAGACCCTAATTTTAAAGATGCCGACTCGGCAAAGCTTACCGAACATGTATGGCAGCTAGTCAAAGATAGAGGATATGAGTTGGTTAATGCAGACTGTACGATTATTGCTCAAAAGCCTAAAATGGCTCCATATATTGAGCAGATGCGGGCGCGGATTGCTGAATTATTAGAGGCGGCCCCAGATCAAATAAATGTAAAAGCCACTACAACAGAAAAACTGGGCTTTACCGGCAGAGGCGAGGGGATTGCTTCTCAAGCAGTTGTTTTATTAAAAAAGGTTAATGGTTAGACTTTATAGATACAAAACACAGTGGTAAAATAAATCGGTTGAGACAATATATATCGATGGAGGCATTATTATTATGTCAAATGAAGTTCGTGTAAGGTATGCTCCAAGTCCAACGGGACATTTACATATTGGAAACGCCCGTACTGCACTATTTAATTATTTATTTGCTCGGAATAAAGGTGGTAAATTTATTATCCGGATAGAGGATACCGATAAGAAACGCAATATCGCCGGCGGTGAAGAAAGCCAATTAAAATATTTAAAATGGCTCGGTATGGATTGGGATGAAAGCGTTGATGTCGGCGGCGAGTACGGTCCTTACCGCCAATCAGAAAGAAATGATATTTATGAAACTTACTATAATCAGTTATTAGAAACCGGCCATGCGTATAAATGTTACTGTACGGAAGAAGAGCTTGAAGCAGAACGCGAAGCTCAAACCGAGAGAGGCGAAACTCCTCACTATTCTGGTAAATGCCGCCACTTAACAGAAGAGCAGCGCCATCAATTACAAGCAGAAGGCAGACAGCCAAGTCTTCGGATTGCTGTACCAGAAGGTAAAACCTATACATTTGACGATATGGTCAAAGGGGCTGTTTCGTTCGAATCTGAAGGTATGGGTGACTGGGTTATTGTGAAAAAGGATGGGACCCCAACCTATAACTTTGCGGTTGCTATCGATGATCACTTAATGGAAATCAGTCACGTACTCCGTGGTGATGACCATATTTCAAATACGCCAAAACAGTTAATGGTTTATGAAGCACTAGGCTGGGAGCCTCCTGTTTTTGGACATATGACCCTTATTGTAAATGAAAGCCGGAAAAAATTAAGTAAGCGTGATGAGTCGATTATTCAATTTATTGAACAATATGAGGAACTAGGATATCTTCCGGAAGCATTATTTAATTTTATTACGCTATTGGGGTGGTCACCTGCTGGTGAAGAGGAACTATACTCTAAAGAGGAATTTATCGAGATTTTTGATGCGAATCGTCTCTCAAAATCACCGGCATTATTTGATCAGCAAAAGCTAACATGGATGAACAATCAATACATGAAAAAAATTGAGGTTGATCGCGCCTTGGAGCTTGCTTTGCCACATCTAATTAAAGCAGGCCGCCTTAGTGAAAGTTTAACAGATGAGGAACATCAATGGGCTCGAAGTCTAGTTGCTCTTTTACAGGAAAAAATGAGCTTTGGTGCTGAAATCGTAGAATTATCTGATATGTTCTTCCAGGATGATGCAGTCTATGAAGAAGATGCGAAGGAAGTCTTAACGGGTGAAACGGTCCCTGAAGTTTTAAGGGCATTTTCTCATGAACTTGACCAACTTGACAGCTTCCGCGCAGATGGAATTAAAGCAGCCATGAAGGCCGTCCAAAAATCCACCGGTCAAAAGGGGAAAAATCTGTTTATGCCGATTCGTGCGGCTGTAACAGGTCAAACACATGGGCCAGACCTGCCGCAGGCAATCGAATTATTGGGGAAAGCTAAAGTTCAAAACAGAATTAATAAAATTATTAGTTAACAAGATAAAGAAAATGTAATATAGTAAAAGAAACAAGAAAAGCGGAAGCACCCGTTTAGCGGCGTATGGGCTGGAGTGCTTCGACTGAGATAAAGGAAACACGGAGAGCGATAGCGATCCGATGTTGACTTATCGTAGGGAGAAGAGCGAAGTCCACTAGCTGCTGGGTGCTGGAGCTGGACAGTTATCGAGGTCCAATGTTAGAATCCTAATCATATAAGCCAAAGCGAAGAAGAGGAAAAGTAAAAAAATGATGCTTTTAAGAGAGAACCATCACCGGCTGAAAGTGGTTTAAGCCTCCCATTTTTTGAAATGCACCTCTGAGCCCCATTTCGAAAGGAGTCAACTCGAGTAGATTTGGGCGGAACCATCCGTTAACAAGTAGAGTGAGGTTTTGTTTTGCTAAAATTCCTATCAAATTGGAAATTAGCTTGGGGAGGCCTAATCAGAGTGGAACCACGTATTATGCGTCTCTGTCGATTGCGACAGGGGCGCTTTTTATATATAAAAACAAAGGGGGAAGAGCGATGTTCAAAAAGATGAGGGAGGACATTGAGGTTGTTTTTGAACAAGATCCTGCGGCCCGGAGCACTTTAGAAGTTGTTTTGACATATTCAGGTTTACATGCCATTTGGGCACATCGGATTGCACATGCACTCTTCAAGCGAAAATTATATTTCCCTGCACGTGTAATTTCACAGGCAAGCCGTTTCTTTACAGGAATCGAAATTCATCCTGGGGCAAAAATAGGCAGGAAATTTTTTATTGACCATGGTATGGGGGTTGTCATAGGGGAAACCTGTGAAATTGGGGATAATGTAACTATATACCAAGGTGTTACACTTGGCGGGACAGGGAAAGAAAAGGGAAAACGCCATCCGACCATTAAGGATAATGTCCTTATATCGACCGGTGCGAAGGTGCTGGGCGCCATTACAATTGGTGAAAATTCTAAAATTGGCGGCGGTTCGGTTGTATTGAAAGAAGTACCTCCCAACTCAACCGTAGTCGGGATACCAGGAAGGGTAGTCATTCAAGATGGCGTCCGGATACCAAAAGTAAAAGATTTAAATCATTGTGATCTTCCTGATCCAGTCGCTGACCGCATTCGTGAGATGGAAAGTGAAGTATATCTGTTAAGACAAGAGCTTCAAGAATTAAGAAATGAAAGGACAAAAGTCAATGGCCATTCAAATATATAATACATTATCTAGAAAAAAAGAAACCTTCGTTCCACAGGAAGAGGGAAAGGTAAAAATGTATGTCTGCGGTCCAACTGTCTATAATTATATTCATATAGGAAATGCCCGTCCGGCCATCGTTTTTGATACTGTACGGCGATACTTGGAATACCGCGGCTTTGATGTGAAATATGTTTCAAACTTTACAGACGTCGATGATAAATTAATTCGCGCAGCTAATCAGCTTGGGGAGGATGTTCCGACCATTGCAAATCGTTTTATCGATGCCTACTTTGAAGATGTCTCAGCATTAGGCTGCCAAAAGGCCGATGTCCATCCTCGCGTAATGGAGAATATGGACATCATTATCGATTTCATCAGCCGGTTAGTAGATAAGGGCTTTGCTTATGAATCAGAAGGGGATGTATATTTCCGTACCAGAAGCTTTGATGAATACGGAAAACTTTCACATCAATCAATTGATGACCTCCAAGTGGGTGCTAGAATCGAGGTCGGTGATAGGAAAGAAGACGACTTAGACTTTGCCCTTTGGAAAGCGGCTAAAGAAGGGGAAATCTATTGGGAAAGCCCTTGGGGACTAGGACGTCCAGGCTGGCATATTGAATGCTCAGCAATGGCGAAGAAGTACCTTGGTGAGACAATTGATATCCATGCAGGCGGACAGGATTTAACGTTCCCGCATCATGAAAATGAAATTGCTCAATCAGAAGCTCTTTCCGGTAAATTATTCTCTAGGTACTGGATGCATAATGGTTATATTAATATCGATAACGAAAAAATGTCAAAGTCACTTGGGAACTTTGTCCTTGTCCATGACATTATCAAAAGACATAATCCGCAAGTATTGCGATTCTTTATGCTGTCAGTCCATTATCGGAATCCTATTAACTACAGTGAAGAATTATTAGAAAGTACAAAGGCTGCGTTTGAACGATTAACAACCTCTTATCAAAATTTAAACCATCGGAAAGAGGCAAGTACCGATTTAACTGACCATAATCAAGAGTGGCTGGATAAGCTGACTGCCTTGCATGAACAATTTATTGAGGCGATGGATGATGATTTCAATACAGCTTTAGCCATTTCGGTCCTATTTGAACTATCTAAACTGGCAAATTATTATCTCCTAGAAAAAAATACGGCTGTTGAAGTTATTGAGGCTTTTACAAATAAATTTGAAGAGTTATTCGGGGTATTAGGATTAACGCTTGAAAGTGAAGAAATGCTAGATGAAGAAATTGATGCACTGATTGAAAAGCGGAACCAGGCACGGAGAGACCGAAATTTCCAATTGTCAGATCAAATTCGCGATCAATTAAAAGAAATGAATATTATTTTAGAGGATACACCGCAAGGTACAAGGTGGAAAAGAGGCTAATACATGTTTGACTATGAGAATAATGTCGATGCCAAACAATTGAATAGTCTTGCCCTTGCTTATATGGGAGATGCCGTTTTTGAATCTTATGTAAGACGGCATCTCCTGTATAGTGGCAAGGTAAGGCCTAATCAATTGCACCGGCTTGCGACGCGATACGTATCAGCAAAGGCACAGTGCCAAATACTCTTTCAAATGATGGATGAGAAGCTCTTGAATGAGGAGGAAATAGCTGTTGTCATGCGCGGCAGAAATGCAAAATCAGGAACGGTCCCTAAAAATACAGATGTCCAAACCTATCGATATAGCACCGCGTTTGAAGCGTTAATGGGCTATTTATTTTTAGAAGAAAGATTAGAACGATTAGAAGAGCTTGTTAAGACGGCGTTTAAATATGTAGATGAGAAAGGGGGCGTGTCAATATGAGTCAAGAATACATCGTTGGAAAAAACCCGGTGATTGAAGCACTTAAATCAGAAAGGGATATTAACAAAATATTAATTGCTGAAGGCTCACAAAGAGGTCAAATGCAGCAGATTACGCAATTAGCCAAAGAAGCTAATGTCCTGGTGCAATTTGTTCCAAAGAAAAAACTAGACCAAATATCGGAAGAAAATCATCAAGGTGTGCTTGCCTATGTGGCAGCTTACCAATATGCAGAAATAGATGATTTGTTTGCTGCGGCAGAGAAGAAAAATGAGGCACCGTTTTTTTTACTGCTGGATGAAATAGAAGATCCCCATAACCTAGGTTCTATTATGAGAACCGCGGATGCAGTCGGAGCACATGGTATTATTATTCCAAAACGCAGAGCGGTCGGATTAACCGCAACTGTTGCAAAGGCTTCAACAGGTGCAATTGAATATATACCAGTGGTACGGGTAACGAATATGGCACGTACGATTGAAGAATTGAAAGAACGGGGCGTATGGATTGCTGGAACAGACGCGAAGGGAAAAGAAGATTACCGTCAAATGGATGGGACACTTCCACTTGGCTTAGTGATTGGCAGTGAAGGGAAAGGAATGGGAAGGTTAATCCGTGAAAAATGTGACTTTCTCATCCATTTACCAATGGCTGGAAAAGTAACTTCGTTGAATGCTTCTGTTGCTGCATCTCTGCTCATGTATGAGGTATATCGCAAACGTCATCCACTCGGCAGGTAGTATATGGACATCCTGCTTGTCGATGGATATAACATTATTGGAGCATGGCCAGAACTAAAAGTACTAAAGGATCGGGACCTGCCGGCAGCAAGGGATCGACTGATCGAAAAAATGGCTGAATATCAAGCCTACTCTGGTTATCGTGTAATTGTTGTTTTTGATGCCTACTATGTCCAAGGAATAGAGAAAAAGTATAAAAATCATAAGGTAGAGGTCATCTTTACAAAGGAAAATGAAACGGCGGATGAGCGGATCGAAAAAATGGCGATTAGCTTAAGCAATCGAAGAACACAAATCCACGTGGCAACCTCCGATTTTACGGAGCAATGGGCGATATTTGGGCAAGGGGCATTAAGAAAGTCCGCACGTGAATTGTTGATCGAAATGTCCTCCGTTGAAAAAGGAATAGAAAAGAAGGTAAAAAAGATCCAAGAGAAAAAACCCGCCTCAAAAATACCGATTAGCGATGAAATGGCAGAAATTTTTGAAAAATGGCGCAGAGACGAAAAATGAGCTCTCGACTTCAAAATTTTTCTAATGTATACTAATAATATGTATGCACGTTCGGTGGAGGGGATCTACTTTGAATACGGACTATGGAACAAAAATTAACGAACATTTTTTCGTAATGGAAGACGAGGAAATTGTTGACTTGGTACACCAAGGTGAGAGTGAAGCATTGGATTATTTAATTCACAAGTATCGTAATTTTGTGCGTGCAAAAGCAAGATCCTATTTTTTAATTGGAGCAGATAAAGAAGATATTGTTCAGGAGGGAATGATTGGCTTATATAAGGCGATTCGTGACTTTCGTGAGGACAAGCTAACTTCTTTTAAAGCGTTTGCTGAACTATGTATTACCCGCCAAATTATCACGGCGATTAAGACAGCAACACGGCAAAAGCATATTCCGTTAAACTCGTATGTATCATTGGACAAGCCTATTTATGATGAAGAATCTGACCGCACATTAATGGATGTTTTATCAGGTACCAAGGTGCTGGATCCGGAAGAATTAATCATTAATCAAGAGGAATTCGACCATATAGAAGTGAAAATGACTGAATTATTAAGTGACCTAGAACGAAAGGTATTGGCACTTTATTTAGATGGCCAATCCTATCAGGAAATTTCAGAAGAACTAAATCGCCATGTGAAATCCATTGATAATGCTCTGCAGCGGGTAAAGCGAAAACTAGAACGGTATCTGGAAATCCGAGAATTTTCTTTGTAGGGTAAAAAATCTATTATTTGTCAATATTATTAATCCATTTTAGGAGTTATTGACATTAAATAGGGGTCATGATACATTTTTAGTGATACACAAGAAGAACAGTCAGGTGAACGAAAATGAGCAAAAAAGTCATCTTAGCTTGTGTGGAATGCGGTTCACGAAATTATTCGACAGCCGGCAAAGAAACACAAACAGAACGTTTAGAACTTAAAAAATTTTGTAAGACTTGTGCGACCCATACTATCCATCGTGAAACAAAATAAAGATAGATATAGATACTAGCATTGCTTACTTAAGATTGTTGGGGGTTACGAAATAATGCAGCGCATAACGAAATTCTTCAGTGATATATTCCGTGAAATGAGAAAAGTCAGCTGGCCAAAGCGTGGGGAATTGATTCGTTCAACTGTTACTGTTTTAACAACAGTAGTCTTTTTCGCAGCGTTTTTTGCTGTTTTAGATTTAGGAATCTCAAAATTGATTCGTTTAATTCTTGAATAAATAGCCATCATTCATGGTATAATGGAAACTAATAAAGGAAGTTTTATCTAAACCCGTATAAACGGGTTTTTTAATTTGTCTAAAAAAAGCGGAAGCGTTCGGTTTAGAGTCGTTAGACGCAGGAAATAGGCACTAAAATTTCCACAAAATTGAGGGAGGGACGGACGAACTAGTCCTCTTAAATGGAAAAGAATTGGTACGTTGTTCATACTTACTCTGGTTATGAAAATAAGGTAAAAGCAAACTTAGAAAAAAGGGTTGAATCAATGGGCATGGCAGATAAGATATTCCGTGTCGTTGTACCTGAAGAAGAAGAAACAGAAATTAAAAACGGTAAAAAGAAGGTTGTCAAACGGAAGGTGTTCCCTGGTTATGTATTAGTTGAACTAGTGATGACAGATGATTCCTGGTATGTCGTCCGTAATACTCCCGGCGTAACGGGTTTTGTCGGCTCAGCGGGTTCAGGGTCCAAACCAACACCGTTACTGCCTGAAGAAGTAACCGTATTACTTAAACGTATGGGTGTGGAAGAAAAACGTGTGGATGTTGATTATGAAATTGGGGAAACGGTTCGCGTTAAGGAAGGTCCTTTTGCAAACTTTACAGGATCTGTTGAAGAAATGGACAAGGACCGAGCAAAACTTAAGGTGCTTGTTAATATGTTTGGCCGTGATACCCCAGTAGAACTTGATTTTACACAGATTGAAAAATTATAAAAGCGGAAACGCCCTGTGGAGTTTCGAGGAATATATATATATATTTTAAAAGAAAATAATCTGTTATTGTAAAAAAACTTGAAATCATTTAAAAAAAGTGTTACTATTTCATAGGTCAGTATGTCTCGTTGTGAGACAAGACTAATGTTTTAAGTTCTTTATGATTAATATATAAAGACATATGATGAGTGGGAGGGGTCAAAAGGTCCCTATTACCACATCACGGACTTTAAGGAGGTGTGTCTCGTGGCTAAAAAAGTAATTAAAGTCGTTAAATTACAAATTCCTGCTGGTAAAGCAAACCCAGCGCCACCGGTTGGTCCTGCACTAGGTCAAGCAGGTGTTAATATCATGGGATTCTGTAAGGAATTTAACGCTCGTACAGCAGATCAAGCTGGATTAATCATTCCTGTTGAAATTACGGTATTTGAAGACCGTTCATTTACATTTATTACGAAAACTCCTCCTGCTGCCGTTCTTTTAAAAGTAGCAGCTGGAATTCAGTCTGGTTCAGGTGAGCCTAACCGTAATAAAGTAGCAACAGTAAAGCGTGATAAAGTACGCGAGATTGCGGAACAAAAGATGCCTGACCTTAACGCAGCTAGCGTTGAAGCAGCAATGCGCATGGTTGAAGGTACTGCACGCAGCATGGGTATCGTTATCGAAGACTAATCCATGTTACTGAAGCACAAAGGTAAAATGAGGGGGTTGCGATATTTTAATATACTCGCAACCTTTGTTCTGTCTAGCAGTGGCACTAGCTATAAGTCATATGATGATTATAAGTAGTGCCTCGGCTTTTCGGCGTGGGAGAATAATTCGCTAAAACCACAATCTAGGAGGAAATAAAAATGGCTAAAAAAGGTAAAAAGTATTTAGAAGCTTCAAAGCTTGTAGATCGCTTAAAAGCATACCCAATTGCAGAAGCAATTGATCTTGCTAAGAAAACAAACTTCACTAAGTTTGATGCAACTCTTGAAGTGGCTTTCCGTTTAGGCGTAGATCCTAAGAAAGCTGACCAACAAATCCGTGGTGCAGTTGTGCTTCCTAACGGAACTGGTAAAACTCAACGCGTTTTAGTATTCGCTAAGGGTGAGAAAGTGAAAGAAGCAGAAGCAGCTGGTGCTGATTATGTAGGAGATTCTGAATATATCAACAAAATCCAACAAGGTTGGTTTGATTTTGATGTAATCGTAGCAACTCCAGACATGATGGGTGAAGTTGGTAAACTTGGTCGTGTATTAGGACCTAAAGGCTTAATGCCAAACCCTAAGACTGGTACTGTTACATTTGATGTAACAAGAGCTATCAATGAAATTAAAGCAGGTAAAGTTGAATACCGTGTAGATAAGTCTGGTAACATTCATGTTCCTATCGGTAAATCATCTTTCGAAAACGAAAAGCTTGTTGAAAACTTCAACACTATTTTCGATACAATGCTTAAAGCTAAACCTGCAGCTGCAAAGGGTACTTACATGAAGAACGTAACTGTATCTTCAACAATGGGACCTGGCGTAAAAGTAGATCCATCTACTGTTGCGGCGAAGTAATTTATTACCAATTGACAATTTAGAGTATATTTTATATAATCTATTTTGTTGTTTAAAATAAAACATTTGTACTGTAGACAGCAGGTGCGATTATCGCTTAATTTCCTGCCGAGGTAGAGCGATATAGAATTGGCTGATTATTCAGCTGTTGTATGCTGCCTCCATGTCTCGATTGATGTGGAGGTTTTTACTTGGCAAATAAAATTCTTATTTGCATAAGTGCAACTATGCCTTGTCCTCGCCTGACGGCTTGTCAGTCGGCAAGTTTACTTTACCTGGTATAAATGTAGATAATCTACAGGAGGTGTAAAGATGAGCAGTGTAATCGAACTAAAGAAACAATTAGTTGACGAAATTACTGATAAGTTAAAAGCAAGTGTATCAACTGTCGTTGTGGATTACCGTGGTCTTTCAGTTGCAGAAGTAACTGAACTTCGTAAACAACTTCGTGAAGCAGGCGTTGAATTTAAAGTTTATAAAAACTCAATGGTACGCCGTGCAGCTGATGCAGCTGAGCTTTCTAGCTTGAACGATGCATTAACAGGTCCGAACGCAATTGCGTTCAGTACTGAAGATGTAGTAGCACCAGCAAAAATCTTGAATGACTTTGCTAAAAAACACGAGGCGCTTGAACTTAAAGCAGGTGTTATCGAAGGTAACGTCGCAACAGCTGAAGAGATTAAGGCTCTTGCAGATCTACCATCACGCGAAGGATTGCTTTCTATGCTACTCAGCGTACTACAAGCTCCAATTCGCAATCTTGCCCTTGCTGCAAAAGCAGTGGCAGACCAAAAAGAAGAACAAGGCGCGTAAGCTAACACTAACAGCCTAAAAAAAATAAAACGTAACGAAAACTAAGGAGGAAACATAATCATGACTAAAGAACAAATCATTGAAGCAGTTAAATCTATGACTGTTTTAGAACTTAACGATCTTGTAAAAGCAATCGAAGAAGAATTCGGCGTAACTGCTGCTGCTCCTGTAGCAATGGCTGGCGGAGCTGGAGCTGCTGCTGTTGAAGAGCAAACTGAATTTGATGTAATCCTAGCTAGCGCTGGCGATCAAAAAATTAAAGTTATCAAAGTTGTTCGTGAAATCACTGGTCTTGGTCTTAAAGAAGCAAAAGATCTTGTTGATAACACTCCTAAAGCAATTAAAGAAGGCGTTGCTAAAGAAGAAGCTGAAGCAATCAAAGCTAAGCTTGATGAAGTTGGAGCTAACGTTGAAGTTAAGTAATTCTACTATAAAAAAGCTCGCTGCATAAGCGGGCTTTTTTTGGCTTAAATTAATTAACGATTGCGCCAGTCCTCTTTTATTCTTCAATTACTACTCTCCGGAGGTGAGCTTATGTCAGAACACTACTACTCTCGAACTCAAAAGGTGGAAAGTAATCCGAAGTTTTGGGATTTTACATTGCGAAAGCATGTCTTTAGCTTTAAAACCGATAATGGTGTTTTTTCAAAAAGAGAAGTAGATTTTGGCTCACGTATACTCATAGAGTCATTTATCATGCCAGAGGTGAAAGGCTGCGTTTTAGATGTAGGCTGCGGCTATGGACCTATTGGTTTATCGATAGCAAAAGAATTTAGTAACCGTATTGTTCACATGGTCGATGTTAATGAACGAGCGATTGAACTGGCAAAGGAAAATGCATCCTTAAACAAGATTACTAATGTCGACATCTATGAAAGTGATCGCTTGTTAAATGTTAAAGGGGATACCTTCGCAGCCATCTTAACAAATCCGCCCATTAGAGCTGGTAAACAGACTGTTCATGATATTTTTGAACAAAGCTATGAGCATCTTGTTTCAAATGGCGAGCTTTGGATTGTTATTCAAAAGAAACAAGGAGCGCCGTCTGCGATTGAAAAATTAAAAACTCTTTTTTCTGATGTCGAGACAGTTGACAAATCCAAAGGTTATTTTATTATTAAGGCTATAAAATAGTTGACTCGTATTTGTCGTTGTGGTAGCATTATAAAATGCCATCATAATAATTTCCGAATTATTCCTAAAAATACTTATTTATAAGTATAAAAAAGGCATAAGAAGGAAATGATGACAAAATAATAATCAAAATGTGAAAATGTGGTTTTTGAGTAAAAAACCCTTTTTCTTTTTGTCTAATTGGTGGAGTCTTTGGTTCTACTGTTAGACGTAATAGATTTATTAAAAAACGCTTGATTTGAGGGGTGAATCAGTTGACAGGTCAACTAGTTCAGTATGGACGACACCGCCAACGTAGAAGTTACGCACGAATCAGTGAAGTTTTAGAATTACCAAATCTCATTGAAATCCAAACCTCTTCTTATCAATGGTTTCTGGATGAGGGATTACGTGAAATGTTTCAGGATATTTCACCTATTGAGGATTTTACTGGTAACCTATCACTGGAATTTATTGATTACAGCCTTGGCGATCCAAAGTATTCTGTAGAAGAATCTAAAGAACGGGACGTTACATATTCTGCTCCATTACGTGTAAAAGTACGTCTTGTAAACAAAGAAACTGGTGAAGTAAAAGACCAAGATGTATTTATGGGTGATTTCCCGCTAATGACAGAAACAGGTACATTTGTCATTAATGGGGCAGAACGCGTTATAGTATCACAATTAGTGCGTTCACCGAGCGTTTACTTTAGTGGAAAACTTGATAAAAATGGCAAAAAAGGTTTTACTGCGACAGTAATTCCGAACCGCGGAGCTTGGCTGGAGTATGAAACAGATGCCAAAGATGTGGTTTATGTAAGAATAGATCGTACTCGGAAACTGCCCGTTACGGTTCTTTTGCGTGCATTAGGCTTTGGTTCCGATCAAGAAATCATTGAATTGATTGGTGATAACGAGTACATCCGCAATACCCTTGAGAAGGATAATACAGAGGGTGTTGACAAAGCACTATTAGAAATTTATGAGCGTCTTCGTCCGGGCGAACCGCCGACAGTTGATAACGCTAAGAGTTTGTTAGTATCTCGTTTCTTTGATCCGAAGCGTTATGATCTGGCGAATGTTGGTCGTTACAAAATCAATAAAAAGCTTCATATTAAAAATCGCTTATTCAACCAACGTTTAGCCGAATCGCTTGCCGATCCTGAAACTGGTGAGATCATTGCGGAAAAAGGAACTCTCCTCGATAGGAGAAACCTTGACAGAATTATACCTGCCCTTGAAAAGAATATTAATTTCAGAGGCCATAATCCTGTTGGTGGTGTAGTAGAAGAAGAAATAATTCTTCAAGGCATTAAGATTTATGCACCTGGCGATGAAAATGAAAAAGTTATTAACGTATTAGGTAATGCATATATTGCTGAGCCAATTAAAAATATCACACCTGCGGACATCATTGCATCGATTAGCTACTTCTTTAATTTATTACATGGAGTAGGCGATACAGATGATATCGACCACTTAGGTAACAGACGTCTACGTTCTGTTGGTGAACTATTGCAGAACCAGTTCCGGATTGGATTATCCCGTATGGAACGTGTTGTCCGTGAGAGAATGTCTATCCAAGACACTGCAACTATTACACCGCAGCAATTGATTAACATTCGTCCGGTTATTGCATCAATCAAAGAGTTCTTCGGAAGCTCGCAATTATCACAATTCATGGACCAAACCAACCCGCTTGCTGAGTTAACTCATAAGCGCCGTCTATCAGCATTAGGACCTGGTGGTTTAACGCGTGAACGTGCAGGGATGGAAGTACGTGACGTACACTATTCCCACTACGGACGTATGTGTCCAATTGAAACACCTGAAGGTCCAAACATTGGTTTGATCAACTCGCTTTCATCCTATGCGAAGGTAAACCGTTTTGGATTTATTGAAACACCATACCGCCGTGTTGATCCAGATACCGGTAAGGTTACAAGCCGAATCGATTACCTGACAGCGGATGAAGAAGATAACTATGTAGTTGCACAGGCGAACTCTCGTCTTGGTGATGACGGCGCCTTCCTCGATGATGAGGTAGTGGCTCGTTTCCGTGGTGAAAACACAGTAGTTAAACGTGAACGAATTGACTACATGGATGTATCGCCAAAACAGGTAGTATCTGCAGCGACTGCGTGTATTCCGTTCCTTGAAAATGATGACTCAAACCGTGCCTTGATGGGTGCGAACATGCAGCGTCAAGCGGTGCCGCTTATGCAGCCAGAGGCACCAAGAGTTGGAACTGGTATGGAATATGTATCAGGTAAAGACTCCGGTGCAGCGGTCATCTGTAAGCAGGATGGTATTGTTGAACATGTTGAGGCCCGTGAAGTTTGGGTTCGTGAAGTGAAAGAAGTAGATGGCCAAGAAGTAAAAGGCGATCTTAAAAAATATCGTTTATTGAAATTTATCCGTTCGAACCAAGGTACGTGTTATAACCAACGTCCAATCGTGGCTGTTGGCGACCGTGTGAAAAAAGGCGAGATTTTAGCTGACGGTCCATCCATGGAATTGGGAGAGTTAGCGCTTGGACGAAACGTTCTCGTTGCCTTCATGACATGGGATGGTTATAACTATGAAGATGCCATCATTATGAGCGAACGTCTTGTAAAAGATGATGTCTATACTTCTATTCATATTGAAGAATATGAATCAGAATCTCGTGATACAAAACTTGGACCTGAGGAAATTACCCGTGATATTCCAAACGTAGGGGAGGATGCTCTTCGTAATTTGGATGAACGAGGTATTATTCGTACAGGTGCAGAAGTAAAAGACGGTGACCTTCTTGTTGGTAAAGTTACGCCAAAAGGTGTAACTGAATTAACTGCAGAAGAACGCCTTCTCCATGCTATTTTTGGTGAAAAAGCTCGTGAAGTCCGCGATACGTCACTAAGAGTTCCGCATGGCGGCGGTGGTATCGTACATGATGTTAAAGTGTTTAACCGTGAAGATGGCGATGAATTGCCACCAGGTGTAAACCAGCTAGTCCGTGTCTATATCGTTCAGAAACGTAAGATTCACCAAGGGGATAAAATGGCGGGTCGTCACGGTAACAAAGGGGTTATCTCACGGATTTTACCGGAAGAAGATATGCCTTACTTACCAGACGGTACACCGGTAGATATCATGTTAAACCCATTAGGGGTACCATCTCGTATGAATATCGGTCAGGTGCTTGAGCTCCATTTAGGTATGGCAGCAAGATACCTCGGCATTCATGTTGCAACACCGGTATTTGACGGTGCACGTGAGGAAGATGTTTGGGGTACGATTGAAGAAGCAGGCATGGCTCGTGATGCCAAAACTGTTCTGTATGATGGCCGTTCAGGGGAACCGTTTGATAACCGTGTATCAGTTGGTGTCATGTATATGATTAAATTGGCGCACATGGTTGACGATAAACTCCATGCCCGTTCTACAGGACCATACTCACTTGTTACACAGCAGCCGTTGGGTGGTAAAGCTCAATTCGGTGGTCAGCGTTTCGGTGAGATGGAGGTTTGGGCGCTTGAAGCATACGGTGCAGCCTATACACTTCAAGAAATCCTTACAGTTAAATCCGACGATGTTGTTGGCCGTGTGAAAACATATGAAGCCATCGTTAAAGGTGAAAATGTTCCGGAGCCAGGTGTTCCTGAATCATTCAAAGTATTAATTAAAGAACTTCAAAGCTTAGGTATGGATGTAAAAATCCTTTCTGGTGATGAAGAAGAAATTGAAATGCGAGATACGGAAGATGATGACGACTTACAACAAGTTGACACATTAAACATCGCACCAGATGCACCAAGTTTCGAATCTGAAAAAGTAGGTTCAAAAGAGTAATTTCTCGAGCTGAAGCGCACACAACATGTGTGTGCGCTTCCGCTTAGATGATTGTCTAGCTGCAGCGCACAGCCCCTCGAGGTCGTAAGCCAAAATCAGCCAAAAGGCAAAAAACGCCATCCGGCTGATTTCGTCTTACGCTGGTCGGGGCTAAGACGTGCGCTTCCGCTTTTCTAATAAGGGTAGAACCTGGATATCGAAAGGGAGGTAGGCCCCTTGCTTGACGTTAATAATTTTGAATATATGAAAATTGGTCTTGCTTCACCGGATAAAATCCGTTCATGGTCATTCGGAGAAGTGAAAAAGCCAGAAACCATTAACTATCGTACGTTAAAACCTGAGAAAGACGGCTTATTCTGTGAGCGAATCTTTGGTCCAACAAAGGACTGGGAATGTCATTGCGGAAAATATAAGCGTGTCCGTTACAAAGGTGTCGTTTGTGACCGCTGTGGTGTTGAAGTAACACGTGCAAAAGTACGTCGTGAACGTATGGGTCATATCGAGCTAGCTGCACCTGTCTCACATATTTGGTATTTTAAAGGGATTCCAAGCCGGATGGGTCTTGTATTAGACATGTCCCCTCGTGCTTTGGAGGAAGTTATCTACTTTGCTTCTTATGTTGTGACAGAATCAGGTGATACTCCACTTGATAAAAAACATCTTTTATCCGAAAAAGAATATCGTGCCTATCGTGAAAAGTACGGAAATAAATTCCAAGCTGCCATGGGGGCAGAAGCGATTAAAAAGCTTCTTTCTGATATTGATTTAAATAAAGAAGTAGACATCCTTAAGGAAGAACTTAAGACAGCACAAGGCCAGCGCCGTACTCGCGCTATTAAGCGCCTTGAAGTGCTCGAGGCCTTCCGTAACTCAGGAAATGAGCCATCATGGATGATTCTGGACGTACTTCCAGTAATCCCGCCTGAGCTTCGTCCAATGGTACAATTGGATGGAGGACGTTTTGCAACATCTGACCTAAACGATCTTTATCGTCGAGTTATTAACCGTAATAACCGCTTAAAGCGTTTATTGGATCTTGGTGCGCCTAGCATTATCGTTCAAAACGAAAAGCGTATGCTTCAAGAAGCAGTGGATGCATTAATCGATAACGGCCGCCGCGGCCGACCAGTTACTGGTCCTGGTAACCGTCCGTTAAAGTCGCTTTCTCATATGCTTAAAGGTAAACAAGGCCGTTTCCGCCAAAACTTGCTCGGTAAACGTGTTGACTATTCCGGCCGTTCCGTTATCGTTGTAGGTCCAAACTTAAAAATGTATCAGTGCGGACTTCCTAAAGAAATGGCTCTTGAACTATTCAAGCCATTTGTGATGAAGGAACTTGTTGAAAAAGGATTGGCACACAACATTAAATCTGCGAAACGTAAAATCGAACGAGTATCTCCGGATGTATGGGATGTACTTGAAGATGTTATTAAGGAGCATCCGGTTCTATTGAATCGTGCCCCTACATTGCATAGATTAGGGATCCAGGCATTTGAACCAACACTCGTTGAAGGACGGGCAATTCGCCTGCATCCACTGGTATGTACTGCCTACAACGCAGACTTTGACGGTGACCAAATGGCTGTTCACGTACCACTATCATCTGAAGCCCAAGCAGAGGCTCGTCTGTTGATGTTAGCGGCTCAAAATATCTTGAACCCTAAAGATGGTAAGCCAGTTGTTACTCCTTCTCAGGACATGGTATTAGGTAACTATTACTTAACCTTAGAGCGTGAAGGCACGATTGGTGAAGGTATGGTTTTTAAAGACACTAGTGAAGCGATCCTTGCCTACCAAAACGGCTATGTACACTTCCATACACGTGTAGCTGTTCATGCTGGTTCATTGGGTAATGAAACATTTACAGAAGAACAAAATAATAAGTTATTAATGACAACGGTTGGTAAACTTATTTTTAATGAAATTCTTCCGAAGTCATTCCCATATATTAATGAGCCAACAAGGCATAATTTAGAAGTCGAAACACCTGCCAAGTATTTTATTGAAAAAGGTGAAGACGTAAAAGCTAGAATTAAAGAAATGCCGTTGATTGATCCATTCAAAAAGAAAATTCTTGGAAATATCATTGCTGAGGTCTTTAAACGATTCAAAATTACCGAAACATCAAAAATGCTTGACCGCATGAAGGATTTAGGCTTTAAGCATTCAACTAAAGCTGGTTTAACAGTTGGTGTGTCTGATATTGTCGTACTTCCTGAAAAACCGCAAATTCTCCATGAAGCTCAAGAAAAAGTTGATAACGTATTGAAGCAATTCAGACGTGGTCTTATTACTGAAGATGAGCGTTACGATCGTGTTATTGCGATCTGGAGTGCTGCGAAGGACACTATTCAAGGTAAGCTGATGAAGTCCTTGAATAAATCGAATCCGATCTTTATGATGAGTGATTCCGGTGCCCGTGGTAACGCCTCTAACTTTACACAGCTTGCTGGTATGCGTGGTCTGATGGCCAACCCGGCAGGACGTATCATTGAATTACCGATTAAATCAAGTTTCCGTGAAGGATTAACTGTATTAGAGTACTTTATCTCGACTCACGGTGCACGTAAAGGTCTTGCCGATACGGCTCTTAAAACTGCTGACTCAGGTTACTTAACTCGTCGTTTAGTTGACGTTGCTCAAGATGTCATTGTTCGTGAGGACGATTGCGGTACTGACCGCGGCTTCTTAATCAGTGCCTTAAAAGATGGAACAGAAACAATCGAAGGTTTGGATGAACGTCTAATCGGCCGTTATGCTCGTACACCAATTAGACATCCAGAGACAAAAGAAGTTCTTGTACCTGAAAATGGCTTAATTACTGAGGATCTAGCAGAAGTGATCGTAAATGCAGGAATTGAAGAAGTAAAAATTAGATCTGCTTTTACATGTAACACTCGTCATGGTGTATGTAAGAAGTGTTATGGCCGTAACTTGGCAACAGGCCAAGAGGTTGAAGTGGGTGAAGCAGTCGGAATTATTGCTGCCCAATCGATCGGTGAGCCAGGTACACAGTTAACAATGCGTACATTCCATACCGGTGGGGTTGCTGGAGACGATATTACCCAAGGTTTACCGCGTATCCAAGAGATTTTTGAAGCGCGTAACCCTAAAGGTCAAGCTGTCATCTCTGAAATTGAAGGTATAGTTGTCGGGATTAATGAAGGCCGTGACCGCCAGCATGAAATCGTGGTTCAAGGTGAAGTGGAATCTCGTACCTATAATGCTCCATATACAGCCCGTTTGAAAGTAGCAATCAATGATCGTGTTGAACGTGGTCAGGAACTAACAGAAGGTTCGATTGATCCGAAAGAATTAATCAAAGTAAAAGACGTTACTTCCGTTCAAGAATACCTATTGCGTGAGGTTCAAAAAGTTTACCGTATGCAAGGGGTTGAAATTGGCGATAAGCACGTCGAAGTAATGGTTCGTCAAATGCTGCGTAAGATTCGCGTCAGCGATGCAGGGGAAACAGATGTTCTTCCAGGTACACTTCTTGATATTCATCAGTTTACTGATGCTAACGAGAAGGCGCTTCTTGAAGGTAAACTTCCTGCGACTGGTCGTCCAGTCTTACTTGGTATTACCAAAGCATCACTTGAAACAGATTCATTCTTGTCTGCAGCATCGTTCCAAGAAACAACCAGAGTTCTTACTGATGCCGCAATTAAAGGAAAACGTGATGAGTTACTCGGCTTGAAAGAAAATGTTATCATCGGTAAACTTGTTCCTGCGGGTACAGGAATGCAGCGTTACCGTAAAGCAGAGCCAGTATTACGCGATACAACATCCGAAGAAACTGTTGCAATTGACTAATTAAATTCTCGGTACCTGCCAATTAAGCAGGTACCGATTTTTAAGAATTCTTTTTCCAATACCTGGATTGAATAAAAAATCGAAACATTAGTTGACATCTTTTTGGTAAGATGATACTATATCAAAGGTGCTTCTATTCCAGATACTTTGGAGGATGTAGTTATGTCTTATGAAAAAGTATTACAAGCACGCAAGACTGTTATAGGAACAAAACAAGCAGTGAAAGTACTAAAAGAAGGAAACGTTCAAGAGATTCTCGTTGCGAGCGACGCTGAGCCGAGATTAACGGCAAAAGTCGTTGAAGAAGCACTCTTAATGGATGTTCCTGTCCACTATGTCGATTCGATGAAAAAACTCGGAAAAGCATGTGGAATAGAAGTAGGTGCTGCAACTGTTGCTATTATCCGTTAAAAACTGTTTTTGTAGATAGAGGATCTGCAAGAACTTTGTTTTTGCAAAAAAATGAACCACCTGGATGTGTGGGCTTACAAATAACGAAGGGAGGAAAAATTCATGCCTACTATTAACCAATTAGTGCGCAAGCCTCGTCAATCAAAAGAGGAAAAGTCAAAATCACCTGCGCTTAACAAAGGTTACAACAGCTTCAAGAAATCACAAACAAATGTATCTTCACCACAAAAACGTGGAGTATGTACTCGTGTTGGTACAATGACTCCAAAGAAACCAAACTCAGCGTTACGTAAATATGCTCGTGTACGTTTGACAAATGGTATCGAGGTGACTGCTTACATTCCTGGTATCGGCCACAACCTTCAAGAGCACAGTGTTGTTCTTATTCGCGGAGGACGTGTAAAGGACTTACCGGGGGTACGTTATCACATCGTACGTGGAGCGCTTGATACTGCTGGTGTAAACAACCGTATGCAAGGCCGTTCTAAATATGGTACTAAGAGACCAAAAGCAGCTAAGAAATAAATCACACTAAAATAGAAGCTTCTTTGAAAGGAGGAAACAAAATGCCACGTAAAGGTCCTGTAGCAAAAAGAGACGTGTTACCTGATCCACTTTACAACTCAAAATTAGTTACTCGTCTAATCAATAAAATGATGATCGATGGTAAAAGAGGTAAATCTCAAGAAATTCTTTATTCTGCGTTTGACACAATTCGCGAACGTACTGGCAAAGAGCCAATGGAAACTTTTGATGCAGCTATGAAAAACATCATGCCTGTACTTGAAGTTAGAGCTCGTCGTGTAGGTGGTGCGAACTACCAAGTACCAGTTGAGGTGCGCCCTGATCGCCGTACAACTTTAGGTCTTCGTTGGTTAGTAAACTATGCGCGTCTTCGCGGTGAAAAGACGATGGAAGAGCGTTTAGCAAACGAAATCATGGATGCAGCTAACAACACAGGTGCATCTGTTAAGAAACGTGAAGATACACACAAAATGGCAGAAGCAAACAAAGCGTTTGCTCACTATCGTTGGTAATTTAACCTTCAATATAAAAACTTTCATACTAGGAAGGAGAAAGACCCAATGGCAAGAGAGTTCTCCTTAGCAAATACTCGTAATATCGGTATCATGGCTCACATCGATGCCGGTAAAACGACTACCACTGAGCGTGTCCTTTATTACACTGGTCGTATTCATAAGATTGGTGAAACACATGAAGGTGCTTCTCAGATGGACTGGATGGAGCAGGAACAAGAACGCGGAATCACAATCACTTCCGCAGCAACAACAGCACAATGGAAAGGCCACCGTGTTAACATCATTGACACTCCAGGGCACGTAGACTTCACAGTAGAAGTTGAACGTTCCCTTCGTGTACTTGATGGTGCGGTTGCCGTTCTTGATGCGCAGTCTGGTGTTGAACCTCAAACTGAAACAGTTTGGCGTCAAGCAACAACTTACGGTGTACCACGTGTTGTTTTCGTTAACAAGATGGATAAAATCGGAGCGGACTTCTTATATTCTGTAGGAACCATTCATGACCGTCTTCAAGCGAATGCACACCCTATTCAACTTCCAATTGGTGCAGAAGACCAATTCGAAGCGATTATCGACCTTGTTGAAATGAATGCAGTATTCTACAGCAATGACTTAGGTACAGACATTGAAGTACGTGAAATTCCTGAGGAATTCCGTGCTCAAGCAGAAGAGTACCATGAGAAATTAGTAGAAGCAGTTGCAGAGTTAGATGAAGAGTTAATGGAAAAATACCTTAGTGGAGAGGAAATCTCTAAAGAAGAGCTTAAAGCTGCTATTCGTAAAGGTACTGTTAACGTTGAATTCTATCCAGTAATCTGTGGATCAGCATTCAAAAATAAAGGTGTTCAGTTAATGCTAGATGCCGTTATTGACTACCTTCCATCTCCGCTAGATGTTCCTGCAATCAAGGGACATGCTGTGGATGATGAAGAGGATGTTGTTGAACGTCATTCAAGCGATGAAGAGCCATTCTCAGCTCTTGCATTTAAAGTTATGACTGACCCTTATGTTGGTAAATTAACGTTCTTCCGCGTTTACTCTGGTACTTTAGAATCTGGATCATACGTTCAGAACTCAACTAAAGGTAAGCGTGAGCGTATCGGACGTATCCTGCAAATGCACGCGAACAGCCGTCAAGAAATCTCTAAGGTTTATGCTGGTGACATTGCTGCTGCAGTAGGTTTGAAAGATACAACAACTGGTGATACTCTATGTGATGACAAAAACCCTGTTATCCTTGAGTCAATGCAATTCCCAGAGCCTGTAATCCAACTTTCAGTTGAACCTAAATCAAAAGCTGACCAGGACAAAATGACTACAGCTCTACAAAAACTTCAAGAAGAAGATCCAACATTCCGTGCGCACACTGACCAGGAAACTGGACAAGTAATCATCGCTGGTATGGGTGAACTTCACCTAGATATCATCGTTGACCGTATGCGTCGTGAATTTAAAGTTGAAGCTAACGTAGGTGCGCCTCAGGTTGCATACCGCGAAACTTTCCGTGCTTCTGCACAAGTTGAAGGTAAATTCGCACGTCAATCTGGTGGTCGTGGACAGTATGGTCACGTTTGGATTGAGTTCTCACCTAATGAAGAAGGTAAAGGATTTGAATTCGAAAACGGTATCGTCGGTGGTGTTGTTCCTCGTGAATACATCCCTGCTGTTCAAGCTGGTCTAGAAGATGCACTTGATCGTGGAGTTCTTGCTGGATTCCCGTTAGTCGATGTAAAAGCTCGTCTATTTGACGGTTCATATCATGATGTTGACTCATCTGAGATGGCGTTTAAGATTGCTGCTTCGATGGCACTTAAAAATGCCGCTTCTAAGTGTAGCCCTGTTATCCTTGAACCTATGATGAGGGTTGAAGTTGTAATCCCTGAAGAGTATTTAGGGGATATCATGGGACAAATCACTGCACGTCGCGGCCGCGTAGAAGGTATGGAAGCTCGTGGTAACGCCCAAGTAGTTCGTGCAATGGTTCCACTTTCAGAAATGTTTGGTTATGCAACTGCACTTCGTTCAAGTACTCAAGGTCGTGGAGTATTCTCTATGCACTTTGATCACTACGAGGAAGTTCCAAAATCAGTTTCTGAAGAAATTATCAAAAAAAATAAAGGTGAATAATTGATTTTCACCTTTGTTTAAAGTATAACTACTTATGTAAGAATAGAGACTGTGAAATATGGATAACTATATTCGCAGTTTCTACCTAATATACTTATAACCTTTATAATCCAAAGGAGGATTTTCCAAATGGCAAAAGCTAAATTCGACCGTTCAAAGCCACACGTTAACATTGGTACAATCGGACACGTTGACCACGGTAAAACTACTTTAACTGCTGCAATCACTTCTGTTCTTGCTAAATCAGGTAAAGCAGAAGCTCGTGCATACGATCAAATTGATGGTGCACCAGAAGAAAAAGAGCGTGGTATCACAATCTCAACTGCACACGTTGAGTATGAAACTGATGCTCGTCACTATGCACACGTTGACTGCCCAGGACACGCTGACTATGTTAAAAACATGATCACTGGTGCTGCTCAAATGGACGGCGGTATCCTTGTAGTATCTGCTACTGACGGTCCTATGCCACAAACTCGTGAGCACATCCTTCTTTCTCGTCAGGTAGGCGTACCTTACCTTGTTGTATTTATGAACAAGTGTGATATGGTTGATGACGAAGAACTTCTTGAGTTAGTAGAAATGGAAATTCGTGACCTATTAACAGAATACGATTTCCCTGGCGATGACACTCCAGTTATCAAAGGTTCTGCTCTTAAAGCATTAGAAGGCGAAGCAGCATGGGAAGAAAAAGTACTTGAATTAATGGCTGCTGTTGACGAGTTCATCCCAACTCCAACTCGTGACACTGATAAGCCTTTCATGATGCCAGTTGAGGATGTATTCTCAATCACTGGTCGTGGAACAGTTGCTACAGGACGTGTTGAGCGTGGTGTAGTTAAAGTTGGTGACGTTGTTGAAATCGTTGGTTTCACTGAAGAGCCAAAATCTACAACTGTAACAGGTGTTGAAATGTTCCGTAAGCTTCTTGATTTCGCTGAAGCTGGTGACAACATCGGTGCCCTTCTTCGTGGTGTTGCTCGTGAAGAAATCGAGCGTGGACAAGTTTTGGCTAAACCAAAATCAATCACTCCACACACAAAGTTTAAAGCACAAGTTTACGTATTATCAAAAGAAGAAGGTGGACGTCATACTCCATTCTTCACAAACTATCGTCCACAATTCTATTTCCGTACTTCTGATATTACAGGTATCTGTAATCTTCCAGAAGGTACTGAAATGGTTATGCCTGGCGACCATATCGAAATGACTGTTGAACTTATCGCTCCAGTTGCGATCGAAGAAGGAACTAAGTTCTCTATTCGTGAAGGCGGACGTACAGTCGGTTCAGGTTCAATCACTACAATTCAAGAGTAATAACTCTATAAAAGCAGATGGATGACGATCCATCTGCTTTTTTTATGTCTAAAAAAGCCGATAATCGTGTTTCTTCTATTATAATTATTATTCAAAATATTATAACGTTCACTTAATAACTAGGAATTTTTGGAGATTGCTATTAATAGTTGAAAAACGTATAAACAGCCGCTATAATAGGAAAAGTGTTCAGGACAGAAACATAAAGAAAAAAAATCATAATAATTGTTGCGTTTGCTTTATGTTTTATGTATAATAGACAATGTTGGTCTTTGACTGCGATGATGTGAAAGGTTGCTGACACACCCGGCCGCTTTGCCATGGCGAGTGTGTGGGAAATTTTCACTGAGAATGTCTATTTTGAAAATAGGCGAATAAAGGAGGGAAAATAATGGCAAAACAAAAAATTCGTATCCGTCTTAAAGCATATGATCACAGAATTCTTGATCAATCTGCAGAAAAAATCGTTGAAACAGCAAAACGTTCAGGTGCAGCAGTTTCGGGTCCGATCCCGCTTCCAACTGAAAAGTCTGTTTACACAATTCTTCGTGCAGTTCATAAGTACAAAGATTCTCGTGAACAGTTTGAAATGCGGACACATAAGCGTCTAATCGACATCGTTAACCCAACTCCACAAACAGTTGATGCGTTAATGCGTTTAGATTTACCATCTGGTGTTGATATCGAAATTAAACTTTAATCAAATAAACTATTATAAAATTAGGAGGTGTGACTTACATGACCAAAGGAATCTTAGGAAGAAAAATTGGTATGACTCAAGTATTTGCAGAAAACGGGAACTTAATTCCTGTAACTGTTGTTGAGGTAGCTCCAAACGTAGTACTTCAAAAGAAATCAGTTGATAGCGATGGATATGTTGCTGTACAAGTAGGTTTTGAAGATAAGCGTGAGAAGTTAGCTAACAAGCCTGAAAAAGGACATGTTGCAAAAGCAAATACTGCTCCTAAGCGCTTCATTCGCGAATTCCGCGGAGACGACTTAGCAGCACTTGAAGTTGGTCAGGAAGTCAAAGTTGATATTTTCGCTGCAGGAGATATCGTAGATGTAACAGGAATCTCAAAGGGTAAAGGTTTCCAAGGTGTTATCAAACGCCACGGACAATCACGCGGCCCAATGGCTCACGGTTCACGTTATCATCGTCGTCCTGGTTCAATGGGACCTGTTGCTCCAAACCGTGTATTCAAAGGTAAATTATTACCTGGCCGTATGGGTGGAGATCAAGTTACAGTTCAAAACCTTGAAATCGTTAAGGTTGATACAGAACGTAACTTACTTTTAATTAAAGGTAACGTACCAGGTGCAAAGAAAGCATTATTAAAAATCAAAGGTGCGGTTAAAGCATAAGTCACTTTGTAAGAAAGGAGGAACAAAGGAATGCCTAAAGTAGCATTATTAAACCAAAACGGTTCACAAGTTGGTGATATCGAACTTAATGAAGCGGTTTTTGGTATTGAGCCTAACCAAAGCGTATTATTTGAAGCGATTGTTATGCAAAGAGCTTCTTTACGTCAAGGAACTCATAAAACTAAAGTTCGTTCAGAAGTAGCAGGCGGTGGCCGTAAGCCATGGAGACAAAAAGGAACTGGCCGTGCTCGTCAAGGGTCAATCCGTTCACCACAATGGCGCGGAGGTGGTACTGTATTCGGTCCAACACCTCGCAGCTATAGCTATAAATTACCGAAAAAAGTACGTCGCTTAGCGATTAAATCTGCACTTTCATCTAAAGTGTTAGAAGAAAATATCTTAGTACTTGAAACATTAACTTTCGATGCACCAAAAACTAAAGAATTCAAATCAGTATTAGGTGGACTTTCTGTTGAGAAGAAAGCACTTATCGTTACTGCTGACCTAGATGAGAATGTAGCATTGTCTGCACGTAACATCCCTGGTGTAACAGTTGTGACAGCTGATGGAATTAACGTATTAGACGTTGTAAATCATGATAAATTGATCATGACTAAAGCAGCTGTTGAAAAAGTAGAGGAGGTGCTTGCATAATGGATGCACGCGATATCATTAAGCGCCCCGTTATCACTGAGCGGTCTACTGACCTAATGTCTGAAAAGAAATATACGTTTGAAGTTGATGTTAGAGCTAACAAAACACAAGTTAAAGATGCTATTGAAGAAATCTTTGGCGTAGATGTTGATAAAGTAAACATCATGAACTATAAAGGTAAGTTCAAGCGTATGGGTAAATTCGGCGGTTACACAAACAAGCGTCGTAAAGCTATCGTTAAATTAACTGCGGATAGCAAAGAAATCGAAATCTTTGAAGCATAAGAAGCTATCAAGAAGAGGAGGGAAATAAAATGGCGATTAAAAAGTACAAACCTACCTCCAATGGTCGTCGCGGAATGACAGTTTCTGATTTCGCTGAAATCACAACTAGCACTCCAGAAAAGTCTCTATTAGCTCCATTAAAGAGCAAAGGCGGCCGTAATAACCAAGGTAAGTTAACTGTTCGTCATCAAGGTGGCGGCCATAAGCGTCAATATCGTTTAATTGATTTTAAACGTAACAAAGATGGCATTCCAGGACGCGTTGCTACAATTGAGTACGATCCAAATCGTTCTGCGAATATCGCATTAATTAATTATGTTGATGGAGAAAAGCGTTATATCTTAGCTCCTAAAAACTTAGAAGTTGGTATGGAAGTAATGTCTGGCCCTGAGGCTGATATTAAAGTGGGTAACGCACTTCCATTAGCTAATATTCCTGTTGGTACAGTTGTGCACAACATCGAATTAAAACCAGGTAAAGGTGGTCAGCTTGTACGTTCAGCTGGTACATCTGCACAAGTACTTGGTAAAGAAGGTAAATACGTACTTGTACGTTTAACTTCTGGTGAAACTCGCATGATCCTTGCTGAGTGCCGTGCTTCTATCGGTCAAGTAGGTAACGAGCAACACGAACTTATTAACATTGGTAAAGCAGGTCGTTCACGCTGGTTAGGCAAGCGCCCAACAGTACGTGGATCTGTAATGAACCCTAACGATCACCCACACGGTGGTGGTGAAGGACGTTCACCAATCGGACGTAAGTCACCTATGTCTCCATGGGGTAAACCAACTCTTGGATACAAAACTCGTAAGAAGAAAAACAAATCAGATAAGTTTATCGTACGTCGTCGTAAAAAATAACGGGACTAGAGCTACGGTTCATAGAAGAACCGTAGAACAGTCACGAAGGGAGGTTCCTTCATGGGTCGCAGCTTGAAAAAAGGACCGTTTGTTGATGATCATTTAATGGTTAAGGTCGAAAAGTTAAATGAAACTGAGAGTAAACAAGTTATTAAAACTTGGTCTCGCCGTTCTACGATCTTCCCACAATTTATCGGACACACTATCGCTGTTTATGATGGTCGCAAACATGTGCCTGTATATGTTACTGAAGACATGGTAGGACACAAGCTTGGAGAATTCGCTCCAACTCGTGCTTACAAAGGCCATGGTAATGATGACAAGAAAACAAGACGTTAAGAGAGGAGGGCATCCAAATGCAAGCTAAAGCTGTTGCAAGAACAGTTCGTATTGCTCCTCGTAAAGCACGTTTAGTCGTTGATCTAATCCGAGGTAAGCAAGTTGGTGAAGCGGTGGCGATTTTAAATCTCACTCCTAAGGCTGCTTCTCCAATCGTAGAGAAAGTATTAAAATCTGCTATGGCAAACGCTGAGCACAACTATGAAATGGACGTTAACAATCTAGTTGTTGCACAAGCATTCGTCGACGAAGGACCAACTTTAAAACGTTTCCGTCCTCGCGCTATGGGCCGTGCAAGCCAAATTAACAAACGCACAAGCCACATTACTATCGTTTTAACAGAAAAGAAGGAGGGATAAGCTGTGGGTCAAAAAGTAAATCCAGTCGGTTTGCGTATCGGAATCATCCGTGATTGGGAATCAAAGTGGTACGCAGGTAAAGACTTCGCTGATCTTTTACACGAAGACCTTAAAGTTCGTGAGTATATCACGAAGCGTTTAAAAGATGCTTCTGTTTCTAAAGTAGAAATCGAACGTGCTGCTAACCGTGTGAATGTAACAGTTCATACTGCGAAACCTGGTATGGTTATCGGTAAAGGCGGTACTGAAGTTGAAGCACTTCGTAAAGCATTAAATCAATTAACTGGCAAACGCGTTCACATCAATATTCTTGAAATCAAGAGAGCTGATGTAGATGCTAAATTAGTTGCTGAAAATATTGCTCGTCAATTAGAAAACCGTGTATCCTTCCGTCGTGCACAAAAGCAAGCTATTCAACGTGCAATGCGTGCAGGTGCAAAAGGTATTAAAACAATGGTATCTGGTCGTTTAGGAGGAGCTGATATCGCTCGTTCTGAACACTACAGCGAAGGAACTGTTCCACTTCATACACTTCGTGCAGATATCGACTATGCTACAGCTGAAGCTGATACTACTTATGGTAAGCTAGGCGTTAAAGTATGGATCTATAAGGGAGAAGTCCTTCCTACTAAGAAGAAAAATGCGGAAGGAGGCAAATAATTATGTTATTGCCAAAACGCGTAAAATATCGCCGTCAACACCGTGGAAAGATGCGTGGTCAAGCTAAAGGCGGTACTGAAGTAACTTTCGGTGAATA
The DNA here is from genome assembly GCF_038440275.1 of Bacillus sp. OTU2372. Taxonomy (NCBI): domain Bacteria; kingdom Bacillati; phylum Bacillota; class Bacilli; order Caryophanales; family Bacillaceae; genus Bacillus; species Bacillus sp. OTU2372. Next base: position 38,349 of record NZ_JASATK010000021.1, read on the forward strand.
CGGCCTTCAAGCTTTAGAAGCTTCATGGATTACAAACCGTCAAATTGAGGCTGCTCGTATTGCAATGACTCGTTACATGAAACGTGGCGGTAAAGTTTGGATCAAAATTTTCCCTCACAAGCCTTACACAGCTAAGCCGTTAGAAGTGCGGATGGGTTCCGGTAAAGGGGCACCTGAAGGCTGGGTAGCTGTTGTTAAGCCTGGAAAAATTATGTTCGAAATCGCTGGGGTTTCTGAAGAAATCGCACGTGAAGCACTTCGGCTTGCAATGCACAAACTTCCTGTAAAGTGTAAGTTTGTAAAACGTGAAGAAATTGGTGGTGAATCAAGTGAAAGCTAATGAACTACGTGAACTTACCACTGCTGAAATTGAACAAAAAGTTAAATCTTTAAAAGAAGAGCTTTTTAACCTTCGCTTTCAATTGGCGACAGGACAACTTGAAAACACAGCTCGTATTCGTGAAGTACGCAAATCGATTGCTCGCATGAAAACAGTTGTTCGTGAAAGAGAAATCAGCGTTAACAAGTAATTATCCGAGAGGAGGTTCACACAATGAGTGAACGTAACCAGCGCAAAGTTTACACTGGACGCGTTGTTTCTGACAAAATGGATAAAACCGTTACTGTTCTTGTAGAAACACATAAAAAGCATCCTTTATACGGTAAACGCGTGAAATACTCTAAAAAGTTTAAGGCTCATGATGAGCAAAACGAAGCAAAAATCGGCGATGTTGTACGCATCATGGAAACTCGCCCACTTTCAGCTACTAAACGTTTCCGTTTAGTTGAAATCGTAGAAAAAGCAGTTATTATTTAATTGTTCGGATAAGCTTCATTCCGAAGGGAGGTTACACACATGATTCAACAAGAATCACGTTTAAAAGTTGCTGACAACTCTGGTGCTCGTGAAGTACTTACGATTAAAGTTCTTGGTGGTTCTGGTCGCAAAACTGCTGGTATTGGTGATGTGATCGTTTGTACAGTAAAACAAGCAACACCTGGTGGCGTTGTTAAAAAAGGTGACGTTGTTAAGGCGGTTATTGTTCGTACAAAGAGCGGTGCGCGTCGTCCTGATGGTTCTTACATTCGTTTTGATGAAAACGCATGTGTCATTATTAAAGATGATAAAAGCCCTCGTGGAACTCGTATCTTCGGACCAGTTGCCCGCGAACTTCGCGACAACAACTTTATGAAAATTGTATCATTAGCTCCAGAAGTACTATAATTTAAATCCAAATTGCCTTTAAGGAGGTGCTTACGGATGCATGTTAAAAAAGGTGATAAGGTCAGAGTGATCTCTGGTAAGGATAAAGGCAAAACAGGAGTAATTCTTGCTGCTTATCCTAAAGAAAGCCGTGTTCTTGTCGAAGGTGTAAACATCGTTAAGAAACACTCTAAGCCTTCTCAAGTGAATCCACAAGGCGGAATTGTCAGCTTTGAGGCTCCAATCCATGTATCAAATGTTATGCCTATCGATCCTAAAACAGGTAACCCAACTCGTGTAGGTTACACAACGGTTGATGGCAAAAAAGTTCGCGTAGCAAAATCCGGTGAAGTATTAGATAAATAGTTTAAAAAAGAAGGGAGGTACAATGAATGAACCGCCTAAAAGAAAAATTTGTTAAAGAAGTAACACCTGCTCTAATGAGCAAGTTCAACTATAAATCAGTTATGGAAGTACCAAAACTTGAGAAAATCGTGATCAACATGGGTGTAGGTGACGCAGTTGCAAATGCTAAAGCATTAGACAATGCTGTTGAAGAGCTAGCAACTATTACTGGTCAAAAACCTGTTGTAACTCGTGCGAAAAAATCTATCGCTGGTTTCCGTCTTCGTGAAGGTATGCCAATCGGTGCAAAGGTTACACTTCGCGGTGAGCGCATGTACGAATTCTTGGATAAATTAGTTTCCGTTTCTTTACCTCGTGTACGTGACTTCCGTGGTGTTTCTAAGAAAGCATTTGATGGTCGCGGTAACTACACTTTAGGTATTAAAGAACAATTAATCTTCCCTGAAATTGATTACGATAAAGTAAGCAAAGTTCGTGGTATGGATATCGTTATCGTAACGACTGCAAACACTGATGAAGAATCTCGTGAACTTTTAACTCAATTTGGAATGCCATTCCAAAAGTAATCGTTAAATAAGGGAGGCGAAAACGTGGCTAAAAAGTCAATGATTGCGAAACAACAACGCACGCCTAAATTCAAAGTACAAGAGTACACTCGCTGCGAACGTTGCGGACGTCCACACTCTGTATACCGTAAATTTAAGCTTTGCCGTATTTGTTTCCGTGAATTAGCATACAAAGGACAAATTCCTGGTGTAAAGAAAGCTAGCTGGTAAAACTAGAAGTTGGGAAGGAGGTAAAAATAATGGTCATGACAGATCCAATTGCTGATATGCTTACTCGCATTCGTAATGCGAACATGGTACGTCACGAAAAGTTAGAAGTGCCTGCTTCTAATTTAAAGAAAGAAATCGCTGAAATTTTAAAGCGCGAAGGTTTCGTACGTGATGTTGAGTTTATCGAAGACAATAAACAAGGTATCATCCGTATCTTCTTAAAATACGGTGCAAATAACGAACGTGTAATTACTGGTCTTAAGCGCATAAGCAAGCCTGGACTTCGTGTTTACGCTAAATCAAATGAAGTACCACGCGTACTTAACGGTCTTGGTATCGCATTAGTTTCAACATCTACTGGTGTTGTTACAGATAAAGAAGCTCGTGCAAAACAAATCGGCGGCGAAGTTTTAGCTTACGTTTGGTAATCAGTTTTTGAATGAATGGAGGTGCACTAAATGTCTCGCGTAGGAAAAAAACCAATCGAAATTCCAGCAGGAGTTACGGTTACATTAAACAACAATACTGTAACAGTTAAAGGACCTAAAGGCGAACTTACTCGTACTTTTAATCCTGATATAGCAATTAACGTAGAAGAAAACACTGTAACAATTACTCGTCCTTCTGACGTGAAAGAACACCGCGCATTACATGGTACAACTCGCGCTGTGATCGCTAATATGGTTGAAGGTGTTTCTACTGGCTTCACAAGAGGCTTAGAATTAATCGGGGTTGGTTACCGTGCTCAAAAGCAAGGTAACAAGCTTGTATTAAACGTTGGTTACTCACATCCGGTTGAAATTGAACCTGAAGCTGGCCTTGAAATCGAAGTACCTGCTAATACAAAAATCGTTATTAAAGGTACTGACAAAGAACGTGTTGGTGCATTAGCAGCCAATATCCGTCAAGTTCGTCCTCCAGAGCCATATAAAGGCAAAGGAATCCGTTACGAAGGCGAATTCGTCCGTCGTAAAGAGGGTAAAACCGGTAAGTAATGCCGCATAAGTAAACGAAAGGAGTGACGTAAATGATTACGAAGCAAGATAAGAACGCTACTCGCAAGAAGAGACACGCTCGTGTTCGTGCGAAACTTAGCGGTACTTCTGCTCGTCCACGTCTAAATGTGTACCGTTCAAATAAACACATTTATGCTCAATTAATCGATGACATGAATGGAGTCACTTTAGCAAGTGCTTCTACAATAGAAAAAGATTTCGGTCTTGAATCTACAAGTAATGTTGAAGCTGCACAAAAGGTCGGAGAATTAGTCGCTAAACGTGCGGTTGAAAAAGGTATCACTGCTGTTGTCTTTGACCGTGGGGGATACCTATATCACGGACGTGTGCAAGCATTAGCTGATGCAGCTCGCGCAAACGGCTTACAATTTTAATAGACAAAGGAGGGACACAAAAAGATGCGTCGTATTGATCCAAACAAACTTGAACTAGAAGAACGCGTAGTAACGGTTAACCGTGTTGCGAAAGTTGTTAAAGGTGGACGTCGTTTCCGTTTCTCTGCTCTTGTAGTAGTTGGGGATAAAAACGGTCATGTAGGTTTCGGCACTGGTAAAGCACAAGAAGTACCAGATGCAATCCGTAAAGCCATCGAAGATGCGAAGAAAAACTTAGTCGAAGTACCAATGGTTGGAACTACAATTCCTCACCAAGTAATTGGACGTTTTGGTGCTGGTGAAATCCTATTAAAACCTGCTTCTGAAGGTACTGGAGTTATCGCTGGGGGTCCAGTTCGTGCTGTCCTAGAATTAGGCGGTGTTGCTGACATCCTTTCTAAGTCACTTGGAACAAACACTCCGATTAACATGGTTCGCGCAACAATTGATGGTTTAAAACAATTAAAACGTGCTGAAGACGTAGCGAAATTACGCGGTAAATCAGTAGAAGAACTGTTAGGATAAGGGGGGAAATCAAATGGCGAAACTTTTAATTACCCTCAACCGAAGCGTAATTGGTCGCCCTGAGGACCAACGTGAAACAGTTAAAGCGCTAGGTTTGCGTAAATTAAATCAAACAGTTGAGCATCAAGATAATGCTGCTATCCGCGGTATGATCAATAAAGTTGCTCACCTTGTAACAGTTAAAGAACAATAATTAATTGTTTTCTTTCATAAGGAGGTGCCAATATGAAACTTCATGAATTAAAACCTGCAGAAGGTTCACGTCAAGAACGCAAGCGTTTAGGCCGTGGTATCGGTTCTGGTCAAGGTAAAACAGCAGGTAAAGGTCATAAAGGTCAAAACGCTCGTTCTGGCGGCGGTGTGCGCTTAGGTTTCGAAGGTGGTCAAACACCTTTATTCCGTCGTTTACCAAAACGTGGTTTTACCAATATCAGCCGCAAAGAATATGCTGTTGTCAATCTTGATGCTTTAAATCGCTTTGAAGAAGGTACAGAAGTTACTCCAGAACTTCTTATCGAAACAGGCGTTGTAAGTAACGAAAAAGCAGGAATCAAAATTCTTGCTAAAGGGAACGTAGAGAAAAAGTTGACTGTTAAAGCTCACAAATTCTCCTCTGCTGCTAAGGAAGCTATCGAAGCTGCTGGTGGAACTACTGAGGTGATCTAATGTTCCAGACTATCTCCAATTTTATGCGCGTGGGTGAGATAAGACGTAAAATAGTATTCACGCTTTTGATGTTAGTCGTTTTTCGACTAGGTACATTTATTCCAGTACCGAACGTAAATGCTGATGTTCTTGCTAATCAAGATAAGCTAAGTGTTTTCGGTATCCTTAATACCTTCGGAGGTGGAGCATTAAAACAATTCTCCATCTTTGCAATGGGTATTATGCCGTATATCACTGCTTCGATTATCATTCAGCTTTTACAAATGGACGTTGTTCCAAAATTCACGGAATGGTCCAAGCAAGGTGAAGCGGGCCGTCGTAAGATTGCTCAGGTCACTCGATACTTTACTGTTGTGCTTGGATTTATCCAAGCATTAGGTATGTCCTACGGTTTTAATAACTTAGCCAGCGGACAATTGATAGAGAATCCAGGTATTGGTACGTATTTATTAATTGCTGTTACATTAACTGCCGGAACATCATTTTTAATGTGGCTTGGTGAGCAAATTACTGAAAAGGGTGTAGGAAATGGAATTTCCATTATCATCTTTGCAGGGATAGCTGCTGGGATCCCGTCCACTGTTAATCAGATTTATGTTCAACAGTTTGAGAATGCCGGTGAAGCATTATTCTTACGTATTGTGACGGTTATCCTAATCGTTATTGCGATTATCGCTATTGTTGTTGGTGTTATTTTCATTCAACAGGCCAATCGTAAAATACCAATTCAATATGCAAAACGTATGGTTGCAGGACGTAATCCTGTTGGCGGACAGTCCACACATATGCCGTTAAAGGTTAACGCTGCGGGTGTTATCCCAGTTATCTTTGCGGTTTCATTTATTGTAACGCCAAGAACAATTGCATCATTTTTTCCAACAAATGATGTAACGCTCTGGATTACAAAAAACCTTGACTATACTCATCCTATTGGGATGACGCTATATGCTATATTAATTATCGCGTTCACTTATTTCTATGCTTTTATCCAAGTTAACCCTGAACAAGCAGCGGAAAACTTACAAAAGCAGAGCGGCTATATTCCTGGTATTCGACCAGGAAAGAGTACGCAGGAATACTTAACTCGCGTCTTATACCGTTTAACCTTTGTTGGTGCCCTGTTCTTAACCATTATTGCGATTCTTCCAACTATTTTTATTAAATTAGCGAATTTACCGCAATCGGCTCAAATTGGTGGAACAAGTCTATTGATCGTTGTCGGCGTTGCGCTCGATACGTATAAACAGCTTGAAGCACAGCTTGTTAAACGTCATTATAAAGGCTTTATAAAATAGGTTTTAGGGACCCTTTGGCCCCTGAAACCCACTTAAAGCACGAGGGGGAATACGTGTGAATTTAGTATTAATGGGGCTTCCAGGTGCAGGTAAAGGCACACAAGCTGAAAGAATCGTCGAGGAATACGGCATCCCTCATATCTCAACTGGAGATATGTTCCGTGCAGCGATGAAAGAAGGAACAGAACTAGGCTTACAAGCAAAATCTTTCATGGATAAAGGCGAACTTGTTCCAGATGAGGTAACGATCGGTATCGTTCGTGAAAGACTTAGCAAGGATGATTGTCAAAAAGGTTTCCTTTTAGATGGATTTCCTAGAACTGTACCTCAAGCTGATGCTTTGGAAAACCTACTAACTGATTTAAATAAAAAGATAGATTATGTTATCAATATCAATGTTGATAAAAGTATCTTAATGGATCGTTTGACAGGACGTCGGATTTGTAAAGAATGTGGTTCAACCTATCATCTAATCTTTAATCCTCCTGCAAAAGAGGGTGTCTGCGACAAATGTGGCGGAGAACTGTACCAAAGAGCAGATGATAATGCTGAAACAGTTCAGAATCGTTTAGATGTTAATATCAAACAACAAGAGCCATTACTAACTTTTTATGAAACAAAAGGCTATCTTCGTACGATTGATGGCCAGCAAGATATACGAAAAGTATTTGTTGATATCCAGCAATTACTTGGGGATCTACGTTAATGGTCAATGGTATAACCGTGCGAGCGACTCTCGATAACTCTTCCAATAGCTTCAAAGGTATGTGCTAGAAAATAGCTTTTCTATAGTATTGAGTATGTTGAACCGAGAGTTGGGCAAGACTTACATGAGGAATTACTTATTCTTGCATATGTAGAAAAAACTTGCGGACAGAAGACGAACAATATGGTAATATTATAAGGTTGCTATTATTGTGCGATTGATAGGTTTGCAATACATTTTCGAACACTATTTTTGATGAAGAAGGGAGACGAGACGATGGCCAAAGACGATGTTATTGAAATTGAAGGTAAAGTGCTTGAAACTTTGCCGAATGCGATGTTTAAGGTAGAATTAGAAAATGGTCATACAGTGCTGGCTCATGTTTCCGGTAAAATTCGTATGCATTTTATTCGAATTCTTCCTGGTGACAAAGTAACAGTTGAGCTTTCTCCATATGACTTAACACGCGGAAGAATTACCTACCGCTTCAAATAAAAATGCTTGCTTGCACTCCGTACTATTAAGGAGGTTAGGATAATGAAAGTAAGACCATCTGTCAAACCGATCTGCGAAAAGTGCAAAGTTATCCGTAGACGCGGAAAAGTTATGGTTATCTGTGAAAACCCTAAACATAAACAAAAACAAGGTTAATTTTAAGGAGGTGCGCTCATTATGGCACGTATTGCTGGTGTAGATATTCCACGTGAAAAACGTGTAGTTATCTCTTTGACTTACATTTATGGTATTGGTAAAGCTACTGCACAAAAAGTATTGGCTGAAGCTGGTGTTTCTGAAAATACTCGTGTACGTGATTTAACTGAAGATGAATTAAATAAAATCCGTGACATCATCGACAAATTAAAAGTCGAGGGTGATCTTCGCCGTGAAATTTCTCTTAACATTAAGCGTTTAATGGAAATCGGCTGCTACCGCGGATTACGTCATCGTCGTGGTTTACCGGTTCGTGGACAAAATACGAAAAACAACGCTCGTACTCGCAAAGGTCCTCGTAAGACTGTTGCGAACAAGAAGAAGTAATCGGCAAAGGAGGTTAATTTAAATGGCACGTAAAACTAATACACGTAAGCGTCGTGTTAAAAAGAATATTGAATCTGGTATCGCTCATATTCGTTCAACTTTTAACAATACGATTGTAACTATCACTGATGTTCATGGTAATGCAATTTCTTGGTCAAGTGCAGGTGCGCTTGGATTTAAAGGTTCTCGTAAATCTACTCCATTCGCAGCTCAAATGGCAGCAGAAACTGCAGCTAAGACTTCCATTGAACATGGTATGAAAACTCTTGAAGTTACTGTAAAAGGACCTGGTGCAGGCCGTGAAGCTGCTATCCGTGCTCTTCAAGCTGCTGGTCTTGAAGTAACTGCTATTAAAGACGTTACACCTGTTCCTCATAATGGATGCCGCCCACCAAAACGTCGTCGTGTTTAATTTTTCTGTATAAGATTCGTATCATATGTCTATAATGGGATATGATATTAATTATTTGCACTAATACAGAAGATTTATTCCAGTTGTTGTGCACAAAACGGGAACGTATACATGGGGGAATTTCAGTTTAGGAATACCTAATGAAGTTTCGACGTTTTGAAGGAGGGTTATTTGATGATCGAAATAGAAAAACCAAAAATCGAAACGATTGAGATCAACGATGATGCCAAGTACGGTAAGTTCGTCGTAGAACCACTTGAGCGTGGATATGGTACCACTTTGGGTAACTCCTTACGTCGTATCCTATTATCTTCACTCCCAGGTGCCGCTGTTACATCGATTCAAATCGATGGGGTACTTCATGAGTTCTCAACAATTGAAGGCGTCGTAGAGGATGTAACATCCATCATTTTAAACATTAAAAAATTAGCTTTAAAAATCTACTCTGACGAAGAGAAAACACTTGAATTTGATGTACAGGGTGAAGGACCTGTCAAGGCTGGCAATATTACCCATGACAGTGATGTTGAGATTTTAAATCCTGACCTTCATATTGCTACATTGGCTGCAAATGGACATCTTCGCATGCGTTTAACGGCTAAACGCGGACGTGGATATACACCGGCTGAACAGAACAAAAGAGAAGATCAACCGATTGGTGTTATTCCTATTGACTCCATCTTTACGCCAATTTCTCGTGTGTCCTATCAGGTAGAAAATACTCGTGTAGGTCAATTATCAAATTTTGATAAGCTAACACTTGATGTTTGGACAGATGGAAGCACTGGGCCTAAAGAGGCGATTGCTCTTGGTTCGAAAATTTTGACCGAGCATTTGAATATATTCGTAGGTTTAACCGACGAAGCTCAAAATGCTGAAATTATGATTGAAAAAGAAGAAGATCAAAAGGAAAAAGTTCTTGAAATGACAATTGAAGAACTAGATCTTTCTGTTCGTTCTTATAACTGCTTAAAGCGTGCTGGAATCAACACTGTTCAGGAATTAGCAAATAAGACTGAAGAAGATATGATGAAAGTTCGTAACTTAGGCCGCAAATCACTCGAAGAAGTGAAGGCAAAACTAGAAGAGCTTGGATTAGGCTTACGTAAAGACGACTAGTCAAGCGTTGCTTACATCCGTTTTATGACTTCAACAAAGGAGGGAACCCTTCATGGCATACAGAAAGTTAGGACGCACAAGTGCACAGCGTAAAGCTATGCTACGTGATTTAACTACAGATTTAATTATCAACGAGCGCATCGAAACAACAGAAACTCGTGCGAAGGAAATTCGTTCGACTGTTGAAAAAATGATCACACTTGGTAAGCGCGGAGATCTACATGCTCGCCGTCAAGCTGCTTCTTACGTTCGTAATGAAGTTGCTAATGCTGAAAATGGTCAAGATGCTGTTCAAAAACTTTTCGCTGATATCGCTCCACGTTACCAAGAGCGTCAAGGTGGATACACTCGTATTATGAAACTTGGACCTCGCCGCGGTGACGGTGCGCCAATGGTTATTATCGAGTTAGTTTAATACACTTTAACAGACAACAAGGGCGCTGGACAGTTTACAATCAAACTTGTTCTTTGCCCTTTTTCTGTAAATGGAATTTTTATAATTGTCCGACACAAGCCAAACGAGTGTTATGATGAGCGTAACTCCATTATCATGGAGAGATCTTAAGAGTCCAAGTTGATATCGGATATTCATTATGTTGATTTGCCTGATTTCTTGATTCTTTTAATATATCGCATTCATTTGATTGCGTTGATTGAAATACGTCTCGTCTAGCTCATGCACCTCCTCCCATTTCTTTTCAGAAATCCCTTTATCCGCAGTTGAATACGTGCTGCTTAGGGACGAGGTGCAGGCTTTTTTTGTTATATAGAAAGTTAAATATTTTTTGCAACAAAAGCGGAGTATAGTCTAGCTAGGGAGAATGGCGCGATGAAAAAGTCAATTGTTTCTCTTAAGGGAGTATCCTTTCAATATGATACAAAGGAACGGTATGCCCTGAAAAATGTAAGCTTTGATATTTATGAAGGGGAATGGCTTGCGATTGTCGGACATAATGGTTCTGGTAAGTCAACAATGGCGAAATTATTAAATGGTCTTCAGTTTGCCCAAGAAGGTGAAATCAGCATTGCTAACATAATGTTGAATGAAGAGACGATATGGGATGTTAGGAAGAAGATCGGTATGGTCTTTCAAAATCCTGACAACCAATTTGTTGGAACCACTGTACAGGATGATGTGGCTTTTGGTTTAGAAAATAATGGGGTACCCCGTGAAGAAATGGTGCATCGTGTTGAGGATTCATTAAAAAGAGTAAAAATGGATCAATTTCTATATCAAGAGCCCCACCATCTATCAGGTGGACAGAAGCAGCGTGTAGCGATTGCTGGTGTATTGGCATTACGACCGTCCATTATTATCCTCGATGAAGCCACTTCTATGCTAGACCCAAGAGGGCGTGAGGAGGTATTGGAGACCGTACGACTTCTCAAACAAGAAAAGTCCCTTACGGTAATTTCCATTACCCATGACCTCGATGAGGCAGCCAAAGCTGATCGTATTATTGTCATGAATCAGGGAGAAGTATTTCGTGAGGGTACACCGGAAGAGATTTTTGCCATGGATGAACAATTGGTTCAATTGGGATTGGACATTCCTTTCTCGGTAAAAATGAGCAAAGCTTTCCGTCAAAATGGGATTACACTATCAAAGCATTATTTATCGGAAGAAGAGTTGGTGACAGAGTTATGGACATCTCGCTTCAGCATGTAGAATACCGGTATCAGGCAAACACCCCTTTTGAGCGGCTGGCCATTGAAGATGTTTCAATTGATATCCCAGCTGGCACTTATATGGCTATTATCGGCCATACCGGCTCAGGGAAATCGACAGTCCTGCAGCACTTAAATGCATTGCTGCAGCCTTCGAAGGGGACTGTGAAAATCGGTAATCATGAAATTAAATCAGGACAGAAAAATAAACATTTAAAACCTGTCCGACAAAAGGTCGGTATCGTTTTTCAATTCCCGGAGCATCAGTTGTTTGAAGAAACGGTGGAAAAGGATATTATTTTTGGGCCGATGAATTTTGGTGTATCTGAAACAGAGGCAAAAGAGCGTGCACGACTTGCATTAAAACAAGTGGGTCTTGCAGAGGATATCCTAGAAAAATCCCCATTTGACCTTTCTGGGGGGCAAATGCGGCGTGTAGCGATTGCTGGTGTATTAGCGATGGAACCTGACGTGATTGTCTTAGACGAGCCCACAGCGGGGTTAGACCCGAGAGGCCGGAAAGAAATCATGGATATGTTTTATGCACTTCACCATGAAAGACAGCTATCTACCATTTTAGTTACTCATAGTATGGAAGATGCAGCAAGGTATGCCGACCAGATCGTCATCATGCAGCATGGCAAAGTCGCTAAAAAAGGAACACCAGAGGAAATTTTCTCTTCGCCGGTTGAATTAATGCAAATGGGACTTGATGTTCCAGAAGTTGTCCGGTTTCAGCTCAAATTAGAAAAACAAACAGGCATAAAACTAGATAAAATCTATCTCACAATTGACGAGTTATCGTCTAAGATAACCGAGGTATTAAGCAGAGGTGTTCGCTCATGATGGAAAAAATGATTTTTGGCCGTTATGTACCTGCTGATTCGACCGTTCACAAAATGGATCCTCGGTCAAAACTTTTAATTATCTTTTTATTTGTCTGTATTATCTTTTTTGCTAATAACTGGATTACCTATGCACTTATTGGTATTTATACTTTTTATATGCTTGGCATGTCGAAGATTCCGGTTCGCTTTTTATACGGTGGTCTCAAACCGGTTATATGGCTTGTTTTATTTACATTAGTTCTTCAGTTGTTTTTCACGAAGCAGGGTGACCTCCTATTTAAATTTGGTCCATTGGAGATCTATGAAGAAGGCGTAAGACAGGGGATCTTTATTTCACTAAGATTCTTTTTCTTAATCCTCATGACCTCCTTATTAACTTTAACGACTAGTCCTATAGAGATCACCGATGGGATGGAAACACTTTTAAATCCGTTAAAAAGGGTCCGGTTTCCGGTACATGAAATGGCGCTAATGATGTCTATTTCCTTACGGTTTATCCCAACGCTGATGCAAGAAACAGACAAAATTATGAAAGCGCAAATTGCCCGTGGAGTAGAGTTTGACAGCGGACCCCTAAAGGAGCGAATTAAGTCGGTCATTCCACTTTTAATTCCTTTGTTTGTCAGCGCCTTTAAACGGGCAGAGGAGCTTGCGATCGCCATGGAGGCACGAGGATACCGCGGTGGTGAAGGAAGGACAAAATACCGTCAGCTGAGCTGGAGGACAGTGGATACGCTCCAAATCCTTTTATTAGTTGTCTTAACTATTTTACTAATTCTATTACGGTCATAATGGAGCTAAATGATGCAAAGGTATAAGTCGATTATTTCTTATGATGGTTCAGGTTTTTCCGGTTACCAAGTTCAACCAAATAAACGGACCGTACAATCCGATTTGGAAGCTGTCTTAGCCAAGATGCATAAAGGGGAACATATTAAAGTTTCTGCATCAGGAAGAACAGATGCCGGTGTCCACGCAAAAGGGCAGGTTATTCACTTTGATTCTCCACTTCCGATTTCGGAGCAAAAATGGGAATTAGCTCTTACTTCGTTGCTGCCGGAGGATATATCTGTTCTTTCTGTCATAAAAGTAGATTCCTTGTTTCATGCCCGTTTTGATGCGATTGGAAAAGAATATCGCTATGTCCTGCAGCTTTCGAAAAAGAGGGATCCTTTTCAACGGAATTTCTCTTTTCTGTACCCTTATGATTTAAATATAGAGGCCATGAAGGAAGCTAGCCGCTTTTTCATTGGAACCCATGATTTTACTAGTTTTTGTTCGGCAAAGACGGAAGTAAAGGATAAAATTCGCACCATCGAGACGATTGATTTTTTACTAGAGGATAATTTCCTTACTCTACGTTTTGTTGGCAATGGATTTTTATATAATATGGTTCGTATCCTTACAGGAACGTTATTGGAAGTGGGCAGTGGAAAGCAAAGACCGGAAGAAATGGCGGATATTTTGGTTAAAAAGGACCGCCGATTTGCCGGAAAAACTGCTCCAGCCCAGGGTCTATACCTCTGGAAAGTATTTTATGAATAAATTTTCTAAAGCAACCTAACCTGGTGTAACATTTTCTTGACATTTAGACCTGTAGTATTTATTATATTAGATGTGCGTGTTTTTAATCCCACGATAAAGCCCCGGAAAGTCTTCATCGTGATTGAAAATATATGATTTGAAAAATTACTGCACAAGGGCATTAGATGTTTATTCCCGGAACAGAATAGAACGCTAATAGCTTTAAAAGTGCGAAAATAATAATCTTTAATGGATTTAATAGGAGGGAAACTCATGCGTTCAACGTTTATGGCTAATGCCAACAATATCGAGCGTAAATGGTATGTGATTGATGCTGAAGGCAAAACTCTTGGTCGTCTTGCTTCTGAAGTAGCTTCAATCTTACGCGGTAAAAACAAACCAACTTTTACACCACATGTTGACACTGGTGATAATGTAATCATTCTTAACGCTTCTAAAGTAGAACTAACTGGTAAGAAATTAACTGACAAGATCTACTACCGTCACACAATGCACCCAGGTGGTTTAAAGCAAAGAACTGCTCTTGAAATGCGTACAAACTACGCTGAGAAAATGATTGAGCTTGCGGTTAAAGGCATGCTTCCAAAGAATTCTCTTGGTCGTCAAATGTTTAAAAAATTACACGTGTATGCAGGCAGTGAGCATCCACACCAAGCACAAAAACCTGAAGTTTACGAACTTCGCGGTTAATTTAGAGGGAGGGAAATAACTTGGCACAAGTTCAATATATCGGTACTGGTCGTCGTAAGAGCTCTGTCGCACGTGTGCGCTTAGTTCCAGGCACAGGCAAAATTGTAGTTAATGGTCGTGAAATTGAAGATTATATCCCATTCGAAGCATTACGTGTTGTTGTAAGACAACCACTAGTTGCAACTGAAACAGTTGGCAGCTATGATGTTCTTGTAAACGTAAGCGGCGGTGGATACACTGGTCAAGCTGGCGCAATCCGCCACGGTATTGCTCGTGCATTACTTCAAGCTGATCCAGAATTCCGTCCAACATTAAAGCGCGCAGGTTTATTAACTCGTGATGCACGTATGAAAGAGCGTAAGAAATACGGTCTTAAAGGTGCTCGTCGTGCGCCTCAGTTCTCAAAGCGTTAATTATCAACGTTTCAAGACTCTTTTCACTTCTGTGGAAAGGGTCTTTTTTATTCCCGAAAAGCACTTTTGACCACATTTTGACCACGAAAAATTTTTTGACCACCAATCATAACTCTATATACTTTTGAAACATTGAAGCGGTTTGCTCTTTAAGGATATTTGTACATGGGTGTAGATATTCATTGTCATTTGAATATCGGTGTGCCCTAGCCACTCTTGTACTTCTTTTATACTCGTACCAGCTTTAAATAATAAGGAGGCGTGAGTGTGACGTAAACCGTGTATAGTTATAGAGTGAAGATTGTGTTTCTTAATTAAAATATTTAGCTTTTCATTAAGATATGCTAAGCGTGAAGGGATTCCATCTTCCCTCGTAAAAACAAGATTATTTCCACCATTTGCTCCGTTAGCAAAATCCTCTCCTATTTGGTATTTTTTTGTAATCAAGCTGCTGACGATCGTTTTAGCGAAAATAAGACCTTTGCTATTATAAAAAAGGCAAAGAGGACGCTCGCTTGGAGTGTCCTTTTTGTTGGTTGGTCGATGGCTACGCTCTGAAATCGCTGCTCGGTCGATTCGTCAAGATCGCGCTCGCGATAATACTGAAGAGATGCTCAGCTCGTGGCGCGGACGAGGGTTGGTTGCTGAGCCACGCAAGCGCAGCAGCTAGCGAGAACAGGTCATCACCATCCATGTCGGTACGCGCCAGACCCTTGGCCTGAGCGCGAGCGAGAAGCCGCGTGCCTGCCGTGCGCATCGTGACGCATGAAGCGTGGAGTGCGGACTCCGTGTCCTCCTTGGCTGCCATCATTGCGTCCACAACACCTTGATAGTTGCCGGTGAATGCAACGACGTCACGTAGCCACGACACGAGTGCATCATCGGGTGAACTCGCAGATTCGAGCTCATGTGCCTTTGTCGTAAACTCGTCGAAGCTTGCGCGGAGCAAAGCTTCGAGCAGCGCCTCCCTCGTCGGGAAATGACGATATAGTGTGCCGAGCCCGACACCAGCTCTGCGAGCGATATCGCGCAGCGATGCATCGACGCCGTGCTCCGTTACAACGACGCTCGCGACTGCGAGTATGTGCTCATAGTTTTTCTTCGCATCGGCTCGCATCTGATTCCTCCTTGACAAGCGGAGCGGTGCTCCGTATAATAATAAACGGAACGGTGCTCCGTTTAAGTGGAGCACTGCTCTAAATAATGTTAACACATTTGTGTGAAAGGAGAAAGCGATGTCTACAAACACAATGAAGGCGATTCGGCTGCACGAATTCGGCGGTCCTGAGGTACTGCGTTACGAGGAGGACTCGCTTCCTGAACTGAAACCGGGTGAGGTGCTTGTCCGCGTTCACGCGGTTGGCATCAACCCCCCCGACTGGTACCTGCGCGAGGGGTATAAGGATCTTCCTCCTGAGTGGCAGCCGGCGGTGTCCTTTCCTTTCATTCTGGGGTCGGACATGTCGGGCGTCGTCGAGGCGGTAGCCACGGATGTGCAAGGCTTCTCCATCGGCGATGAAGTTTTCGGCATGGTTCGCTTTCCTAGCATGGGGGAGAGCGCTGCTTATGCCGAGTACGTCGCCGCTCCAGCGTCGGATCTTGCACTCAAACCGGCTGGCATCGATCACGTGCACGCCGCAGGAGCGCCGATGGCAGGTCTCACCGGATGGCAGTTCCTGATCGAGTTGGGGCACAATGAAGCGAATCCGTTTCAACCGGAGTCGCATCGCCCGCTGCCGCTCAACGGCAAGACGGTACTCGTCAATGGTGCCGCGGGCGGCGTGGGGCACTTAGCGGTGCAACTGGCTAAATGGAAGGGTGCGCATGTCATCGCGGTGGCATCGGGCAAGCATGAGTCGTTCCTGCGAGAGCTCGGTGCCGACGAATTCATCGACTACACCAAGAGCCCTCCCGAGGACATCGCCCATGACGTTGATCTCGTCCTCGATACCCTCGGAGGTCCAACCACCGGTCGTTTCTTGCGTACGCTCAAGCGTGGCGGCGCTTTGTTCCCCGTGTTCATAGGCTTCTCCGACGCCGAGGAGGCCGCAAAGCTGGGCGTCACGGTCTCGATGACCCAAGTGCGCTCAAACGGCCCGCAGCTAGCGGAATTAGGGCGCTTGCTCGATACAGGTACGGTTCGCGTCGCCATCGACAGCACGTTTCCACTTGCGGATGCTCGCAAGGCGCACGAACGAGCCGCCCGTGGGCACATCCAAGGCAAGATCGTGCTCACGGTTGTGTAAGGACGACAGCTCGAATGATTATCGCACTCCTAGTGGAACGCGAATGAGCTTTGAATAAATTTGCTAACTTAAATTAAGAAAAAAAGGATGAACAACAATGATTATACTCATGGGTTACGTTCTCCTAAATCCGTCTGATGTGAATGAGTTCACTGCAGACGTTCAGGCCGTCGTTTCCAGCACGAGAGCTGAAAATGGATGCCTCTTTTATGCCTTTACTTTGGAAGATGCGCGCGCCGGACGCATGCTGACTGTCCAGCGGTGGCAAGATCAAGAATCGCTGACGGCCCATGTTGAAAGACATGAGTCGGCGCCGTTTTTAAAAAAGTGGGGAAACAGGATGAGAATGGACATTCTAAAATACGATGCCTCGAACGAACGCTCGTTCATGGAGTAAAAGAGGGTGAGTAGACCGAGGGAATTTCCCCCCAGTCTCTCACAGAACAGAACGTGAAGGTCCCCCTTCATTCGGCTCTTGTTATCCAATCGTGTGCAATAGCCCTATTTGCCACTGGTAAAAGAGATTAGGGCTGCTCTTGGCAATACGCTCTAACAATCTCATCGCCTTTAACATACTTCCCTTCATCGTGTAGGTTTAGAATAAAGATTGATCAAAATGCAACTACAAACGTTGATTTAAAAATATAATAAACCCATCTATTTTGAAAAAAGATTGATCAAAATAGAATGGGTTTATTATATTAGATGTTTAGGGTTTTATAAAAAAGTTTGATTAAACTTAATTTGTTCATTTGTTAGTGTTATTGGAACACATAATATCCATTATTTAAGTTTGGGATCTTCTTTCTCTAATACCCATAAAAAACTCCTAATAACAAAAATAACCTCTTACGGATATCGTATCCGAAGAGGTTATTTTTAAATAATCGAACTTTGTTTTAAATGATCAATTCTTTTTTATGACCACATATTGACCACGAAACATGTATAACGGTATATAATTGCATTTTAATTTTAGATTGTAAAAGCGGGCTAAACCTTGATATTACAAGGATTGTTTTATTCGTTTTTCTTCCTATTTTTCATACACATTAAAGAGCGTAAGAAATACGGTCTTAAAGGTGCTCGTCGTGCGCCTCAGTTCTCAAAACGTTAATCTTTTGCGGACATACAAAGACTCTCAACCATTTGGTTGGGGGTCTTTTTTATGTCTAATAATGCTCTTGAGGTTTTAGTGCCGCCGTATAAAGGGAGGGTCCCTCCTGCCCATTAAGCAGGAAGGACCAAAAAACTTAGAATAGAGAGTTGATGCTTAGTTTAGCATGGGTCTTAGCTTTGAATATTAGATAAGTGTAATTTACGGATAATAAGTGTAGACTATTTTAACCAACCTCTTAAGGGATCGCGGTGACGTGTACGGTGAAGCTTTTTCCGCCGGTATTGGTTGGGTTTGCGATGTATAGGCCGTCATTCTTTTTAATCTCAGTAATTGATCCATTATGAAGGTCAGAGAAAATTGTTTCATCAATTCCGAAGCTGTCGTCATGCATGACATCAAAATGGGCATCGGCCGGTCCATCTGTAATGGTCCATTTTAGCTTAGTTGCATATGGCGGGATGTTGTCGATTTTAAAGTTGCCGCTTGAACGATGATCCTGCCCGTCTTGAGGTGCTCCCTCTGAACGAATCGAGGCAACTTCGACCGGTGCTTCAACCTCGACATAGAACGGATCTCGATCGAGAATGCGGTCATAGGCATACCAAGAGCCCAGCCAAGACCCTGCTGCTTGATTGGAATCCGCGGAAATCAGACGAATCGAGAACCAGTCCTGTCCGTTCATCGCCGAACCTTCCCAGGTCGAAGCAAAAGGAAATTCATCGCATTGCTTGTCGGTCCGGTCTTCATTTTTAAATTCCCTATCGCACGTGGATCGTGTTTTATTCCTGTTTTTCGCATACTCTTCAGGATGCCTTCTCGTATACAAACGGGTCAGCGGACTGTCACCTAAAGCACCGGGAATTTTTTTTCCCAGAACGGTAGGTATCGTTTGTTCCGGATGATCCATCGCAAACTTCCAATGCTCTCCTGCTTCCTCAAGAATCGAAAAATCAGGATTTGTAATCGGAACCTTTAATACAGCATCAGTTTTGCTGAATATTGCTCCATTTCGAAAATACTGGTCAGGAAAGGCAAACATGTAAGTAGCCGAATCGAATCGTACGGTTTGTTTAATGCCATCGATTGATTTCTTAAATTTTCTTGGTGTATGCGTAACGGTGAGTTTTGGCCAGAATTCCATATATCCGATTTGATCAGGATTGTTATCATCTGCCGGGGGTGCATCTGAGAGAAAGTTCTTGATACCATAATTGTTATTTTTCCATTGAGCAATCGTTCGTTCAACAGCAGGTGTGTCCGGGTCTTCTTTGCAGTCTCCCGGATTAATTTTGGGATCACAGGTAAAATCGATTTTCAGCTTTGCTCCATTTAATGCCGGGTTTGTAATCAGGATATCGTCAAGGTAATAGACGACGCGCATTTTTCGGTCGTGATTGGAACCATACCCGATTTCCGTGAATTGGAACTGGACACCGTCGTAGGAACAAATTCCCAAATAGCACTTTCTCGGTACTTGATAGGTAGCGACATGGGACCAGCAGAACGCATAATGGTTTTTAATCCAGCCTGTTTCAGATCCGCTGGTTTTATTTTGACGGCACTCATCGGTTGTCGTAATATAATCATACTCGAATTTTGGCGGGCTCCATCCCTCTGCTGTGAGCTGTGGTGCACCTGGCTGTGATTGGTACGATACAGAACTATTTTGATCCTCTTTTCTCATTTCTTGTAACGTCTTAAATCCTTGGCTGGCTTGTGGCTGTGCAGGGCTCACACCGGCTTCTTCTATTGACTTCCCTTGTTGCATAAGCTGGGCAGCCTGCGTCACCTTACTTTCTTCGAGCCAATAACCACCACCCTGTGGATTGGATTGAGCCTCAACCGGAGTTAAAATCCCCATTGCCAAGAACGTTGTAAAAACCATGGATAGAACATACCTTATGAACTGCACATTAAATCCCTCCTATGTATTTTTTTACCATATACAATATACACCACTTTCAAAAATAGAAATAATGTCTTATGAACTAACTTGATTCCCAATATTTGAAGCTTTTCTGTAAAGGAATCACTTGGAATAATTAGGGGAAATGCGGTCAAACTCGTTTATTCCTTTTCCAGAGCAGGGATAACCGAGTGGAATTTTCAATGCTTCAGGATTATACATAAAAATTAATTAGGGAAATTTTAACATGTAGAAATTCCTACTAAAAATCTAGGGTCTCTGACGTGGGGTGTAATAGTATTTCTTCAGAAGAATGATGGGCGGGATGATATAATCTTTGACCACGAAACATATAGAATGGTTTAACATTCAATTGTAAAATTAACTTAAAAAACCTGCTTTACGAGCTTTTTAAGGTATGCTTTAATTCTTTTTTTCTTATATTGAATATATCAAATGAAAGAGCGTAAAAAATACGGTCTTAAAGGTGCTCGTCGTGCGCCTCAGTTCTCAAAACGTTAATCTTTTGCAGACATACAAAGACTCACAACCATTTGGTTGGGGGTCTCTTTTACAAATAAAAACCCCAGGCTTGGCCTAGGGATTTAAAAGTATATTTTTTTGACTATTTTTTAATTTGGAAGTTAATTGTCCACTGTCCTTTTTGATTTAGAATGGTATCTGTACTAAGTGCCGCATTTGAAGTGGCAGGTATATATTGCGGCATGTTCACCTTGACCGCACCTTGATATTTTTGGCTGCTTATTTTTTTATGTTCGGTATCAATCCCTTGAAGACGATTATCCGCAATGGAAATTTCCGGGTTTTTTAACAGCCCTTTCCCTTTTTCATCCATCAAATTACCTGTTGTGGATTCTACGGTATAATACAGAATCATCTCTTGACCGTAGTTTGTGATCGCATAGTTAGTAATCGTAAGTTTGATCCCGCCATTTTCCGCGGAACCGACCGTTTTTTCCGGTGCAGCCAACGCGCTTTGGGAAGAAGCCCATGCTCCCCCAACGAGAAAGCAAAGTAATAAGACAAACCCACCCAAACGATTCCTCATTTTTGAGAAAGCCTTCATTCAATCACCATCCTGAGATTCTTTAAATTCATTTCAAATATAGAATGTCTCCACATTTGGTAAATATTCCTCACCCACCATTGTTAAAAATCATTAATGTGATTTAAATGATCTTTTGCATAATTAAGGAATCTTTTACTCAATATAGAAAAAAGAGTGAGGACCAATAAAGTAGGGTTCTCCCCGGATGGGAAAATTCAGAGACAACCAAAAATAAAGGCAATCACTCTGAACTTATAAGCATAAGGAGGGTCTTTTTTTGAATCGTTATTTAAAAGCGATAATCGTAGCTTTATTGGCGGTAGTATTAATTGTTGGCTGTCAGCAGAAACCTGCAAAAAAGCAGAACACTGCCAATAAACAAACAACCAGTTCTGAAAAAGATAACGGTTTTCCACTTTGGGGGTATGACTTACAACAAACTCGGCTTGTCCCTTATAGCAAGATTACAAAAGATAATGTGAAGGATTTAGGTATTGTCTGGCAGGCAGATTTGGCAAATTGGGATAAGAAGATTCCTAATGCCTCGGAGGATTTCCCGGTAGTAAAAGATGGTGTCATGTATGTCACGACATCAATGAACCGAGTGTTTGCCATTGATGCCTCAAATGGGAAGAAAATTTGGCAGTGGACGCCGCCAAAAGATGTACTTGACCATCTTGACCATGCGGATCTAAGCCTTTTAGAGGTTGTTGCCAGCCGGGGGGTGGCTGTTGCGGATGGCAATGTGTTTGTCCTTATTGCGGATAATCGCTTAGCCAAACTTAACGCGAAAGACGGAAAATTGATTAAAATGATCAATCTTTGGGATACAATACCAGGAGCCAAGCTTGAAAACCGATATTATGAAACAATGGCTCCGATGTACTATAAAGGAAACGTTTATGTGGGAAGCAGCGGTGGTGATAATGGCATTCGCGGCTTTGTGATGGCCTATAAAGCAAGTGACTTGACGCCAGCCTGGGATGGACCATTCTGGACAGTCCCTGAGAAGGGGGAAGATTGGGTGAAGGACAAATATACAGGGGGTGGAGCCGTCTGGGGAGAGATTGCTTTTGACCCGGACACTGACGTGATGTATTTTGGCACGGGTAATCCTGCTCCTGACTTTTTTAAGAAAATTCGCCCAGGTAAAAACCCTTATACGGACTCGGTCGTTGCTCTTGAAAGTAAAACAGGCAAATTGATTTGGGCAAAATCGGAAATGGATGAGGAGGACGAATGGGATTATGATGCGACCTCGACTCCGATGATCCTCAATGCTACGGTCAAAAACAAAAAGCAAAAAATCGTCGTACACGGCGGAAAGAACGGGAAGTGGTTTGCGTGGGATGCTAAAACAGGGGATACCATTTATAATGGCGTTCCGTTCGTCAAAATCCAGCACACGTCACAGCCGACGGATCCAAATAAACCGGCGATGCAATGGCCGGGAGCGGAAGGCGGACAAAACTATGCTCCGGAAACCTATGATCCTAAAACCAATTATGTATTGATTCCTGGTATTAATAAGCCATCTTTAGAGGTTGCAGCGAAAGATGAAAATGAAATCGAGCAAAAAAAAGGTTTATTCCCAGGAACTTCAATAACGTTGGGGCCAAAAGGTGAAGACATATCCGGTACTATCACCGCCATTGATGTGAATACTGGGAAGCATGCCTATCAGATTAAGACTAAACAACCGATGCGCGGAGGTTTTACAGGTACGACTACAGGACTTGCTTTTTACGGCGAATTGGATGGAACGGTAAATGCCCTTGATATTAAAACTGGAAAAGTCTTATGGAACATGAAAAGCGGCGGAGCTCAGATTATGATGGCGCCAGCGATTTACATGGATGGCGGTAAACAATACGTTACTTTTGTTACTGGAACAAAGGTTGTAACCTACGGACTGGGGGGTAATAAATCGATAACTCCTTCAAAAGATCCGGGGGGCGCAGATCCAGAAGGCTCAGGGAAAACTGATGACGCCAATCATGGCAGCCACGGGAATAAAGAAAAAGATAAGAAGCAGCCGGCTGATATGAATGCTGAAGTAATTTACAAAAACAAGTGTATGTCCTGTCATGGTGGAAATCTTGAGGGTGGTGCAGGCCCTGATCTAAGACATGTTGGTGTATCCATGTCTGAAGAGGAGATATTAAATCAAATCATTAACGGAGGCGGACGTATGCCTGGAGGTCTTGTTGATAAGGATCAGGCCGAAGTATTGGCAAAATGGCTGTCTCAGAAGAAGTAATTTAATAGAACCAAGACAACCTGAGTTTACGGACTCAGGTTGTTTTTTTGCAAGCTTGTCCTTTTTTGCAGCATTTTGCAAAATACTTCAAGTTGAAATTCTAGTTATTTTGATGTTTCCGCCGACATAGGATAGTTTTGAAAGGTAAAATCCGACACTCCTTTAAAAAATAATCATTATTGAAAGTGTCATGAAAGGGGGGGATCACATGTGGATAAAGCCTGAGTACAAAATAATCAACACTTCTTCCGAGGTGACGATGTATTCCTACATCGGCAAGTAGCGCAACTGCTTGCCTCTTGTTCATGAATTTCACCAAAAACACGGAGGGTGTGCAAATGAATCGTTACTTAAAATCAGTGATGGGCGTGATGATCGGGGGTGCTACAGCAGGAGGCTGGCTGCTTGTAGATCTCCTGCTTCCTGATCCAATAGGGGACTACTTGCTATTTATCCTGATGGCTGTGGTGAATATGGCGATAGGTTGGCAGGTTGGCAGGTTATTTGGAAAACCGCGGAATATTGAAAAAAATAATGCCCGCATTGAAGGGAAAGGACTGAAACCAAATTCGAATTAGAGTATTAGGAGCAGCGGCCGGAGGAGGCTTTCCGCAGTGGAACTGTGCCTGTCCCAACTGTCGGGCAGTCCGCTCAGGAAACACTTCATTCCGGCCGTTATTACAATCTTCGCTTGCGGTAACTGCCAATGAAAAGGACTGGTACCTCATCAATGCAGGACCGGATATTCTCAGGCAAATTGAATCGTTTGCTCCACTAAATGCAGGTCCAGGCATAAGAGAGACCCCTCTTGCAGGTGTTTTTTTAACCGATGCGGAGCTCGACCATACGATTGGGCTATTGTCACTGCGGGAGGGCTCCAGTATGACGATTTATGGGACCAAGATGGTACGAAGCTGCTTGCAATCCGCTTTTCCGGTGTTTCCAATGCTAAAAAACTATTGTTTATGGGAATGGCAGTCTCTTGATCCAGGCATTCTGCAAAGGGTGGAACCATTACATGAAGGAGCAGAAGGAACCATCATCGTTGAGCCGGTTCTCGTTTCGAAAAAACCGCCGCTCTATGCCAAGTCGACCCAGGAGCTGGACTATCAAGAAGATATTTGGGAGGTTGGACTGGTTCTTCATAATGAGGATTCGGGCAGGTGTCTTGCTTACTTTCCTACATTAGAAAATATCACTCCGGCTATAGAAGCTTGTTTAAAGAAAGCCGATATTCTGATGGTAGATGGAACTTTTTGGTCGGAAGATGAATTAACCGGGATGGGGGCAGCTGCTCGTGACGCAAGAAGCATGGGCCACTTACCGATTAGCGGACCATCAGGCACCTTGGAGTTATTAGCCTCTTTCCCTGCAGAGAGAAAAATCCTAATCCACATTAACAACAGCAACCCTATTTTGAAAAAGGACTCAGTGGAGAGGTATACATTGGAGCGGCTTGGTATTGAAGTTGCCTATGATGGTATGGAAATGGAGGTGTGATGATGCTGGAGCAAAAAGGGTTCGTTAGCCGTGATAAAAAAGGAGAAGAGCTTTGGCCGGCGGATGAATTCACGGGGCGGCTAAGGAATGTAGGGCGTTCTTCCTATCATGACAAACATCCATTTCATATAGTGATGCACCAAGGAAACTTAAGTAAAGAACAGATCCGCGGCTGGGTGGCCAACCGATACTACTACCAGAAATCAGTCCCAATTAAAGATGCAGCAATCCTGTCCAATCTGCCGTCAAGGGAACTGAGGCGAGAGTGGATTGGCCGTATTCTTGATCATGACGGAAGGCGTGGAGAAGATGGCGGTATCGAAGCATGGCTGCGGCTGGGAGAAGCGGTAGGATTGTCTCGGGAAGAAGTCATACGGGAGGAGCATGTTGTCCCGGGCGTTCGATTTGCTGTGGATGCCTATGTGAACTTCGCCAGGACAAAACCGTGGATTGAAGCTGTTGCCTCCTCACTGACGGAATTATTTTCGCCTGACCTTATCTCAAAAAGGATAAAAGTTTTTGAGCAGCTGTATCCTTGGATTGACCGTTCAGGGCTTGATTATTTTCAAAGCCGCTTGACTCAGGCACCTTGTGATTCAGATGTGGCCCTCAGACTTGTTTTAACCCAATGTCGAACACCGGAAGCACAGCAGCGGGCTGTCAACGCCTTGCGGTTCAAATGTGATGTATTATGGGCACAGCTTGATGCGATGGAAAAGGCCTATCCCCCTAAACCGTAAAATGGGAAGAATAAATGATTGGTGGTGGAGTCTATTTTTGTAGCTGGCAGTCTTCCAAAACTCGCTGCAAAGGCGCGATTAAAATTTGATAAGGTGAGAGAAAAACATCTCCTTTTGCTACCGGAAAAGGTTGTAGTCCTAAACGAAACTGCAGCATCGATCCTTCGTTTATGCGACGGGAGCCGGACCGTAAACACCATCACTGAATACATCAGGACTTCTCTAATGGCAGGCTCAGAAACAAGGAGTTCGGATGCTTTGCCCGATTTGAAAACAATGGAGTCTGACATTTCCGGATTTTTACAGGAGATGGCGGATCTTGGATGGGTGGCGGTTCAGCATGAAAACGAAGAGCCATAGTGCGGTTCAACCCCCTTATTCGCTGCTTGCTGAGTTAACCCATCGCTGTCCTTTGAATTGTCCGTATTGTTCAAACCCTATTGAAATGGCTAAGGAAGCCATGGAACTTTCAACGGAGGAATGGAGCCGGGTCTTGTCCGAGGCCGCCGAATTGGGAGTAGTAGAAGTTCATTTTTCTGGCGGCGAACCACTTTTGCGGGATGACCTGGAATCCCTTATCAGCCACGCTGCTGCATTAGAGATGTATGGCAATCTCATTACAAGCGGCATTGGCTTAACAACGGAAAAAGCGATTCGGCTTAAGGAAGCCGGTTTAGCAAATGTTCAGGTGAGTTTTCAAGCGGCAGAAGCGAAGCTTTCCGATCTTATCGGTGGATATAAAGCCTTTGAGAAAAAACGGGAAGCTATCACTGCTGTAAAACAGGCAGAAATGCATTTGTCATTAAATGTGGTGTTACACCGAATGAACCTTGATCAGGTGGATAAAATCATTCAGCTTGCGGAAGAAATGGGAGCCGAGCGGTTGGAGCTGGCGAACACCCAGTATTATAACTGGGCGCTGTTGAATCGGGAGAAACTTCTGCCAAGCAGGGACCAGATTGAGCGTGCAAGTGCAGTCTATGAAGCCGCTAAAGCACGACTGAAACGGAAAATGGAAATTATTTGGGTTATTCCTGATTATTATGCATCTGCACCCAAGCCTTGCATGGGGGGATGGGGAGCTATTGGTCTAACGGTAGCGCCGAATGGAATTGCCCTTCCGTGTCCAACCGCAGGGATAATCAAAGGGTTATCTTTTGAAAATGTCCGTAAGTCATCGCTAGAAAATATTTGGTATGAATCAGAATCTTTTAACCGTTTCCGTGGGGAAGAGTGGATGCCCAAAGCTTGCCTCCCTTGTGATTTGAAGCACCAGGATGGTGGCGGGTGCCGCTGTCAGGCTTTTGCCTTAACGGGAGATGCTTATGCGACGGACCCAGTCTGCCAATGGGCACCAGAACATCATTTAATTGAAAAAGCTGTACAGGATGCCAACAGCAAACCGTTTGAATCATCATCACCCCTAATCTATCGGAGGTATTCTCAGGACCAATCTGCAATGAAACGGTTATAAAAAAATAGGCGTTTGCCAAAGTGGTGCTGCAGGGGACACGTACATACCCTCTAGCACCATTTTTTTTTCGACTGTGTTCAATCAATAGTGAAAAGGCGTTGGCATACCATGGGGTTTCCGTGTGACATTAAGCCAATACAGAATTATAAATATTTCGTTTTAAATATTTGAATAAGTCCCTTCCATTTACCTGCCATATCCAATCCTTCCCTTACCGGTCCTTAAGGTTACCCCTTAATTCACCATAAATCCCATGTAAACATGTTATGCCAGGGTTAACTTTGTTGTGCTTATGTCTATGAATAAAGGAAATTGAGAAATGGCACCCTTTTATGAAGAAACTGGGTAACCTAAATATTACCTATAAAAATGAAAAGGTAGTGATCAAAATGAAGTTTATAGAAATTGGTCAAATTCATCCGGTGGTCAAGCGACTCATGCTGGTAAATTTTATTCGCAGTATTGGACAAGGCATGATGGTAGTGGAATTGGCTTTGTATCTCGATGCGCTGGGGTGGAGCACGGCAGCAATTGGCAGTGTGCTTGCTGCAGGAGGATTGCTCGGTGTTGTCTTTGCACCCTTTATAGGCGTTTATAGTGACAGGCTTGGCAGAAAACCGTTTGTCCTTATTTCTGAACTAGTTACCGCCGGATGTGCATTGGTCGGGGTATTAACCACTAACCCAATTTTATTGTCTATTGTGATTACACTTTCCGGATTTGGAAAAGCAGACGTGGGTTCACCCAGTCCATGCGCCCCTGCAGAACAGGCCTGGCTGGCATCCTTTGTCCCAACAGCAGAACGCGGCAGAGTATACAGTTTGAATAATGCTCTCAGTTTTTTCGGAATGGGGGCGGGAGCAGTACTAGCGGGGGCTGCATCCTTTTTGAAAACTGGAGTATCTCCTTATCACCTTCTATTCTGCTATATTCTCGTTGCATCGTTGATCACAGCCTCCATCATTTTAACCATTCAAGGAGGAGAAGCCGAAAACCGCCAAGGAAACAAAAAAGAGGGACGGAGGAATGAAGAAAAGAAAATCTTGCATGAAGAAAATGCAGCGGTATTGAAGCTTGCAGCCATTAACATACTTAATGGGATTGCCATCGGGCTGACCGGGCCGATGATGTCCTATTGGTTTTCGGCTAAATTTGGGGCAAGCCATGCTCAAATTGGCAGTACACTGGCTGTTACTTTCTTTGCGACCGGAGTTACCTCCATTTTACAAGCAAGATTATCTCATAAACATGGGACAATCCGGTCCATTGTTTTCATCCGTTTTATCGGAAGTCTGCTTTTGATTTTGATGCCCTTACTATCATCATACGCACTCGTTTCTGCCATTTATATGCTTCGAACGGCTTTAAATCGAGGTACGCAGGGGGCACAGCAGGCGCTGAGTGTGAGTTTAACACGTAACCAGCGGAGCGGCTTTGCGTCAAGCATCAATCTTTTTTCAATGAGGCTGCCCACCTCCATTGGACCGTATATTACAGGCTATCTTTTTGGATTGGGTTCCCTATCCTTGCCTTTTTACATAGCCTCATGTCTACAACTCAGTTTTGCTTATTTATACGGCAGACTATTTTCTTCTTACGATATTCGCATGAAATCGCATGCTTCATCGGGTTAAGAGTTTTAGGGTTAAAATCCTGCGGACATTCAAAGACACTCAACCACTAAGTTGGGGTCTTTTTTTGTGCCCAAGGGATATACACTTGCCTATATTTTGTTGACTAGATAGCAGTGATTTGTACTAATGTACCTTCATCACAGTTGTATTTTTATAGTGTCCTTCTTAAGTAATCTTCTGCAAACAAGCAGCATTCCTTTAGACCTTCAAAGTAAAATAGGCTTTTACATCAGTAACAACGCCCCAGAAAAAACCATATTTTGTTGAAGAGAGTACATCAGCACTAGAAATTTATTTTACACAAAATTGACAAATGAACTTATGCTCTCTTGTCAGGTTTCTGTTTCACCTGGTGATTAAATACAAAGGGGAGGAAATAAAATGCAAAATTTTCAAAATGAACTGCAAGGGTTGGCATTGGACCCTTTTCAAGCTGGTGAGGTAGTTCCATTCGCTCCACAATTCCAGGATTCGCGCATGTGGGGGCGCTGTGGAGGCTTTCGTTGCGGCGGTTTTCATTGCGGCGGCTTCCGTTGTGGGGGCTTTCGCTGCGGCGGCTGTTTCGGTTGCGGTGGTTGTGGTGGTTGCGGCGGATGTGGCGGCTGCTTCGGCTTTAGTTGCGTTGGCATTGGCTTTAGTTGCTTTGGCTTTGGCATCGGTTTTATTTAATCTTGTCTATTGGTAATTACAGGAAGAGAGATTGTGCTATGAAAAAAGTGCTCCCGCACCGGCTTGTGCCGCGGGGGCACTTCTTTACTATGTTTATCATATTGGACAAAAAAGCGTACATAAACTGATAGTGCATAAGTTGTAACGATAAGGAATAAGGAGGCGCTGAATGATAAAACTTACCTCGTCCTCACGATTGAAGGCCAAAAGGGATACATTTTTTCTTCCGGATCAAAAGGGGGGTGTCTATTTTAGGAATAACGTAAGTTCCTTCCGAATGGAAGGCAAAACCATTTATCCGTGGATTGAGAAATTGCTGCCAATGTTCAATGGGGAGCAAACATTGGGAGATTTGACGGAGGGGTTAACGGGAGCGTACCGTGACAGGGTATATGAAATCGGAGAAACGTTGTACAAGAATGGATTTGTTCGAGATGTAAGCAAAGATATTCCCCATCAATTAAATCGTCAAGTTCTAGAAAAGTATGCTTCACAAATTGAATTTATCGAGAACTTTGTCGAATCAGGTGCATACCATTTTCAAAAGTATCGTCAGGCTAGCGTCTTGGCTGTGGGCTCTGGACCTATCCTTGTATCGTTGGTTTCTGCATTATTGGATTCGGGGCTGCCTAAATTAAATGTCATGGTCACAGATACGGTTCCGACCAATAGGCAGCGGCTTAATTTGCTTGTGCAGAATGCGAGGAAAATAGATTCCGATGTCGAGATGGTGGAAGTACCCTATCCTAAAGGGGCGGGAAAAGATGTTTGGAAAGATGCAGTTCAGCCCTATGATTGGATTCTGTATGTCTCTCAGGATGGAAATGTAAATGAATTAAGGAATCTAAATCAATTTTGCAAAGAAGAAAAGAAGGCATTTCTTCCCGCCATCTATTTAGAAGGAGTTGGGTTCTCTGGCCCGTTAACCCATCCAGAATCAGAGGGATGCTTCGAGTCTGCATGGCGCAGAATTCATCAATCTTCGGTACAAGAAGATAGGCAGCCTCTGGGCTTCTCTTCCACTTCAGGAGCGGTTTTGGCAAATGTCTCTGCATTCGAATTTTTCAAGAAGGTTACAGGAATAGCAGATTCAAACCAAAGTAATCAGATTTACATGCTTGACCTCGAAACGTTAGAAGGAGACTGGCTTTCATTCATCCCACATCCATCGGTAATGTCTATAAAGCTAACACCTGAACAGGTTGAAGATCTTGACGTAAAACTTAAACTAGAAGCAGACAGGAATGAACAGCAGGGATTGCTTTTGGAATATTTCGGTCGCTTAACTTCAAAAGAAATAGGTATTTTCCATACCTGGGAGGAACGGAATTTGATACAGCTTCCTCTTTCCCAATGCTATGTTCAGGCCGTTGATCCAGTGTCAGAGGGACCGGCAAAACTGCTGCCGAAAGTTATCTGTTCGGGGCTGACACATGAAGAAGCAAGAAGGAATGCCGGTCTAAAGGGCATTGAAATGTATGTTTCCAAAATGATAGATTCCGGTAGTTTTGGCTTCCTTAATCAGACAAATAAAGTGGATGTTAATCTTCCAGATGGGTTTCTTGGCATTGGTTCAGGAGAAACAACTGCAGAAGCTGTTTGTCGAGGGCTGCAAGCCTACCTGGATGAAAAATTGAAAAAAAGACAGGAGGACCACCCGAATAAGGTTTTTCGTGTGTCAATTGGAGCCATAGAAGATAAAAGATGCAGATTTTATTTAAATGCCCTAACCACCTTGAACGGTGCTCCGACCATTGGTTTAAAAGAAGATGTATTAGGCTTCCCTATTGTATGGGTAAGATCAAATGGCTGTTGGTACACAGGGACAGGTTTAAACACAACATTGGCATTACAAAATACATTGCAGCAAGCATTATTGGACGCTCAAAATCGGGTGAATTCTGTCGTTAGGCAAGAGAAGGAGTCTATGATTTATCTGGAAAAAGAGGAAACCAAACTCGAAATCATCTCTTGTGATGACATGACACAATTAGAGCTATTACAATCTTCCATACATGTCTTGAAAAGAAGCGGCAAAAAGCTCTTTGTCTATGACCTCTCGATTGAGCCTTTTTTAAAACAAGAGCTGGCAGGGGTGTATGGTGTGCAGGTACGAGAGGGGGATTCCTAATGACTGCCCATATTCTCATTACTGGAGACGGTTTATTAGCGGATTATGTCTGCGATCAATTGTCTACCAACTATCTAGTAAGACGTCAAGGCATTTTCGAAGAGATTCCCGAAGAAACAGAATTAGCCCTGGTGCTTAGCGATGCTTGGCATCCATCCATTCATCAAAAAGCGGAAGAGAGATTTAGGACAGCTGGTATCCCTTGGCTTCGAGGTTTCGTTTCGTTCGGTGAGGGGATCATTGGTCCATTAGTACGGCACGACAGACCGGGATGTTCTCTCTGTGCTGACAAACGACGCTTGATTGCCGGCCCTGATCGCTATGAAATGTGGGAGATTAAGAGAAGCTTGACAACAGGGGCGGATATCCAGCGTGATGCATGGGCTTCAAGAACGGGACTATCGCAAATGGCAAACTTCATCAGTAACGAAGTGAAGAAAGTTCTTCAAGGAGAGTCCTCTCCCTTAGAAGAACGGATGTTCATTACCAATCTGAGAACGTTAACAGTATCCAGTCACGTTTTCTTGCCTGATCCAGTGTGCTCGATTTGCAGTCCATTACCTGAAGACACACCAGAATTAGCTCATATTAGATTAGAGTCCAGCCCTAAATTAAATGGTACCGGTTATCGCTGCCGTTCGATGGATGAATTGAAAACAGTGCTGGTCGAAGACTATCTGGATGATCGTACGGGCATCATGAATGGAAAAATGGAGGATCTAAGGCTGCCATTTGCCGATGTTTTGGTTAACATGCCGTTGTTTGGGGCTGATGAGGGAGTAGCTGGCCGTACTAATTCTTATGAAATAAGTGAGTTAACGGCTATATTGGAGGGGTTAGAGCGATATTGCGGAATCGAGCCTCAAGGTAAAAGGAAGAAAGTTCGTGATAGTTATCGCCATTTAAAGGATTTTGCATTAAATCCGGCTAGAGTCGGTTTACATGATCAGGAGCAATATGCAAAGCTTCATTTTCCGTTTAAACCGTTTCATCCTGATGCCCCAATGAATTGGGTCTGGGGCTATTCGTTTTTACAAGAACGTCCTATACTGGTTCCGGAGTTACTCGCCTATTACAGTTTGGGCATTAATGGGGAGGGCTTTGTTTATGAAACCTCCAACGGATGTGCATTAGGAGGAAGTATCGAGGAAGCCATATTCCATGGCATTATGGAGGTCGTAGAGAGGGATTCCTTCTTAATAACGTGGTATGCACAGCTCTCCCTTCCGCGTCTTGATCTCCGTTCAGCAAACGATAAAGAATTAGAGCTGATGGTTGATAGGATACGTGAGGTTCAGGGGTATGACGTTTATTTTTATAATTCGACCATGGAACATGAAATTCCGAGTGTTTGGGCAGTGGCAAAAAACAGAAGATCAAAAGGTGTGAACCTTATTTGCGCGGCAGGAGCTAATCCTGATCCTGTAAGAGCGGTAAAAAGCTCGATTTACGAGCTTGCTGGAATGATGGTTAGGCATGACAAAATATTGGAGGAAAACCGGCGAAAATATGAAGAAATGCTAAATGATTCATTTGCAGTCCGTAATATGGAGGACCATGGCCTGCTTTACGGTCTGCCGGAAGCAGAGGAACGGTTGAACTTTTTATTACAGGATAATCGTCCATTACGAACGTTTGCGGAGGAATTCAAAAAGCCTCCGGAGAATACCGATTTAAAGGATGATCTTCAGGCTGTTCTTGATAGGTTCCGACAATTAGACCTCGAGGTCATTGTGGTGGACCAAACAACTCCAATAACCAAACGGAACGGATTATTCTGTGTTAAGGTATTGATTCCTGGTATGCTGCCGATGACATTCGGACATCACCTTACTCGTGTTCGAGGGCTGGAAAGGGTCCTTCAAGTGCCAATGAAACTTGGATTTACCAAACAGCCGTTATCGTATGAACAGCTTAATCCATATCCTCACCCATTTCCATAATGAAAAATAGGAGGTGTAAAAGTGAATCTTGAAACATTTCTGCATCATCTTCACTTTGATACGGAAAAGTGCGCTCCTCCAGATTGGCAAGTGGATTGGGAGGATGCACCGCTTCCCTATAAACTCTACCGCGGCCTGCCAGAGATCTCCCTATCCGGAGATGTACCGTTAACTCTCAAGGGAAGAGAAGCTCATGCAGAGCCTGCACTAGAGGAACTTGGCCATTTCTTATGGTATGTATATGGACTTACTCAATACGCTCAAACCGCCTTCATCGAGGACACCGGTGAAAAAGCCAATATAAGCTATGCACAGTTATTACGAAGATTTGTTCCCTCCGGAGGGGCCTTGTACCCCAATGAATTATACGTGTATATAAAGCTTGAGGACGTACCGATGGGAATTTACCATTACGATGTGGCGCATCACCGCCTCCTTTTGCTGCGAGAAGGAAATCACGATTTCTACTTATCCAGAAGTATTGGAAATAGCTGTGAGCTGTCCGATTGTTTCTGTACTGTTTTTGTCTCGACCGTTTTTTGGAAAAACTTCTACAAATATAATAATTTTTCTTATAGGCTCCAAGGATTAGACGCTGGTGTTTTAATAGGGCAAGCGTTAGAAGTGGCTAATCAGATGGGATTCTCTTCACGTGTATGCTATCAATTTCTTGATCGGTCTATCAATCATTTACTTGGACTAACCGAACAGGATGAAAGCGTATATGCGATTATCCCACTCTCCATTCATCCATCAATCCATTGTGTTGACAAGGATAATAAGGGTGGAGAAATTGTTTCTGATACACAATTGTCGCAGGAAGTTCCATTTATTTCCCATGAGACCTATAATCGATCAAAGAGAGTTATCGATTATCCGCTACTGAGAAAAATGAATGAAGCTTCGATGCTGGAAACAACAAGTTTATTTTCGAAAATAAGAATCGATAATCGTGTAAAACCTGCCTTAGGTATGGAGGCAATCATGCTTCCATTTACCGAGCGCCTATCATATGATCTTGCGTCCGTTTGCAGGGAGAGGCGTTCCCCTAATACTGATTTTATGATAGGTAAGATCAGTCAGACGCAATTATCCACATTGTTAAAAGAAACATTTTCCTTATCGTATCAGAATGATCTAAATGAAACTCATGAGAATGCTGAGACTCGTGTCAGTTTGTATGGCAGTTTTTATAATGTGGAGGGTATTCCAAATGGTGCTTACGCTTATGACCAAAGCGCTCATGCACTTCGGAGAATAACCCAGGGGGATTTCCGGGAGTTTTTGCAATATGGATTAACAATGCCCAATGTAAATCTGTTTCAAGTTCCGCTAGTACTGCATATTGTAGGAGACAGGGACCATCTAAAAAAGGAATTGGGGTATAGAGGATACCGCATTCAACAAATGGAAGCTGGGATCCTTTTGCAAAGACTGCTCTTGGTAACGTGCGCATTAGGGATGGGGGGGCACCCGCTATTAGGATTTGATGCAAACCAATGTGATGAACTTTACAGGATTAATTCGAAGCAAAAAACAAGTCTGATTCAGATCCCGGCTGGTCCATACCGTCCACGTGCCTGGTTAAACGGGGGGTTGAATAGCTAGGAGAAACAATTTTGTTAACTGTTTGGGCTTCCTAAGTTTATAAAGTCTAATTGATCACCAAGAATATCCAAGACGCTTAACCATATTGGTTGGGGGTCTTTTTTTAAGATAAATTATATTCCTCGAATTGGACTGTTCATGGAATTGTGAGTGTCACATCGATTAATAAATCTGGCATTTAGGTTATTTCCTCACATGGACTATGGTTTATACATAAAATAGTGTACTCAGTAAGGGAGAATAGGAGGAAACTAGAATGCCTTCTGTTATTAATTTAGGTGTTTTTAACGTAAATTCGCCTCAAGCTAGTTCGGCTATTTTTATTGGCGAAGGTGTTGTAAATGGAATGGATGCGAACAGGAAGTATAATTTAAACATGGGGGGAGTCTATGGTTTTAATAATGCAATGGCGGGGAATGTAAATAATATTGCAGATAGCTTTGAAATGTTAGATGGGGTTATCTTTGACCAAGACCTAAAGCCGAATATCGGGGGCGGTGGAAATATATAAGTTGATAAGAGAAAAAACAATAAACCCTCTGATTAATCAAGGGTTTTTTTGATTGCTGTCCTTTTTGGGGGGCTCCAAATTTCCTTTGCTCTCTTTTTCATGATTGGTTAATGACGCAGTCATATGTGCAAGGTTATTTCGATCACCATGAATATTGCCTAAGCCTTGGTTGTGTTTTTTTGTGTTTTTAAAGTCCTCGATAAAATTGTTCCCGATACTAAAACATGAGGCACCTTCGATCGAACCGATTTTAATCGTTCCGATATGAAAGGTTGGAGAAAGAATAGGGGAAGCCATGATTTATTCACTCCTCTCTTTTTGATTGTTTTCCAACCACTTGTTTTCGGTGACCCTATTTTCATCGCCGGACAATATTCCAAGCACTTCATTCACGACCTGACTAGAATGAAACTTTTTATGTGTATTTGTTCCACCCATGAAAAATCCTGATGATTGACCGACACTTGTTATTGATATATTTCCTAACGTTAAATTAATCATAGATAAGCTAACCTTTCTTAAAACGTATTTAATACAAAAAAATATTTCGAATTATAACACTCAATTTAATACAATAGTCTATTCAATGTATGGGCGGATGACACAGTTATTTTTAATAACTGCACCAGACCCATTTCACTAACATAAGGTAAACTAACTAACTAAATGAAGATTAAAAAGTGGTGACAAAGATGTTAAGGTCTCTAAATCTCAATCTTTCAGGTGGTATTCATATTCAAATGATGCAAAGACAATCCGGCATATTTATTGGAGAGAGAAATGTTGCAATTGGCTGGAGTTCGCATGGTAAGGAAAATAGTGTGATTGGAAATATTAGTGGTCAATCCAATCTCCTGCTCAACAATATATCTATCTTAAATGACCCGGACCTGGTAGATACACCCATCGATGACCGCGATATCAACATATCTCTTGAAACTCCAGGTGATGAGAATACAATAACCAATATTAATCTTGAAGGCATTAATGTCAATAGAATCGAGCAAAACAGTTCTATATTCCTTGGCAAAGCCCATGTAAATGGGATGGATGCTAATCAAAAAACAAATACCTCACAGGGTGCCGTATTGGGGCATAATAATCAACAGTTAAGTAATTTGAACCTCAATAATGATCAAGATATGGTAGATACCACTATTGATGATCGCGATATTAAGATAGCCAACATTGAAAGACAGATCTGATTTCAATTATTCCTATAAAATGTCATTTGGGGATACCTATCATGCCTAGGAATCATAATGAAAACGAAATCCTTTTGAGGTCTTTATTATACGGTCTTGATTAGAGGAAGATTGATCAGACATTGTTTCCTTTTTCATATCATTCGAGTTCATGTGCATTTGAAGGGATTCGGCTAAATCATTTGAAGTGCTAATATTATTGCCTATAATTAATTTTCCGCTTAATTGGTCGATTTCAATATTATCCAAACGAAATACAATATTTTCTAGATGTTCGATTTGAACCGTATCGAAATGGATATTCCTCATATTATCTTCCTTTTGCTGCTGTTCTAATAACTCAATAATTCGATCCAATTTGATCAAAATGGGCGAGTTTATTTTAATTTCTTCGACCTTTTCTTTTTCTTTCTGCTTTTTAAGGATAGAAAAAAGTCCAAACATAACTTTCCTCCTTTATAGGGATGGTTCATGGGGATAAAAGATACTGGACTCGTTGGGTTCAATTTATAAGAAGTCAGTTATTTTGCTGTTCTTTATAAATATATGGCTGTATTGTGGCAATTTGTCAAAAGGACCAAAATTTAACTCCCGGTCAAAGGATCGGGAGTTTTTTGCTTGCAGCTGCATACACCAATTAACAGGGTAATTAATCTATTACCCCTGATTCTGTTATGGTTACATCTGCTTTAACGTTCATTTTTAAATACCTGTAATCTGCTTCCCACTTACTATAATTGAACTTTCTGGTTTTGCTTTTAATAAAATGACCGAATCCCACAGGGTCAATATTTTTTGATTGAAATCTTTTGGTTAACTTTAGGCATTCCACTTCAATTTCCTTTTCTAATTTTTTCTCAATCACTTTTAGTTTCTTTGGTGTTACACGGATACCTGAGTATTCATTTAATATCGCCTTAACCTTTATACGGATATTAATCTTTAAAGGTTTTCTTGAAACAAGATTCATTTTGTAATTGGAACGAATACTTTCAATTGCAGCTGCATCTTTACCAAGATTCACCTTTAAGGTTCCTTTACTATACTTGTCAACTAGCAGTTTAAAGTAGAACATTTTATCAGGCGGAATGGTATCGACGACATGACCATATCGAAAAAAACTAAGACCGCTAATTTCTACAGTTTTTTTGTTTAATTTTTTTATCCGAGGAAGATAAGGTGTCTTTCCTTTTTGATTAAAATCAAACAAAAAACGCTGCAGGTCCGATTTAGGAACATCCTTTGATTTCATATTATGGCGGATAAGATTGGATAGATAAATAGCATTTCCTCTTTCACCATATGTACCGTTAATGACTTCTTTTGCTTCACCTTCTGTAACAGCTAGATATAATCTTGCGCCAATACTGGGATCACGTTGGAATGAATCAATTAAGTCCAAAATTCCCTTTTCTTTTGCAAGCCGTTCACCAAAAAGGACCACTTTAAGACTCCCTGTTACAAGTGGATCGGAGGATTGACGCTGTACATCTCTCAAAAAGTCCCTGCTTAAATTAGATGAAGACGAGAAGGTTTTATTTTTCACTGTTTTATCCGATAAATAGACGGGAACTAAGGCGGTACCGCGTATTTTACCATTTGTATAATCATAAGCGGCTCCAGTCTCTAGATTGACATCATCCACGATTTCCTTTTGAATACAGCCGGCAAGTATGGTAGATAGAATGAGAAGAGAAATTAGTATTTTCATTCTTTTTTCACCTTCTTAGCAATCAAAACAAGAAAAA
Source organism: Bacillus sp. OTU2372 (assembly GCF_038440275.1). Lineage (NCBI taxonomy): Bacteria > Bacillati > Bacillota > Bacilli > Caryophanales > Bacillaceae > Bacillus > Bacillus sp. OTU2372. Next base: position 76,774 of record NZ_JASATK010000021.1, read on the forward strand.
ACAACAAAGGGATGTAAACATAATTAAGGAAAAAAGAAATCTTGCCTGTGTAGTCAGTCAGGGTGTTAATTTGCCCCCGTGTTTTAAAAAAATTTATCGTAATTAAAACAATCGTTGTTAATAGTAGGACTCCATATTTCTGCTTCAAGTGGACAGCCCGTTTTAAAATACGGCTTCCACACCAAAGGGCAATACAAAAGTTAGGCAGAATGACAATATTCCAGTTGGCAATCCCGATGTATTCAAATCTCTCCACAAAAGGCATCTCGACCACCTTCCAAATCGTCAAGGTGGCCCAGATACTCTTCTGCAGCTGCCCTTCAGAAAAATAAGAAAAGGTTGTAATGGTTATGGCCGTATAAAGAATGGTGGTACAGAGGACACCCCAATGAGCCCATTTCTTTGACTTTTGCGGATTTTTGATAAAGGGATAAAAGAATAACAGTACTTCATAACCGAGATAGGTAAGTGACATTTGATAGGACGCCTTAACTAAATCTTTGATAGGGTGATCAAAGACCGGAAGTAAATTTCTTAAATCAGCATAGGGGATGGTGAAGAAAAAAGTGAAAATTAGGTATAAGGGAAGAACCACTCCAAAAAATGCTATGCCTGTGACAGTACGAAAACCTCCAAAAATAATATAGATTGCCAGCACACAGAAAGCGAAAGCATACCAAAATGTACTCATATCCTGGAACATCCATACTTGAACCACTTCAATAAATGTCCGCAGCGTAGTTAAGGCCACACATAAAAAGTAAAGTACAAAAGGCAGAGTGATAAGACGGCCCGCTTTTTTGCCAAAAACATAGGAATGGGCCGTCATAATATCACCGTTTACTGTATCAAGGATCCTATACATCAACCATAGAATGACATGTATACTTAATCCGGCAATAATGACCGAGATCCAGGCGTCATATCCTGCGGTTAGAGCAATTAATCGCTGAAAGCCTAAAATACCAATACCAAACTGCATGGTATGGACTAGAAAAAAAACTAAAAAAGGAGATATTTTTGCTTTTTCAGGTATTAATGGTTCCATAGAACTTCCTCCGCTTCCTATTCGTCAATATCGCTTTTATTATTGAAGGGATAACGAACAGGTTTTTTTGTCCTAAGTGTTTGTGGACGTAAGGATTGTTTGCTAAACGGCAGCCTAATTAGGGAATCCTTAAGGTCTGTTATTCTTGGTGGATATAAAGGTTCCAAAAAAGGCCTGTTTAAGGAAGTCAGCCGTAATAAATGGGTCATTAAGAAACAAAAACATAAGACAATACCAAGCAGTCCCCAAAGCTCGGCAAAAAACAGAAATGGAAATCGGAGCAGTCGAATGGCATTACCCATTTTATAAACGGGTGTTGTAAAAGATGCCAATGCCGCAAGTGCTACAATGATAAGGAGAACATTACTAGTTAATCCAGCCTCAACCGATGCAGTTCCAATGACAATACCTCCTACGATACCAATTGTCTGTCCTACCTTAGTAGGCAGACGGGCTCCTGCTTCCCTTAGCAGTTCAATGGTCAGCTCCAAAAAGAGTGCCTCTAAAATAGGAGGAAGCGGTATATCTCTCCGAGAGGTGACTAAAGTGTTCATTAAGTCTGTTGGTATCAATTCATAATGGTAGGATAATGTTGCTACATAAACAGGTGTGACTAAAATCGAAAAAGCAACAGCGAAAAGCCGAATTAACCGGAAAAAAGAGGATAACATCCAATTTAAAAAGTAATCCTCAAATGAGCTGAAAAATTCAACGAGTGTAGTCGGCGTAATCAAGGCGTGCGGTGAACCATCAACGAATATGGCTATTTTCCCCTCTGCTAAAATGGCCGTAACCCTGTCCGGCCGCTCGGTATCCAAAAGTTGTGGAAAAGGGGAGTTTTTATTATCGGATATTAGCTGAACGATATATGAACTATCGGTAATCGCATCAAATTTAATATTTTTAAGCCTCTCCATAACGGTTTTGACATTTGCGGGGTCCACAATACCCTCAAGATATAAGATAGATACCTTCGTTTTTGATAGCGATCCAACAATTAATTCTTGGACAATTAATTCTTTGACAGGAAGGCGTTTGCGAATCAAGTTCACATTTTGATTGATCGATTCAACAAAAGCTTCTTTTGGTCCGATTACACTAAATTCAACCTCTGGGGGTGAAATGCTTCGGACGAGTTCCTTGTGTGCCGCTAAAAAAACAAAATGATGGCTGTCAGATTCTAATGTTAAAAGGGCATACCCACTGAACAATTTCTGTTCAATCTCGCTTGGATTAATGCTAATTTGTACATCAGCGAGGGCAATTATTTTCTTTACATCTTCAATTTTTTCAAACGGTTTCTCCAATAAATAGGGAAGGACATTCTCCTGTAAAATACTTTCATCAATAAGAGTTGAAATAAACCAAAAAGAGAACTGTTTATTAGTGGGTTCATTAATATAAGAGACTTTTTTAAAATCATTTGAGCGCTTGAGAGTTTTTTCCAACGTTTCTCTTTCAAGTACTTTATCTTGTTTTGAAAACCAACCCATCTATTATTGCACCGTCCTTTTCAGCCTACAATTATCGTTTCCCTATTTTGGAAAGAGTATGAATTAGCGGTTAAAGAGTTATTAAAGGTTTGCAACTTTACCCAATAAGTGATATTAAAAATTGGAAATGAGGACTTTGCATTTCTTAGACCTAAGGGATAAAGAATAGTCCTAAGAGGTGAAAAGAAGTGACAGTTATAACAACCTTTAAAGAAAAACGACGTGAAAAGCAGATTAAATATGAACGTTCAGTGCTGAGGGATTTATCGATTAATACATTGAAAGAAAGAGTAAAACAATATTTCGGTTCCACAAGCCTTGCCAATAGCTTTGTGATGAATTCAGGAATAGAAGAAGCTTGTTATGATGTCGCCCTTGAGGCATTCCTCTTGGGGGCTAAATTCAGTAAGTTTGGCTATTATGGCGATAATCTTGAGGATGTAAGAAAACGGTGTTTTAGAGAAGAAAAACATCTGATTGATACACTTTACAATTTTCTGCTCTATTGGGGAAATGGTCAAGAAGGCACTATGAGTGAGTCGCTATATTATCTATGCGAACAATATATCTTTGTCTGGTGGAAAGAGGGTTATGAAAAAGGGCAGAGACGACATAAGCTGAGATTACATTAAACCCAAAAAGCATCCTGTAAGGGTTCATGCTGCTCAATTCCTTTTTAAAGAGCTTCTATGTACATTGCTTAAAGGGTGCTTTTTGGGGTTCTAAAACTTCCCCTTGTCCCATATAGTTAACTGAACAGGGACGAGCGGGAAGGAGGATATGGGTGGCTAAGCGCAGATTAAAGATTATTAGCTTTATTACAGGATTAATCGTGTTATTTTTTATACTACAGCATGATTTTAGTGAAAATAATTCATGGAAAACCTGGAATCTTCCCTTATCAGGAAAAATAATCTTGTTGGATGCTGGTCATGGAGGCCCTGATGGCGGGGCAGGAACGGGCGAGACGCTTGAAAAGGATATTGCCTTAGAAATCACCAAAAATGTTCGTGACTACCTACAACAGCAAGGGGCTCTTGTGATTATGACAAGGGAAAAGGATGAGGATTTAGCCGACCCTGATACGAGGGGCTATAGCCGCAGGAAGGTAGAGGACCTCAAAAAAAGATTAAAAATGATAAATAAAACAGATATTGACCTATTCGTCAGTATTCATTTAAATGCGATTCCATCCTCTAGATGGAGTGGTGCTCAAACCTTTTATGCTCCACATCATAAGGAAAACGCCCGAGCGGCAAAGTTTATCCAAGAAGAGCTCCGAAGAAATCTCGAAAACACTGAACGTAAAGCCAAGCCCATCAATCAAGTGTATATCCTGAAAAATGCGAAAAAACCAGGTGTTCTAGTAGAGGTAGGATTTCTATCCAATCCAAGGGAAAAGGCGCTCCTAAAAAAGGAGTCCTATCAAGAAAAAGTGTCCGCTTCTATAAATAACGGAATCCTGCGTTACTTTACAAATGAAAAGGAATTAAAAGAAACAGAGTAAGGGAGATGGAAGCATCTTCCGATTTTTTATGCAATGAGTAAAAACAGACTTTAGATTTGCATAAACGTGTGATTGAATTAACTGTTTCTCGTCTCGGTTATGGTATACTGAAAATGGAAAAGAATTCATAGGTGAGGTGCATTTTATGTTAACAGAGAATAATGTCCGTGAAGTTCTGGGCGGCCTCAAAGAGCCCTTTTTACATAAACCATTAGCTGAATTAAACGCTATTGAGGAAATTAAAATTAAAGAAGAAAAGAACCATGTTAGTGTTAAGGTGTTGATTGCGAAAACAGGGACAAGCGAACAGCTTCAACTCCAAACACAAATTGTTAGTGTGTTAAAAGAAGCAGGTGCGGCTACTGTTGGAATCCGATTTGCTGAGCTATCAGAAGAAGTCTTAGCACAACATCGCAATGCAGAACCAGAGCAGGACCAAAACCTCCTTAATTCAAAAAATACAACCTTCATTGCAATTGCCAGCGGTAAAGGAGGCGTAGGTAAATCAACGGTTTCCGTTAACCTTGCTGTGGCCTTAGCACGGTTAGGCAAAAAGGTTGGGCTAATTGATGCCGATATCTATGGATTTAGCGTACCTGACATGATGGGTATTACAAATCGGCCTGTTGTACGCGGAGAAAAAATTATCCCTGTAAACAGATTTGGAGTTCAAGTTATTTCAATGGGCTTCTTTGTAGAGGACAATGCACCTATTATTTGGCGTGGTCCGATGTTAGGTAAGATGCTGAATAGTTTCTTCAGTGAAGTAGAATGGGGAGAACTTGATTATTTATTATTAGATTTGCCTCCTGGTACTGGGGACGTTGCTTTAGACGTTCATACCATGCTGCCTTCTTGTAAGGAAATTATCGTTACGACACCACATCCAACAGCTGCGTTTGTGGCAGCTCGTGCAGGTGCTATGGCACTAAGAACAGAGCATGAGGTACTTGGAGTGATTGAAAATATGGCATTTTTTGAAAGTAAGCTAACCGGTGAAAAGGAATATGTTTTTGGCCGCGGTGGAGGAGACAAGCTTGCAGAAGAATTAAATACGGTTCTTCTTGGACGCTTGCCGCTGAACCAGCCTGATTGGAATGATGAAGATTTTGCACCATCTGTTTACCAAGAAGATCATCAAATCGGGAAAATTTACTTGGAAATTGCTGAAAAAGTAACTGACCTGTTGAAAAAATAAGAAAAAAAGCCTCTACCTATTAATAATGTGTACCCGTTGTAAAGGACATTTT
>NZ_JASATK010000022.1:0-74804 GCF_038440275.1 Bacillus sp. OTU2372
ACTGAAGGGTGCTTGAATTTATGAATATTGGCTGCTGCAGCAGCTTTTTCTTATTCGACTAGTGTAAAACAATACAATTTTTTTACGGCGATGAAAATTGTTAACAACGTCTAAATTTTTTAAAGTGTTACATCCAAGGTGGATGAACAGAGAGATTTAAAATATGCAAAAATAGTGATCAAAGTTATTATGATCACTATTTTTGGTTCCAAATTTCCTATGTCTTCTATTTAATTTAAAATTAAATACCAGAGAAATGATCAATATGGGTTTCTTGAATTATGAATTATATGTTTCTCTGTTTAGATAAACAATATCTTTATGTGAAAATCCAGCTGAAAACATCTCCATTGCCTTATCCCGTAGGAATGGGGCTTTTTCATTATTTGCCTTTTTCAATGCTTCCGTTAGTTCCTCTTTTGTTAGTTCTGTACAGTATGCAGGAGTTCCTGGCTGTTGTCTCCACGAATCACATAGAGAACCACTATCTACTGCGTCGAAGCCTAGTTCGTTTACTACGTCCATGATTATTTGTTTTTGTGATAGTTCATTACCAGCAATCGCCATGGCGATGCGACCACTAGTACCTTCGGGGGTTCCTTTATTTTCTAAAGTATAAGCTAATTGATTGTTGAAAGCTTTAATGATAGGTCTACCTAATTGATTTGAAACCCAAACACTTTCAACCATCCCGTTCTCAATGTCTTCAATTTTATTGTCTCTAAAAGGATAATAATTTGAAGTGTCTACAGCGATTACTTCATCTCCAGCTTTTTCTACAATGTTACGAATGCTTGGCATTACATGAAAAGGGATAGATATTATAAGAACATCAATATTTGTTATTACATCTTCTACACTCACAGGTGTTCCAGCAATTTCTTTTCCTCCTAAACGTTTAATTCCTCGAGCATCTGCAATTTTGACATCATGTCCATTCTTAACTAATTTTTTAGAAATAATTGTCCCTATTGGTCCTGCACCTATAATTCCAAATCTCATTATTGTTCCTCCTAAATATAATTTTGTTCGATTATAATTCAATTTCAGCTATGGAATTTTCCAATTGCCTCAACACGAAATTGTCAACATTCCTTTTTTTGCAAGCATTGAGGTAAGTGAGATGTAATTGAGTGTTTTGGGTATAAATAATATAATAAATTCATTACTCTTACTTTTAAAGTAGGCAATAAAAAATGATATAGTACACTTTTTTGTACTTTATAGAAGAAAAGGAATGTAAGTATGGCTAGAATATGCAAGGATGGATTTGAAAAAGAGTTTATTAAGGAGCAAAGAGACGTTTATGGTATTGCGTATACCCAAAATATGCTATCAGGACGCTGGAAGTATCTTATTCTTTGGTTTTTAAAAACAAAAGAACGTCGTTATAGCGAAATTAAAACTTTTTTATGGGACATTTCACAAGGTTCTCTTACAAAACAGTTGAGAGAATTAGAAACAGATGGATTAATTAAACGAGAGGTTTTTCCTGAGGTACCTCCACGTGTTGAATATTCATTAACAATTAAAGGGCTTGAATTTATCCCAATACTTGATATGATGGAGAATTTCGGCAAAAAATTCGGGGAGAAACCTGAGTGAAATAATAAAATGATATTTTTTATTAATTGGGCCGATATTGTGAAGTGTTGTACTTAATTAAAAAATAGTCAAAAGGAATGGATCGCAACAGAACTTTGTAAACTCTACCTCGATAAGATGAAAGAAAGTTGCATAACAAATAAACTACCCCCTAATCACCGCGATTCAGTTATTTCGTCTCTATATCAACAGATTCAGAATAGAAAAATATGGATTCCATATGACGAAGTAGAAAAGTATGCATTCAGTAAAATCACAAAGATAGTAAAATCCTTTAAGCAGCAATTCCCTGAATTGTGTAAGGAAATTGAAACTGATTACGCTAAAGAAATAGAATGAATTTTTTAAGGTGTCCGATAATAACGTGAAACTAAATAACCTTTTTTACTTACCGATGCAAGAGGTGAAGAAATCGCTGTCTTGCTTGGCGTGGTTTTTTTTCTAAAAGGCATAATACTAAAGAAAATTATAATTGTTTTATAAACCGCACAATCATTAATTGTGTGAAAAAGGATACGTATCATGCCGATTAATTCTTTTGAAAACTCTCCGATGAGCTGGAAGCCATCGATTGATAAAACTAAAAAGCCTATTTATCAAACACTTGCTGGGCAATTGGAACAGGATATACTAAACGGAGTTTTATTACCTGGAACAAAACTTCCTCCACAGAGAGAACTGGCTGATTATTTGGATTTAAATTTGAGTACCATTTCAAAAGCTTTTAAAGTGTGTGAGTTAAAGGGCCTGCTAAGTGCATCTGTTGGAAGTGGAACATTCGTATCGTATGATGCGTTATCGAATGCGTATTTACTTGAAGATACAATGCCGAAGCATTTAATTGAAATGGGAGCAACACTACCAGATAATGCTTCTTACGAGCCATTGCTACTCCAACTAAAAAGTATGCTGCATGAGACAGATTATGAAAAATGGTTTGGTTATGGTCGGGCAGGCGAAAGCCTTTGGCAAAAGGATGCAGCTATAAAGCTAATCCGAAGAGGTGGGTTTGAAACAACCGTGGATCACATTTTATTTGCGAATGGGGGTCAAAATGCGATTGCTGCTACATTGGCAAGTCTTTGTAAGCCTGGAGATCGCATTGGTGTTGACCATCATACCTACCCTGGCTTAAAAACTGTTGCAGCAATGCTTAGTGTGCAAATAGTACCGATAAAATCAGAGAACTATGAAATGAGTCCGACGTCCTTTGAATATGCGTGTAAAAATGACAATATTAAAGGTATTTACTTAATCCCAGATTATCATAATCCGACAGCTTCCTTTATGTCTGTTGAGAATCGAAAAATGATTGCAGCAATTGCGAAAAAGTATAAACAGTTCGTTATTGAAGATGCATCGTATCATCTTCTCAACAAAAAACCACTTCCAGCAATCGCATCATTTGCACCAGAACAGGTCATCTATATTGCAAGTTTATCGAAGTCATTAGCACCAGGGTTACGACTAGCCTATGTAGCAGTGCCAAGTCAATTTAAGGAGCCAATTTCAAAGGCACTTTATAATTTAAATATAACAGTTTCTCCGCTATTAGCAGAACTCACAGCACGTACGATTGTATCGAATCAATTTGAAGTGTTAATTGAGGGTCATCGGGAACAAACCATTCGCAGAAACCAAATCGTAAATCGATATTTAGCAGATTATACCTGTTTAGGTGTAGAAACAGGCATCTTTCGTTGGTTGTTATTACCAGGCAAGATTACAGGTGCTGAATTTGAAACGTTAGCCGCACAACAGGGAGTGCAAGTGTATGCAGCTGAACGTTTTGTCGTTGGAAATAGATGCCCAGAAAGGGCTGTAAGGGTTTCTGTCTGTGCACCAAAAACGCTGGAAGAGCTTGAGCAAGGATTGATGATCCTTAAACGTTTGCTAAACGATCAGACCTAATATTGTTTGCCATACAATTATAGTATTGTATGGTTTTTTTGTGCGTGTTATGATGATTCAAATCTAGTTGGGAGTTTATTAGAAATAGAATTAGGTTTCTAGAAAGGTAGGTTAGTTTATGTTACAAAAAGATAGTGTAAAAGCGTTAGACGTCCAAACAGCTTCGTTACAAAGCTATATTCGTTCTTCAGAAAAACAAAAAACGTTATACAAGCGAACATTATCCGTTGTAAGTATTTCACAAGTTTTTGGTGGTGCAGGGTTAGCAGCAGGAGTTACTGTGGGGGCACTTCTTGCACAGCAAATGCTCGGTACTGATGCGTTTGCTGGAATTCCTTCAGCTTTATTAACTTTAGGGTCAGCAGGAGCTGCATTATTTGTTGGGAGACTTTCGCAGGCGTTTGGTCGTCGTACAGGTCTATCAGCTGGTTTTATGATTGGTGGACTTGGAGCAATAGGAGTCATAATGGCAGCAATAATAAATAGTGTATTCCTGTTATTTACTTCCCTACTTGTTTATGGTGCAGGGTCAGCAACAAATTTACAAGCTCGTTATGCAGGTACGGACTTAGCGAACAGTAAACAACGGGCGACTGCTATTAGTATTACGATGGTTTTTACAACATTTGGTGCAGTTGCAGGTCCAAATTTAGTGAATGTGATGGGGAATTTCGCTCGTTCTATTAGTGTTCCATCACTTGCTGGTCCTTTCATTTTAGCAGCAGCAGCATATATCTTAGCAGGTGTTGTCCTTTTCATAATGCTCCGTCCAGATCCGTTAGTTATAGCAAGAACGATAGAAGCGACCAACCAAGAAGTTAGTGATAAAGGACAATTGGCAACAACTGAACATACAGAAAACAAAAGAGGAATAATCGTTGGAGCAACGATTATGGTTCTAACTCAAATTGTAATGGTAGCTATTATGACAATGACACCAGTTCATATGAGACATCATGGACATGGCTTGGGTGCAGTAGGTCTTGTTATTGGTTTTCATATAGGTGCCATGTATCTCCCTTCATTGGTTACAGGTGTTCTTGTTGATAAGTTGGGGCGTACTGCGATGGCTATTGCTTCTGGAACTACGTTGCTACTGGCAGGTTTAATAGCAGCATTTGCACCAGGAGATTCTATGGTTCTTCTAATAATTGCTCTTTCCCTACTTGGATTAGGATGGAATTTTGGTTTGATAAGTGGGACTGCACTTATTGTTGATTCAACTGAATCTTCCACACGGGCTAGAACTCAAGGTACAGTGGATGTTTTGATTGCATTATCAGGAGCTGCTGGGGGAGCTTTGTCTGGTATGATTGTAGCAGGTTCAAGTTATCTAACATTATCATTAACTGGAGGGATTTTATCCTTATTATTAATTCCAGTGGTGATATGGTCTCGTGGAGGTAAAAAATAAGCCAGATTGTTCTACGAAAACAGTTTGCTTGGGGGAAATACTTTTGAAACTAAATGGGGTCGATACTTCAAGAAGAAGGTCGACTTTTTTTCTTTTTCCATAAGAAAGATTGTGAAAAGTTGTAACTAAACTATCGTGGCAGGTTAGTATATGCACGAATTTCATTAATTTTTAGAGAATTGTGTTAATATTATGTTTAAAATTAGTGGGAGAATGGGGGAAACGAACATTATGTTTGATGAATTGGAAGGAGAGAAAGTTCGAATTGTTCCAATGGAAAAGAATCATATACAGGGTTTAACTGAAATTGGAATTGATAAAATTATTTGGAGTCACTTACCAAAAGCTATTTATACATATAATGAAATGAAGTCTTTTGTAGAAGAAGCGTTATACAAGAAAGAAACGGGAATAGAATTTCCAATCGTTGTTTTACGTTGTGATAATGATAAAATTATTGGTACCACACGATTCCTCGATATTTCAAATCCAAATAAAAGTCTGGAAATCGGGTGGACTTGGTATTCTCCATCTGTATGGGGAACACATATTAACACAGAATGTAAATACTTGTTATTAAAATATTGCTTTGAAACATTGAAACTTATACGAGTGCAATTTAAAACCGATGAACGAAATGTTAGGTCGCAAAAAGCGATAGAAAAAATAGGTGGAAAAAAAGAAGGAATTTTAAGAAATCATATGATTCGTAAGGATGGAACCTTCCGTAATTCTGTATTTTACAGTGTAATTGAAAGTGATTGGGTGTCTGTCAAGAAAAATTTAGAAAATATATTAGAAATTCCTCAATAACAGATGTAATTTGAGAGAGAAACCTATTGTTTGTGAACCAATGTAATTAAACTAAAGGTACGTTAGTCGCATAACATATTAATTTACATTATGATGCTTAAAAGTCTTTTTTGTCTTAGTTAATCAGTATACTGATACGATCATCTCAAACAAGGGTAAGGAGATTCAAATGAAAAAACAGCGTAACATTATTTTATACATTGGTACTTCAATTGATGGCTATATTGCAAATAATGATGGTACATTAGAATGGTTAGAATCCACAGAAGTAGAAGGAGATTCTGGCTTTAATTCACTCCTTGAAAGAATTGACACTGTTGTTATGGGAAAAGGAACTTATGATGTCATTCGTGGATTTGATATGGACTATCCTTATAGTGCTTATAAAAATTATGTATTTTCTAAATCTGTTAGTGGATCAGATGAATACGCTTCATTTATTGATGAAGAAGTCAAAACTTTCATTAAAAATATAAAACAAAATCCTGGTAAAGATATATGGTTAATTGGTGGAGGAATTTTAGCTCGTCAATTTCTTAAAGAAAATTTAATTGATGAAATCCAACTAGCCATTGCACCGATTATTTTAGGGAAAGGAATCTCCCTTTATACCGGAAATGATATTACTCTAAAATACACATTAACGAAAGTAGAAAAATTAGGCCACCTTGCTATGCTTCATTATATAAAAAAATAATTTTCATCATCTTTCCCTTTTTTAGTAAGGGGAAATTTTCCTTTTCACAAATGCTATACATTACGGGACGAGTGTTTTAAACAAATTCCGATTGAATGGTGTCGGGAAAATGAGGTAGACTTTATTGAATAGAAAGACAGGAGGTGGTTGCTAAATAAATGGTAAACACCTTTTCTTATTGAACTAAATGGCAGGATTATTGAAGAAGATATCCTTTTAAAATAAAATTTAAAATACATAATTTCTATAATATAGGGGATGGGAGAAATGATAAAGGGGCTTTATGAAGCACATTTACCTGTGAAAAATTTAGAAGTTTCAATTGGATTTTACCAAAAATTAGGTTTGGAATTAGCTTGGCGTGATAAAGACACTGCATTCTTTTGGATAGAAGAAAGAAAAAGTTGGTTGGGGTTGTGGGAAGGAAAGGAGTACCAAACTCCTTACCATCCTTCTTTAAGGCATATTGCTTTTCGAGTCACATATCAGGATTTAAAAGAGTCATTAAAATGGCTTGAATCCATCCAAGTTGAACCTGTTCCTTTTGAAAGGAGAACATCGATTAAGCCTTTTGTGAGACCAAATCAAGAAAATGCTTCGGTTTACTTTGCTGACCCAGATGGAAATAGTTTAGAATTAATGTGCTACGTTGACGTTCCAAATGAATTAAAACATATTACGAAAAAGTTGTCATTTGAGGACTGGGAGCATTTAGTTAATAATAAATTATAATAATCAAGCCCTCTTTTCTTGAGATTGGGAAGAAATGTACTTTAAAAAGACAACATGTAGAGTCCTCCAAAACAACTTATTAGATAAATACCAAAAAGCCTATTTTCCAAGTGAAGATTGGCTTTTTCTATAATTATCTATGCGTCTATCCTTTGGTCTGATTTCTCCCTCATGCGATTTAGATCATCTCTTGGTGGACAACCAAACATGCGGGAATATTCACGACTGAATTGTGATTGGCTTTCGTAGCCTACCTGAAATGCGACATCAGCGATATCTGTTGAATCGGCTAAAAGCATGCGCCTAGCTTCTTGAAGTCTCAATTGTTTTTGGAACTGAATAGGGCTCATAGCTGTAACCTCTTTAAAGTGCCGATGAAGAGAAGCAGCACTCATATTCGCTATTTCTGCAAGCTCCTCGATTTTAAAAGAGCGGTCATAGTTTTTGATGATATGTTCAATAACATCTCTTATTCGCTGGCCGTTGCTACCCTTAATCGCCATTTGTTCCAGAGACTCACCATGAGGACCTTGTAGAATCCAATAGAGAATTTCCTTCGTGAATAAAGGAGCTAGTACCGGTATATGTTTGGGATTTTCTAGCAACCAGGCTAATCTAAATACAGCATCCAACAGAGACGCCTCTACTTTGCTAACAAACATAGCACGTTTGGCATTTTTTTTCTGTCCTACTCGAATATCTGAATCACTTAAAACCTCTAAAATTTGATTCGGTGTAAATTCAAGTTTGAGAGCTAAATACGGAATGTCTGAAGAGGCTTTAATAACATGCCCGGTAACCGGCAAGTCAACGGATGCAACAATGTATTTAGTGGGACCGTACCTAAAGCGTTCCTCTGCTAACAATACTTCCTTCTCCCCTTGGACGATAATGCAAAAGGATGTTTCGTTCACTCTTGCAATTGGTTCGGTAACAATCGACTCACGGATTAAAAATAACGAGGGGATAGCAGTAGGATGAACCCCGTCCTGCTTTGAATAACGTTCAATGAGTTTGGCAAGTTCATGCTGCTGTTTGTAGATTTCTGCTGACATATGGGATTCTCCTGCATCAATGATGGTTACATTCTATCTTATATTTGTCGATTATGTAAATGCCTTTGATAGGATTAGGCAAAAACTTGATAGGAATGAGATAACCATTGCACTTTAAATTGTTGCATAATATATATAGTCCGATGTATTGAATTTAAGCACCAATATAAAAGTTCATTTTTCAAGGAAAGCAAACGAGAAGACCATTTTAGAAATATAAAATTAATTAATTTAATTAGAAAGTTTGTGAGGGTGATTAACATGGAATATGTAAAACTTGGTAACACAGGCTTAGATGTATCTCGGCTATGTCTGGGGTGTATGGGTTTTGGGGACGCTAGCAAATGGATTCATCAATGGGTACTTAATGAAGAGGACTCTCGCCTCGTTATAAAAAAAGCACTCGAATTGGGAATTAACTTTTTTGATACAGCAAATGTGTACTCTCTGGGGACAAGTGAGGAATACCTTGGGCGAGCTCTTAAAGAATATGCGAATCGTGATGAAGTTGTAATAGCAACTAAAGTACACGGGCAAATGCATGCGGGTCCAAACGGATCTGGGCTTTCCCGAAAAGCAATTATGAGTGAAATCGATAAAAGTCTTAAGAGGTTGGAAACTGATTATGTAGACCTTTATATCATCCACCGCTGGGATTACAATACTCCTATTGAAGAAATGATGGAAGCATTGCATGATATTGTGAAGGCTGGAAAGGCAAGATACATTGGCGCTTCTGCCATGTATGCTTGGCAATTCCAAAAGGCATTACACGTAGCGGACAAAAATGGATGGACAAAGTTTGTATCAATGCAGAATCATTTAAACCTCATTTACCGTGAAGAGGAGCGAGAAATGCTGCCACTTTGTAAGGAAGAAGGAATTGGTGTAACACCGTATAGCCCACTTGCATCGGGGAGATTGACGCGTGATTGGTCGGAAACAACGTATCGTTCAGAAACGGATCAAATTCAAAAATCTAAATATGATGCGACCGCTGCTGCTGATCGATTGGTTGTAGAACGAGTTGCAGCCATCGCAGAAAAATATGGTGTTCCACGTATCCATATCGCACTTGCCTGGTTGTTACAGAAAGAACCAGTATCATCTCCCATTATTGGAGCTACAAAAATTTCTCATCTCGAAGATGCCTTAGGTGCTCTAAGCATTAAGTTAACAAATGAGGACATTGAATATCTAGAAGAGCCATATGTACCACACCCAATCGTTGGACATAATTAATGGAAGATTATTCAGTTATGAAGAAGTTAGTAGTAAAGCTATAGAAAAGGTAAAGTGAATGTTCCTCCTAAAGTTCGATAAAGGGCGATTCTTCCACATGAAGGTCGCCCATTTTTATTAATCCCAAGGAATGATTGTGATTGCATATAAACTAAAGGGTGAATTATGTGAAACAAAGGGTTGCTTCGGCAGCCCTGTTTTTATTGAAATAAGGGAGGGGAGTTGAAGGTGGATATAATCCAAGACACTCTTATGAGCCTGTTTTTTATATGAAAAAACAGGCTCTATTATATTTGGAGAATTGATGAGGTCAGTTTTAAATCTAAATTAAATTAACATTTTCTTTATCTATGTTTATTCTATTTTTTATGAAATCCATTAATTGCTTTACGTATTCTTCTGGTTGTGTCGTTTGATTTTTCATCCAATGCATCGCAGCTCCATAAAGTGCCCAGCTTAACATCACCGCAAAGGCCTCTACTTCAGTTTTATTTTGGTTAGGCCATTGCTTTTGTGCCTACTCTGAAAAAAAGTCTTGAAGTTCCTTTTTAAAAATCGTTTCTATTTGGGGTGTAAATGTCTCGTAACTTCGTCGACATTGGTTACTTATAGATTTTTGGAACTTAATAATGGATAAAAAAATAGCCTCAATGGTTCCTTCATTAATTACCTCATGTGTACTTACCTCTTGAATGACTTCTCTCATAACACTTTCACTTAACACCTTTTCAAGCAAGTCATATTTGTCAATGAAATGAGAATAAAAGGTTGCACGATTAACAGTAGCAGCAGTTGTAATATCTTTAATGGTGATGTTTTTAAATTCTTTTTTCATTGATAACTCGATAAATGCATTCATGATGAGCTTACGGGTGCGGAGTATGCGGGGGTCGATTTGTTTTTCCATAAAAATTCCTCCTATTTTTTAGACATTTTTATCAATATGTTGGGTAAACGATATATCTAATATTTTGTCGGTTGTTTAAAGTTTTTCAGCTTGTTATATTAACTCTACAACAAATGTTGGTTAAACAAAAGATGTTGGAGTAAAGAAAATGAAAATAACCATTTTGGGAGTAAATGGTCAAATGGGTCAGATTCTTGTAAACAAGCACTTCCATAAAACAGCAGAGCAATTGATGCCACAGAGAGCGGCAGGACAAATTTTAGCAGTTGGTAGTGCAGAAGAACTAGCAGAAAAGATATTGTATCAGCATGAGCTATTCGGACATTCACGCTTTATGGGACAATTTGATATGGGTGGTCAGCCATTAGGCAGAGTAGAAAAAGCAATTGATCTACTGGCAAACAAAGTAGCACCAATCGTACGCAGAGCTTTATCCTAAATTAAATAACGAAAGATTCCTTTAAGGATAAGGCTATGATTCTATTCTTAGCCATTCTATCTTTTGTTGTATTATTTCTTTATTTATTTTAAAAATTTCATTTATAACTAACTAGGTGATCTGGGGAATAAAAAAGTTTTGGAGGAAAAGAAAATGAAAATATTAGTTACAGGTGCAACAGGAAAATTAGGGTCAAAGGTTGTTGAGACGTTATTAAAAACCGTACCGGCAGAGCAGGTAGCCGTTAGTGTTCGCAATCCGGAAAAAGCAGAAGGATTGAAAGCAGGCGGAGTCGAAGTCCGTCAAGGTGATTTTGATAAACCGGAAACACTGGTTGCTGCTTTTTCAGGAATCGACAGGTTGTTAATTGTATCCTCGTCTGAAGTGCGGCTTGGAGGCGATGAAATAAGAATGAGGCAACACGCCAATGCAGTTGCTGCCGCCGAGCGCGCCAAAATTAAATTTATCGCTTTTACCAGTGCACCTAATGCAGAGAAAAGCAACTTTTTCCTTGCTCCAGTTTATAAAGCTACGGAAGAGGCTATTGTCAAAACAGGTATGCCATATTCATTTTTGAGGAATAACTGGTATCTTGAAAATGAAATCGGAAGTATACAAGCAGCAATGGCGGGTGCTCCCTGGATAACGGCTACCGGAGAGGGAAAAGTAGGTTGGGCGCTCAGGCAGGATTTTGCGGAGGCAACTGCCAACGTGCTGACTGGAAACGGACATGAGAACACGATTTACGAACTTTCCGGGAAACTTATGACACATAAAGAATTAGTCTCTATCATTGAAACTATATTAGGGAAGGAGATTCCTTTTCAACAGGTTAATGATGACACTTATGCCGAGATTATGAAAGGTGCAGGAGTTCCGGAAGCCTTCCTTCCTATGCTTAGTAACACACAAAAGGGCATTCGTGAAGGTGGATTAGAGGTTGAAAGTGACGATCTGGAAAAACTGCTGGGACGTCCTGCCGTACCGATGAAAGAGGCTTTGACCCAAATTATTAGCCAAATATCTTAACAGGCAATTAAGTTATCAAAACATAGAAATAGTATGCTTATTATTTTTCCATGTAGCTTAGAGATTATGATAATCGTAGAGTTAATTCAAAACAATAGGTTTTTATAGAAAATTTTAAATGGAGATTCCATCAAGGAGGAAGAAATAATGACAAATGAAAAATTAAACATCGGAATTATCTTAGGAAGCACTCGTCAAGGTCGAGTTAGTCCACAGGTTGGAGAATGGGTAAAAGGAATTGCTGACAAACGAGCTGATGCAAATTATGAAATTGTAGATATTGCCGATTTCCAATTGCCGTTTTTAGGAACAACCGATGGAACAGAACCTGGAATAGCGGCTTGGAATGAAAAGCTTTTCAACCTGGATGGATTCGTATTTATTGTTCAGGAATACAATCACAGTATCACTGGAGCATTGAAAAATGCACTTGACCTTGCTCGTGAAGCCTGGAATAATAAAGCCGCAGGTATCGTTAGCTATGGGGGAGCTGGTGGAGCTCGTGCAGCTGAACATTTACGAGGAATCTGTGGAGAATTACTAATTGCGGATGTGAAGGCTCACCCAACATTATCTTTATTTTCAGATTTTGAAAACTTTACAACATTTAAACCAGCTGAATTACATCTTAATAATGTCAATTTAATGCTTGAGCAAGTTAACGCTTGGAGCGGTGCATTAAAAACCTTGAGAAAATAGTGAAAATTAATAGTGGAATGTAATAATCAGAATATCAGACACTAATAAATAAAGTGTCTGATATTCTTTTTTTTCGTTCATTGGTTCCATCGTTACCATTACTGTTGCCTTAATTTGAGGCAGCAAATTCCCAAAAGCAAAGGTATGAATCATTAGAAAAAATTCTAGCAGCAAATAATTCTTTATTAAAGGTTACTTGCTTTTAGCACGATATTTACATAACTTCTTCAAGGGAGGTTAGTGAAAAAAAGAACAACAAAAACCATCCTATGAAGAATGATTTTTATCTTTATCATAATTTCGTGCTGTACTAGAGTGTGTTAATATGCGGTCTATTACTCTTTTAGTAAGTGGCATAAAGTAATTAAGTATTAGCCCCCCTAAACAAACGGTTAATAAAGTTCCAATGCCAATGGGTCCATTGAATATTATTGCCATCATCAAGAATACCAGGTAAATGAATGTTCGCGATATTAGTATATTTGTTTTAGTCAATTCTTGTAGGATTAAGGTTAAACGGTCAATAGGAATTGGGGCAAAATTTGTGTGTAGATATATTGCAGTTCCTAATCCTATAACAAGTAAGCCAATTCCAAAACAAACCACTTTGCTGTACCATAGTTCAGGTGTTATCAAATTGTGCAATAAAAAAAGCCACATATCAATTCCAATACCCGTTATAAATGCTGTTAACAACCCCAAAACTTCTGGTCGTTGTCTTTTTAATAATGAATTACAAACTATTAATATTAAAGCTATTATTATTTCCCAACTTCCCACTGTAAGCCCAACATTTACGGACAGTCCTACTAAAAGTGCGTCGAAAGGTGAAGTTCCAAGCTCTGATTGTATAGTAAAAGAAATACCAAGGGTTAAAAATAATATCCCTAAAACATAAAGTGGATATTTTGTTATACTCGATCTTTGCATCACTTAGTAGTTATTTCTTTTAGCATTAAAATATGTGGGATTCCATCTTCCATAAATATATTAGATGAAGTCCGGTAGCCAAGTTTTTGATAAAAACCCTCTGCTTGTGTTTGTCCGTGCAATTTAACCTGGGATACTCCCTGTTCTTCTGCAATTTCTTCTAACGTTTTTATAATGATTTTTCCAAGCCCAAATTTACGGTAAGGTTCAAGGATGCAGATTCTCTCCAATTTACCTACTCCATGAATAAACCTGATCCTTCCCGTACCGACTGTTTGTTCATTGTAATGGACTAATATGTGTTGGCAAAGTCCATTCAGTGTATCAAATTGATCAAATTCATCTTCTAGTGGTACACCTTGTTCCTTCACAAATACTTGTTTCCGAATAGCAAATGCTGCCTTTAATTCTTCATCCATCGTTATTCTTTTTGCATACATTTATTTCAGTCCTTTTAAATTAATGTGATCTTAATAATTTTGTTGCAAATGCAATGAAATTAGGTTAAATTTAATTTATATCACTTTTATAGTAAATGCAACAAAAAAAGTGGCTTAAGGAGATAATCATGAAAGAAATTTTACGAGAAATTGGAATGATAGCAAGGGCATTAGATTCTATAAGCAATATAGAATTTAAAGAATATGACCTTACAAAAGGGCAGTATTTGTATCTGGTACGAATATGTGAAAACCCAGGAATTATTCAAGAAAAGTTAGCTGAGATGATAAAAGTAGACCGAACAACAGCAGCTCGTGCTATCAAAAAGCTTGAAATGAACGGATTTATTGAAAAGAAAGACGATCAACATAACAAAAAAATAAAAAAGCTCTTTCCAACAGAGAAAGGGAAAAATGTTTATCCTTTTATAAAAAGAGAAAATGAGTATTCCAATAACGTTGCATTAGAGGGATTTTCCGAAAAAGAAGTAGAAACCATTTTTACTCTTCTCCAAAGAGTTAGAAAAAATATAGAAATAGACTGGGAATTTGTAAAAAAGGGAAACAAGAGAAATTATTAATTGCATAAAGGAGCGATTTATTTAAATGACTATAAATATAAAACAGTGTAACCTTGAGGATCTACGCAAACTTCAAGAGATTAGTTATGAAACATTTAATGAGACATTTAAGGATCAGAATTCACCCGAAGCTATGAACGCTTATTTGGAAAGGGCATTTAACTTAAAACAATTAGAAAAAGAATTATCCAATATATCTTCGGTATTCTTTTTTGTTTATTTTAACAATGAAGTCGCTGGATATTTAAAAGTAAATACCAATGATGCTCAGTCTGAAGAAATGGGTGAGGAATCACTTGAAATCGAGAGGATTTATATAAAGAACAAATTTCAAAAATATGGGCTTGGTAAATATCTGCTAAATAAAGCGATGGAAATTGCCATGGAACGTAATAAAAAGAAAGTCTGGCTAGGCGTATGGGAAAAAAATGAAAATGCAATTGGCTTTTATAAGAAAATGGGGTTTGTTCAAACTGGAGCTCACTCTTTTTATATGGGAGATGAAGAACAAATAGATTTTATAATGACAAAAACGCTAAACTAAACCTATTTTAAAAGGCGGGTTATAATGTATATTCCAAAATATTTTAAGGTCACAAATGTTGATGAAATTTGGGATTTTGTTCAAAAAAACTCTTTTGGCACGATTGTTACAACAGAACAAGGGAAACCGATTGCCACGCATTTGCCTTTGGGGTTAACTAAAAAAGGTGATGATTACTATATTACTGGGCATATGGCTTTTGGAAATCCTCAGTGGAGAACATTTGAAACCTGTGAAGATGTGCTTGTGTTGTTTCAGGGACCGAACGCTTACATTTCTTCTTCTTGGTATTCACACGAAAATGTTCCGACTTGGAATTATCAAGCTATCCATATGTATGGAAAAGCAAGTATTTTAGAGAAAGATGAGTTAATAGAAGAATTAACAGGCATGTTGGAAAAATATGAACATAATCGTGAAAATCCAGTTTTATGGGATAAACTTTCTCCTGAACTATTAGAAAATCAACTAAAAGGTATTGTTGGTTTTAAGATAAAAGTGGAAGAAATCCAAGCTGCATATAAATTAAGTCAGAACCGAAATGAAACGGATTATATTAGCATAATTGATAAATTACAAAATGAAGGAAATCTAAATTCCAAACAAATAGCAGAACTGATGGAAAAGAGATTAAAAAATCGCAAATAAATTTATATAACAAAGTTAGGTATAAAAACACGACAGGGGAATTCCTGTCGTGTTTATCATTTAACTTAGTTTTTAAGAGTATTTTCCCAATCAGCAGCAAATTTTTCGATTCCTTGATTAGTAAGTGGATGTTTAGAAATTTGCTCAATGACTGAAAATGGAATCGTTGCAATATGTGCACCTGCCATTGCTACACGAGTTACATGATCCGGATGACGAACAGATGCTGCAATAATTTGTGTGTCGAAATTATGAATGCGGAACAATTCAGCTATTTTTGATACTAATTGGACACCGTCTTCGGAAATATCATCTAAGCGGCCTAAAAATGGAGATACATACGTTGCACCAGCACGAGCTGCTAATAGTGCTTGGTTTACTGTAAAGATAAGTGTGACATTTGTTTTAACACCTTTATCAGCAAGATAACGGCAAGCCTCTAAGCCAGCTAAAGTCATAGGAAGCTTGATTGTAATTTTCTCATCTCCACCGTTAATTTTAATAAGCTCTTCAGCTTGGGCAATCATTTCATCAGCTGTAATGGCTTCTGGAGTTACTTCAGCGGAAACAGACTCTACTTGTGTAACTGCTTGGCAGATTTCTTCAATGCGGTCTTCGAATTTTACGCCTTCCTTAGCAACTAGGGAAGGATTGGTTGTAACACCAGATAAAACACCAATTTTATATGCCTTTTTAATATCAACAAGATTTGCAGTATCAATAAATAATTTCATCGTATATTTCCTCCATTTTAAGATTACAGTAGACTTTTTGCAGTTCGAACAACATTTTCTGTCGTAAATCCAAATAGCTCCATGACTGCAGTGCCCGTTCCTGAAGCACCGAATGTTTCAATACATAATACTTTCCCTTCTGATCCTACGTAGCGTTCCCATCCAAGAGAGATACCCATTTCTAGTGCCACACGCTTCGTAATAGAAGCAGGGAAGACAAGCTCTTTGTATTCTTTCGGTTGACGATCGAAAAGTTCCCAGCTTGGCATTGCGACAACGCGAACCGACACATTTTCCTTTTCAAGTTCAGCTTTCGCGTTAATGGCTAATGACACTTCTGAACCAGTAGAGATCAAAATAACCTCTGGTTGGTCATTTGTTTGCGTTAATACGTAAGCTCCTTTAGAAAGGTTGTCTAAATTGGCTTGTGTTGCTTGGAACACAGGCAGGTTTTGACGGCTTAGTACCAAGGCAACCGGACCGTCTATTTGTTGTAGTGCATAAGCCCAAGCACTTGCCGTTTCGTTTGCATCTGATGGGCGAATCACGGTTAGCCCTGGGATCGCACGAAGAGAAGCTAGCTGCTCAATTGGCTCATGAGTTGGACCATCTTCACCAACCGCAATCGAATCATGAGTAAATACATAAGTGACTGGAAGCTTTTGCAAGGCTGCCAGACGAATTGACGGTCTGAGATAATCATTGAAAACAAAGAATGTGCTTACAAAAGGCTTTACACCGCCATGAAGAGCCAAACCATTGCCAGCCGCTCCCATTGCGTGTTCCCGAACACCAAAGTAGATATTTCGTCCGCTAAATGATTCTACTGCGAATGCTGCGTTTTCCTTTATATCTGTCATTGTGGAGTGAGAAAGATCCGCACTTCCCCCAAAAATAGAAGGAACTGATTTTACAAAATGGTTAATGGCTTCTCCGCTGGCTACACGAGTTGAAATTGTTTTACCTGTATCAAATGTCAGGATGTCTTCCGTATTGAATAAAACTTCTCCCGTGATGGCATGTTGCAGTTCCTTAGCTAATTCAGGATATGTCTCTTGATAAGACTGGAATAATGCATTCCATTGTTGTTCTTGGCTAATTCCTCTTTGTTTTAGCTCTTCAAAATGGGCTTTAACTTCTTCTGGTACAAAGAAATCCTCTTCATAGTGCCAGCCATATGCCTGTTTTGTTGCACGAGCTTCTTCTGCTCCAAGGGGATTTCCATGTGCCTTGTTTGTTCCTGCAACTTTGGGACTTCCATAACCGATAGTGGTTCTAATTTCGATCAAAGTTGGTTGGTTTGTATTTTGTTTAGCTAATGTAATAGCTTTTGAGATTTCTGCTACATCATTGCCATCTTCTACTCGTAAATATTGCCAATGAGCAGATTCTGTTCTTTTTTGAATGTTCTCTGAAAATGAAAGGTTTAATTCACCGTCCAAAGAAATATCATTTGAGTCATATAATGCAATTAATTTTCCTAGTTTCATATGACCGGCCATAGACATGGCCTCATAAGAGATGCCTTCCATTAAGTCTCCATCGCCAACTAGCGCATATGTATAATGGTCAATTACAGGGTATCCGTCCTGATTGAACTTTGCAGCTAGATGCGCTTCAGCCATCGCCATACCTACTGCATTTGCAATTCCTTGCCCTAAAGGCCCAGTTGTCGCTTCAACACCTTCTGTGTGACCAAATTCGGGATGACCAGGTGTTTTGCTATTAAGCTTTCTAAAACTTTTTAAATCTTCTAAAGAAACATTGTACCCAGCTAAATGAAGCAAACTATACAACAAACTAGATCCGTGTCCGGCAGAAAGAATAAATCGATCTCGATTAAACCATTTTGCATTTGCAGAATTATGATTTAGATGATGTGCCCAGAGTGCATATGCCATTGGAGCAGCACCCATAGGAAGACCTGGATGACCGGAATTAGCATTGTTGATCGCGTCAATTGATAAGGTACGAATCGTATTTACAGCTAGTGTTTCAATACTGTGATTCATCTTTTGTTCCTCCTCTTTATTCATGTAATTTTAAAATTAGTACAAAATGTCAGTTATTAGGTTTCTTGCCTAGAAGAATTTCTTGTTTTTGCATCTTAAATCTAGTTTTTTCGTGTTTGAGAATATTTTATCTCTATAAACAAGAAAAAACAAGAATAATTTCGTTGAATTTTTTTAAAATTAGTGAATTCCAGAAAAAATAATATAATATATAAGAAAAAACATGCAAAAACACGGAGGCTGATCATTGTTATGCTTAGAAAAGAACGGCAAAGCAAAATTTTACAAATACTTGAAAAAGAAGGGAAAGTCGTTGCTAAAGAATTAAGCATGAAATGGGATGTTTCCGAGGACACAATTAGACGAGATTTAAGGGAAATGGATTCATTTGGTCTTCTCCAAAGAGTACACGGCGGGGCATTTCCTGCTTCAGCGAGTGCTTTAACTTTTTCTGAAAGAACGGAAGAAAATATAGATGCAAAAAAAGAATTGGCTTTAAAAGCAGTGAAAATTATTAAAGATGGACAAGTTCTTTTAATCGATGGAAGTACAACAAATCTTTTTCTGGCTCAAGAAATTCCAATGGAGTTTAAAGGGACCATTATTACGAATAGTCCCTCTATTAGTTTGGCATTATCAAAACATCCAAATACAGATATCATCCTTTTGGGCGGAACCTTCTTTAAGGAATCTTTTGTGACTGTAGGATTGGATGTAATTGAGGTGCTTAAAAATATTAGAGCCGATCTCTGTTTTTTAGGAGTGTATTCCCTGCACCCTGACTTTGGTATCAGCATCCCTCATATAGAAGAGTCTCATGCTAAACGTCAGATGATTAAAAGTTCAAATAAGATCGCAACCCTGGTAACAAGAAGTAAACTTAATACTATTTCCAATTACTTGGTTGGTCCCGTTTCAGAACTTGATTACTTAATTACGGAAGACGGTCCACTAAGTCATAATTTAAACAAGTACATGGAATTAGGTATCGAAATTATCTAACTATACTAGTTATTTTTAATTTGAGCTAAAACAGTTAATAGTTTGTCAACATTTTTCTATAAAAAGTTTAATACCCACATGTTGTATAGATATAGGTTCTATTCTATATCTTGGAAGAGGTTCTGCTTTTTAGTAAGGCGGAAATCTTCTCCAAACGGCCTTAACACCTGTTATTCGAAAGCCATATCTGATGGTTAAAAATAAGCTGGTAGTTGGCAGTGGTGATAGTGTGTTTTTAAATTGTCCTATTATGGGTCAAGGTTTTTTCAAAAACAACGATACATTAAAAAGCCAATGACCGCCATGAAGGCGGTCAATGTTCGTTAGCAGGTTAATTAGAAACTATAAAGGGAAAGAGATAGATGATGAATACAGGGAAGCTGATTTTGTGGCTTTGGAAGTAAAATCGATATCTTAATCCTTAGATTTGATAATTCATTTACCCGAATTCCAGTTCCTAAGAAAAGGGACAGGATACTAATATTTCGATCTCTATCTCGTTTAAAATACTTAATTTGAGAAGGAGAAAGGGAGCTTTCATATTCACTCCACAGCCTTTTGGGTACTTTTCTAATGATTGGGTTATTCCTTACTTTTTACAATTGAATCTGAAGAATGATTTAATTGTTCGGTAGGATTTCATTAAAATCATGATGTTTAATTAAGTGAATACCTCTTCGATTAGCAACAGAAATAATCATAGGAAGAAACCCAATTAAAAAAGACAAAAAAAAAGAGAGCTTTTTAGTTCTGCTCCGTGGTATCAGCCCCATCCTTCGCCAACACCGGCGATAACCCCACTTGTTATCCAACCATTTTTATTATAATTGAAAACGCTTACAGTATCAACTCTTTTGCATTTCTATATGCGTTACAAATAATCAATTTACCACAATAAATAAATTTTCTTGTTCACTATAGAGGGCTTTAGTTTAAGTAATGATTACTAAGCACAAAAAGATGCCAGTAACCTTTCAGAATTAGCAAGGTGCCTGGCATCTTTATTAAAGTCTGGTAAATTTGTATTTTCTCAAAGAGATAAATAAGAAAATCCCAAGAGAAACAATGGTCCACATAAGTGAAATAGCCGGATCAATATTTGTGACAACAAATAACGATGGAATGTTACCCATGGCAGAGTCATCCATCGTGATGAACCACCCCAACAGCATATTATTTGCTGCGTGCGCTCCAATCGACAATTCGGTACTGTTCGTTTTTACGGTGATATAACACCAAATGAATCCAGTTAACAAATAATCCACTCCAACCAATAGGGGGGAATACCTCATTTCAGGATTGGTGAAATGGAGCGCACCAAAAATCGAGCCTGCTATAAGAGATAAAAGAAATGGAAAGCGAAACCATTTTCCTAACAACTGCAAGAGATATCCTCTGAAAAATAATTCCTCACAGGTCGTTTGAATGGGAGTTAAAACCAGCACGATCACAAATAAAATCAAAAAATCAGAAACTCTGACATCGTTGAATGAGTAATCCCCAGGGTTTAAGAGGCAATCGATGATGGAAGTCAAACCTAAGATGACAAAGTAGGTAATAAATCCAAAGCCTATTCTCTTCCAATCTATTTTTCTATTTGGCGTAATGAGCGATGAAAATTTCCGTTTATGAATGAAACGAATCGCGACAAAAAGGCCCAAAAGCCAAAATAAAAATTGTGAATTCATCAAGACAAAATAAAGTAACGGGTTAATTCCCACATAATCCTCTTTATCAAAATCAAAATAGGTATTGGGGTTTCCATCCGTATTAACGATCCATTCACTAATGATGACATAAGGCAGCGCCCCGACAGAGATAAACAGAATAATGACAATAAATGAAGATAAATACCGCTTCCAGCTATTTTTGCCTTTTATTACTCTAATAAAATCCAATTATATTTACACCAACATTCTAGTAGTTTTGAAAAACGCATACAAATTATTACATTATTGGTTTAGGTTAGTAAAATTAGTTGAATTAATTTCATTATGTTTTGTTAATTTAGATTACTTAATAAAAATCAGCAAGGGGGTCCCTGGGAAACGCGCTAAAAAGTGTACACACTTACATATATATACCTCCGGATTTATTTAATTACCTTAATTATCCTATTATTACAAATAATTTGACGTCAAGCTCTTTTTCTAATTTTGTAAATAAACTGCTGGTTTTTTAAATAAAAAAATGGTCATTTATGGTAAAATTACTTTGCATGTGTAGGTGATTCCGAGTTTAAAACGGGATGGGTGGGTGTAAATGAATACATTTAAAGAGAAAAGAAAGGCCCGAATGGATAAGAGAAAAAAGGAAGGGAAGGAATCCAAGTGGTGGGACTTCCTTGATATTTTTTTTGATCTTGCAGAATTATTTGGACCAAGTCTTGTTAGGTCTATTCGAGCTGTTTTTAAATTCCTTGAACATCATTAATTACATGAAAAGAATCTTGATAAAGCCGTTTTACACATATAACGAAGATCCATCTGCCATTGAAGCAGCTTTTCTTTTTAACAAGCGGTGCAGATTAACAAGTAATTAATATATACTGTTAAGTTATGTTAAAACAGAAAAAATTTTGCATTTGGAATAGAGAGTAATAGGAGAAGAAATATGAAAGATCATACAAAAATAGAAATTTATTCTTGGTTAAAATCAATTGCATTTGCATTCATCATTACTAATATTTATAAACTATTTATCTTCACACCAACAACTGTATTTGGAGAATCTATGTCACCTACTTTTCAAAGACGAAGATAGAGTTGTTTTGAAAATTGAACTCTAACTCTTCCTACTTTAATTATATCATACAAAAAATGGATAATATAGACTATTTATTCTTATTTGCTACTGCTAAAATACAATAGAACTTTAACTAGATTTGCTGAGAGGGATAAATATATCAAAGAAACCAAAAGAAATGTAATGGTTAGGAGAGATTTAGATGAGTCCTTTGGTTCTCGGTTTTCAGGAAATGGAAGGAACACAGCTTTTGCTCGTTGGCGGAAAAGGGTTAAATTTAGGGGAATTATCAAAGATTCAAGGAATACAAGTACCAGAAGGATTTTGTGTTACAACAATGGGATATAAAAAAGCCATCGAACAAAATGAAACGTTTCAAGCTTTGTTGAATCAACTAACAAAACTAAAAGTAGAGGATCGAGATCAAATTGGAGAAATCAGCAGGAAGATTCGACAACTCATTATAGAAGTAGAAATTCCTTCCGATGTTGTGAAATCAGTTGCTCACTATCTCTCCCTGTTTGGTGAGGAACATGCTTATGCAGTGCGTTCTAGTGCGACTGCTGAAGATTTACCACATGCCTCTTTTGCTGGTCAACACGACACCTATTTAAATATTATCGGCCAAAAAGGAATCTTGCAGCATATCAGCAAATGCTGGGCTTCCCTATTTACGGATCGCGCGGTAATCTACCGTATGCAAAATGAATTTGACCACAGTCAAGTTTATTTATCCGTTATCGTTCAAAGGATGGTTTTCCCGCAGGCTTCAGGGATATTATTTACCGCTGATCCGATTAGTTCCAATCGAAAGTTACTATCAATCGATGCCAGTTTTGGGCTTGGAGAAGCACTGGTCTCTGGTTTGGTATCTGCCGATTGTTACAAAGTAACGGAAGGGCAAATCGTTGATAAGAGGATAGCAACCAAAAAATTGGCTATCTATGGACGGAAAGAAGGCGGAACAGAGACACACGAGATCGATCTTGATCAGCAACAGACGCAAACACTTACTGAACAACAAATTTTACAACTAGCGCGCATTGGAAGACAAATCGAAGCTTATTTTGGTTGCCCACAAGATATCGAATGGTGTTTGGTTGATGATACTTTTTATATGGTCCAGAGTCGGCCAATCACTACGCTTTTCCCCATCCCTGAAGCAAACGATCAGGAAAATCACGTGTATGTCTCTGTCGGTCATCAACAAATGATGACAGACCCCATAAAACCATTGGGATTGTCTTTTTTCCTATTAACAACTAATGCACCGATGCGTAAAGCGGGTGGAAGGTTGTTTGTTGATGTCACACATCAACTGGCTTCACCTGTCAGTAGAAACATTTTATTAAATGCTATGGGACAACACGATCCGCTCATGAAAGACGCACTTATGAGCATCATTGAGCGTGGAGATTTTATAAAATCGTTACCAAATGATATTAAAGCACCGAGTCCCACTAGAGGCAATTCAGATATGTTGGAACAAATTGAAAGCAATCCATCAATCGTTTCTGATTTGATTAATCGTAGCCAAACATCGATTGAAGAGTTAAAACAAAACATCCAAACTAAATCAGGAATAGATTTATTTGATTTTATTCTAGAAGATATTCTGGAATTAAAGAAGATTTTATTTGACCCACAAAGTTCAGCTGTATTTATGGCTGCTATAAATGCTTCAACATGGATCAATGAAAAAATGAACGAGTGGTTAGGTGAAAAAAACGCAGCAGACACGCTTTCTCAATCTGTACCAAACAATATTACTTCGGAAATGGGTCTAGCACTATTGGATGTCGGAGATGTGATTCGTCCTTATCCAGAAGTAATTGATTATTTACAACATATAAAAGATGATAACTTTTTGGATGAACTGGTTAATTTTGATGGTGGACAGGAAGCTAGAGACGCAATAATAGCTTTTCTCAACAAATACGGAATGCGATGTGCCGGAGAAATCGATATTACTAGAACACGATGGAGTGAAAAACCAATTACACTTGTTCCCATGATTCTGGGGAACATCAAAAACTTTGAGCCTAATGCAAGCATTCGGAAATTTGAGCAAGGGCGGCTGGAGGCTTTGAAAAAAGAACAAGAGTTATTAGATCGATTGAAGCAATTACAGGATGGTGAACAAAAAGCCAAAGAAACCAAACGTATGATTGACCGAATCCGGAATTTCATCGGGTTTAGGGAATATCCAAAATACGGCATGATTCATCGCTACTTCGTTTATAAGCAGGCTTTACTGAAAGAAGCCGAACAACTCGCACAAGCGGGCGTTATTCTTGAAAAAGAAGATATATACTACCTCACTTTTGAAGAACTTCTTGATGTCGTACGGACCAATAAATTGGATTACCAGATCATTAGCAAGCGAAGAGACGAGTACAAATTATATGAAAAACTGACTCCCACGCGTGTGATCACATCTGATGGTGAAACACTCTCAGGTAAGTACAAACGAGAAAATCTCCCAGCCGAAGCTCTTGTGGGTCTGCCTGTTTCTTCCGGAGTGATAGAGGGACGGGCGCGTGTAATCTTAAATATGGAAGATGCTAATCTAGAAGAGGGAGATATATTAGTCACCTCCTTTACTGACCCTAGCTGGACACCGTTGTTTGTATCGATAAAAGGCCTAGTCACCGAAGTGGGTGGGCTGATGACTCATGGAGCAGTGATCGCACGAGAATATGGCTTACCAGCAGTTGTTGGAGTGGAAAATGCGACCAAACTGATAAAAGACGGGCAACGAATTCGCGTGCATGGAACAGAAGGGTATATTGATTTATTATAATTGCTAAATACTTTACAGTAATGCGTCAAAATATTAAAGGAGGCAAAACAGAATGAAAATCATTGTTACCAGTATATTCGTACAAGATCAAGACAAGGCATTGGAGTTTTATTCAGAAAAGCTTGGGTTTGTAAAAAAGGAGGACGTTCCCGTCGGAGAATTTAGATGGATAACGCTTGTATCTCCCGATGATCAAGATGGTACCGAGCTTTTACTCGAACCGAATGCCCATCCTGCCGCAAAGGAGTATCAAAACAAGATATTTGCTGAAGGCATTCCAGCAACAATGTTTGGCGTTGCAGATGTTCACAAAGAGTACGAGCGATTAATGGAAAAAGGCGTGAGGTTCACTATGGAACCGACAAAAATGGGAGAAGTCACAATAGCTGTTTTAGACGATACATGCGGCAACCTTATTCAAATAGTGCAGAAGTAACTTCATGACGAATTATCCTAGTTCTGACGACTTTAAACGGCTAGAAGTAACCTAGCCGTTTTTTCGTACAAATTTGTTTCGTAGCACTGTAAAATAACCATCAAAGTTTTGCTTAAAAAAATAAAGTATAGAAAGCAAGTAGTTTATGATTTCTGTCTTATTGCTGCTTGTAATGGGACAGCAAATTGTTGTTGAGATACTGCTGCTGGTAAACCAACTAATGAACTTCCTACTGTAGTATAGCCAATAGGAGGGACTCGCGGGGGTTTACCAGCTCCACAACCAATTTGTAAAACTCCACCATTGACCATTCCACCAATTTTTAAAAAACGGATATCAAAAGTCTGTTGTAGATGTTTATCCATTTCAATCACCTCTTATTTATATATGCTTAAAAGTTCGGTTAAATTCTGATAATACCAGGTTGCAACTGGGGAAAAATAGCAAGGATCTATATGTCGGAATTTGTTGTTGATGGTCGATTTACATCTTATAATATAATTTTATAGATTAATATAAAATTTATCATAATCGAGGTCAACTATGGATGAAATTGTCATTACCGGTTATGGAGTTAAAGCCCCAGGTATCAGTAATATAGGTCAATTTAAAGTCGTTTTAGAACAGGGTATCTGTACACAGGAAATACTCCACGGCCGTGGTAATAACGGCTCTAATATAGTATGTGGAGTAGTTCATGAAGATTTGGAAGTTATCTCTGGTCAAAAATATAAAAGGTACCCACGAGCTGCTCAGTTGGGCATTGCAGCAGCTGAGGAGGCTTATAAGATGGCCAACTTGCCAAGTGATGATTTTGCACGTGTTGCCGTCATAATGGGTACATCCGGTGGAGGAATTCTGGAAGTTGAAAAGTTCTCTAACCATGGTAATAACCTTAGAAAAGTACCTATTCAATATGTTCCTATCGGAGATCCGCATACATTATCCTCTGGGATCACTAAGCATCTTGGAATAAATGGACAGGCTTATACCATCTCTACTGGCTGTACGGCAAGCTTAGATGCGATCCTTATGGGTAAATTATTCTTAGAAGCTGGATACGCAGATATATGTATCGTTGGAGGCACAGATGCTCTTTTAGGGGATTGGATTACCTATGGATTTTTAAAGACGGATGCGATTGCCGAAAATGTGGAGATTGAAGAAACTGGGGTACCCTTTTCCACATCTCATAAGGGTTTTGTTAAATCAGAGGGTTCTGCCGTTGTTATCCTGGAACGGAAGAAAGACGCAGACTCAAGAGGCGCTAAGATATGGGGGCAAGTCAACGGGGTGGCTTCTAACAATGAAGCTCTTTCCATGTTAATGTCCGATACAACAGGAACCTTGATGACAGCTGCCTTAAAAAGTGCAATAGGCGATTTTTCTCCCACCTATGTAAACAGTCAAGCGCTGGGATTAAAACAGAATGATATGATTGATTACATTACTCATACTAATCTATTCGGGTCCTCTGTCCCTATTACTTCCATAAAGGGAATGACCGGCCATACCTTTGGCTCAATGGGAGCGATCCAAGTCGTCTCTTCGTTATTAAGTATGGAATATGGATTTATACCACCAACAATTAAAACGAGTGGAGACGGTTTTAATGACTTGCCAATTGTCTTTAAGACGAAGTATCAAAATGTCGAAAGTGTTGCAATAACTAACCATGGGGTTAGCGGAAATAATACTTGTTTATTAATTACAAAAGGAAATTGAGGAAGAAGCAATGATTTATTTATTAATGATTTCTTTTGCATTATTTCCTTTAGCAGCTGGAATTACAACAATCTATATTTTGGGAAAAACGAAATTATCAAAGCTTTTATTTCTCTTTTTTATTTTTACCTCGTTTTGGCAAATAGATGTTTCTTTTTTATATGCTCGTGAATTTTTTTCAAATAGCGTTATAGAGTTTTTATTTAAGTTATTTCGTTTTGGCTCAATTATGTTGGGTCCAACTTTATTTTCCGTTATATATGCGGCGATAAACCAAACACAAATGGTTGCATCTAGAATGGTAAAATATGCAGTGAATAACTTTACTATAGACATTCTTTATATATGGTCAACCCTTGTCTACTTGATTGGATGGAGTCACAAAGGAATTCAAAGCTTTGAGTTAGTAAAACCGCAGGGATTAATAAAGGTAAGTTTCTTATACCCAGTCTATGGAGATTTGTCATGGATCTTTAACTTTAATTTATTAATATTCATTATTATCACCGTATTATCCCTTGCATTAAGTAAAAACCTGAAGGATTCTGAAACCAAAACGTTTGTCTATTACTTTATTATCATTGCAACAGTAGGATATTGTATTGGAATCTTAAATATGATTAAAAGCTATTTGTTATTACCAAGCAGTATCGCTGTTTTATTTTTATCGATTGGGATCCTCATCCCTGTTATTAGAATGCACCAAAAGATCATTGCTAAGATGAATAATGTACTTTTAGATCAAAAAGAATTTTTTCATAAAATCATCGATATGAATCCCAGCTATATCTATGCCAAAAGTCAGGATGGAAAATATACATTAACCAATCAAGCTTATGGTTTACTATTTGGGGTGAATTCCGAAGAACTTATCGGAAATTTTGAGATGGATTATAATCCTGATTTGGATATGGCAAAACAGAATATAAGTTTAGATCATCAGGTATTATCCACCTTAGAAGAAAAGCATATTCCGGAAAATGAAATCATTGATTCACAAGGAAATAAAAGGTGGATACAAACCGTTAAGCTGCCAATTATTTCATCTGGAGATAAGCAAGTTCTTAGTGTAGCGACTGATATTACACAACGGAAAATCAATGAAAAAAAGAGAGAGTGGGAAGCTCTTCATGATCCTCTCACCGGATTACCTAATCGGCGGGCATTTCATCAGGATTTAATCGAACGGATTAAATTAGCAAAACTCAATAAAGAAAGCATTGCCGTCATTTTTTTAGATTTAGATCGTTTTAAAATAATTAATGACACCCTCAATCATGAAAATGGAGATCTTCTATTAAAGAAAGTAGCAGAACGGTTAAGTAATGCGGATGATAAAAGGGTGACCGATTTTTCAGTTTATAGACTCGGCGGTGACGAGTTTACCTTTATTTTATCTAGTGTAACGAAGGATGAAACAACGATCTTTGTAAAAAGATTGTTAAATATATTTAAGAAATCATTTACTCTAAAAGATCATGAACTATTTGTCACTTCCAGTTTGGGAATCAGTATGTATCCAACGGATGGTGATCATCCAGATGTTTTAATTAAAAATGCTGATATTGCAATGTATTCCTCCAAAGAATCAGGAAGAAATGCTTATTCCTTCTTTACGCAGGAGATGAATGATGATTATCAGAAGAAAATGGTATTAGAAAAAGCTCTGCGAAAAGCATTACATTCTAATGAACTTAAAATTGTTTATCAACCAAAAATGGATATTGAAACGAACAGCATCATTGGTATGGAAGCATTATTAAGATGGGAGAGTTCTGAATTAGGAATGATTTCACCTGCTGAATTTATACCTTTAGCAGAAGAAACTGGAATCATATTACCACTAGGTGAATGGGTTTTGAAATCAGCATGTCTTCAAAATAAGATTTGGCAAGATATGGGGTACACTCCTATACCAGTATCCGTAAATATCTCAATGCGGCAATTTTATGACGGGAACTTTGTAGAATCTATTATAAATATCTTAATAGAAACAAAACTTGACGCTCAATATCTAGATTTAGAAATAACGGAGAGTATTTCGATGGCGAACATCGATTCTGTGATTTCCACGCTGAATGAGTTAAAGGCAATGGGGATATCGATTTCAATAGATGATTTTGGAACAGGAAATTCCTCATTAAGTTATCTGAAAAAGTTCCCAATTAATAATCTAAAAATTGACCGTTCCTTTGTAAGAGATATTACAAGCAATTCTGAAAATCGGTCAATTGTAAAAACCATTATTTCAATGGCCAATAATTTAAATCTTGATGTGATTGCGGAAGGAGTAGAGACTGAAGAGGAGTTAAAATTCCTAAAAGCAAATGGCTGTATTATTGTACAGGGATATCTGTTCAGTCCTCCGATAACGGATGAAGAATTTGAAAGAAGCTTCTTAGAGCAACACAATGAACCTGCAACAACATTAGTCTAATAAGAAAGGGCGCACAGTATTTTAAACTGTTCGCCCTTTCCATTTTCTTCATTATTTTTATTAATTGCAAAAAAATCCATATTTTCAAAGGTTAAATATTTTATTTTAGTGCAGATTTTTATGGTATTAACATGACCGATAATATACGGCCTTGCAATGTCGCTTTTGATTGAGACTTTACCAAGTGTCTAACCTCTTGGCAAAAATTTGCGAGGAGTTCTTCGCCAATGTTTGTATGCGTGATTTCCCTTCCGCGGAAACGAACGCTTACCTTTACATGATAACCTTTGGTTAAAAAGGAGATTGCGCTTTTTACTTTTGTTTGAAAGTCATTTTCGCCAATTGTGATTGACATACGTATTTCTTTTGTTTCTATTGTTTGCTGATTCTGTTTGCTCTGCTTTTCTTTTTTCTGTAAATCAAATTTGTATTTTCCACCATCCAATATCTTACATACTGGCGGATTAGATTCACTGATTTGAATAAGGTCTAATCCCATTTCAATTGCCATTTTAAGTGCTTGAATGGTAGGTATAACCTGTTGATCGTTTTCTGAAACGAGTCTTACTTCTTTTGATTGAATCGCTTCGTTCATAATAATATTTTTAATAAATAATCCCTCCAATCAGGAAAAATACGATACCTCATTATGAGGATTGATAGCCCCAAATTTAAACTCATTATTACAATATATGTTATGAAAATATGAATGGAAGGGCGCTATAACTAGAATTGATTTAAAAAATATAAAGAAAAACACCGAAATTCTAGAATAAAAATTAATCATAAAAGACTACTTTATTTTATAAAATCGTAGGAAGAGGTTTCTATTTATTACGTGTCCGCTATAAAAAAATGAGTCGAAGGGTGTTGCCGGAATGAAGCTAAAAGACATAAGCACCTCAGTGCCCAAAAAGGACCATAAAGGGAAAGTATCGGGCCAGTTGGCTTATATTAGTGACGTGAAAGTGGAAAATATGGTGTATGGCGTTTTGGTTCGGTCGCCGATTGCTTATGGAAAAATCCTATCCATTCATTTACCGAACTTGCCGGAAGGATATGAAGCCGTTGGAGCAGAGCATATTCCTGGACCTAATTATGTGAAAATAATCCAAGAAGATCAGCCCATTTTCGCCAATGAGTGGGTCAATTATATTGGGGAACCGATTCTTATGCTCGTTGGAGAAGACCTAGATACCCTATATAGTTTACTAAATGAAGTGAAGGTTGAATTTGAAAAGCATCAGGCCATTTACACATTGGAGGATGCCATCCAACAAAAATCATCATCCGGGGTGGTGATGGCAAACTATGAATTCGGGGAGAGCTTAGAGAATATTTCTGCGATCGAGCAGGGAGCCCATAAAATCATTGAAGAAAAATATGATACAGGTTATCAGGAGCATATCTACCTGGAGCCACAAGGTATGCTAGCCATATATAAGGATGATGAAATCGTCGTCCAGGGTTCCATGCAATGTCTTTATTATATAAAAAATGCATTGATAACCGCTTTAGCCTGTGGTGACGATGAAGTCAGAGTGGTTCAAAGCCCTACCGGCGGAGGTTTTGGCGGCAAAGAAGATTTTCCTTCGATGATGGCGTGTCACGTAGCGGTTGCGGCAAAAGCTGTCAAAAAATCGGTCATGCTCGTGTTCGACCGTTCTGAGGATATGGTCGTGACGACAAAAAGGCATCCGGCCAAACTCCACTATCGAACGGCCCTTGATAAGGAAGGAAATATCTTGAGCATGTGTGTGGACATTTTTCTTGATGGCGGAGCGAATGCGGGATTGAGCTCTGTCGTGTTGCAGCGTGCCTTAATAAACAGTGCCGGTGTCTATAAAATTCCACATTTTCATGCAAAAGGCTATGTTTTAAAAACGAATACCGTTCCTAACGGTGCCTTCAGAGGCTTTGGTGCTCCACAAAGCTTTGCCGGAATCGAAAGTCATATCGGACATCTTAGTAAACTAGCAAACATCGAACCACTTGACTATAAACGAAAATACCTTGTCAAACAAGGAGACCCCACCATTACCAAAGGAAAATTCCGTGATCCAATTTTAGTAGAAGATATGATTGAGGATTTACTCAACACGTCAAAATACCAAAAGAAAAAGGAGGAATTTCACCGTTATAATCAACAAAATCATCGCTACAAAAAAGGCATCGGAACTTCGCTGTTTCTCCATGGCTGTGGATTTACAGGCAGTGGCGAAAGAGATCATATCAAAGCAACAGTGAAGCTGGTTAAATCAAAAGATGACAAAGTAATGCTGAAAATCTCCAATTCTGATATGGGACAAGGCATTTATACGACTCTTAGTAAGATTGTGGCCAAAGAACTCGACCTCCCGTTTGATAGAGTTATATACCCTATTCCCGATACCAAAGAGGTTCCCGACTCTGGTCCGACGGTAGCCTCGAGGACGACGATGATTGTCGGAAAATTGCTTGAACGTGCCGCCCAAAAACTGAAGGCACATTGGCAAACAGGGGTGGAACAGGAAGTGGTAGAGAACTATGTTCACCGTGAAATGATCCCTTGGGACGAAAAAACCTTCACTGGAGATGCCTACCCGGCTTATTCATGGGGCGTGAATATCGTGGAAGTAGAAGTGGATCGTTTAACAGGAAATGTAAAGCTGGGAAAAGTATACGCCAATTATGAGGTTGGGAAGGTCATCGATGATCGGATTATGAAAGGCCAAATTGACGGTGGTTTAGCTCAAGGATTAGCGTACGGATATCTAGAAAAGATGACGACACATCAAGGCAGAATCCAACAAAAAAGCATATCGGATTATGGACCGCCGACTTCATTGGACGTTGTTCCAATTGAAAGCAAGGTCTTTGATAATCCCTATGCGGATGGTCCCTACGGAGCGAAAGGCGCAGGTGAATTGACATTAATCGGCGGCGCTCCAGCCGTTCAGGCGGCGATCGAGGATGCACTGCAGACTTCTTTTCAGCAGATTCCGATTACACCGGAAGTCATTATGGAAAGTCTTTGGATGAAAGAAGGGGAAGAAGGTTGATTACATTTACACTGAATGGAAGAACGATAGAAACGGATGCCCCGCCAACAACAAGATTACTAGATTTAATAAGAGATGAGTTTGAGTTAATCGGTACAAAGGAAGGCTGCGGTGAAGGAGAATGCGGTGCCTGCAGTGTTTTTGTGAATAACCTCCTGCAAAACAGCTGCCTGATCCCGATTGGCTCGATGGAGGGAGCCGATATTCAAACAATAGAAGGGATCATGGAAACGGAACAATTTAAGATTTTGGATGAGTGTTATTCCATTGCCGGAGGAGTGCAATGCGGTTACTGCATTCCTGGAATGGTCATGGCTAGTGCCGCTTTATTATCCCATAACCCTCATCCTTCAGAGGAGGAAATTCGTGAAGGGATCTCCGGAAATCTGTGCCGATGTACGGGCTACAATATGATTGTGGATGCGATTAACCTGGCAGCTAAAAAAGGGGACGGCATATGGCAGAGAAAATAACCGCGTACCGCTTCGATCGATTAGACCAAACGTTGAGCCAATTGAACAGAGAAGATTGCGCCATCATAGCCGGCGGCACCGATGTCATGGTTCTTCACAAAAGCAGAAGGGGAGTACCACCGAAAATCCCTAAACCGATTGTTTTTATTGATCATCTTTCCGAGCTAAAGCAGATTTATCAAGATAACAATGATCTCCACATCGGTGCCTGCTGTACTTATAGCGACTTACTGGATGATCCGTTGATTCCACTGCCATTAAAGAACGCCATCAAAACAATTGCCGCTCCGGCCATTCGAAACAGAGGGACTTTGGGAGGGAATATTTGTAACGCTTCTCCGGCTGGTGACACACTGCCATTATTATATGTCTACAACGCAAAACTTTTGCTGCGTTCCGTTAACGGTGACCGTGTCGTTGCGATTAGCGATTTTATTCAAGGGCCGCGAAGGGTCGGGCGGCATCCTAATGAAATTTTGGCTGAAATTATCTTGCCGTCCGTTTTCGAAGAAGGTGCTCATGTCGTTTTTGAGAAAGTCGGCAACCGAAACGCCGATGCCATTGCCAAAGTAGGGTTTGCCGGATATATCCGATTAAATGGTCCCCGAATCTATGATGTCCGCTTTGCCTTTGGGGCGGTCGGGCCTACGATGGTTCGTTCCATTAATATTGAAAAGAAGCTGGTAGGAAAAAGCATACCATTAGCCGATGCAGACATCGAACAGGTTGTGGCAGCCTTCGATAAAATCATTAAACCAATCGACGACCAGCGCTCCACGGCGACATACAGAAAAACAGTCGCCTTAAATCTTTTACGTTATTTTCTAACCATGAAGCAATATCAACCGATTTAGTGATTAAAAAAGGGGGGAGCTAACCATGCTGCTGATGGAAAAAGTAGCCATGCTGACACGTCAAAATGAAACCTTTGCTTTAGCCATGATTATTGAATCCAAGGGCTCGACTCCCAGGCATGTTGGAAAAATGATTGTATACCGTGATGGGACGATTGAAGGGACTGTCGGAGGAGGCTTGGCTGAACACTATATCATTGAAGACAGTGTAAAGGCGATCCAAGATGGTCAATCGAAAATCGTTGAGTATAAATTGAATAGACATGCAAAAGATGGAATTCAAATGAATTGTGGGGGAACATTGCGGGTCTTCATTGAAGTCTATACAAGTAGGCCTGAACTAGTAATAGCCGGAGCCGGTCATCTCGGTTATGCATTGGCAGGGCTTGCGGATTCCCTTGAATATCCCTATTGCATCGTCGATGATCGCGTGGGGTATTGTACGAAGGAACGCTTTCCTAATGCGACAAACCTTTTTGTGAATGAGGATATTGGCAAGGCAATGCTTGCAGCCAACCTAAATGAAAAGTCATATGTGGTGATTGTAACAAAAGATCGTGATGATATGGTCTTAAAAACAGCACTACAATTTCCAATTGCCTATGTTGGGATGGTCGCCAGCAAGCGTAAGGTCATAACCATATTTGAAAAATTAAAAAATGAAGGAGTCACACCAGAACAGTTGGAGCAGGTTCATTCTCCGATTGGAATGGAAATTGGCTCGGAAACAACAGAGGAAATTTCCATCAGTATTATCGGAGAAATCATCAAAGTAAGCAAGGAAAAAAAGTCTATGAAAGTAAAACAATTAAGTAGATAAGTAGAATAGAAGAGACGGGGGACGAGAGTAGCCGCCTGCAGCAATTGCTCTTCAAATTGGGCAAATGCTGGCTATAACAAAATCGAAGTTTTAATAAAGCCCCATTTGGTACCGGCAACAAAGCCTCTACCGGGCGGAGTTAAGCTTCAATTCGAAAACCGACGACGTGGATGTGTCGTCGGTTTTTTGCGATTCAGGCGCTTTACCATATTCTGACACCCTCTATCACCTTGGGGGCATATATTTCCATTAGCTTGTACGAAAGGGATTTGGTTGCAGGGGATAAGCTGAATTTTCATACAATAATATCTAAGTTTTCAGAAAAATATGTTAGAATGAAAATTGTACCCTGTAAATTATGGCAGCATAGAGGCAAAACAAAAAAATGCGAAAGTGAAAGAATAGAATTTCCATCGTGGTATATGATAACTTGTTCATTTGTTCGATTGAGCACAAACTAAGGGGGTGAGAAAAAAATGAGTTTTAAGCCAATGCACATAAAGAATGCTTTTGAATTACCTAAAGAAGCAGCTTTGAATGAATTTTATGAACGAATGATTACAATACCGATTGAAGCCAGAACCAATTTGAAAAATGAGCTCACTACCGTCATTGGCGAGGAACGAACAAGGGGCGTGTTTATTCGCTACGGCTGGCATTGTGGTGTGAGTGATGCGGAAAAAGCCATGTCATTGCAATGGGACGATGAGATGGATTTGGTCCATGCAGGTCTTAAATTTCACAGGCTGCATGGTTACTTAGATAAAGTGGAAATTTTGGAAATGAGTTTTGATGAGAATAAGAAGTGCAATTTTATTGAAGTCCTTTGGATTAATACGTTTGAAGCGTCTCAATATTTAAAAGCCAAAGGCCTCAGTAAAGAGCCTGTTTGTCACAATTTGTGTGGTTATGCAAGCGGTTACTTGTCAAAAGTGTTGCAACAGCCGATCCTTGTTAAGGAAGTTGAATGCCGTGCGATGGGCCACGAGCAATGCAAATGTATTTGTATGCCAATTGAAAAATGGGGAGAAGAAATTACGAGTGACCTGAGTTATTATCAAGCTAATAGCATGATCAAGGAACTCGATGAAATAACAGCGAAATTAAAAATCGAGCGGGACCATTTAAGTAAAGCGAGCGATATCCACCGGCAATTAATTGAGGAACTACTGTCGAACCAAGGCTTACAAAAAGTGGTCGATATTTTATTTGAAACGACTGGCTTAACCGTCTTTATTGAAGATGAATATCATCAAATCATCGTAAAATCAGGGAACCTTCCGAATGAGCTTACATTACATACATTTAATGATTCAAACACGGCATTTGTACGGTATTCAGAAAAGCTTTCCTTGTTACGCACCCCCATTATTAATGGAGATCAAATGAAAGGCTATTGTTCTTTTGTTTATACGGGAGAGAATCAGCCGAATGAGCTTGATTATATGATTATTGAAAAGGCAGCGATAACGTCTTCGCTTATATTAATGAATGAAAGTATAAAAGTTAATACGGAGCAAACGATTAAACGGAGCTTTTTAAATGATATCTTGGAAGGTCGATTAGCAAAGGAAGAAATGTATAAAATCGCCTATTATTTAGATTTCAATCCTTCCTCCACCTATTGGATGCTAACGTTGGAACGATTTGTAGAGGAAGCAAAAATTGAACATGAAATCGCGTTTAATGAAGAATGGATTCGTCATATTCATCTATTTTTGAAAGAGCGCAAGATCAATTCAATCGTTTCCCAAAAACTCAACAAAATTATAATCTTACTAGAGTACCCTACTTTTGAAAGTTTGCATCTATCACAGTCTACGTTTATTGATCAATTGTTAAAGCATTGTTCACGGCGATTCCCAAAATATAGGATCACTGTTGGTGTTAGCTCTGTCATCCAGGAGTTTTCACAAACGGCCACGCTCTACAAGGAAACATTGGCGGCATTACGTGCTACAAACAATCAAAAAAATGTATATTACTTCGAAGAGCTTGGGATTGAAAGCGTTTTATTTCAAATACAGGATGATGTATTGATTGAGCGCTTTGTGAATCAACATATTGGTAGGTTGTTAGAAGCAGATAGCCATGAATTTGAGTTAATAAAAACGTTATATGCCTATATAGATAATGGTAGCAGTATTAACAATACGGCGAAGGAATTATCTATGTCGATTAGCGGATTACGCTATCGACTGGCCAAAATTAGTGAGATTTTAAACCATGATCTGAATGACACACAATATGCCTTTACGCTTTATTTAGCCATCAATATTTTAAAAGCAAAAGGAAAAATTGAAATTTAACTATAAGGCCTTGTCCATTCATATGTTGATGGACAAGGCTTTTTCGTGTTCTAGGAAATTATAGATTTAGTACTTGTGGATAACTTTTTACAGGTTTAGATACGTCCAGCTCCAGCGCCTAGCCCCTCGAGGTCATAAGCCAATCCGTCCAAAAGGTTAAAGAGCAACCTTTCGGCCGGATTGGCTTATGCTTGTCGGGGCTAACCAAGGCGCTTGCGCTTTTGTTCTAGTTTACGCAATCCAATTAAATATATAAAGATAGTATTTAGTAGGAAACGTTTTAAAATAATCAAAATTCAATATCTATCGTATGTATATTTAAAATATTCTAACAATTATAATTCAAATCAGAAGCAGATGCTTTATAGAATTTGAAAACGTTTACTTTAAAGGAGGAAGGTATATGGCAGTTAATCTATTAGAAGTGAAAAAGACTCCCAACAAAGAAGAACTTCTTATGATGGCAAAGGAAGTCGGTTTATTAGCTGAGAAATACGCTTTAAAGGCAGATCAAGATTCAAAGCTTCCAGATGAAGTCATTGAAAAAATAAAAGAAGCTGGGTTTCATAAACTTTTACGGCCAAAGGAATATGGCGGCCAAGATTTAGATTACTTTACTTTTGGT
Organism: Bacillus sp. OTU2372; assembly: GCF_038440275.1. Classification (NCBI taxonomy): domain Bacteria; kingdom Bacillati; phylum Bacillota; class Bacilli; order Caryophanales; family Bacillaceae; genus Bacillus; species Bacillus sp. OTU2372. The sequence continues at coordinate 37,703 of NZ_JASATK010000022.1, forward strand.
GAAATCTTCCGCACAATCGCGAATCATAGTATCGCCGCTGCATGGATAAGTTATTTCTTTGTTATTCATGAAACCTGGGTTGCGTTTTTACCAAAAGAAAGCCGTGATGAATTGTATGGACATGGTGGCTTAATGGCAGATGTATTTGCCCCTGTCGGTAAAGTAACAGAGGATGGCGAAGGCTATCGCCTTTCAGGGCAATGGAACTTCTGCAGTGGAGTGCTTTGGAGTGATTGGATTGGACTAGGCGCAATCACCAAGCTAAAGGATGGGACAGAGCCGGAATATTGTTTATTTATTTTGAATAAAGAGGAAGCGGAAATTGTCCATAACTGGGATGCAATGGGCTTACGCGGCTCAGGAAGTAACGCGGTGAAAGTTGATAACGTTTTCATACCGCCGAATCGAATTTTCCATGCAACCCGCGTTATTAACGGTGCAGGCCCGGCAGATGGCAATTTCGAGCCTGACTATCAAATTTTTAATTTACCATATATCCCATGGTTCTTAATGGGCTTCCAATTTATTCAGATTGGCGGCATAGAACGATTGATTGATATTTTACAAGAAAAAACAGAAAATCGGATTCGTATTTTTAACAATAATTCAAATGAAAAAGAAGCAGCTAGTAGTCAACGCGTACTGGCGGAATTAAAGCTACAATTAAGTTCCTTAAAAGGCTTAGCAAATGATTATGTTGAAAGGCTAACGTATTATCAACATAATCGCATTCGTACATTGGATGAAGAAGAGCGTGAAAGATTGTTCGGGATTCGTGGGCATATATCAAAAACGACTTCTGAGATGGCGCTCCGTATTTTACTAACCTTAGGTGGAAACTCCGTATTTAAAGGGCAGCCTACCGAATTGTTCGTGCGTGATATTATGACAGCGGCTTCTCATCCGACACACCATTACGAAGATGCACTTGGCTCATATGGCAAGTCAATCTTTGGCTTTAAAGGAAACCCAATTTGGTAAATAAAACTTTGGAGGGAATGTGAAATGATGAAAGAACCTATTTTTGACGTGGCACATCTGGCCCATATTGAAATCTATAGTCCTAAAGTAGAAGAGTCCGTTTGGTTTTTTAAAGAGATTTTAGGGATGGAAGAATCGCACCGCCAAGGTGATTCCGTTTATATGCGTGCTTACGAGGATTTTTATCATCATACACTGATCATTACCAAAAATGAGGAGGCGGGTCTTGGGCATGTTGCATGGCGTGCTACTTCACCGCAAGCACTAGAGCGTCGTGTACGAGAGATTGAAGCGACGGGTAATGGAATGGGGTGGATTGAAGGCGATGTCGGTCATGGACCAGCGTATCAATTCACAACGCCAGATGGTCATAAAATGGAAATTCTTTGGGAGGTTGAATACTTCAAACCGAATGAAGAGCAGGCAACACCGCTTCTGAATCGACCGCAAAAACGTCCACGCCGCGGAGTACCAGTCCGTCGCTTAGACCATGTGAATGTACTGGCGAACGAAACAAATAAAAACGTTGAGTTTTTAGAAGATGCACTTGGATTTAAAGTGCGCGAACGGATTCTAAATGATGATAATACAGATGTAGCAGCATGGTTAAGTTCTAACTCATTAGTGCATGAAGTGGCCATCATGGGAGATGCGTTAGCTGAAAAGGGAAGACTGCATCATATTTGCTACTGGTACGGGTATCCTCAACATTTAATGGATGAAAGTGAATTATTGGTAGAGCACGGCTTTAAAATTGAAGCGGGTCCTGGCAAGCACGGTGTCTCTCAGGCTTACTTCCTATATGTGATCGAACCAGGGGGCAATCGTGTTGAATTATTCGGTGACACGGGGTATCAAATTTTTGACCCAGACTGGAAAACGGTTGAATGGAAAGGGAAAGATTTAGAGCATGCGATTATTTGGTACGGTTCTAATTTACCACAAGAGTTCTTTGAATATGGAACACCAGTAAGGAAAAAGGCAGTGGCTCCAATAAAATAAACGATGGTGAATCGATAAAGGTGAGCCTGTTGAAAGGGGAAACAAGGACTTTCCTCTAACGGACAAGCTCACAATGGATGGAATCTAAAAGCGAAAGGAAGCTTTCAATAGTTTCCTCTATCTCTTTTTTAATAGATGAAAGGAGCAATGCGTTATGACGATTATCTCAAAATATCTGGATGTGAATGGGATTAACACACACTATCATGAGGAAGGGAGAGGAGCCGGAAAAATTATTTTAATACATGGGTCAGGACCAGGTGTATCTGCCTTCGCTAACTGGCGCTTAATTATCCCACGCTTAAGTGAATCTTATCATGTATTTGCACCAGATATTATTGGTTTTGGTAAGACGGATAAACTCCCCGATCATCAATATACCGTTGAATTGTGGGTACAGCATTTAATTAGCTTTATTGAATCCGTGTCTAATGAGCCTGTTTACTTAGTCGGCAACTCAATGGGCGGTGCATTAGCACTCCATGTTGCCTGCCAAAGACCGGATCTTGTGAAAAAATTAATTTTAATGGGTAGTGTTGGCATCAAGCACCAAATTTCAGAGGGGTTAGAACGTGTTTGGGGTTATGAGCCAAGTTTGCAATCCATGCGAGAATTAATCGAGCTATTCTCGCATGATGAAAATGCAGCGAAAAATGAAGAATTAGTCCGTCTTCGCTATGAAGCTAGTATAGAACCTGAGGTGAAAGATGCATTTTCGGCCATGTTCCCAGAGCCTCGCCAACAAAAACTCGACGAATTGGCGTTAACGGATGAACAAATTCAAAGCATAAACGTACAAACACTATTATTCCATGGCTTAAATGACAGGGTTATTCCTATTGAAGTTACAAGCTATCGTCTAATTGAATTGCTTCCGCATGCAGAACTACACGTATTTAATGAGTGCGGTCATTGGACACAAATCGAAAAAACCGAGCCGTTCGTGGAGAATATTTTAAGATTTATTAAATGATGAATTTCATAAAAATGAGCCATTCGCGTGAGGGAGGATCCGAAAATAAAGGTGGGAAATTTCAATATTCCTACTACATAAAAATAATTTTGGGAGGTTGATAGAGATGGATGATCGTCAATTTCGAACGGCAATGGGAAAATTCGCAACAGGGGTAACCGTGATTACCACAGAACTTGATGGAGATATACATGGTATGACAGCAAATGCCTTCATGTCTGTATCCCTTGATCCAAAACTCGTTGTCATTTCAATTGGAGAAAGAGCAAAAATATTAAATAAGATTAAGGAAAGCAAGATCTTTACCGTGAATATTTTAGCTGAGGATCAACAGGAGCTATCGATGATTTTTGCGGGACAAATCAAGGAACCCTGCGAAGTTGTTTTTGATCGTTTAGATGGTAAACCTGTGTTAGAAGGAGCATGTGCACAGGTGGCTTGTGAAGTATCCGTGGTGCATGTGGAAGGAGATCATACTTTGTTTATTGGAAAAGTAACCGATATTCATCTTGAAGAGAAGGAACCGCTTGTTTTCTTCAACGGAAAATATCGTGCATTGGCAAAAGTATAAGCTGACTTTATTTTTGGAACATGAAAGGAGACTGTATGGAAACAATCTATTTAAATAAGGAGAATTTGGCTGCTTATCAAGAAGTGGCCAGCGCAAAGGTTATGGCACTTGGATGTTTTGACGGTCTCCATCATGGGCATGTAAAAGTGATTCAAACCGCATGGCAGGAAGCAAAGGAAAGACAAGTCTCTCTTTCAGTCATGAGTTTCTTTCCTCACCCGAAAACGATCATCGGGGGGAAGGCGTGTTTTCACTATTTAATGCAGCAGTCCGAAAAAGAAAAAAGGTTTTGTGAACTAGGTGTTGATACTTTTTACCTTGTAGAGTTCGATAGAGACTTTGCAGGGTTGTCATCTCAAGCATTTGTTAAGGAATACCTGGTTAATCTGGGTGTTATTCATGCAGTAGCAGGATATGACTTTTCTTATGGCAGCCGAGGTGCAGGAAATATGGATACACTAAAACAAGATTCCGGAGATCGGATTGATGTAACTGTGGTCGAAAAGGTGGAGCACAAAGGTGAAAAAATCAGTTCGACTCGTATCAGAGAACTACTGTTAGATGGGAATGTCGAGGACCTGCCCGATCTGATTGGACACTCTTACGAATCAAAATGCGAAGGCACTGGAAACTTTTTAAATCCCTATTCGCACTATACACTCCCTGCTCCTGGAAGATATGATGTGACCTTGAAAAATAAGGACAAATCTTTGCAGACAGAAGTCATGGTAAACGAGAAAAGCGTAACGCTTACTAGTTTAGAACAGATTCCGTCATGGATCGAAGGAAACTTGACCATTGTCTGGAATCGGCGGATGAAGGCTGATGAAAAGGTTCAAACGGGGAAAAAGGATCATACTATTTTTCGGCCCTTATTTGTATAGATGAGAAATAAACCTATTATAAATAGAAGAAAGGTTAATAGAATAGAAGAAACAAGATTTTCACATAACCTTAGGAAGATAAACGCCTTCACACAAAAAAGCTCTAAAATCACGCTAAATGGCAAAAAACGCTTTCAAATTTCACATATTTGATGGCGTTTTTTATAATTTTTTGGAGGATATAAATACACCTGTATTTTGTTCAATGGTATTAGACCTGCTATTTTTTCTAAAAGTTACAACAATTAATATAAAGGAAGAACCGAATAATTACAGTAGTATGTTGGATAATAAACTATAATGATACAGCAACATGGGGTTTAAACAATGAAAATTATGCATATCACAATAGAGCTTGTAGTCGGATTCTTTTTTTTATTTATAATAGTGAAGTTTGTAGGAAGAAAAATCATTAATCAAATATCACCTTTTACCTTCATTGCAGCCATTGTTCTAGGAGAACTACTCGGAAATGCTTTATACGACCATGATATAGGGGTTAGCTACATCATTTATTCGATGATGGTTTGGGCAGGATTGCTTTTAAGTGTGGAGTATTTAAGTCAAAAATTTCTTAAATTTAGAGGCGTGGTTGAAGGGAAACCATCAGCATTAATTAAAAATGGAATTGTGAATCGAGAGGAATTACGAAAAAATAGAATGAATATTAATCAATTGCAAAGTTTACTCCGTCAAAGTGAAACCTTTTCAATCCGTGAAGTGGCCTTTTGCTATTTAGAAGCAAATGGTTCAATTAGTATATTAAAAAAATCTAAGTACCAAAAAACTACCCAAGAAGATTTTAAGTTACCATCTAAAGGTGTTTATGTCCCAGTAACAATCATTAGGGACGGAGAGGTACTTTGGGATGAAATTAAAGATTTGGGTTTTGATGAATCCTGGTTAAAATCACAATTGATTGCCCAAAATATTACAAGCTACAAAGATATTTTTATTGCCGAGTGGCTTCAAGATGATGGTCTATTTATACAAGAGTTTACTAAAATCACTTAAATAATTTGTTGTTTTTCTAGTAAACTAACGGTGAATAATGTTCCTTTTGAGTAAAAAAAAGGCAGATGATTCATTTTTCTGCCTCTTTCCCATTCCTAAATACAACCATTAACTAAAATTTTTCAAAATACATATTTGTTATGAAGGAGAATTCTACAACAGGAGAGGAATAAAGAACGAATCAAAATTAATTTATAGTAGATTATATTTTTTTTACCAAAAAAAGAAAGGGAAAAAATTAAAATTTACAAATGAGAAGAAAATGGGTGGTCTAAAAAATGGTCGTGGTCCCCAAAAACCATAACCGTAGCCATTACTTGGACTAGAGGAACTTAATTCCTCAATTTCTAGACCTTTTTTCGTCACCTTTACAACTCTACCAACCGACCATTTATTGTTTTCATTTTTATACTTAATCATTTTGCCTTCTAATCTCAATGCTTCGTTATAATCTAATTGCACTTGTATGTCCTCCTTTCAATTAAACTTGTTATAGATTATGAAAATAATCTTTACACGTAAAGGCTGGTATACCGTCTTGTCTAAAAATTATTGATAACCGTATCTAAAATTTAAAAACGAAAGAATGCTATATTGAATTAATTATTTTGTCGAGGCTTTTTTATTAAGAAGCTTCTTGCTTCCCTAAAATGGGTTTCTAATTATACAAATAAAAGGAAGTGTTGTTGACCAAGGTAGTAACTTATTCAAGGCACTTTTATCTGTCAGATTAATGTTGGATAACTTTTCAAATAGATAGCCATGATAATAATATGGATTTACACCATTTTCTTTAACCAATACCTGAATTGATGAATTTTCAGATCGTGAGCTTTACACCATTATGTTTGGGATTAGCCACTTGCTCTAAATTCTGTTGGATTTTTCAATAACCTAAGAAAAAAAACACCTTCACACTAAAAAAGCTCAAAATTCGCGCTAAATCGCAAAAAACGCCTTCAAATTCGATATTTGAAGGCGTTTTTTTGCTATTAAGTGCTAAAAGTGCCCTCAAATTCGAAAAAGTGAAATTCGCTTTGGCCCGCAATCCTCGATATGGTAGAAGTGCTAAAAGACATAGGCTTTTACATTAGGTCTTCGCTAAGGAAAAGGTAAGGAAGGAGTGTCATAAACTATTCATATTCTAATGAATAACCTATGACCATTTACCTCATTTATCTATATATCAAATATGAAGAAATTTTATTAGAAGAAAGGCAGTGGTGGAAGATGGCAAGGTTTAGAATGGTACGTACTGATTTTTGGACGAATCCAATTGTTTCAGAAGAGATGACCCCGGAGGACAAATCAAGACTAAAAAAATTTTAATATAGAAAAAACAAGGCGCTTACGTTGTTTATATGTACACAGCGTAAGGGTCTTGTTTGAATTTTCGTGTAAAGGATAGTCTTCTAAAAATTTTCGTAAAGCTTTCCATTAACCCTTTTAATTTCTTCTTTTAATTGCTTGTTTTCCTTTTCTAATTCTCGGATACGATCCCGGAAGACCTGAATTAAACTCTCTTTATTCTCATCACTCATATTCTTTTTTACATTCTTTGGAGTTGTCATTTCTCGTTGTTGTTGACGAAGGGTTTCAATCCTTTCTCTTATCTCAGGTTGGTTGTAAAGATATGATTTTGAAACTCCAGCTGCGGATGTTACAGTATTAAAATTAATTTTTTCATTCTGTTTGATTAATTGCTTTATCGCTTGCTCAACTTTTTCAACCGTTTCTTCCTTTTTCTTTTTTGCATATGCAACAACTGCCTCTGTATTTCTTTTGTGTTTCATTATTTCACCACACTTTCTTTTCTTTCTTGAAATTGAAATAATATTCTTTTGGCACCAGTGCCACGATGCGCTTTACCTTCGGAAAGTTGATCCCTAACTCTTATTAGATTGGTCAATTGTTCTTGTGTTTTTTCATTGTATATTGGGAAACCCCTCGTCATTTCTATATGCTCTTCAACCTTTTTTATTTCACGTTCAAAATCGGTAAGATTATCGGGTGTTGTACAAAAATTCGGACATGTTAAACAAGGCGTAATTACATAGGGACAACCTTCTTTTTTAGAGGCTAAACAATAGCCTAATGGAACACGTACTGCCTCAATGTTACTTTGAATGTATTCCCAATGTATAAGGTCTTCTTCCATATTCATTTCTGATACTTGCGCCTGATTAAGGTCAACTCGTAAGAGTGCACCCTTTTTTTCTTGTGCCTTTTCCCATTCTTTCCTAAGAGTATCATCTGCAATTTTGGCATACGTCAATGTCATTTCAGGAGAAACGTGAGCGAACCATTTCATGATATGTGTTAAATTCATCCCAAGATTGATTAACTCCACACCCTTTGTATGTCGGAAGGCATGGTTCCCAAAGTGATAGACCTTTCCACTTTGGTCAACGATTCTATACCTCTCAGCCCAACGGTTTAATGCATTTTGTATACTTGATCCTGAGAAGGGTTTCCCTCGCCGTTTACCTCTTGTGCGAACAAATAAATACCCTTCGGGGTTGTTTTCTTGCGTCGAATTTACCTTTGCTTGATCTATGACTGTTTGTAAAATTCCTGCTAGCTCCTTATCAATAGGTACACGATGTCGTTTTGTATCCGTTTTTGGGATATCTCCCTGTAAATAATAGCCTTTGTCAGTGGATATCAAACAATTTTGGATTCGTAGGTTTAATATGTCACTAATTCGCCAACCAGTAGCCATGAGTAATATCACAATTGGGATATAGTCCATTTCATTTACTTTCATAGGTGGAGTGATTTCCTTTTGATCTTGGTATAAAAGATGCTCCAATTGTTTCATGACGGTTTCAGGAATATATTTAATTTGATTTTCATTTTGTTTTGGTATCTTCGGAAAGTCTTCCTTAAAAAACAGTGTACTTATTGGCCTTAATGGGGATTCAGAACGTTCAAAACGTTGAAGATATTCTAAAAAGTATTTAATTGACGATAGTAAGTTGTACCTATAAGCCGGGCTATAGGACCCGTTTTCTTGATTAAAGTAAGTAAAATACTTCTCTAAATCTGCTCTTTTTAATTGACTAAAATCTGTCCAGTCCGGATGATTTTTTTGAACAAAGTTCAGATAAAAATCAAGCCCTCTTATATACTCCGATAACTTATTTTGACTCACATATGTTAATGCAAATGTACAATATTCTTTTACTAATTTACGAAATATTGATGGGATTTTTTCAAAGGAAATTAGATATTGGCTTCTATTAATTGTATACCTCGCATTGGGTATTCTTCTCATATCCCATATATCTTTCTCCATCTCATCTCTTGTATCATAGAAGTGATAAAAAAATTTCATGATTGAATTGAAAAGAGTAATTGGGTTAGTATTATTCCCACTTTTTGTTTTTGTCTTTAATCCTAGGTTTGTCAAAAAGGTTCTGTACTTCAATAAACCATGGTTATAAGGTATGTCTACTAAACTAGTGATCTTTTGATAATACTTTTGCACAAAATTCCTTAAGTGCACAAATGATGTAGAATACGCCGCAATTGTCTTAAGAGTTATTTCTTCATTCACTAATTGAGTCGCGAAGAAAAATTTAAATTCATGCTTAATATTAGTGGGAAGGTGTTCAAAATGAATTTTTTTCTGCTTATACGTCCAAGAACTACCTCCACCATATTCTTCAAGAAAATGATCAGTTAAATTCCATACATCATTTCCAAAACGTCCGTTTAATTGCTTTAGAATAACTGCCGTTTTCTCTGTAGTGGCCTTGGGTTGAAAGGCAGTGCTATTCATCATTTTCCCCCTTACTCATTTTTTGTTTCATTGCTTTTTCCCAATCATCTCGTATATCCTCTTCCGAGGGGTGAACGTACATTTGAAGGGTTGTCTGTATATGGGCATGTCCTGCACGTTTTTGAAGGGCCTCAGGACGCATAACTCCTGTTTGCCATAACTCCGTTATATTTGTATGACGGAACATATGTGGTGTCGCATTTATTCCAGTTTTAGTCTTTAGTCGAACAAAAAGAGCTTGAACACTTGGATAATCAAGAGGGCTTCCTTTTTGTCCACCTCTAATTTTTATAAAAACAAAATTACTATCAATCTCATCTGTGTGCATATCTAAAATGTAAGACCGATAAAGGTTTGCTATTTCAATAGAAATATCAAGCGTTCGTGGACTACATACAGTCTTTATTTCTGCATCGTTAATAAGTTCACCGCGATCTCTTATTGTAATCTTTTTAGCTGCAGGAGCAATGTCAGAAAGGTGTAGTGATAGAGCTTCCCCGATTCTCATACCAGTTTCATATAGCAGAGCCAATAAGAATTTATCTCTGGTATTCTGGCATGCATTGACTAGTTTTTGTACCTGATCTGATGTCAAAATCTTCAATTTTTCCTTTGGCTCCTTGAGTTTCAAACTCTTAATATTTTTTGACTTATTTTTAAGAGTATGGTGAAGAAAGCCTTTGAAACTATTTCGAGAGGCGAGAACTTGCCTTTTAAGACGAGTAGATAAATCCAATGTATATTCTTCATGCTTCATAAGATAATCATAGAATGAAAAGACTTTGTCCAAATAGATGTTAATAGTACGTGCTTTTCTCATTTTCATATCTGTTTGTTTTATGTTAATTACCTTTAAATCCCGATAGGGATTTTGAAGCCACCTAACAAACTCCGCCATATCATCAATTCCAATGTCGCTATAGTCTGCCTGCTTTTGATCCAAGAACTCGAAAAACAATTTTAAAGCATAGCTAAATGAACGTAAGGTATTTCTGGAAGAACCTGAATTGTCCATATACTTGAGGAATCTTACAACTGGCTTTACGAATTCTCCATTCTTATCAATAAGTAAATATCTCTTTTTATTATCTGAGATAATGATCTCTTGAACTCTAATTACAAATCAACTCCTCTTACAAGTTATTAACTATTGTTGATTTCTTCCTTTCACATAGTGCGAATGTACCTTCGTAGTATACTTTGAATACTATATTTTCGAAATAGGGTTTTACTGTCAATAAAGTAAAATAAAAAGGGTTAAACCCTACGTAGAATACGTTAAGTTCTATCCCTAATTATAGTTGTGTTTTGAGGATAAATATTTTTACGTTTATCTTCTAACGAATCCACATACAACTCAAATTGGAATCTACAAAATTACGAAAAAACAAATGGCGTTTGATCTCGGCTATTCGATTGAGAGTGTTCATTCATTAATGGAACGATTTATTACGCATCACAAGTTGATTCGTTACAATCCTGAAACAAGAGAACTCGCGATTAAAAACTGGGGGAAAGATAATCTTCAAAAAGGCGGAAAACCGGTGATGGATTGTATTTTTTCCGAGTTAAAGGAGGTAGAGGATTTATCCCTGATTCTTTATGTTTTGGAACCTATTCAAAAACAGGAAATTCGCAGCCTTTATGAATCTTTTTGTGACCAAGGAGAGATGATGATCGGCAACGAAGCAAGCGGCCAAGATGAAAATGATACATATCTGGAACCTCCATATGGAGTGCGTGACGAAACGTTGACGCATCGTTATACGATAGGTGGACAAAAAGAAAAAGAAGAAGAAAAAGAAAAACAACAACAAGAATCTTTTCATCCAAATCTAGAGAAAAATCCAGACATCGAGAATTCATTACAGAATAACCAAAAAGATGTGAAAGAAATCGTTGAGTTTTGGGACTACAATGGATTTGGTTTTTCAAACATCAATGCGAAACAGCAGCTGTTAGCTTGGTTAGAGGATTCCAACTTCCTGCAGCCGAAAGAGGTCATTTTAAAAGCGATGAATATTGCCTGTGCCAATAACAAGCGAAGGCTGAGTTATGTGGTTGGAATTCTGAAAAACTGGGAAAATGAATCTCTTCTGACGGTAGAAGAAATAGATTCGTATCATGAGAAACAAAAGCCTCTACCCAAGCATAAGCAACCCGCCTTATCTACCGGAAGACAAATTCCAAGTGGTTTTAGACTCGATCTAACGGCGGGTGAAGAGTGATGAGTGTAGCGGAAAAAGCGTTCTTAGGAAGCCTAATGAAAGCAGAGTATTTACTCAAGGATACGGTGGTACAGTCTGAACAGCTAGAAAGTTCACGGCATAAAGAATTAATGCGAAGAATGGTCGAGTTAAACCGAGCCGGTAAGAATATTGATTTGATCACATTGACTACCTTACCCGATCTCGATTCATTCGGTGGTATGTCTTACCTTTCGGAACTGTTATCGTTTGCGGATCTTGAAAAATTTGAAAGCACGGAGAAGCTCATTCTTGACCTGTGGAAGGAACGGGAAAAGAGAAATATCTTGACGATTGCAGCCCTGAATGATTGGGAGATTGCGAAAGTCATTGCCGAATTGGACAAGATTAATCAAATGAAGATGGTGGATCACACGTCTTTACAACATGCCTTGTCCCATATCTATGAGGCACCTTGGGAAGATCAAACAACGCTGAAAAGTGCCACAACCGGCATCATCAAGCTCGACGAGGTGACAGGTGGCTTCCAGGATGGGGAAGTAACGATTCTAGCCGCAAGACCCTCCATGGGAAAAACAGATGTGATGCTCCATTTTGCCAAAATGACGGGTTGGGCAGGTTACTTGCCACTCGTATTTTCCTTGGAAATGCCGGAAAGACTGATTACCACTCGATTAATGGCTTCAACAGGGGGCTTTAACCGCGCAAAAATGCGGGATCCGAAAAGAATGCTCAGTCAAAGTCAAAAGGATAAATGGTCGGATGTAATTGGGGCTCTCAATGAAACCCATATGCAAATTTTTGATGGGGCAGGACAATCCATTGCCGGAATAAGAGCGAAAACACGAAAAATGATGAATCAATTTCCATCCAAGAAACCCATCCTTTTGATTGATTACTTAACCTTGATCCAATCTGGTCAAATGTACGGAGGGAATTCCCATTTACAGGTCACGGAAATATCTAAATCACTGAAAACGATGGCGAAGGATTTTAATTGCCCCGTCATTTGTTTGGCGCAGCTAAATCGCTCAGTGGAATCAAGAGCGGATAAACGACCGATGATGTCTGATATTCGGGAATCGGGCAGTGTGGAACAAGACGCCGATGTGATTTTGTTCCTATATCGTGAGTCGTATTATGACAAGGAGATCCACGATCAATCCCTTGAGATCATCGTCTCGAAAAACCGAAATGGTCCAGTTGGAAGCATCACGGTGAATTATAACGAGCATACAGGAAGGATTGAGGACCAAAGGGAAACGAGTCTTACTGTTGCCTAACTTTTATATACTCCTTTAAGTACGAAAAACACGGATACCAAAAAATCGAATAACGAGGTGCTATCACATGTTGGTGAAAGAACTTTACTTAGATAGTATACGTTTTGAACAATCATCATTGGCTCATTACATACACCATTTACTAGCGGAGAAGAAGATTTCATTAGAAGAAAACATAACCGAATTAGACTTTGAACAAGCAAATCATAAGAAAGTAGCAGAAATGATTGAAAACAATGTTTTAGGCTTTCATAAAATTTGCATTTATTCACTGAAGATGAAGCCGAAGGAATTTGTGTTTATCTTTGCTAAAAACGAGCAAGAGGCCATCCAGTTCTATAAGAAAACATTTCATCAACAGCCCATGAACTGTCATGAATCTTTACTAGATTTCGAGTTTACTAGAGGAAATGGAGGGATTTCGTTTTGAGAGATGAGGAAGGAATTCGAGAGTTTTCCAGCTATCGCGGGGTATTTTAAGAGGCTTTAACAAGCTATATGGACAGTTTGTAAACTAGGAAGCTTGAAATTAGGGAGGTATTTATTTTGCGAAAAAGAATAACAGGAGTCGCATTAGTAACAGCCACAACTCTTTTAGCCTTACATCCGCCATCTTTTCAGCAAGAAGAAATAAAACCAAGCGTAAGTCTACAGTTGGATGAGATTCCAGCGAGTACCTCCCTTAAGGATGAAGTGTTTGTCATCCCGACAGGACAAGTGCCCGTCACATTCGTCGATACCGTTGATGGAGATACCATAAAGGTAAGAGTGAAGGGGAAAATTGAAACGGTTCGTTATTTATTGATCGACACACCGGAGTCAAAAAAGCCAGACATGTGTGTTCAGCCTTACGCAAAGGAAGCTTTCTACAGGAATGACGAGCTGGTGAAGAGCGGCACTTTAACAATAGAATACGAGCAGGGGGACATAAGGGATGCCTATGGTCGACTGTTGGCCTATGTTTATGTTGAGGGCCAATCTGTTCAAGAAACCTTGTTAAAAGATGGATTCGCACGAGTGGCATATATTATGAATCCACCCTATAGATATCTAGATTTATATAGGGACGATGAGAGTTTGGCAAGAAGAGAAAAATTAAACATCTGGAGCCGGCCGAACTTTGTGACAAAGTGGGGATTTAGTGGGTGTGTGTCATAATAACTCAATTATGCTGCTTTGTCTATATGCTATATGTCTAGTAGACATGTTTCAAAGTAAAGTAGGAAAGACAACGGAAGAATCATTAGAACATCTAGAATGGGAAATTCATTTTCCTGAAACGCAAATTTGTTGGTAAAAATTTTTTTACAAAAAATAAAAAATATTTTACAGAATCTCAAGTTATTTGGTATATTTGTTCTTTTAATTTATTAAATCTTCAGGAAATTAGTGATTAATATTGCCGAGAATAAAAGATTTTAAGGTTGTAAGAAGAACATTCACAAAATCTACAAATAAAGTTTAAAAAGTTGGCACAATTATTGCAATATCTAAAAGTGAGGAAGAAAATGATGAATTCATCCCTCTGATGTAAACGATTTCAGTAATAACAAAATGAGAGGAGAAGAAAACATGAGTCAAAGCAGCAATGAATTAACATTTATTAATGGAAAAATTTTTACATCCAATCCAGAACAGCCTTATGCCAGTGCTATGGTCGTCCGTAATGGCAGGATTGCCTGGATCGGTGAAGAGGAGGATTTGAAAAAAATAGAAGGAACGTGTGTCGACCTTAATGGTAAAAGAGTTCTGCCTGGTTTGATTGACGCACATTTACATCCGTTGTATTTGGCTGGAGCTGCCAAGCAAATAGCCTGTACCCAGCCTCTAATTCATTCCATATCGGATTTACAAGAACAAATTCGTTTGGTGCGTGCATCACAAAGTCAAGATTCCTGGATTCAAGGCTGGGGCTATGATGAAGGTAAGTTATTAGAAGGAAGAGCCCCAACGCGCCGGGATTTGGATCAGGCAGCAGCCGATGTTCCGGTTGTCATTACTCGAACTTGTGCCCATATCATTTCAGTCAACAGTAAAGCATTGGAATTGGCAGGAATAACGAAGGATACTCCCGACCCGCAGGGCGGCAAAATTGACCGTGATGAAAACGGTGAGCCAACAGGTATTTTACGTGAGAATGCAAAAGATCTTGTTAATCAAGTCATGCCTGAAACGACATTAGAAGATGATGCGGCATTACTTGCAGAACTCAGCCCTGTTTTACTTTCACACGGGATTACAGCCATTACGGAATTAATGGGGCGGACAAAGCCAAATGATTACTTAGAAATGTATCAATTGGCTACTAAAAAAGGACTAAAGCAGCGTTCCGTTCTTTATTATCTTTGGGAAGATTTAAAAGAACATCCTGTCATTGAACAGCAAAAAATGGCAAGAGAAAATCAAATCCACATTGGCGGAATTAAATTGTTTTCTGACGGAAGTGTCTCCGGCCAAACAGCCTGGGTCAACCCGCCATTTTTAGGAGAAGAAGAAAATTATGGTATCCAAATGACTACCAGGGAAGAATTATCGGCTGCCGCAGAAGCAGCAAAAAAACATAACATCCAGCTAGTTATCCATGCCATGGGTGAACAGGCAATCGATTTAATTGTTGATACCTTCTATGGGCAAAAAGGCTGGCTTACAGACGCACCATCGATCAGAATGGAGCATGCAGCCATGCCGGCACCTGGTACACTGAAGCGGGCAGCAGAAACGGGAATTGCATTTGTTTCGCAGCCCATCTTCCTATTCGCAGAAATTGAAACTTATCTTCATAATTTAGGTGCGGAACGAACTAAGCAAACCTATCCATTTAAAGCGATGTTAGAGGCTGGAATAAAAGTAGCATTTTCATCCGATGCTCCCGCCACCGCATGGGCTGACCCCGTAAATCCTTTCGTCGGAATCAAATCGGCCGTTACCCGTCTTGCTCACGACGGAACAGATACCGGTAAAACACAAAGGGTAGATGTCGAAACAGCGATTAAGCTGTATACCCGAGCGGCACAGGAAATCACCCGGATTCCAAATGTTGGCCAGCTGAAACCAGGATTCCACGCCGACTTCATTGTCTTGGATTTAGATATATTGGTCATAAATCCGGAGCAAATTGATCAGATACAAGTAGTGGAAACCTATATGGCTGGTAATTTGGTTTATAAATTCGATTCGATCGAAAAATTAGTAGTAGAATCATAAAATTTCAACTAAAAAGGATGGGATGGTATGAAAGAAAAGGGGAAGGCTTTTTATGGTTGGTGGATTGTTGTAGCAACCTTTTTGATTATGACTTTAATTTATGCTCCGATTGCCAACTTGGTTTCATTATTTATTCTGCCTGTTACGAAAGAACTAGGATTTGGTCCATCTCAGTTTATGCTATATTTTACCATCATGGCTTTAGCTGCCATGGCTGTAGGTCCAATAGCAGGTAGATTAATGAGAAAGATGGATTTAAGAGTATATCTAACATTATTTATTTTAATTGCTTCTGCTGCCTTTGTTGGTTTTTCATTTTCAACTAAACTGATTCATTTCTATCTATTTGCCATCCTAATGGGGGCCGGTATGGCAGGAGGTGCAATGATTCCTGCATCCGTTCTCATCACCAATTGGTTTAATAAAAAACGTGGTTTATGTTTAGGGATTGCTTTGTCAGGTAGTGGATTTGGGGGTGTAATCCTTAGTCCTTTAGTTAATTGGCTTATCACAGCCTACGGGTGGAGATCAGCCTATCTAGTCTTAGGAATTTTAATAGTTGCTGTATTAGTTCCGTTGGCTGTATTTGTAATAAGATTAAATCCAGCTGACAAAGGTCTATCACCACTTAGTGAAGAAACGAATTTAATAAGTACACAAAAGAAAGAATTAACAGGTACAACTCAGGGCGAAGCATTAAAGTCCTTATCATTTTGGACTCTTTGTTTAGCGATCTTAGTAGGCGGGCTCGTTGTTAACGCAATGCTAATCAATCTTGCCCCCTATCTGGCTAGCATAGGTACAACTGCCAAAACAGCTGCATTGCTATTATCTTTAGGCTCGGGAATGGTAATTGTCGGAAAACTGGTAGTAGGTCGGTTATTTGACAAGCTGAGATTAGTCACAACATTATTTATTATATCTGCAGGAAGTCTGGTAAGTTTTTTATTTTTGATGAAAGCAAACATAGTCTTACCAGCTATTCTTTATACTGTTTTTTCAGGAATAGGCTCAACAGCTGTTACCGTTACACCTGCCTACATGACAGGAGCTCTTTTTGGTGAGAAGGAATTTGGTGCAAAATATGGAGTTGTAGCCATTTTTATTTCATTAGGTGCAGCCATAACGCCAATCGTGTCAGGTGCTATTTACCAAATAAGCCATTCATATGGTTCACTTCTAACTGTTTTAATGGTTCTTTCTATTGTCCAATTTGGGTTATTTTTCATGGCAGCTAAAATAAAACCAAAGTTTGATTTAAATACTTTTAATGATGATCGAGCAAAAAGTGAAGGAGCGTTACTATGAGTAGAACCCTAGGAAAAGATTATATTTTAGCACGTGCTGAGGAAATAAAAGAGGAACTAATCAAATATCGTAGATATCTTCATCAAAATCCCGAAATCGGCTTTGATTTACCAAAAACGGTTGCCTACGTGGAAGAAATTTTAAAAAACATGGGTCTTGAACCTATAAAGGTAGGGACCTCCGGGTTAGTTGTAACGATTGGTAAGAGAAAGGGTAAAACTCTTTTGTTAAGAGGAGACATGGATGCGTTACCTCTAAAGGAAAATACAGATCTGCATTTTAAATCCACTAATGAATTTATGCATGCATGCGGTCATGATATCCATACGACATTCATGCTCGGTGCGGCAAAGTTATTAAAGGAAAAAGAAAATGCGATTAACGGAACGGTCAAGATCATGTTCCAACCAGCCGAGGAAATTGGCGCAGGTGCTAAGGATATGGTGGCGAATGGGCTATTGGAAAATCCAAAAGTAGATGCGGCACTGGCTCTGCATGTTGATCCAAGCTTAGAGGTCGGAAAATTCGGATATAAGCCGGGGATTGCAGCATCGTCATTGGATGGCTTTTTCCTAAAAGTACAGGGAAAAGGCGGGCACAGTTCTGAACCACAAAAAGCCATCGATCCATTGATGATTATTAATGCGGTCTACTCGCAATTAAATAGTTTAGTTGGGAAAGAAGTAGACCCAAGAGAAAAGGCCGTTCTTGTTATCGGGAAGATGGGTGGAGGAACTGTCGCAAATATTATTCCTGATTCTGCCCACCTTGATGCCACTTTACGTACATTTAATCCGAAAGTAAGGGATTATTTATTTAAAAGAGTTCCAGAGATTGTTGATGCAACCGTTAAAATGTTACGCGGTACCTACAGCCTTCAAACAGTCTCAACCCCTTCTTTATTTAATAATGAGGAATTGTGTGAGCAAATGGCACATTATGTAAAAGAAGTCATTGGAGAGAACAATTTGGAGGTCAACAAGGAGCCGTTGGCGGGCACAGAAGATTTTTCCTATATCAGCAATATTGTGCCAACGATGTTTATGTGGGCTGGTGCCAACGGTTTAGGAGAGAACCATTATCCGCTTCATAATCCAAACGTTGTATTGGATGAAGGAGTTATTCCTTTGGGAGTAGCAGTCGTTGTTGAGACAGCCATCAATTGGTTAAACCATAATTCCAATCAATAAATAATAACTAAAAATATATTTTCCTTAAACGGGAAAGATACCTTATTACTAAAGAAATTAAAGTGAAAAGGTATCTTTTTCTATTCTTTAAAAAGGGCTGTTCTTTGAATTTAAATTTACCCTATAATAATGATAAAGTGTTTTGGTATAACTTTTATTTAAAATACAAATTGAAATAAGGATAGTGTTCTTCCTTTTACAATAGAGGAATGGAGGTTAAATCTTGAATATAGATATCAGAAATATCGAAAAATTAGTGGATTATGATAATATTTTAGTTGCCGATAAAGAAGGAATCATCATTTTTTTTGATTTAGCCGATTTAAATGTTCTTAGAGAAATTGGTCTTAGACCTGAGGAATTTATGGGAAAACATATAACCTCATTTTATAAAAACCTTACAAATGAAAACAGCACCATTATGAGAGTTATAAAAAGTGGAAAAGCCGAAAGTAATGTTAGACAACAGTTAGTTACAAAAAGTGGAAATCATTTCGAATCGATAAATTCCACATATCCGATTATTGACAACCATAAAGTGATTGGAGTAATTGAGTTCTCAAAACACATTTATTCCAAGGAAAATATCCAGTCTTTGGATAAAATGGCGAGCCATAAAGTTTATCGGAAAAATAATACCATTTATACAATTGAAAATATTATTACTGCCAATCCAAATATGAGAGCCATTAAGAATAGGATAAAGAAAATTGCGAAAACCAATTCTACTGTCTTAATAAATGGTAAAACAGGCACAGGGAAAGAGGTTGTTGCCCAGTCGATACACAATTTAAGTGATCGATATGGATCTCCATTTCTTTCACTAAACTGCGGTGCGATTCCACCTAACCTGCTGGAGAGTACTTTGTTTGGTACGGTTAGAGGAAGTTTTACAGGTTCCACAGATATGCCAGGATTAATGGAACAAGCTGAAGGTGGAACATTATTTTTGGATGAAATTAATTCTTTAGATTTTTATCTTCAGGCAAAACTGCTCAAAGCGATTGAAGAAAAAATGATAAGAAGAATTGGCGGAAACAAAAATATTTATGTTGACATAAGGATCATTTCGGCAACAAATGAAGATCCGGAAATTTTAGTTTCTGAAAAAAGATTGCGAGAGGATCTTTTTTACAGATTGGGAGTTGTTCAAATTGATTTACCTGCTTTAGCTGAAAGAGAAGAAGATATTGAAACATTGCTTGAGTATTATATTCATTTTTACAATAACCACATGAATATGTCTATTGACGGTGTAAAACCGGAAGTGCTGGAATGTTTTAAAAGGTATCCATGGCCAGGGAATATTAGAGAATTAAAAAATGCAATCGAAACAGCTTATATTAATGCTACTTCTAATCAAATTTCTATTGAGGATATACCTAAGAGAATTAGAAAATACAATGAGGTAGAAATAAGTAATCAAAAGGATACTAAGGAATGGACTTTAAAAAATGCGATTGAGGAGTTTGAGAAATCCATCATTATTAGTGAAGTAAAAAATACAAACGGGAAATTAACTGAACTGGCAACACGATTAGGAATTTCCAAACAATTATTAAATTATAAATTGGAAAAATACAATTTGAGGTAAAAATTCTTTACTACTAGGTAAAAAATTTTTACCGTTTTTTATTTAGTTTAGTAATGGCAAAAAAATTATACGTTAAAGGAACATAGGGATGGTTTTCATGGCCTTTTTCGTTCATAAGTTAAAACAAAAGAACCGACAGCAGCCGTCCCAAGGGCTCTGTAAAGTAAACTAATACTCGTATTAAAAGAGAGCAGATGCTCTATTTTTTGATAATATATTTAAATTGGTTAACTAGCTTTATAAACATTAATTAAGTGTTTAATTAAAACAGAAGTGTTAAAATAAGGTAATAAAAGTATAGTGGCATTATTTTAATTGAGCATAGGGAGAAATTTAAATGAAAGAGATTGAAAGAAAGATTTTATCCTTCCGGGATGAAAGAGATTGGAAAAAGTATCACAACGAAAAAGACTTGGCGATTTCTATTTCTCTTGAAGCTAGTGAGTTGCTCGAGAACTTTCAATGGAAGACCACTGAAGAGGCACTAGCTGAAACAAGAGAGAATATTAAAGATGAAATAGCTGATATATTAATTTATCTAATCCAGTTAGCAGATAAAATGGAAATTAATCTTGAAGAAGAGGTCACAAGAAAGTTGATTAAATATGCAGAGAAGTACCCAGTTAAGAAATAGGAGGAAACGGTTAAGTGATCATTTATAATGAGACATCTTCCGCCTTTTTAAATCATATCTACGAAAATAAAATTGGCTATGTACTAAAGGAAAAAGTATTAAGTAAAATGAATAAGGTCGTTTCAAGCAGTGAATTACAGTCTTGGGAAAGATCTCTTCCTCAAATGGCCAAGGTGCTGCGTGATGCTGACTTAAAAGAGGACACACATGTTTTATTAGAATATAAACTGCCTTCCACTGAGAAAAGGATTGACTTTCTGATTACCGGACAGGATGACAAAGGTACAAAGAATGCGGTGATTATTGAATTAAAGCAATGGCAAAAGGCAAAAACTGCTGATGGGGACGGAATTGTTCGAACCTTCTTGGGCGGGCGAGAAAGAGAAACAGTTCATCCTGCATACCAAGCATCATCATATAAACGATACCTTCAAAATTTTAACGAGTCTTTGTATAGTGATACTTTTATAAAACTTCACTCATGCGCCTATTTACATAATTATATTATGGCTAGTATTGGTGAGCCGCTGCTCGACAAACGATATGATAAATATATTAAAGAATCTCCATTGTATTTTCAATTTAGTGATCGGGATCTAGCTAAGAATATCCGGCATTTAGTGTCAAAAGGAAATGGTAAAGAAATAGCCGATACGATTGAGAATGGCAAAATCCGTCCTTCCAAAAAATTAGTAGAGACTGTGGGATCACTAATTGCTGGTAATGAAGAATTTGTATTACTAGATGAACAGAAGGTTGCTTATGAAAAAGTAGCGAGTCTTTTTAACCAGTTAAAAATACAGACGGACCAAAAGCATGTGATTATTATTAAAGGAGGACCCGGTACTGGGAAATCCGTTATAGGATTAAATTTAATGAGTCATATGTTAAATTCAAGAGCATATGTAGAGTATATAACACCCAATCAGGCATTCGGGAAGTGCTTCGCAAAAAGTTGATTGGTTCATCTGGTAATGTAGAAGTCAGGGATTTGTTTAAAGGATCCGCTTCCTACGTACAAACACCTGAAAACTATTTTGATGTCCTTGTTTGTGACGAAGCTCATCGATTAAAAGAACATGGTCATATGAAGAAGAAAATTGAGGGAGAAAATCAAATTACACAAATTATTCGCTCCTCACGTATAAGCGTGTTTTTTATCGATGATTTTCAAAGAATCTCCAAAAAAGATATCGGCAGCGTTAAGGAGGTAGAAAAGGAAGCCTCAAGGTTTGGTGCGACCCTTCACACTGTCGAGCTTGAATCACAATATCGATGCTCGGGTTCAGGTAATTACATTTCATGGTTAAATAGCTTATTACATAATGAAAAAGAAAATTTCCCTTTGGAAGGGGATTTTGATTTTAAAATTGTTTCAAGTCCCCAGAAGTTAAAAGAGGAAATCGTTGATAAACGCGGCGGTAGACTATTAGCTGGATACGCGTGGAAATGGACAAATAGTTGGTGGAGAGCTTGCGAAGGATGTGGAAATCGAGGAACATAAATTTGCCTTGCCGTGGAATGATCCGAATCGAATTGACTGGGCTATTCATCCGGAATGTGCGAATCAAATTGGGTGCATTCATACCGTTCAAGGGCTAGAGATGGATTATGTTGGTGTGATTATAGGAAAAGACCTTGGTTTTGATGAGGAAACAAAGAAAATCATTGTAAGAAGAGATGAGTTTAAAGATAAAGGGGCAAGGCCTGCGAAGCCCAAAAAAGGTCAAGTTGATCCTTTAGTTGATCTAGTTAGAAACACATATAAAACGTTGATGACTAGGGGGATGAAGGGGTTTTATGTTTATTGCTGCGATAGAGCATTGGCAAAATATATTCAAGAAAATACCATTAATAAGACTAATTAATTGTTCCCACATTCCACACATTTGAAGAGTATCCCGCAATTCATTTTAAAGAAAGGCAACTAACCCTCTGAAATGCACCCCGTCAAGTAGACAGCGGAAATAAATAAAAGACACTAAGCGGCGTTAGCCCTGTATTCTAAGGGACTAAGGCCGTTTAGTCTTTTTTGTAATCATTCATAAACAAATGGCTCAGTGATTTAAAGGCAGACCAACTTCCCGATGGGGGAGTGCCTTTCGTGATTCCAAATGTGGTGGATGGTGATTCATTCGCTGCATGGGGAGATGCAGCTGTTATTTGTCCTTGGACGGTATACCTCATCTATGGTGATACTAGGATTCTCCAAGAACAGTATTCTAGTATGAAAGCTTGGGTAGAATACATTCGTGCCCAAGGTGAAAATAAGGTTGCATGGAATACTGGCTTCCATTTCGGAGATTGGTTTGAGCTGGATTCAAAAGAAGACAGTTATTTTGGTGCTACACTGAGTATAATCAAGAAGGATACAGAGTAGTAGCGGATTGTGATCTGAAAAGCTATTTAGACAAATCCATTACCAAAACAGAGAAAAAAAGAGAACAACAGAAGTAACCTGATGTTCCCAAATTGAAATAACTATTTCAAAAGACTGTTTAATCTTTACTTATAGACCTTCATCGGTAAATAAGTTAAGGACTGTCCCGTAGCAGAAGCAGTTAAATTTCTTTCTAATTGAAACCCTTCAACCGGTTCGATGCGAGAAAACTTTTGTAAGAATGCCTCTAGAGCAATTTTCATTTCTAATCGTGCAAGAGGGGCACCTAAACAGATATGTGGACCATTTCCGAATGTCAAATGTCTTTTATTATTTGAACGATGAATATTTAAAGAGAATGGGTCGTCAAACATATTTTCATCCATATTACAAGCACTCATCCACGCAATGACAACATCTCCTTTCTTTAACTCAGTGCCTAATAAATTATTGTCTTGTTTAACAGTACGATCTCTTCTAGACATATGAAAACGATATCGGAGCATTTCCTCGACTGCGTTTGGCACTAATTCTATATGGTCTTTTAGTTCTCCATATAATGACTGGTCATCATAGAGCAATGAATAGAAAGTATTGGCAATCGCATGACTTGTTGTTTCAACCCCCGCACCTAAAAGCAGCATTGTGGTCTGTACGATCTGCTCATCGGAAAACCTTTCTCCATCTACTTCAGCTTGGATTAAGTCAGAGATAATATCATCCGAAAGGTTCGAACGTTTTTGAACGACAATCGGGTAAAGATATTGGAAATATTCTTTGGCAGCATTTTGTTTCTCCAGCTCAATATCTTCCAATCTTTCTTTGTCATAAGGTTGGAAAAGAATATCAACCCATTTTTTGAACTGATACCTATCTTGTACCGGTACCCCAAATAAATCTGTTATGACCAGACTAGGCAATGGCGCAGCTAAGGCTTCAACAATATTAACAGTAGAGTTTTCTTGTATGGCTTCCACAAGTTCGGATGCAATCTGTTGGATACGGGGCTCCCAGTTTTTTAAACTGCGGGGAGTGAAAGCAGCTGCCAACAAGGAGCGTCCTTTCCGGTGCTGAGGTGGATCTAAGAGTGTAATATTCATAATAGGCGAGGTTTTTTCTTGTTTGTCTTTAGCTCCAACAAAGATTGTGGTTCTTGGACCTTCACTTGAAAAGTATTCATAGTTACTTAACACCTGTTTAACATCTTCATATTTAAAAACATTCCATGTATTTGTTTTTTCATGATAATAAATAGGATGCTTTTGAAGCATTTCTTTGTACCAATTAATAGGAAAAAACTCTTCCGTACGTGATTGGAAATTTGTGATTTCATTCATTGGAATTACTTCTTTATTCATAAAATTCTTCCTCCTGTAAATAAATATACACAAAGTAATATGAATGGTTAATTGCTAATTATGTATTACTTCATGTCTTTTCCTAATTTTAATTTACTCTAATCAGAGTAGTTTATATAGAGTAAATTGTACTAAAGAATTTTATTTTTGTTCTGTTGCAAAATTATATAAATGGGCTTTATTTCTCTTGCGATACACGCTTTCAGAAGCTGAGAATGAAGACAAATGGAGGTATGATAAATACTATTATGATAAAATTTAAAGGATTAAAGGACTAATTATAAGAAAGGAGATTTTCCAATGTCTCTTTCGTTATTTATACTCGGGAGTTTGGCTAATGAAAATAGCAACCCCTATCAATTAAAGAAAGCCTTGCTAGATGTAATTCCCATAAAAATAAGTGAAGGAAAATTTTACTATAATTTTGAGTCACTACAGAAAAAAGGGCTAATTGAGCCTGTCGAAACAATTGAGATAGTCAATCGCCCAAACAAAACCCTGTACGGGATAACTCAGGAAGGAAGGCGCTTTCTTGAGCAAGAGATTTATAACAGCTTTAAAAAAGTCTCAAAGATACAAGATTTGTACATATCCATTTATCTGTTAAAATACATTGATCCAGCGAAGGCAGCTTTTTTCCTTGAGGAAACTTTAAAACAAGAAAAGAATCGGTGGGCTGAATATAAAGAGGCTAAAAATAAAGAAGAATTCAAAGTGCGAAATGAATTGCTTGATGAAAAACAGCAGAGGGCGGTTCAATTTATTAGTGAACATGCATTTAGTCAATCAGACCATAATATTCGTTGGATGGAAAAGCTCTTAAATCTTTTAAAGCAGTTCGAAGAATGAAATAAAAAGCAGGATGGCTATGTTCACGAATTACAAAGGCATAATGTTTAACAATTTTCTTCTCTTATTGTACTATTGCTAACGTAAAGGAAATCGGACCAACAATTCCTAATGATGCACTGGATCAATGTATTCCTAATTAAAAATGATAAAAAACTATCTTCTTCTGAAGAAATGAATCAGGGCTAATTACCAATACCGTGTAAATAAAAAGTATATGAAAAAGGCTAGGTATTCACATTTCCTAGCCTTTTTTATAGTTTTTTTGGGGGCAAGTGATATAAAATTATTATAGATTTCTCTCTAACAAAATTCCTACTTGTTCTGCCATAACTTTAGGTGGATAAAGCATTCCATTCGTGATCCACCATTCCACAATCCCAACATATGAAGTGACAATAAATTGAAGAAGAACATCTTCATTTAATTCATGGTTCTTTCCTTGTGATGTATCGACTTCATCCTTGAACTCTTCAATAAGAAACTCATGGAACTGCCTACGGAAAGAAGGGGCTCCTTTACTTGCTAACATGGTTGAAAAGAATAAATAATGACTTTTGAGGTATTCAAACCATGGCAGGTTCGCATCTTTATACTCCATTTCAGATGTCGATTCGCAAATTTCCCCCATTTTGTCAATATGCTCTTCAATGAGCTTATCCAATAGGTCAAATTTATCCATGTAATGAAGATAGATGGTTCCTCGGCTAACATTGGCCCTGTCGGAAATATCCTGTATCGTGATGTCATCAAAACTTTTTTCTGACATTAGTTCAACTACTGCTTTTTTTATCGCTTCTTGGCTTTTAGCTATTCTTCTATCCACTTTAGTCATTTAGATTTAAACTCCTTTAAAGATAATTAAAAATTTTTATTTATATGTTCACTAATGAACAAATTGTGTCCAATTAACAATTGCCAGTATTCAATTTCTATTTATAATTATATACAGTTGTTCATTAATGAATCAATATTTATTTTTGAAAACGACTGGAGTTACGGATATTCGCAGAATCATATAAAGCAGTATAATCGGGGGGATTAAGTTGCAACAGAAGACTTTAGCGTTACAATCAACAAAGTTATTTACGAATAGGGATTTATTCGTATTATTTTTGCCACTTATCATAGAGCAGGGTTTAGAATATCTGGTGGGATTGGCAGACTCCATTATGGTAGCTCACGTTGGTGAATCTGCTGTATCTGGAGTTTCCCTTGTAGACTTTGTTATGGCTTTACTCATTAGTTTGTTTGCGGCACTCGCAACGGGTGGGGCAGTAATTGCGGGACAATACATGGGCAGGAAGAAGCAGGAAGAATCAAGGGAAGCAGCAAATCAACTGTTATGGTTTGCTGGCACTATGTCTATTATCATTACGCTCATTATCTATCTTATCAAACCACTAATTTTGAATGGACTATTTGGTCAAATTACCGATGAAGTTCGCACTAGTGCAAATACTTATCTAATGATCACTGGCATATCTATTCCATTCCTTGCGTAATATAATGCTGGAGCTGCCATATTTAGGACAATGGGTAATGCAAAACTGCCCATGTATGTAATGTTGGCCATGAACATTACTCACGCAGTTGGGAATGCCATCCTTATCTATGGCTTTCACTTTGGCGTTGAAGGTGTGGCCATACCGACCCTTCTATCACGTATTGCGGCATCTGTAATTATTATTACATTGGCTTTTAACAAAAAGCAGCCACTATATATAAAGAAAAGTTTAAAACACAAATTTAACTGGTCCATGATTAAAAGAATCTTAGGTATTGGTGTTCCATATGGATTGGAAAATGGTTTGTTCTATTTGGGAAGAATTGTTGTACTTAGTCTAGTTTCCACTTTTGGTACAGAAGCCATTGCAGCTAATGCGGTGGGAGGCACCATCGTAATGTTTGAAGTCCTGCCAGGTATGGCAATCGGCCTTGGGCTGACTGTAATTATAGCAAGATGTATCGGTGCAGGAGATTATGAACAGGCTAAATATTTTACCAAAAAAATTATGGGTATTGTGTATGTGGCACAAGTAGTTAGCTGTGCATTGGTGCTTGCTATACTCCCAGCCATATTAAATGTCTATGGATTATCAGAGACTGCAAGATCATTAACGACACAAATCGTTTGGTGGCATGCAGCTTTCGAAGTCATCATTTGGCCGCTTGCTTACACTTTACCTGTAACGTTCCGTGCATCAGGAGATGCTAAATTCCCGATGTGGGTTGGGATTTTATCGATGTTTTTCTGTCGTATAGCGTTGGCTTATCTCCTTAGTACTTATTTTAACATGGGAATGTTTGGTACTTGGGTGGCTATGTTTATTGATTGGATTGTGAAAGCATTCATTTTCGTCGGTCGATATATAAATGGAAAATGGACTAAATATCATGCAATTTGATTAAGAACATCTATGTAAGTTTGTTATGATCTAGAGTATTATGTCAATTTAAAACGAAAAGC
This sequence comes from Bacillus sp. OTU2372, assembly GCF_038440275.1. Lineage (NCBI taxonomy): Bacteria > Bacillati > Bacillota > Bacilli > Caryophanales > Bacillaceae > Bacillus > Bacillus sp. OTU2372. The sequence goes on from NZ_JASATK010000022.1 coordinate 65,389, forward strand.
TTAAATATAATTTTTAGAATGTGGGCTACGTAATGGTAGCCCATTTCAATTTTAATGAACAAGCCATATTTTTGTGCTTTACAAAGACGATTTGGTTCATGAAAATTTTCTTAAAGTTAATGAACAATTTCGATTGATTTGTTTATTAATTAACAAAGTGAGCTGATTTATCCATTGATAGCATGATGAATCAATTTATAATAATAAACAGATGTTCATTAAGATATTGGTGTTTATATAATTGATGGTTAATGGTTAGCCAAATATCCATTAATGTAAATTCAAATTTTAGCGATAACAAAAAAGGATTGTGTTATGTCTCATGTGTAATAATCATAAAAACATTACAACCCGTGTACTTAGTGTTCCGAGTGTAAAAGCACCATTTGAAAAGACAACAATCGAACGGAGAGATTGACGGCCGGATGATGTTTTAATCGATATTAAGTATTGTGGAATCTGCCACTCCGATATTCATAATGCACACAATGATTTTGGCAGGGGTGTCTTCCCGATGGTTCCTGGTCATGAAATTGCAGGCGTTGTGATAGCTGTAGGTTCAGAGGTTACAAAATTCGCTGTTGGTGACCGTGTTGGTGTGGGTTGCTTTGTTGACTCTTGCGGAGAATGTGAATCTGCCTTAGAGGTGAGGAGCAATTTTGTAAGAAAGGTGTTGTGGTTGTATTTAATTCAATAGGCTACGACGGTAATCTACCATACGGTGGATACAGCCAAAAAATCGTTGTAAAGGACAAGTTTGTTGTCCGTATTCCAGACGGACTTGATCTGGGTGTAGCAAGCCCATTATTGTGTGCAGGCATCACGGACTTACTCTCCAATGAAACACTGGAATGTCGGCCCGGGTAAGAAAGTTGCGATTGTAGGAATGGGAGGTCTTGGTCACCTCGCTGTACAATATGCCCATACTATGGGTGCTGAAGTTACTGTCCTAAGTCAGTCTATGAATAAAAAAGAGGAAGCCTTTGGCTTTGGAGCAGACCATTATTATGCAACCAGTGATCCTACTACGTTCTCTGAGTTGGCTGGTAAATTTGATCTTATTTTAAACACAGTGTCTGCCAATATTGACGTTGATGCATATCTATCAATTCTTAACGTAGATGGAATACTTGTAAATGTAGGTTTACCAAACAAGCCAGATCAGTACAATGTGTTCTCACTATTCGCTGGCCGTCGCAGCATTACTGCTTCCAACGTTGGTGGAATTCGGGAAACACAAGAAATGCTCGATTTCTCCGCTGAACATGGCATTGCCCCAATGATTGAAGTAATCCGTGCAGACCAAGTGGACAAAGATATGAGCGAGTTCTTCGCAGCGATGTACGTTATCGATTTGTTATTGATATGTCTACATTGTAATACAACTCTATTTAAATGAAAGAATGGGTCAATCAATGGGTTGACCCATTTTTAGTTCAGAAGAATTAAATAATACGCACAATAAATTATATAAATAGGTCTTATTCTTATCACCCCCTTGAGTTTTGAGCATTCTCAACTCTACATTAAACATGGTAGTGTAAAACAAAATTAATAAATATAATGGATAATTAAAATTATTTTGTCTAATAATCAACAAATCCTAGGAAAGTGTTTAGTTATCACTGTGTATAGAGAACAAGATAGGGGTAATTCTATTATTGTTAATCGAATTTTTCGGTGTTAACTAGAAAGGATTGTGTTGTCTTTTATGTCTAATAATCAAAAAAACACTACTACAACGGGTGTTCTTAGCGCTCCAAAGGCAAAAGCACCTTTCGAACGCACTACCATTGAGCGAAGAGAATTAAGACCTGACGACATCTTAATTGATATTAAATTTAGTGGTATTTGTCATTCGGATATTCACAGTGCTTTTGATGAATGGGGCGGTGGAATATTCCCAATGGTTCCTGGTCATGAAATAGCTGGGGTTGTGGCAGCAGTGGGATCAAGAGTTACAAAATTTGCTGTTGGGGACCATGTTGGTGTTGGTTGTTTTGTTGACTCGTGCGGTGAATGCGAATACTGCCAGAGCGGTGAAGAGCAATTTTGTACGAAAGGTGTTATTGGCACATATAATTCATTAGATTATGATGGTAATCCAACTTACGGCGGATATAGCCAAAAAATCGTAGTAAAGGAAGATTTCGTTGTCCGTATTCCAGATGCTCTAGGTTTGGATGTAGCAGCTCCGTTATTGTGTGCAGGTATCACTACATACTCTCCCTTGAAACACTGGAACACAGGTTCAGGTAAAAAGGTTGCCATTGTGGGGGTTGGAGGCCTTGGACACGTAGCTGTTCAGTTTGCACATGCCATGGGTGCCGAAGTAACTGCATTGAGCCAAAGTATGAAAAAGAAAGATGAGGCAATAAAGTTGGGTGCGGATCATTATTATGCAACCAGCGATCCTGGAACATTTAAAGAGTTGGCTGGTCGATTTGACCTAATATTAAACACGGTTTCCGCAAATCTAGATGTTGATGCGTATTTATCTATGCTTCGGGTAGATGGAACACTTGTAAATGTCGGTGCTCCAGCTGAGGCTGATAAGTATCATGTTTTTTCTTTAATTATGGGTCGTCGTAGCATTGCTGGGTCACTTGTAGGTGGAATTCGTGAAACACAGGAGATGCTGGATTTTGCTGCTGAACACGGTATAGCTCCTATGATTGAAATCATCCGTGCTGAACAAATAAATGAAGCATATGAGCGTGTTCTACGTAGTGATGTACGCTATCGTTTCGTCATTGACATATCAACAATGTAATTCTTAAAGCTAATTCTCTATTACCTAAGTTTAGTCAATCTATTTTTACACCAAGGAGGGCTTCTCATGAGCCAAGAGAAAAACTTTTCTCCTAACAATGGTAATTTCGCAAAATTTGTCCTAAATCACACCGACAAAAATAACAACCATGAACAAAATGTAAGCCAGGTAACTGAAGAGTTCGCTACTGAAAATGATGCTCAATTCATTGATAACAATAATGTTAAAAAAGATGCACACCAATAATGATACTTTAGAAAATAAACCGCTTCTGTAGAGGCGGTTTTCTTACATCATTATTAGATGATTCCTGCAATTCACGTACTAAATGATGATTGTTTTTTTAACCTATATTCACTTGGCGTTTTACCAAAGAAATCTTTAAATTTTTTATAAAAAAACGTAAGGTTATCATAACCAACCTTATTTGCAATCTCATAGATTGGGTCAGATATTTTTTCAATCAGCAAGGATGCATGTGTCAATCTTTGTATTTTAAATAATTCTTTGAACGATTTACGGGTATTTTTCTTAATTAACGTACTGAATCGCTTGGACTATAATTAAAGTAAGCCGCAGTTTCTGCCAGTGTACAAGTTTGGTAATTATTTTCAATATACTGCAAGATGTTTATTAAACTAGTTTCGTTTGAGGTTTTCGCAAGTGGCTGGTGTGAGTCGTATTTAAATATTCGTAACAGCTCGGTAAAAATAATAATCAAGTAAGATAGGACAAAGTTACCTCCTACTCCTTTATTTTTTAAATATAAAATTTAAAGAAATATAAGATAATGCTAGAAAAGTGTTCAAGAAAGAGTTTAAAAGTGAAAAGGAATTTATTTGGAGAATACTATTCCAGTTTGAACTCTAAAACTTATAAGTTTTTGCCAAACAATACTTTATTTCCGCTAATTGCATGTGTAATTATCACACACCAGCATGAGGGGACAAATCATATGATATATTAGGCAATTCATAAAGATTCAATCACGATTATTATATAGAACAGGAATATGGGGGAGATGCTTTTTTCAAAAAAGAAACTTCAGGGGGAACATTTTGAAAACATTATTATTGGAGAACATTTTAACTGCCATGAACATTCAGCCAAATGACAAGCAAAAAGGAATACGGATCAAGATCGTCACGGATGACAGATCTGAAATTAGCAGTCATACGTTATATTTTCGTTCGAACAATCGAGAGGTGTCTGTTGAAACGATAAAGAAATACAAGAATGTATTCATCGTTACCGATACATCATTTACGCATATGGAAAGATTAGATTCTGAGCAAATCATTATAGTAAAGGATCTCAAAGAAAGCTTCTTTAAATTTACTTCGTATTACAGACATCTGTTTAACATTCCTGTCGTCGCCATTACGGGTACATGTGGAAAGTCTACTACGAAAGAAATGCTAAAACATATTTTAGAAGAAACACACAATGTCCAGGCAACCATCTCCAGCAAAAATGCCGATTATTATAACCTTTCTTATTTACTGGGAATTGATGAAAATACCGATGTGGCAGTGTTTGAAACAGCCGTATCTAAAAAAGGGGATATGACGGAGTCCTGTAAGTATTTTTACCCGAATATTGGGATTATGACCATGATTGATGTGGACCATACGGATAAAATTCGATCCTTTGATGATTATCTTGCAGAAAAGGCAAAAATCATGCAAGGCATGAACAATGAGGGAATTCTCATCCTAAATTTGGACGACCCCTATCTTTCCTCCATCGATACGTCTAAATTTAAGGGAAAGATTATCACATTCGGAAAAAACAAGAATGCTAGGTTTAGAATTAAGAAGTTTCAATATGATTCATCTGGCATGACTTTTTGGATGGAATATAAGAAAAGGGAATATAAAGGATATATACCAGGGCTTGGTGATCATAGTGTCTATAATGCAGTCGCTTCATTAGCAGCAGCTAGCTTGTTAGGAGTGGATATTCGCTATGCTTTAAAGAGATTATCCTCTTATCATCACATGAGATCTCATTTTCAAATAATGGAAGGACGAAATCAAATTACACTGGTGGATGATACGTGGAAGTCAAATCCTGCTTCGTTAAGAAAAGGCTTAGAAACATTAAGCAGGATAGCATTGCCATCCCAACGGAAAATTGCTGTTTTAGGGAGAATGGCATCACTGGGAAAATATGCAGATGAAGAATACGAAAAGGCAGGACATTTAATCGCTGCCTCGGGGGTCGATGTACTCATCACCAAAGGGTTTATTGCAAAGGATTTTCAGAAGCCAGCTATAGAGGCAGGAGTAAATCCAGATCATGTTTATCATTTTTCCGATGCAGATGAAATGAAGAGGTTTTTTGATTCGTTTTTAATCCCGAATGACATTGTTTATTTCAAAACTGGCGGGAATGACTCAGACTTCGATGATGTCATCGAATATTTAAGAAGTTAAAATTTCACATAAAGAGGCAGCTTTGCTTTAATGAATTTCAACCTTGTTTGTGAAGTTCATGAGCGGTTAGCTGCCTTTTTAGGGATTTAAATATTTAAATATGAAAAGAAAAAAATAGGACGCCATAACAGCGACCTTAATATCTGGGGGCACTATATAACATTATGATTATTACAAAATGGTGGAAAGAAATGTTGAAGCGTCTAATGTTTATTTGTATCAGCTAGATATTTAGCATATAAGATCGTATTTTTGGCTACATCTAATTCAAGATGATAAATATTTGGCGGACCGGGTCTCCAATTCACTTCAAAAAGCCATAGTTTTTGGTTTGCATCAATTCCAACGTCGATTCCCAGTTCATCCAATTCACTGTCATATAAAGAATCAAAATGATTGGAAAAACTGATCGCAAACTGTTCAAGATACCTTTGAATATCATACCAGGAATCACCAAACTCGGTTTTCAAAAAAGTATCCAGGTAAGTACTATAACCACCACTCCCCATATTAGAGGTTATGGTCCCTAAACGTCCGATCCTTGGATAGATAGAAGTAATCACCCATTTTCCTTCTCCGTTTTTTTGTACATGCAGCCGGAAATCAAAAACATGACCAGCTTTTGTTTGACTAGTAATAAACTGTTGAACCACGTAATCTTGTTCTTGTATTTTAGGGGATAACCATTCTAACAATTGTTTTTTATTCATAGATGATTCTAATCCAGCTTCATTCATTTTGTAATGATTTGAACCATCTTTTTCAACTAAAACAACGCCGCCGCCTTGATGTCCAGATAACGGTTTGATAATCACTTTTTGATAACGTTTGATCATGTCATAAAAAATCTGAACGTCCGTTAATTCATAAAAAGGAATAAGGTAGTGTTTATATTTATTTGCCTTTTTAATTCTGTTATACACCGTTAACTTGTCCCCAATCGAATGACTTGTAAACGGAATCCTATCGTACAAATAATCATAGATATGTTTCGTTTTCTCACTAGCAAGATAACTTGCATTATAAATAACATCAGGGAAAGGAAATTCCTTTTCAATCCATTGTCCATTTTCATAGGATTTTCCTAGAATTATTTGCTGTTTGATATTCACCTTCCCTGGGGTAAAGTAAAAAAAGGTTACACCTTCAGCTTTTGCGACAGCAGCATAAGCATATGCTTTCTTTACTTTACTTGGATCTCTACGATGATGAAGCATGCCAATTAGCGTCATTTTCTTCTTTCCACCTCTCTCCAAATACTTCTTCTAATTTTTGTTTAATCATTAAGAGCTCACGAGGAACATCATACTCATTCTTTGCACTCAGAAATTTAAAGGGGGTCAAGGTAGAAGGTGATATTGCTGGCTGCTCGGATGGCCATTCTTTTCGCTTGTATTTTATTACTTGAGGATGCCAAAATGTATCCACAACGATCTCCCATTGATAAAGGTGGACGTACGATCTGTCCTTTTCGGGGTTTTATATACACCTCTTCTACACCGGGATATTGAGAGCTGAGTTCTTTCCCCGTTACCTTACTTAATTTCCCTTTAGAATCAACGGTTAAATAATGTGCATATACATACTTACTGTGTTTTTTAGTAAGGCAAGGCTCATTTCCTAACATTAATTGAATGGTTTCCTCTACTAAATTTATTCCATATCCAACTTCAATGATTCGATTCATCGCTCCACCTGAGATTCTCGGGTTAATTTCAATTAACTTCCAAACCCCGTTTACTAAACGCATTTCAAGGTGACAGGCACCATTTCTCATCTGAAAAGCTTGTAAAATGGAACTTACTGCTTCAAAGATACGATTGTACATTCTTTGATTGATATTGGGTAGTAAACAATATCCGGTTACAATAAATCGTTGAAAAAGAGTAATTTGTTGTTCAATGATTGCTACTATATGAACTTTTCCATTGTGTACTAAAACTTCAATTAAATATTGGGGTCCTTCTAGATACTCTTCCAGTAAAATCTGCTCATGTTTTTTTAGTAAATCTTGAATTGCCAGCTCTAACTGGTCCTCGTTATTTGCCAACATAACATCTTTTGAGCCGGCAGATGTGGGACACTTTACAATAAGAGGTAAATAGTCCTTGGCTTGATCAATAAATTCCTCTAAGGAAAAATCATCTGGATTATAAAGGGCATAATGGGGAGAATTTGGGTGTCCTTTGAGAAGCTCACGAGTTAAAACTTTATTTTCCATTATAAAAATGGAATCGGTAGAGACTATACTTGTACAAAATTCTTCTGCTAAGACGGCTGCTAGATGAACGTAAGAATGGACAAAACTAAAAATGCCTATTATTTGTTTACCTTGTTGTTGTAGTTGGTTAAGGTTTTCTCTTAATTCATCATAATTGGATAATTCCACTAAAATCATTTGATGGACGTCGGGAAATTCTGTTCTTTGGTGAATGAATCTTTGTTTATTGGTGAATAACACCGTAAAATAGCCGAGTCTTTCAGCTGCTTTGATTGCTTCCCTACTAGATCCGGATTTGTTGGTTTCAATAAATACAATGGTTCGCATAAGCCTAGTCATCCTATCTTTGCTGATTTTTTAATGAAGGATATAGATTTACCCATTTTATTTTTTTATTATCTAATAAGTACAATTTATTATATTGTCGTAAGGCAACTGTGGTATGGACAAACGTCATCATTATTAAAACAATTAAATTAAAAGATTTTGGATCCAGCTGATTATATTCGTGGAGTCTTGAGTACAATGGGCTTCAACATATAGGTGCAAAATAATAAATCTCAAACTCTTTAAAAGGGATTTGTATAAACTGAAAGTCTCGAAAAGAATATTCGAGACTTTTAATATTTGTCTAGAATTCTTGATGGTCACTGGTTTTACTCGGAATGAATATAGTATAGGGTTGAGCTCTTTGTTACTTTTACTTACATGTTGTTCAGTCTCCATCAGTTCTTCCTTCAAGTCTTTATTCGATTTTTTGTTTTTCATTTTTTACAAAGTAGACGACTTTCCCGTCTTGCCAAGTAATGATATGTTTCCCTAATCCTGAAGGGGGAGCATCCATTTTGATTGCTTTTCCGTTTGTTATAACGTAAGTACAATTTTCCTTCGGTTCGAATATGACTACTTGAAGATCTGATTGTATCAATTCGTTTCCCTCCATTAGGTCAGATACAGTTTTGGGTTTCATTTGTGATCCTCCATTTTCAATTTTTTTAGAATTCCAATTTGGTATTCAATTAATCATTAAGTTACCCTCCCAACACCTCCTTATTTCCGTTTGTATTTATAGGTCTTGATTGTATGTTTACCCCTTTTCTACTAGTCCACCTCATACATTATTAGAAGAGTTTTCGGATGTTGATGTATTATAAATTTTGTAAAGGAAGAAAATTCATTGGAAAAATCATAAGAATACTGGCAATATTCAGGACAAACTTCATTTGGAGCAAGGCTCCATCAACAAATTAAACCTCACTTCGGATGGCTAATCGAGAAAAAAAAATATTAGTCTTGCTCCGATTGACCTATTCAACCAGTAATATTGCTGCATAACATACATAGGGTATATATTGGTTAAAACTAAGCCAGTTTAATTCCAACTTTGTACTGTCCCAATGACTACTCGTTTATTGAGTAGTCATTTTTATTTCAATTAAAAAAGCACCCATAATCATGAGCGCTTCTTCCTGATCTTCTGGATACAAACAATGATGTTTAATAGAGAAAAACAGTAGAATGTAAGAAAATTTCTTATTCAAGGAAGAAAGGCAATGAAAAACGGTATAATTAAAAATTGACTTACCATAACAGAAAGTGAGTATGATTTAGCTCAAATAAAGAAAAAGTATTACAAGACTGACTTTACATGGCCAAAAATATAATTTTGAATAAAATTTAAGGCAATAGCGAGGAGGTACGATACATGGCAGACATTAAATATGAAATCACACAAAAGATAGACGTCCTTTCAGAATCTGCAAAGGGATGGAAGCGAGAACTTAATCTGATTAGCTGGAATGGACGTGAACCCAAGTATGATATCCGTGATTGGTCCGAGGATCATCAGAAAATGGGAAAAGGGATTACGTTGTCTAAAGAAGAGTTAGACAAGTTGAAGGAAATTCTTAACTCACTTTAACCCAAGAGTTTTAAAAGATATGACTAGAGATTGAATATTTTTTTATTAATAAGCATCCTAATT
>NZ_JASATK010000023.1:0-68060 GCF_038440275.1 Bacillus sp. OTU2372
AAAAGCGAACTAACTCGTTTTTACGGAATTTCTTCTATATTATCTAGTTTTGAGAGAATGAAAATATTAAAATTTTCTCTTGCAAATTTTAAAAAAGACATTATAATAAGATAGTGTCTAATAAATAGTCTGGTAATTATGGCGAGAAGGTCACACCCGTTCCCATACCGAACACGGAAGTTAAGCTTCTCAGCGCCGATGGTAGTTGGGGCATTGCCCCTGTGAGAGTAGGACGTTGCCAGGCTGTTATTTATCGTTCCGCAGTAGCTCAGTGGTAGAGCTATCGGCTGTTAACCGATCGGTCGTAGGTTCGAGTCCTACCTGCGGAGCCATTTTTATGTCAATTTAACTTTCAGCTATGCTTCCATAGCTCAGCAGGTAGAGCACTTCCATGGTAAGGAAGAGGTCAGCGGTTCGAGCCCGCTTGGAAGCTTACCTTTAACAAAAATATTATGGCCCCTTGGTCAAGCGGTTAAGACACCGCCCTTTCACGGCGGTAACACGGGTTCGAATCCCGTAGGGGTCACCAAAGTTTTTTCGGTAGCGATAATAACTTTTATAAATTTGGAGGATTAGCTCAGCTGGGAGAGCATCTGCCTTACAAGCAGAGGGTCGGCGGTTCGATCCCGTCATCCTCCACCATATATTATTCTTATTTATCCAAACTTTACGCCGGGGTAGCTCAATTGGTAGAGCAACTGACTTGTAATCAGTAGGTTGGGGGTTCAAGTCCTCTCGCCGGCACCATTTATATTTTTTGAGTGTGGAGGGGTAGCGAAGTGGCTAAACGCGGCGGACTGTAAATCCGCTCCCTCCGGGTTCGGCGGTTCGAATCCGTCCCCCTCCACCATTTATATTATTTAAAAAGTTGGACATACTAGAAGTAATTACATCTTTGGGCTATAGCCAAGCGGTAAGGCATCGCACTTTGACTGCGACATGCGTTGGTTCAAATCCAGCTAGCCCAGCCAAGAGCCATTAGCTCAGTTGGTAGAGCATCTGACTTTTAATCAGAGGGTCGAAGGTTCGAGTCCTTCATGGCTCATTTCTTTTTTACTTATAATATTATCCGCGTTATGCGGAAGTAGTTCAGTGGTAGAACATCACCTTGCCAAGGTGGGGGTCGCGGGTTCGAATCCCGTCTTCCGCTCCAAATGGGGTCTTAGCTCAGCTGGGAGAGCGCCTGCTTTGCACGCAGGAGGTCAGGGGTTCGATCCCCCTAGACTCCACCATCACACTACATATTTTGCCTTAAATCATGTTAATGGTTTAAGGCTTTTTTTATTTTTTAGACGATCTAGCAGCTTTTATTAGGGACAAATTAGGGATAAATTGATTTTATTAGGCTCTACGACCAAGTTGAGAACATAACTGGTTGAAGTGAAGAGAGGAATATCTTCAATAACCTTTGTTGAGGACAAAATAAAAGCAAACCCAGGAAGGAGTGTCCTCTATAGGCCTCCTTGAAGACAAAACTATTAAAAAGCCAGTAAACAATATCCCCAATCTTAAATTTTCGAACCATCCTTTCTTCTAATGGCTCTACCTCCTCTCTTACCGCAAGAAATAGTCACCGTCGTCGTGTAATCGTTTAACCACAGAATTATTTTACAATTACGCATATATATACAGAATTTTGTCGAGTTGAGTCATCACTATGAAAGCGGTTAAAATAGGAGGTATAACAGGCAAGGGGGAATATGGGGATGAAAAGAAAACTATCAATTATTGGAATGCCGATGGACTTAGGACAAATGAGACGTGGAGTAGATATGGGACCTAGTGCAATCCGTTATGCGGGAATTAACGAAAGGTTAAAGCCACTCTTTGATGAAATCCATGACTGGGGTGATATCCCGGTTGGCAGACCAGAAGTAGTCATTGATAAAGAATCTAATTTAAGGAACCTAGATCTAGTTGCAGAAAAAAGTGCTTTGCTTGCCGGCAAGGTGGATGAAGCCGTTCAATCCGGTGCCTTTCCACTCGTACTTGGTGGAGATCATAGCATCGCAATTGGCACACTAGCAGGTGTTTCTAAACATTATAAGAATCTAGGTGTTATTTGGTATGACGCTCATGGTGATTTAAATACGGCCGAAACAAGTCCATCAGGAAATATCCATGGAATGCCTCTTGCTGTAAGCATTGGCTTGGGTCATCCGTTATTAACTGAAATTGGCGGTTATAATCCGAAAGTAAAACCAGAAAATATTGTCATTATTGGTGCTAGATCTCTAGATGACGGTGAGAAAGAATTAATTAAGGAAAAGGGAATAAAGGTTTATACCATGCATGAAATAGATAGATTGGGAATGGCTAAGGTCATGGAGGAAACAATAGCCTATCTAAATGAAAAAACAGATGGAGTTCATTTATCGCTTGATTTAGATGGTCTAGATCCAAGTGATGCACCAGGCGTGGGAACTCCTGTTATTGGTGGGATTAGTTATCGTGAGAGCCATCTCGCTATGGAAATGCTTGAAGAGGCAGGAATCATCACCTCTGCGGAATTTGTGGAAGTAAATCCAATCCTAGACGAGAAAAATAAAACTGCTATATGTGCTGTGGAGCTAATGGGATCGTTATTTGGTGAAAAACTACTATAAAAATAGACAGCTGCATATTAAAATATGCAGCTGCGCTATTTTACCGGTACAAAAATAGATGGTATTTGTTAAGTAAGCAGTCAAGCCTTTTACTAGCTTCAATTACTTTGTGATTAGACAGAGAAGTCTCAGATGCTAATCGAACCATATCATTTCGTTGAATTTCTATTTCTTCTAGTAATCCACGGTATAGAGAAGACATCTCCTTCCACCTCTTTCTAGGTACATATTTACCTTTTTCCCCTGTATTAAAATCTTTAAACATATTTTGTCCCACATTGGTAAATTTTTGTTAATATTAAAGGTATTGAGAAGTTTTTCGTTTAAAAACGAAACCTTTTTTGCTGACGTTCGTATATCGTATAGCGACATTGGAGCTGAGGAAACTTAATGGATACAATAGTGAAAAAAAGAATAAAACAGGTTATCAAAGGTGATCAGAACGCCTTCGGAGAGATCGTAGAAATATATAAAAACAGTGTCTTCCAATTATGTTACAGAATGCTGGGTAATCGCCATGAAGCGGAGGATATCGCGCAGGAAGCATTTATCCGTGCTTATGTAAATATCCAGTCGTTTAAGCAGGATAAGAAGTTTTCAACATGGCTTTTTCGAATTGCGACAAATCTTTGCATCGACCGGATTCGCAAAAAGAAACCAGACTATTACTTAGACGCGGAAGTAGCTGGGACAGAGGGGTTAACCATGTATTCGCAAATCTCCTCGGATTCTCCTTTGCCGGAGGCCGAAGTAGAAAGTCTTGAGCTGCAGGAGACTGTTCAAAAGGAAATATTAAAACTGCCGGAAAAGTATCGTTCCGCAATTGTCCTGAAATATATGGAAGATATGTCTCTAAATGAAATAAGTGAGATTCTCAATCTTCCTCTTGGAACTGTTAAAACAAGAATTCATCGCGGCCGGGAAGCATTAAGGCAGCAATTACGATATGTATAAAGAGGTGAAAACATAAATGTGTCCTGAACAAATCTTCGAACTCATGCACGATTACTTAGATGAAGAACTAGACCCAGAAAAAGAAAGAGCCTTAAGAGACCACCTCAAAAGTTGTAAAGAGTGTGAAACGATCTTTAATGAATTAAAAAAGACGGATGCATTTGTTAGAGGCATTTCTCATATGCAGGCGTCACCGGATTTCACAGCTAATGTGCTCGCCCGTCTGCCAAAAGAAAAGAAAAGAATTTGGATGCAGAGATGGTTTACAAATCATCCTATGCTCACAGCAGCTTCTGTTTTTATTATTCTTATGATGGGAAGCTTATTTTCAACATGGAGCCAAGATCAGGAATTTTCTGTTTCCAAGCAAAAGAACTTGGTGGTTAAAAATAATACAGTTATAGTCCCAAAAGGTGAAACGGTTAAAGGAGATGTTGTAGTTCACAATGGGAATGTGCGGATAGAAGGCGAGGTTCAAGGTGATGTTACCGTGATTAACGGGGAAAAATACTTAGCCTCTGCAGGTCATGTAACAGGGCAAATAGAAGAAGTAAATGAAGTTTTCGACTGGATTTGGTATCATATGAAAAGAACTACTCAAGACGTTCTAGATATCTTTGGCCAGCCTGAAACCAAATAAAAAACAAATCACTCCAAGTGACGGGTGATTTGTTTTTTTAACCACAAACATATAATAAGTTGTATGGTGAAGTTATGGTATAATAAATTAGTTGTATGAATTGTATGTTCTTAGAAAGTTACGGAGGAAGAAACAATGCAGTTTGCTGATCTCAGTATATGGAAGTATCTAGCTAGTATTGTTGATATTGCCCTCGTATGGTACGTCATTTACAAACTGATCAATGTGATAAGAGGCACAAAGGCCGTTCAATTATTAAAAGGGATCCTTGTTATTCTTCTTGTCAGGGTGGTCAGTGAGTGGCTCGGCTTAATTACTTTAAGCTGGATGATGCAACAGGCCATAAATTGGGGATTTCTTGCGGTAATCATTATCTTTCAGCCTGAACTCAGGAGAGCGCTTGAACAATTAGGAAGAGGGCGATTCTTCTCGCGAAGCAGTACACAAGACGATGATAACCAGGAAAAAACAGTCGAAGCCATAGTTAAGGCAACTGATTATATGGCAAAACGCCGTATTGGAGCCTTAATTTCAATTGAAAGAGAAACGGGCATGAGTGATTACATAGAAACAGGTATACGATTAAATTCCAATATCTCTTCGGAATTGCTCATTAATATTTTTATTCCTAATACACCACTTCACGATGGTGCAGTCATTATCCAAAAAAATAATGTGTCAGCGGCAGCATGCTATCTTCCCTTATCTGAAAGTCCATTTATCTCGAAGGAATTGGGTACTAGGCACCGGGCAGCCTTAGGAATAAGTGAGGTTACTGATAGCTTAACAGTCATCGTTTCTGAAGAGACGGGGGGAATCTCACTGACAAAGAATGGAGAACTTCATCGTGATTTGAAAGTGGAGGAACTAAAAGAATTACTTACCCGAGAAATGTTGATCCATCCTAAAGATAAACAGGCTTCTTCAGCTCGTTGGAACTGGAGGGGAAAACAGAATGGATAAAATGTTTGATAATCCTTGGTTTATAAAAATACTGGCCTTATTATTGGCGGTCCTATTATATTCCTCTATACCTCATACAGGTGGGAAGTTAACAGATGTTAATGTTCCTGGGGAGCAAACAACTGCGACTATAAAGGATATCCCTGTAAAGGTTTATTATGATACTGAGAACTTGGTTGTATCGGGGATTCCGAACACGGTAGATGTAACCATAAAGGGTCCTATCACACATGTCCAATCGGCTAAGGCTTTAAAGAACTTTGAGGTATATGTCGATCTGACAAATGCAAAAATTGGAGATCAGAAGGTAAAGCTCAAGATTAAAAATTTATCTGATAAATTAAAGGCAACCATGAAGCCAGCCAGTGTGACGGTGTCTGTGCAAGAAAAGATTTCGAAGGAATTCAGGGTCGAAGCAGAATTCGATTCCAGCCAAATAGAAGATGGTTACTCAGCTGGTCTGCCGGTGGTTGAACCTAGAAAAGTAAAAATTACTGGTGCTAAAAGTGACATTGACCGAATTACCTACGTTAAAGCCACCCTTGAGGGTAATGGTAAACTAAAAGCAACCATTTCGAAACAAGCGCAAATTCAAGTACTTGATAAAAAATTAAATAAGTTGGATGTTACTGTTGAACCTGAAACAGTTAATGTAACCATTCCTATTAAGTCGAACAGCAAAACGGTTCCGATCAATATAGTGAAAAAGGGAACTTCTCCAGAAGGGGTTACGATAGAATCTATTGAGTTAGATGAAACGGAAGCCAAAATTACCGGAAGTGAAGAGGTCTTAAAAGATACAGAAAGTGTTCGAGTAGAAGTCGATTTAAGTAAGATCACGGAAAACACAACACTAACCCTGCCGGTTATTATTTCAAATGGGATTACGAAGGTGACCCCTCAATTAGTAAAAGCAACGGTAGTGGTGAAAAAAGAGGAACAGAAAACAGCCACAGATGAACAAGTAACGGCTACAGATGAAGAAAAAACGGTCTCAGGCATACCTTTGGAAATTCAAGGCTTAGCGGATAACTTTAAAGCAGAAGTAAATGATCCGACGAGTCAGACTGTTAATTTACAAGTGAATGGCCCAACTGAGTCGGTAACAGAGCTGGGGCCTAGTGATTTCACGGTTTTTATTGACTTGTCCGGCTTGACCGAAGGGACTCATGATGTCAAAATCCAGGTAAAAGGGCCAACGGATATCGAGTGGACGCCTGATAAATCAACAGCAAAAATAACCATTACTAATAATGCCTAATATCTAGCAATAGACATGTCGAAGGAGAGATTTTTTAAAATGGGTAAATATTTCGGTACCGATGGGGTACGTGGAGTAGCAAACAGCGAATTAACACCGGAGATGGCCTTTAAATTGGGGCGCTTTGGCGGTTATGTTTTAACAAAGGATAAAGATCGCCCTAAAGTAATTATTGGCCGTGATACACGTGTCTCAGGTCATATGTTAGAAGGAGCGCTTGTAGCCGGGTTACTGTCTATTGGGGCAGAGGTCATGCGTTTGGGAGTCATTTCAACACCTGGGGTATCCTATTTAACCAAAGCATTAGGGGCTCAAGCAGGTGTTATGATTTCCGCCTCCCATAATCCAGTTGCGGATAATGGAATTAAATTTTTTGGTCCAGATGGTTTTAAGCTGTCAGATGAACAGGAATTAGAAATTGAGAACTATATTGATTTACCGGAAGACCAGCTGCCACGACCAACAGGTGCGGACCTTGGTCAGGTGATGGATTATTTTGAAGGCGGTCAGAAGTACCTTCAATACTTGAAAAATACAGTGGATGAGGACTTCTCAGGCATCCATATCGCCTTGGACTGTGCAAATGGGGCAACCTCGGCATTAGCAAGCCATTTATTTGCAGACCTTGACGCAGATTTATCAACAATGGGGGCTTCTCCCAATGGATTAAACATTAATGCCGGAGTAGGATCAACACATCCAGAAGCACTGGCAGCTCTTGTAAAAGAAAAAGGAGCAGACGTAGGCCTTTCTTTTGACGGAGACGGCGACCGTTTAATTGCAATCGACGAAAAGGGGAATATCGTGGATGGCGATCAAATCATGTACATCTGCGGGAAGTACATGAAAGAGCAAGGACGTTTAAAGCATGGTACAATCGTTTCAACCGTGATGAGTAACCTTGGTTTTTACAAAGCCCTTGAAACTCATGGAATCCATAGTGTACCTACAGCGGTAGGTGACCGTTATGTGGTAGAAGAAATGAAGAAAAGTGGTTTTAACCTTGGCGGTGAGCAATCAGGACATATCATTTTCTTAGACTACAACACAACAGGTGATGGATTATTATCAGGATTGCAGTTGGTTAATATCATGAAGGTAACCGGGAAGCCATTATCAGAATTAGCCGGTGAAATGAAAAAGTATCCGCAAAAGCTTGTCAATGTCCGAGTAACGGATAAAAACCATGTGACCGAAAATGCCGAAGTAAAAGCTGTCATTGAACAAGTTGAGGCAGAGATGGCTGGGAACGGGAGAATTCTTGTCCGTCCAAGTGGAACAGAACCGCTTGTTCGTGTCATGGCAGAGGCAGCAACCGAAGAACTTTGTGAATCCTTTGTCAACCGAATTGTTGAGGTAGTGAAAGAAGAGATGGAATTAAAGGAATAGAAAAAATATAAGCTAGTGCGGAACAACTGCGAGTAACTTCTCAGCTGCACGCATTGCCTTTCTTTATGCATAAGGGAACGGATTATTTCCCTTATGCATATTTTATTATGGAAAGTTATCAATAATGTTAAGGTTTAAGTTTTTAGTTGACGGAAACGTGAGTAATCATGTAAGATTAATTTGCTGTTTCTTATAGCGAATTTTTGTAAGGAGGATAGAGGTAGAGGACAACGGAAATTTTTAAGCGCCTGAACTAATCAAAGACGGTTGATTAGTTGACGAGGAGGAGGATTATCGAATGTTCGGCGGATACCTCCCGGTTGCAAACGCACAACCGAAAAGTTCTTCTTTAAAACATAGAGGCAACTCTGTGCACAAAGAGAAGAATATGCGCATACTAACTGTAATGTTCTAAAAGGTATAGACAGATACCTTTATCAAAAACAGAGATGAGGGGGCAAGCACGCCTCCAAAGCATTCTTGCCCCCTGAATCTTGGGAGGAAAAAGAAAATGTGTGGAATTGTTGGATATATTGGTAATAATGATTCGAAGGAAATCCTATTAAAAGGTTTAGAAAAACTTGAGTATAGAGGCTATGATTCAGCTGGAATCGCTGTAAAGAATGAATATGGTATCCATGTTTTTAAAGAAAAGGGCCGTATTGCTGACTTACGTGAAATTGTTGATTTAGATGTTAAAGCGAATATCGGAATTGGTCATACCAGATGGGCAACACACGGCGTTCCAAGCAAAGTAAACTCCCATCCACACCAAAGCACATCAGGCCGCTTTACGCTAGTGCACAATGGCGTTATCGAGAACTATGATCTATTAAAACGCGAATATCTAACAAATGTACAATTCAAAAGCGAAACAGACACTGAAGTGGTTGTTCAGATGATTGAGTTATTTGTTAATGAGGGCTTAGAGGTTATTGAGGCATTTCGTAAGACGCTAACCCTTTTACATGGATCATACGCAATTGCGCTTTTAGATGAACAAGACAATGAAACCATTTATGTTGCAAAAAACAAAAGTCCGCTTTTAGTCGGCCTTGGAAGTGACTTTAATGTGGTAGCTAGTGATGCAATGGCGATGCTGCAAGTAACAAATCAATATCTTGAATTAATGGATAAGGAAATTGTCCTTGTTACAAAAGATGAAGTTACCATTCAAAATCTACAAGGCGATATCATTAGCCGTAAGCCATATACTGCTGAATTGGATGCAAGTGACATTGAAAAGGGAACTTACCCGTACTACATGTTAAAAGAGATCGATGAACAGCCGCTGGTCGTGCGTAAAATTATTCAAACTTATCAAAATGAGCAAGGGGCATTGACAATCGACCCTGAAATCATTACCGCTATGAATGAATCTGACCGTGTCTATATTATCGCAGCTGGAACATCTTATCATGCAGGATTGGTTGGAAAGCAGTTTATTGAAACCATTGCTAAACTGCCAGTGGAAGTTCATATTGCAAGTGAATTTGTTTATAATATGCCGCTTCTAACTAAGAAGCCGTTGTTTATCTTCATTTCACAAAGCGGTGAAACTGCTGACAGCCGTGCTGTACTTGTAAAAGTGAAAGAGCTCGGATATCGTACATTAACGATTACGAATGTACCAGGTTCGACACTTTCACGTGAAGCGGATTACACACTTTTATTGCATGCTGGTCCTGAGATTGCGGTGGCTTCCTCCAAAGCCTATACAGCACAGTTGGCTGTGTTAGCGATATTAGCGGATGTAACGGCGAAGAGCCAAGGAATTCCAGTTGATTTTGACTTAATCCATGAGCTTGGTATTATTGCGAATGCTATGGAAGTTCTATGTGACTCAAAAGAGCTAATTGAACATATTTCAAGAGAGTTCTTATCCGTCACACGCAATGCCTTCTTTATCGGCCGCGGGGTTGATTATTATGTTGGCCTTGAAGGTGCTTTGAAGCTTAAGGAAATTTCTTATATTCAAGCAGAAGGTTTTGCCGGCGGTGAGTTAAAGCACGGTACGATTGCATTAATTGAAGAAGGTACACCTGTTATTGCCCTTGCTACGCAAGAGAGCGTCAACTTAAGTATTCGTGGAAATGTAAAGGAAGTTGTAGCACGCGGAGCAAACCCATGCATTATTTCAATGGATGGTCTAAATATGGATGAAGATAGTTTTGTCATCCCTGAAGTACATGAGTTATTAACACCGCTTATCTCTGTTATCCCATTACAATTAATTGCTTATTACGCAGCCTTACACCGTGATTGTGATGTTGACAAACCACGTAACCTTGCTAAATCGGTAACGGTTGAGTAAAAAGGCTAATATAAGGTTGGAGATGAATCATTACTTGATTCATCTCCAGCCTTTTTTTTTTTAGAAAAGTAAATGTTGGCAACAATCAGTGTGACAAAATGAAATTTTGTATCGATTGTTTACCTAATGAAACCGCTTTATTATTAAGGATAGGTAGAGCAACAAAATAAAGAAGGGGGAAAAGTGATGAGTGAAGCACTTAAGAAAGATATAAAAGTACCAAATGAAACAGCTAAAGAAAAATCAGATGTAAAAGTTAAAATACAAAAATTTGGAAGCTACTTAAGTGGAATGGTCATGCCGAATATTGGTGCCTTTATTGCATGGGGGCTAATTACAGCATTATTTATTCCAACAGGATGGATTCCAAACAAGGATCTCGCTACACTAGTCGGCCCAATGATCACATTCTTATTGCCATTATTAATAGGTTTTACCGGTGGCCGGATGGTTTATGATATCCGCGGTGGAGTAGTCGGAGCTACAGCAACAATGGGTGTGATTGTCGGAACCGATATCCCAATGTTCCTTGGCGCCATGATTATGGGACCAATTGGCGGGCTTGTCATTAAGAAGTTCGACAAACTGATTGAGGGAAAAGTAAAGTCAGGATTTGAAATGTTAGTCAATAACTTTTCAGCAGGTATTCTTGGAGGCGCTTTAACTCTTTTAGCTTATAAAGGTGTGGGCCCCGTTGTTGAAGCCTTAAGCAAATTTTTAGCATCTGGAGTTCAGTTCATCGTGGATCATAACATGCTTCCACTTGCTAACATATTTATTGAACCAGCAAAGGTACTATTCTTAAATAACGCGATCAACCATGGTATTCTAAGTCCTCTAGGAATTGAACAAGCAACAAAAGCAGGAAAATCCATACTATTCCTACTAGAAACAAACCCTGGTCCTGGTCTTGGTATCTTACTTGCTTATTGGTTATTTGGAAAAGGAACAGCAAAACAAACGGCACCAGGTGCGGTAATTATCCACTTCTTAGGTGGTATCCATGAAATTTACTTCCCATACATCCTAATGAAGCCAATGTTAATTTTTGCAGCAATGGCAGGCGGTGTGAGTGGAGTATTCACATTTAACATTCTTCATGCAGGACTTGTTGCAGCTCCATCACCAGGAAGTATCTTTGCGCTGCTTGCAATGACACCAAGAGGTGGATATTTTGCAACATTAGCGGGTGTAATCGTGGCAACGGCCGTGTCCTTTGCGGTAGCGGCCTTGATTCTAAGAACAAGCAAAGCAACAGTTGAGGAGGACTTATCTTCTGCAGCTGCTAAAATGGAAGCGATGAAAGGCAAGAAAAGCTCAGTGACTTCTGTCTTAGCAATACAAGATGAAATCAAGCCTGAAAATGTAAATAAAATTGTCTTTGCTTGTGATGCTGGAATGGGTTCTAGTGCAATGGGTGCTTCCATTCTAAGAAATAAAGTAAATAAAGCAGGTTTAGATGTAACCGTTACGAACACGGCGATTAGTAATTTACCATCAGATGCAGATGTTGTTGTTACACATAAGGATTTAACAGACCGTGCAAAAGCTAAATTACCAAATGCCAAGCATATCTCAGTTGAAAACTTTTTAAACAGCCCTAAATATGATGAGTTAGTAAATAGCCTGAAAAGATAAGTCATAGGGGCCTACACATAATGTGATAGGCCCTTCCTGCCTTAAGGAAGGTGAGAAATGTATATTTCGGCAAGAGAACGGCAAATTCTTGAAATCCTATTAAAGACCACTGATGAAACAACCGTAAAGGATCTTGCAGATTTAATTGGTGTTAGTGGAAGAACGATCCATCGAGATTTAAAAAACATAGAAGATATTCTGGACGAATATAACCTGACATTACAAAAAAAAATCAGGAGTCGGTGTCCAACTAACCGGCGAGAAAAAAGGAATTTCGGATCTGGAACTCTATTTGTTTAATCTGTCACATACAGAATATACACCAGATGAACGACAAACCATTATGCTATGTGAGCTTTTAGAAACAAATGAACCTGTAAAACTTCTTGCACTTGCCACAGACTTAAACGTAACCATTGCAACTGTAAGCTCTGACTTAACAAAACTGGAAGAGAAGTTAAAATCGTTTGGATTAAATCTTATCCGAAGAAGAGGATACGGTGTAGAAATCGCGGGGGAAGAAAGTGCAAAAAGAAGGGCAATGAGCCATTTAATTTCCGAATACCTTGATGAGTCTGAGCTTCTTTCCTTAACACGAGATAATATTCAAATGAGATCGACACAGCAAATTCACACTATTTCTGAAAGACTAATGGGACTGGTTGAAAAAAGGAAATTAGTTATTGTTGAAAACATAGTTAAGTCTATTGTTCAAGAGCTGCCCTTCTCAATGGCAGACAGTGCTTATATTGGTCTTGTGGTTCATTTAGCTCTGGCTTTAGAAAGAATCCAAAAAGGGGAAGGTATTAAAATAAATTTGGCCTATTTGGAGGACCAGAAGGTAACCAAGGAATACACCTATGCACAAAAAATAGTCTCCCAATTGGAGCAGGTATTTCAAATTCGTATACCGGATGCCGAAGTAGCCTATATTACGATGCACTTAAAGGGAGCTAAACTAAGGCATGAAAATGAACATGTAATAGAGGATGCAAGTTTACAGACCGCCATAAAAACAAAAAAGCTGATAGAAATAGTAGGGAAGTTAGTTGGTATAGATTTATCGGCCAATCGTTCTCTTTTTGAAGGTCTTATTGTACATCTAAAGCCAGCAATCTATCGGATAAAGGAAAAGATGGGCATTAGTAACCCTTTGCTAGATAAGATAAAAAAGGACTATGAGGATTTATTTGCAATCGTCAAACAAGCTGTAGACCAAGTGTTCCCTGAATTTTTTGTTCCGGATGAGGAAACAGGCTATCTAGTCATGCATTTTGGAGCAGCTATAATGGGTAATAAAGACCTCGGAAGCTTTAAAACACTAGTGGTTTGTTCTAGTGGCATTGGCACATCTAAAATGCTGACAACAAGATTACAAAAAGAATTCCCAAATCTAAAACAAATCCAAAATGTATCGGTAATGGAATTTCGAAAAATGAATAAGGAAGTTTATCAACTTGTGATATCAACCATCCCTATTCCGGAGTATGATGCGGATTATATAGTGGTAAATCCATTTTTAAATAAGGATGAAATTGAAAAAATTCGGTCTTTTTTAAATGAATACAAGTTTGCTAATAGCTCAGAAAAACAACTTCCAGTTACATTCCAAACAAATAAGATTGCAAAAAATACTATTAGTTTTATAGAGGAAATGAAAAGTATCAAGGAATATGCAAGCACGATTGCAACCGTTCTAGAGGGATTTGAAGTAATAGATGTAAATGGCTGCCACACGGTGGAAGGGCTCTTAACTATTGACTGTAAAAACCTGTCTGATCAACAAAGGATAAATGATGCCGAAAAGGTAATACAGGCCATCCTTGATAGAGAGAGTCTGGGGGGAGTTGGTATCCCTGAAACAGCCATGGCGTTATTTCATGCCCGTTCGCACCATGTCATGCAGCCTTGTTTTATCATCAACACACTTCATACACCGATCGTGGTTATTGGTATGGATGGGGTAGAAATGAACATGAAATCCCTGATTCTGCTTTTATCACCTAGTCATACAACCAATAAGACTTTAGAGGTATTGAGCTTTCTAAGCTCATTGTTAATCGAAAGCGAAGAAACGATTAGAATTTTTCAATCTAATAATAAAGAACAAATTATAGGATTACTGACGGGAAGATTTGAGCAATTTTTTAATCAAAAATTAACAGAATTAA
The DNA here is from genome assembly GCF_038440275.1 of Bacillus sp. OTU2372. Lineage (NCBI taxonomy): Bacteria > Bacillati > Bacillota > Bacilli > Caryophanales > Bacillaceae > Bacillus > Bacillus sp. OTU2372. Next base: position 13,937 of record NZ_JASATK010000023.1, read on the forward strand.
GGAGTGTATAAGAAATGGCAAATTCAATTTTAGCAAAAGACAATATTCAATTAAACACAACAGTTCATTCAAAAGAGGACGCAATTAGATTAACGGGTAAAATACTTGTTGAAAAAGGCTATGTGGAGACTAACTATATTGAAAAGATGCTCGAGAGGGAACAGTTAACTTCTACTTATATGGGGAACTTTGTAGCCATTCCACATGGCACAGAGGACTCGAAGCCTTTTGTAAAGGAATCAGGCATTTCGTTTGTTCAAGTACCTCAGGGTGTAGACTTTGGTGCTGGAAATATTGTTAAGCTGCTTATTGGTATTGCCGGAAAAGATAATGAACATTTAGATATCCTATCTAATATTGCCATTATTTGTTCCGAAGAAGAAAACATCGAGAAACTAGTTTCCGCGCAATCTGTTGATGAAATACTTGCTATTTTTGAAGATGTTAATTAATTTCATCGCTATTGACCTAAGTAAGCCCTAAAGAAATAGATTGGCCATCTATCTTGCAGCGCATACCTTCATTTATTGCTAAAAAGAATAGGTGAATAATTCATATTCTTTGAGAAACAATATGTTTGTCACTTTGGGTGTGACAAACATCACTTTCCTCTTTATTGTATACAGAGGATTAGTACTTTACTATAAATAATGTACTAAACAATGAAGGGATGAGAGCAAATGGCTCAATCAAATATAAAAGTAGCGGTCCAAAAGTTTGGTAACTTCCTAAGCTCAATGGTTATGCCGAATATATCCGCTTTTATAGCATGGGGTTTAATTACGGCCTTATTTATTCCAACAGGTTTCTTTCCGAATGAAAGCCTTGCCAAAATGGTTGGTCCAATGGTTAGTTACTTACTGCCACTCTTAATTGGATATACAGGCGGTAAGCTTGTACATGAGCAACGCGGAGGTGTAGTTGGTGCCATTGCAACCATGGGGGTCATTGTGGGGGCACCAGATGTTCCAATGTTCTTAGGTGCCATGATCATGGGACCATTCGGCGGCTGGGTGATCAAGAAATTTGACCAATCAGTCGAAGGGAAAATTAAAGCTGGCTTTGAAATGCTGGTTAATAACTTTTCAGCAGGTATTTTAGGTGGATTGCTGGCCATTCTATCTTTCTTGGCAATCGGACCAGCAGTAGATGTGTTTACAGGCTGGCTTGTAGCAGGTGTCGATTGGTTAGTTAGTACAGGGTTATTACCACTAACAAGTATTATCATTGAACCTGCGAAAATCTTATTCTTAAATAATGCGATCAACCATGGTGTTCTTTCACCAATCGGTGTAGAGCAAGCAAAAACAGCAGGAAAGTCATTACTATTCCTTCTAGAAGCAAACCCAGGACCTGGTATTGGTGTGCTGCTTGCCTACTGCATCTTTGGAAAAGGTACGGCAAAAAGAACGGCTCCAGGTGCTGCCATTATTCAATTCTTTGGCGGAATTCATGAAATTTACTTCCCATACATTTTAATGCGTCCAATGTTGTTCTTAGCAGTTATACTAGGCGGGATGAGCGGCGTATTTACACTGGTTCTTTTAGGCGGCGGATTACTTGCGCCTGCATCACCAGGTAGTATCCTTGCTATTATGGCAGTCACTCCTCATCATGCAGGAACATACATTGCCAACCTAGCAGGAGTACTTGTAGCAGGAATCGTATCTTTCGTTATCTCGTCTTTTATTCTAAAAACAGGTAAAGAACAAGAAGAAGATATCGAAGAAGCGGCAAGAAAAATGCAGGAAATGAAAGGGAAGAAGAGCTCAGTCTCTAACGTGTTTGAAGCTAATTCCGGCACCATGCCTGAAAAAGTAAACAAAATTGTTTTTGCTTGTGATGCAGGAATGGGTTCAAGTGCAATGGGTGCTTCCCTGCTGCGTAAAAAAGTAAAAGAAGCAGGCTTGAATATTTCCGTTACAAATACGGCGATTAGTAACTTGCCAGCGGATGCACAAATTGTTGTAACACAAGAAGAGTTAACACCTAGAGCGCAGAATAAATTGCCAAATGCATACCATATTTCGGTTGATAATTTCCTATCGAGTCCAGAGTATGATAAATTGATTAACCAACTTAAAAATCCGGAAACTGCTCAACTTCAAGAAATCGTAGAAGATGCTGAAGCGAATGTTCCAGAAGCAGACAACCAAGCGAACAACGCACTACTTCTTGAGGAAAATATTTTCTTAAATCAATCCTTCTCCTCGAAGGAAGAGGCAATTCGCTTTGCAGGAAGAGCGTTGGTTAATGCGGAGTATGTTAAAGAAAGTTATATTGAAGCCATGATCGCGAGAGATGAAATGACATCGACTTACATGGGTAACGATGTAGCGATTCCCCATGGAACAGAAGAGGCAAAAAAAGATGTCCTAAATTCAGGATTTACCGTTTTACAAGTACCAAACGGTGTTGATTTTGATGGTCAGAAGGTTCGGCTAATTTTTGGCATCGCAGGGAAAGATGGTACACATCTTGAAATCTTATCTGGTATTGCGGTAACATGCTCAGATATGGCTAATATCGAAAAATTAGTTGAAGCAAAATCAGCAAGAGAAATTATGGATATCTTAAATAGTAAATAATATAACGAATGAATACAAAAAACGGCAAAGCCGCTTTTTGTATTCACTTTTTTATAATTCGTAAAATAAATCCCGTAAGGCTCATTTATGTTACTTCACAGAATCGAGTTGGTAGCATGTATATTACTACAAGGGAAAAGGCAATTATCGAATTACTTGTTAAAACATCGGGTAAACATTCAGTAACATCACTTGCAAACCACTTGAATGTAAGTGTACGTACGGTGCACCGAGATTTAATCGGGGTAGAAAAAATTCTACAATCCTTTAATCTTCACTTACTTCGACATATAGAAACAGGGCTTAAAATTGAGGGGAAAAACGAAAATATATTTCGTTTGGTTCAAAATGTAACGACTATTGTCCCAATTGATCAAACCCCGGAAGAAAAGAAATTGCTGCTGCTGATAGCCCTGATGCAAGAGGAAGCCTTTAAGATACAAGCTTTAGCCAATGAACTTGGGGTTAGTAACGCAACTTTAACAACTTATTTAGAAGAATTGACCGAATGGTTAAGCTCTTTTAATGTGGCGATTACAAGAAAAAGGGGAGTTGGCGTTGATCTGATAGGATCGGAGTCAGCTAAACGAAAAGCACTAGCTGGCTACTTCTTGTTGTTTTTTAACGAAGAGTTAATTGAGAGTTTATTTTTGTTAGAAAATCATAAATACGCAAAAGAATTAATTTTACATTATTTTCATCCGGAGTACATTGTTGTTATAGACCGGATCGTAAATACAATTTTTGATCGTACCCAGCAGCGTCTTGCGGATAATGATTATATCGGACTTATAGTACATATAGGTATAACCATGCAAAGGGTAGATGCCTCTTTTTTTCTAGAAGAGGATGAGGGGTCTATCGATAACTTAACGAATGAATATAACCTGATCAATGAAATATGTGCTGAACTTGAAACTGCCTTTTCGGTAGCCTTTACGGAACAAGATATAATCTATTTGGCTGTTATCCTAAAAGGCTCAAAGCTTCAGGCTGTGAATGTTGTTCCCTATGATAGTCTTGTTTTAAGTAAAATGGTAAAAAGCCTTATACAGGATGTTTCTTCGCAGCTACATATTGATTTGACGAATGATTTTTCCCTGTATCAAGGCCTATTAGCTCATATGGAACCATCACTCTATCGGATTAAGCAACAAATGGGATTGTTTAATCCTTTAAAAGAGGAAATAAAACAGAAGTATCCGATCCTTTTCTTGGCGGTAAAAAATAGCGTTGAGCAGCTGTTTACGGATATTGATTCAATCCCTGATGATGAGATAGCTTTTATTGTCCTGCATTTCGGGTCTGCCCTCGTTATGAGGGAAGAGAAATTATCGATACAGGCATTGGTTGTTTGTCCAACCGGTATTGGAACATCAAAAATGTTAGCAAGCAGGATTAAAAAAGAAATCATCGGAATTGATCATATAGATATTAAATCTATTAAGGAAGTTCAAGATCAAACAAATATAAAAAATTATGATTTAATTATTTCTACCGTAAAACTTCCATCTTTAAATAATGGCTATCTCTTGGTTTCACCTCTTTTAACAGAGGAAAACATCCTTGCGATTAAGAGCTATCTAAGAAATAACTTAAAAAAACTTACTGAAAAAAGAGAGTATATTCCTATACCAAGTACAGAAGTTTCTCCAACAGGCGATGCTTCTAGTGGAACAATAGTAGAACTTCTAAGTCAGCTCAAGGCCGTACAGGAAAGTATAGAGGCGGTACTAAATAATTTTAGAGTATATAAAATGCACCATATTAATAATCATGAGAAAGTGCTGGCAGAAATGGTCATCACCGCTCAAAAGGAGGAGCTTTTAAACTCTGCGATAGATGTCCTCACCGCGTTAAGGGAGAGGGAAAGAAAAGGAGGACTAGGGATACCTGGAACTGGTATGGGCCTTTTTCATTGCAGAGATAAGAATATTCATAAGCTCATTTTTCAAATCTCCCATCTACATGAACCAATTTTGGTAAAAGGGATGGACGGCAGCGATATGTATATGAAAAATTTACTATTGCTGCTAGCCCCTGAGGAATTAAGTGTTAGAGAGCAGGAAATAGTAAGCTTGATTAGCACTAGTTTAATTGAAGACAGTGAAGCTATTATGATTTTTTCATCCTCGAATGAGGAAGTTATTCGCGGAAAATTAGAAAATATTTTTTTACATTATCTTCAAACTAAAATAATAAAGGAATGATTAGGATGAAACTAGCAGTTCACTTTGGAGCAGGGAACATTGGAAGAGGATTTATCGGAGCACTTTTTTCACAGTCTGGCTATCACGTGACTTTTGTTGATATTGCCAATCAAATTATCAATCAGCTAAATGAGGAAAATCAATATCAAGTGAAATTAGCCACAGCTGAACAAGAAAGCATGACAATCAAGAATGTTTCCGGATTAAATAATATGACACAAGAAAGCGAAGTAGTCGAGGCAATCAAACAAGCTGTTTATGTAACTACTGCAATAGGTCCAAATATTCTTCCACATATTGCGCCGCTCATTGCAAAGGGTTTGGCTGAGAGAGTAAAAAATAACGATGAGAAGTTGTATGTAATAGCATGCGAGAATCAAATTTCAGCAACCGACCTATTAAAAGGATATATCTATGAACATTTAGATAGTGAAACAAAGGAGAAATTAGCAGGCAAAGTGTACTTCTTTAACTCCGCTGTTGACCGAATCGTACCTCTTCAAAACAATCAAGGCTCTCTCGATGTTTTAGTAGAACCTTATTATGAATGGGTAGTAGAAACAAGTGAAACCATCCCACCCGTTGAAGGGATGACAAAGGTCCGTGACCTTGCCCCTTTTATTGAACGGAAGTTATTTACGGTAAACACTGGCCATGCTGTTATTGCCTATTTAGGTTATTTGGAGAATAAGTCGACCATTGACCAAACATTAGCAGACCAGGAGATTGTGAAACAGGTTAAAGCGACTCTTGGCGAAACGGGCGCCTATTTAATCCATCAATATGGCTTGAAACCTGAAGATCATAGCCAATACATTGATAAGATTATTCATCGCTTTGAAAATGCTTATTTAAATGATGACGTGACAAGAGTAGGCCGTTCACCAATCCGTAAACTTGGTCCTAATGATCGTCTTGTACGCCCTGCTGTCGAAGCCCAAAAGGCCGGGCTATCATACACGAACCTTGCAAAGGCAATTGCTTCAGCCTTACTTTTTGATCACCAAGAAGATCCAGAAGCTATTAAACTGCAAGCAATGATTAAGGAAAATGGACTTTCTGCTATTTTAAAAGAAGTAAGTGGGTTGGATGAAACCAGCGAAATCACCCAAGAAGTAATTAGATATTATGATATGTTAAAGAAATAAAGGAAAGGTGTCAGCCCCGCTGCTTCAAAGCAGCGGGAGACTGACCCTTTTTTTGCTATTGAATAATAGATATTTTCTCTTTAAGATAGTAGAAAGGTTGATACAAAGGGGATGGAGTCAATTGGAACAAAAAATATTACCTGCTTCTGGGAATATGAAGGAATTTGAGAACTTCCTAAAAAGCCCATATGAAATCGGTGTTTATTTAGATATGCATATAGCGCAACTAAAAAATATTAGTTTAATGGCAAATCAACATAATAAAAAAATGATTTATCATGTTGATTTAATCCATGGAATTAAAAATGATGAATATGCAACCGAATATATATGCCAAGAATTCAAGCCTTACGGATTAATTTCAACCAAGTCAAGCGTCATCCAAAAGGCAAAGCAAAAGGGTGTTGTTGCCGTGCAAAGGATCTTTTTAATTGATAGTCATGCGCTTGAAAAAAGCTACAAGCTCATTGAAAAAACACGGCCGGATTATATTGAAGTACTCCCTGGAGCCATGCCTAAGATGATAACAGAAGTAAAAGAGCGAGTGAAAATACCTATATTAGCTGGAGGACTCATTCGAACATCTGAAGACGTTTATGCAGCATTAGAAGCAGGTGCCTCTGGAATTACCACTTCTAAAAAAGAACTATGGAACTTATTTGCTAAATAAATTTTTATCTTTAATACTATATTAATCATAAATACTTGTTGACACCGCTTTCACTCGCGTAATATACTCTTCTTAAGTTAATAATTTGTGACGGAGATAAGGAGATTCACACAGAAACCCAATTATGGGTTCATTCTGTTGTGGATCTCTTTTTTTCGTTTACAGCATGGGAAGACAGAAAAAAATAATATTATAAGAGAGAGGGAAAGAAAAATGACACCATTCGTTGGGGAAATGATTGGAACAATGATTCTTATTGTGTTTGGTGCAGGAATTGGGGCTGGCTCTTCTTTAAAGAAGTCATATTCCAATAATGCGGGATGGATTGTAATTACAGTTGCTTGGGGACTTGCAGTAACAATGGGAGTTTTTGCGGTAGGGTCGGTGAGTGGAGCTCACTTAAATCCAGCTGTAACAATAGCCTTAGCATTAAATGGAGATTTTCCTTGGTCTGATGTGCCGTCCTATATTTTGGCACAAATGCTTGGAGCTATTTTAGGATCGGTGTTAATTTATTTACATTACCTGCCTCATTGGAAGGAAACGGAAGATCCTGCAACAAAGCTTGGGGTATTTGCAACAAGTCCTGCTATACCGCATACTTTTTCAAATCTATTAAGTGAAATTATTGGTACCTTTATCCTTGTACTTGGTCTATTATTTATTGGGGCTAATAAATTTACAGAAGGATTAAATCCACTTGCTGTTGGTTTATTAATCGTGGTCATCGGGATGTCCTTAGGTGGGACAACTGGATATGCGATTAATCCTGCTCGTGACCTTGGTCCGCGAATTGCCCACTTCTTATTGCCAATCAGTGGTAAGGGAAGTTCTAATTGGGGCTATTCTTGGATTCCGGTTGTCGGACCGCTTTTAGGCGGCTGCCTTGGTGCAGTTTTTTATAAAGTAGTCTTTTTAGGAAAAACAACAGGGTCTCTTTGGATTGTATTAGGAATCAGTCTTGTGGTACTACTACTTTCATTTGTTTCTAGTAAAAAGCAGAGTTCTCTTAGAAGTCAGGCTAACCAAGTAGCTTAATAGTAAGTTATTTTTAAATGGGGGAATTTATCATGGAAAAGTATATTTTATCTTTAGATCAAGGTACAACAAGCTCAAGGGCTATTCTATTTAATAAAAATGGAGAAATTGTTCATACTGCTCAAAAGGAATTTACACAGCACTTTCCGAAACCGGGATGGGTGGAACATAATGCAAATGAAATTTGGGGTTCTATTCTTTCTGTAATAGCTGGAGTGCTCTCTGAGTCAGGCATCAAACCTGAACAGATTTCCGGAATTGGTATCACCAACCAGCGTGAAACAACGGTTGTATGGGATAAAGAAACGGGAGAGCCAGTATACAATGCACTTGTTTGGCAGTCTCGCCAAACAAGTGAAATCTGTGAACAGCTGAAAGAGAAGGGATATAATGATCTTTTCCGGGAAAAGACAGGGCTTCTCATCGATGCCTATTTTTCCGGAACCAAAGTGAAATGGATTCTTGACAATATAGAGGGTGCACGCGACGAAGCAGAGCAAGGCAAGCTTTTGTTTGGAACAATCGATACATGGCTGATTTGGAAGCTCTCCGGAGGCCGTGCCCATGTAACGGATTATTCTAATGCATCTCGTACACTAATGTTTAATATTTATGACCTTAAATGGGACGATGAATTATTAGAAATACTTGGGGTTCCAAAGTCAATGCTTCCAGATGTACGCCCTTCATCAGAAGTTTATGCAAACACCATTGATTACCATTTCTTTGGCAAAGAAATCCCAATCGCAGGAGTGGCAGGGGATCAGCAGGCAGCATTGTTTGGGCAGGCTTGTTTTGAAGACGGAATGGCTAAAAACACATATGGCACAGGCTGCTTTATGTTAATGAATACGGGAGAAAAAGCAGTTCGGTCTGAACATGGCTTATTAACTACCCTTGCTTGGGGTTTAAATGGCAAAGTAGAATATGCACTCGAAGGCAGTATTTTCGTAGCAGGCTCAGCAATTCAATGGCTTCGTGACGGCTTAAGAATGTTCAAGGACGCCAAAGATAGTGAGGAATATGCGAAAAAGGTTGAATCTACTGAAGGTGTGTATGTTGTCCCTGCTTTTGTTGGATTAGGAACACCTTATTGGGATAGCGATGTCCGCGGAGCTGTGTTTGGTTTAACAAGGGGAACAACGAAGGAACACTTTATCCGGGCAACACTTGAGTCATTAGCCTATCAAACAAAGGATGTATTATCTGCAATGGAAGCAGACTCCGGAATTGAACTGAAAGCGCTTCGTGTTGACGGAGGTGCTGTAAAAAATAACTTTTTAATGGAGTTCCAAAGTGATCTATTAAACGTCCCTGTTGAACGTCCGGTTGTAAATGAAACGACTGCATTGGGAGCTGCTTATTTAGCGGGACTGGCAGTAGGTTTTTGGGAAAGCCAAGAGGAAATTGCAAAACAATGGGCGGTAGACCGTAAGTTTGATCCAAAAATGACAGACGATAATCGAAACAATCTATATGCTGGCTGGAAAAAGGCAGTTAAAGCTGCAATGGCCTTCAAATAATAATAGTTGTATCTAGATGATTCAGTATGGTAAGCTATAGATAAGTTAATATTTGTCAGGAGAAGTCGGAGAGACCACAAAAACATTATCGGAATTGGATAATGTCTTTTGTGGTCTTTTTCTATTTCCATCCTATATTTCAATGCATATGTAAATAATAAGACACTTAATCGGAGGAAGAGACGATGAAATTTTCAACTTTACATCGGGAAGAGATAATCAATAAATTAAAAGGTGAAACATTTGATGTATTAGTTATTGGAGGCGGTATTACCGGCGCAGGGATAGCATTGGATGCTGAATCACGTGGATTGAAAACGGCTCTTGTTGAAATGCAGGATTTTGCAGCAGGTACATCAAGCAGATCAACAAAACTCGTTCATGGCGGATTACGGTATTTAAAACAATTTGAAATAAAAATGGTAGCGGAAGTTGGAAAAGAACGGGCCATCGTTTATGAGAATGGTCCCCATGTAACAACACCTGAATGGATGTTATTGCCGATCCACCAAGGGGGAACGTTTGGTAAGTTTAGTACATCAATCGGCTTGCGGGTTTATGATTTTTTAGCGGGAGTGAAAAAGCAAGAACGTAGAAAAATGCTTTCAGCTGAGGAGACACTTGCCAAAGAACCGCTGGTTAAGAATAGTGGATTAAAGGGCGGCGGATATTATGTAGAATATCGCACCGACGATGCTCGTTTGACGATTGAAGTAATGAAGGCTGCCGTTGAAAAAGGTGCCACTGCCACCAATTATACAAAAGTAATGGAGTTGCTTTACAACAATGGAAAAGTGATTGGAGCACTTGTACAAGATCTGTTAACCGGTGATAAATACGAAATCCATGCGAAAAAAGTGGTCAATGCGGCGGGACCGTGGGTTGATAAAATCCGGGAAATGGATCATTCAAAAAAAGGAAAGGTGCTGCAGCTGTCAAAAGGTGTCCACCTTGTGATCGACCAATCACGGTTCCCTTTAAAACAAGCTATATACTTTGATACACCTGATGGCAGAATGGTATTTGCGATTCCTCGTGATGGTAAGGCGTATGTTGGAACCACGGATACTTTTTATAATGAGGATGCAGTAAATCCTAACATGACTGTTGCTGATCGGAGTTATATTATTAATGCTATCAATTATATGTTTCCAGAGGTAAAGATAAGCGAGAAAGATATTGAATCAAGCTGGGCAGGTGTTCGGCCGCTGATCTATGAAGAAGGAAAAAGTGCCTCTGAAATCTCTCGAAAAGATGAGATTTGGGAATCGAAATCAGGATTAATTACAATTGCTGGAGGCAAATTAACTGGTTATCGTAAAATGGCTGAAATTGTGGTTGATCGATTAGTATCTATATTCCAAGTTGAAGAATCAAGAAGTTTCTCACCTTGTCAAACAATTCATCTTCCAGTTTCCGGAGGCGACGTTGGAGGTTCGAGTAATTTTAATAGTTATGTTAATAAGATGCTTAAAAAAGGAGAAGAAGCTGGATTAACAAAAGCAGAAGCGGAACATTTAACGAGAATGTATGGTTCGAACGCCGCTGCTGTTTTTAACATCCTCAAGGAGAATGCAGCTGATGCAGTGAAATATAACTTGCCGCTGCCTCTTTTTGCAAAATTAATTTATGGAATTGAACATGAGATGGTTGTAACACCAATTGATTTCTTTAACCGCCGTACTAGTGCTATTTTGTTTGATATTCAAACAGTAAAAAAGTGGAAGGAACAGGTGATTGCCTGCATGGCAGAGAAACTAAACTGGACGGAACAAGTTAAAAATAATTATTCACTATTACTCGAACAAAATTTAACAGCTGCTGTCATCCCTGTGGATGAACAAGATGTATCTCTTCGTGTAGTTAACGGGGACTAAATATCCCTTTTCAAGAAGGCATTAAAAAAACAATCCAGCTTCATAGAAACTGGATTGTTTTTTTGTATTAAACTAGAATGCCCAGTCGCCGTTACGGAAGATCGGAACAATAGTCCCATCCTGCTTAATACCATCAATATTCATTTTGTCAGAACCAATCATAAAGTCAACATGAACAGTAGAAGTGTTCATACCATGTTTTAATAATTCCTCTTCGCTCATTTTCGTACCACCCTGTATGGTAGTAGGGTACGCTGCTCCAATGGCTAGGTGGTTCGAAGCATTTTCGTCATAAAGAGTAGTAAAGAAGGTAATTCCAGATTGAGAAATAGGTGAGGGGTCTGGAACTAAAGCAACTTCACCCAGGCCAGTACCGCCTTCGTTGTCAAAAACGAGTTTCTTAATGGTTTCATCGCCCTTTTCAGCAGAAATATCAACAATTTTTCCCTCTTTAAAGTGTACTTCAATACCTTCGATTAACGTACCAGCATAGCTAAGCGGCTTGGTGCTGCGAACGACACCATCCATACGATGGGTATCTGGAGCTGTGTAAACCTCTTCTGTCGGCATGTTGGCGATAAATTCTTCCCCTTTTGGATTATGGCTTTCCGCGCTCATCCAAATATGATTCTTTGGAAGTCCTAACGTCAAATCGGTACCAGGAGCTGTGTAATTTAGTGCATCAAACTGGATTTCATTTAATTTTGCTGCTTTTTCATTCAATGTCTGTTTATGTTCATCCCATGCAGCAACTGGATCGTCAGCATATACACGGCAAGTTTTAAAGATTTGATCCCAAAGAGCATCTATTTGTTCTTCTGAAGTAGCTAAGTCAGGGAAAACTTTAGCCGCCCAGCCAGCCCCGGCAGCTGCAGCAACGGTCCATTTCAGCTCATCGTTTTGTGTTGCCACACGTTGTGCCTTGAATGCTTTCCCTGCTTTATTTTGATAGGCAGCTATTTTAGCTGGATCCACCTCATTTAATAGCCCAGGATCACTTGATACGATCGAAAGCCGGCTAACACGATGATTTAAAACATGGTCTTCGGATTCTTGAATTTCATAGTTGGGGATGTTGGTTAACACTTCTACTGGTTGATGTAAGTAGTTGAGTTTACTGATTTCGTCATCAGACCATTTTACAATTACTTTTTCAGCACCTAATGCATAGGCTTCTTTAGTGATATAGCGAGCTAAAGGAGCCTGATCAACAGTGATGGTCATTTTAACCCAATCGCCAGGCTGAACATTGATCCCTTTGGCAACAAGTAGTCTTGCATATTTATGTAGATTTTCTTCAAAGTTAGGAAGCACTTTGTTTTCCTCCATTCATTTACTTTCATTCACTATACTAGCATAGTATACGAAAATTTCCTGAAACTAAGTCCTGTCAGGAGCAAGCTTTATTAGTAAAAAAGGCCAGTCTTTCAACAAAAAAAGGCTGGCTCTGTTATTGCTGGAGACCTATTTACTCTCGCTTCCCTTTTTATCTTTTTCCAATAATATAATTAACCCTGGTAATAGAATCCCTCTAATTAAGAAGGTATCAAGCAAAATCCCGACAGCAACAATGAATCCAAAAACAAATAATAATTGAATTGGCTGAGTCATCAAGACCGCGAAGGTTGCAGCAAGAATGACACCTGCAGATGAGATTACTCCACCTGTGCTTGCAACGGCAATTTCCACTGCTTCCTTAACGGAATGTCTCTTTTGTTCCTCTTGGAATCTTGAGATTAACATAATATTATAGTCAATTCCAAGAGCCACCAGGAAGACAAACGCATAAAGGGGCACGCGGTCACTGATCGTGCTAATATCAAAGAATAGACTGCTTAAGAACATCCCTAAACCTAGTGCAGCAAGGAAGGAAATTAAAATGGTACCCATCATATAAATAGGCATCTTAAATGACTTAGTTAAGATAATTAACATGGCAAAAATCAAGACCGTCTCAAGGAGAACAATAACAATTACATCACGATTATTAGTCGCACGGTCATCCACTTTGACAGCCGTTTCTCCCGCAAAATAAAGCTTCCCGTCCACACCACTGTCGTCTATTATGTCTCCAGATTTATTAATAATCTTTTCCATCGCATTAATGGTCGAAATAGAATATGGATTTCCCTTAAATGTCACGCTGTAATTTATCACCTTTTGGTCCTCAGTATAGCCATTTATACGTACACTGCTGACAAGCGTCTGATCCGAGAGGACCGTTTGTAATTGCTTTTGCTGCTCAGCTGTGATGGGATTTGGCGACTCCAAAAGAACCGTTGTTGGAGCGAGATCGCCTTTTTCAAACTTTTTCTCCAGAATTTCATAGCCTAATCGTGACGGCATATCTTTCGGGAATGACTTCATGGTGTCAAATTCATATTTAAGATTAAACATATTACTTGCAGCAATAAGTAGCAAAACACTAATGACAGCAACGGAGAGGCCTGGTTTTTTTGCAACAAAACGGCCCGCTTTACTCCATAGGGAATTTTGATTAACTGCGGCATCTCCTACCCTTGGAATCTTAGGCCAGAAGGACTTTCTGCCAAATAGGGTAAACAAGGCCGGAACGAGTGTAATCGAAGCCAGCATAATGATTAGCATTGTAGTGGCGAAGGTAGGAGCAAAATTATGATAGTCGCCGGACTTCGCAAAAAATAACACAAGCATCGCAGCTAATACAGTTCCCCCTGAGAAGAAAACCGGTGTGCCTGTTTCCCTCATTGCTTCTTTCATGGCATCATATTTATTTTCATATGCCTTCAGCTCCTCACGGTATCGTGAGAAAACAAATAGTGAATAATCAATAACGGCGGCAAAGAGCAAAATCGACATAATGGATACCGTTTGACTGCTCATCACAAGTCCTGCTTTACCCATCAATCCAAGTGTTTGAGACACAACTTCATAGACAAAGGCTGCGGCAAGGAGTGGAATGAATGCCAATAATGGAGAGCGATAAATAACAATTAATAAAACAAGGATTAAACCAACTGTAGAGAAGATAAGGACTAAATCTGCCCGTGAGAAAAGGTCAAGCGTGTCCGCTGCAATCCCTGCGGGTCCTGTCACATACAATTTTAAATTCGTTGTTTCTTTTGTAATCCTTGTGATTTGGTCAATCGACTTTTTTATTTCCTTTGTTTCTAAGGATGAATCATAAGTTAAAGGAATTATGGCAGTCGTCTTATCAGCGGAGAAGAAGCCAGCTGCGGCCTGGGGAGGTAATGCTGATAAAGAGACTAATTGCTGTACGCCTTTAACTTTTTCACTATTAACATGATCAAAAAGCTTAGTAAGGTCGGATAGTTTGACCTCACCTTTACTAGATTGGAAGACTAAAATGGCTGGAATTCCATCATTATCCTTAAAATAATGGTCCACTTTCTTTTGAGCAATAACGGATTTTGCATCATCTGGAAGGGTATCAATCTTAGAAACCTCATAATCTCTCACACTTGGAGCAAAGACCGCCAAAAGGACGGTAACAACCAACCAGGCAGAGAGCGTAATCCACATTCCCTTTTTAGTAGTAACACGATCAGTAATGGCTTTTAGAAATGCTTTCATTTTGTACCCCTTTCTATAATTAGTGTAAAAAGTGACACTCTTGTCACTTTGCCGAAAAAAAAGACACCTTTATCACTATAATTATCTGTTAAAGTGACAGTAGTGTCAATTACTCATTTCTTAACATTCCATGACGAATCATCTCTTTAATCGAGCTAACCCATTGTGGATGGGGAATTCCAAAGTGATTCGGAATCATAATCGTTTGAAAAATAAATCCAAGTATTAACGGATCGGGTAGTGTCTCCTTCAACTTTAATTCCTGTCTGCCTAAGGAGATGAATCCCTTTAGATGGTGATACATATTCAAATGCTGCTTTTCCAGCTTTTCATGGTTTTCCTTGACCTTTTGATTTCCATTGATGGGAATCCGGCGTCCTAATTCAATCATATGCGGGATGGTTGAATTTTTGAATATAAGATCGATTAAAAAGTCAAACTTTGCATCAAATCCATTTACTGATTCAATGTCTTTTAATTCAGTGAGAAAATGCTCCATCTCATAGAGCATATAATCTGTAATGAGCTCTTCTTTATTTTCATAATACTTATAGATGGCCCCTCTAGAGATTTTCAATTGTTCAGCCAAGAGGCTAAACGAAAATCCCTCATAGCCATGTGTTAAAAGCATTTGTTTTGTAATTTGAAATAAATCCTCTGTTGAGAATTTGCGTTCTCGTGCCATATACTCACCCCAAACATATTATAGTCGATTGTGAGAGCAATGAACATTCTCGCAAAGTGATAGACTTGTGAACAAAGAAACTGATTTGCGTTTAAAACAACTTTTAAAAGAGGAGATAAAATTAACTAAACGTTTGATTAATTTTTTGAAGGCGGTTCAAAAACTAACTAAACGTTTGATTAAATTAGGCTGTATCTACAAGTAAAGGCTTTTTGAGTACTAATCAAACGTTTAGTTAAATCTATAAATAGAAGGGTGGTAGCCACATGAGCAAATATTCGATTGAGAATTTATTAAACAAACGGAGCAAGAAGATAAAGGGGAAGGTTTATTTGAATTAGAGACACTAATCCTTTTATTAATTTGAAAGGGCTTTTTTAGTTTGGGCAAGACTAATTTCTCCTCCGTTTGAAACAAATCATAAGCTATGATATATTAAAATAAGGAATTGACCAAAAAACTAATTTAGTCAAACAGGAGGACCGAAACATGGCTCCCGATAGAAGAACAATGATCATAGAAGCGGCAACAAAGTCTTTCTCGTTATTCGGCTACAAAGCCACCACCATGGACCAGGTAGCAAGGCTAGCAAATGTTGGTAAAGGAACAATTTATACCTTTTTTAAAAATAAAGAAGAGCTTTTTGAAGAAATCATATCTAAATTAGTAAAAGAAATGATTGCCGAGGCTGAGGACGTCATCGACAAGGGATTACCATTTACGGAGAACGTCCACCGGGCCCTGACTCGATTATTAGCCTTTCGTTCTCAGCACCAGTTGATGATAAAGCTTGTCCAAGAAGAAACAGAAATGGGGACATTAGCGGTATCCGAAATGTTGAAGCATGTAGAGGATGAAATTATTGCATATTT
This sequence comes from Bacillus sp. OTU2372, assembly GCF_038440275.1. Taxonomy (NCBI): domain Bacteria; kingdom Bacillati; phylum Bacillota; class Bacilli; order Caryophanales; family Bacillaceae; genus Bacillus; species Bacillus sp. OTU2372. Next base: position 30,121 of record NZ_JASATK010000023.1, read on the forward strand.
AAGACAAAAGATTGAAACTGCAATTGCAAAAGGAGCCATTCCACCTGCAAACACGGAAGTAATCAGTTTTCTATTGCTAAAAATGTACATAGCCCTCGTCTCTGATTGGGAAAGAAATCATGACCCATTGAGTTCCGATCAAATTGCCGACGTCATGAAAATTTTTCTGTTAAGAGAGGGGGCAAAATAAGAACAGACTTGTGTCAGGCGCACAAGTCTGTTTGTGTATTTTAATAAAAAAATTGATGTGATGATCGGGAAACCGGTGCTTTCCGTTTACTTGCAAGTGTATACTCTTCCATTAATCCCAAAAAGATTCCAAGTAAGAAAAGGACGACTGAAGCAGCGGTTAATCCGATACCCAATCCGAGTGCGAGGTTGAAACCGTTTTCAAAAATACTGAATAAAAGAAAAATGATTCCAAATCCCCCAACGTAGGTTGATGCCATTTTAAAAGTTTGTAAATTCTTTACATATTTTTCATGCATATCCATCAACTCCTTATACTGAATATTCTACCAATTGTCACAAAATTGTCAAACTTTTTTTAAAATAATATAGGAGCCTTGACAAATGGCTCCCTTTATTTACTGCCTTTTACTTAAGTTTTCTTGTGCCATTTTAACCAATTCACGAACCATACTGCCGCCGAGCCTTCCGCCAACCTTCCCAGCTTGTTCAGAGGTCAGCTGGCCGTTATATCCCTTTTTTAAAGGAACACCAACCTCCTCGGCCGCTTCAAATTTCGCATTCTCAGGACTTCCAGATTGAACAACTCTTGCCTTCAAGGCATCTAATCCATTGCGGGCTTCCGGAACAAGTATTTTATTTCGTCTGGCCATAAAAATCCCTCCTTTAACAGTAAGGTTCCCTAATGAAAAAAATAATCAACACCTATGGATAAATCCTAATCTTTCCAGTATAATAACTGATAATCAAACTGGAAAAGTCAATGAAAAAGAGAGTAGTTATCTGGGAAGTTATAGCGAGTCAGGGACGGTGTGAGCCTGACATGGAACAGATAATGAAACGCACTTTTGAGATGCCAGCCTGAAAAAGTAGGGTGAGGCCGGAGAATCCTCCGTTACAAAAGAAAGCTGGTTCTTTGTGAACAATTAGAGTGGTACCGCGGGAAAATCAAACTCTCGTCTCTTATATAGAGGCGGGGGTTTTTTATTTTTATGAAAACAAAGGAGGCATTAACATGAACTATAAAAAGGAGCTGGCGGCCATACTTTATGGTCTGCTCGATCAGGAAATACCTGCAGCCCAATTGGAAATTTTGATTGAAAAACCCAAAAACCCAGACCATGGGGATTTGGCTTTCCCATGCTTTACACTGGCTAAATTAAAACGAAAATCACCTAACGTTATTGCTCAAGAACTAAGTGAGAAAATTCAGTCAGCAACATTCGGAAAAGTAGAGGTTGTAGGCGGGTATATCAATATTTTTTTAAATAAAAGGCTCGTCTCTGAAAGACTAATAAATCAAGTGATCGCTGAAAAGGGGCAGTTTGCCGGCCTTGATTTCGGGAAGGGCGGAACGGTGACGATTGATCTTTCATCACCGAATATAGCCAAACCGTTTTCGATGGGGCACTTGCGTTCAACCGTGATTGGGAATGCTATCGCCCTTATTGCCGAAAAATGCGGTTTTAAGCCGTTTAAGATCAACCACCTTGGCGACTGGGGGACACAATTTGGGAAGTTAATTACTGCTTATAAACTTTGGGGCGATGCTGAAAAGGTTAAACAAAATCCCATCAAAGAACTCCTTGCTTTGTATATTAAGTTTCATGAAGAGGCAGAAAGTGACTCAACATTAGAGGTTGAAGGGCGCAGCTGGTTTAAAAAACTAGAAGATGGCAACGAGGAAGCCTTATTACTTTGGCAATGGTTCCGTGATGAATCACTAAAAGAATTCTCGCGTATTTATGAGCTGATGAACGTGGAATTTGATTCTTTTGCCGGTGAAGCTTTTTACAATGATAAAATGGATCGGATTGTTAACCTCCTCAAGGAAAAGCAGATATTGGTAGAATCAGACCACGCTATGGTTGTGGATCTATCCGAGGAACAACTGCCTCCGTGTCTTATTAAGAAGTCAGATGGAGCAACGCTCTATGCCACCCGTGACTTGGCAGCGGCGCTATATCGTAAAGAAAACTACGATTTTGTTCAGTCATTATATGTAGTGGGCCATGAACAAAGTTTGCATTTTAAGCAACTAATAGCTGTTCTGGGAAAAATGGGCTATGAATGGGCAGAGAATATGGTTCATGTACCATTTGGAATGATGTTAAAAGACGGCAAAAAGATGTCCACACGTAAAGGTAAGGTTGTGTTATTAGAGGAAGTACTAAACGAGTCAATTGCGATGGCAAGACACAATATCGAAGAAAAGAATCCTAATTTAAAAAATAAGGATCAGGTAGCTAAACAGGTAGGTGTAGGGGCGGTTATTTTCCATGATTTAAAAAATAACCGCATGAACGATATAGAGTTCTCTCTTGAGGAAATGCTTCGATTTGAGGGAGAGACAGGGCCCTATGTTCAATACACGTTTGCCCGTGCCTGTTCCATTTTAAGAAAAGCAAACTATCAAGCAGTAGTTCTTCCGGAAAACGAGTCAACTACTTGGGAAAAGGAATGGAAAGTGGCAAGTCTTTTGATGGAATTTGCACCTGCCATTAAAAGAGCTTGTGAGAATCATGACCCGTCGCTTATCGGGAAGTATATTATCGACTTAGCTCAAGGCTTTAACAAGTATTATGCAGAAGTAAAAATTTTAGAGGAAAATGAAAGTTTAGAAGCCCGCTTAGCCCTAGTCTTTTCGGTTACGGTTGTTCTTAAAGAGGGCTTGCGCCTGTTAGGGATTGAAGCACCGGAAGAAATGTAAGTACGTTTTGTTTATTAATAATCCATTAATGGTATAAAATGGAAGTTGAAATTGAAAGAGGAGGCCATTAAAATGAGTGAACTTTTATTTAAAAGCTTTGAGCTGACAAGAAGTTTCTTAGTGAGAAATGTCGAAGGAATCGATGAGGCAAACGTAGATGTACAGCCAGAGGGTTTTAACAATACCATTCATTGGCATGTGGGGCATGTTCTAACGGTTGCGGAACAATTTATGTTTGGTTTTCCAAAAAAATCAACCAACCTTCCAGCCAATTACATGGAGTTATTTGCAACAGGAACAAAACCGGCTGACTGGCAAGGAGAGGTTCCTTCCATAAAAGAATTAACTGAGCAGTTAAAGGAGCAAATCAAAAGGATCAAAGAAATACCCGGAGAAAGCTTTAATGAGAAGTTGAAAACACCATTTCTTGGTCAAGAAACCTTTGGTGAGCTTGCCAATTTTGCCATCTTCCACGAGGCGAATCATTTTGGGCAAATTCAAGCAATGAAACGAGTAATCGAGACAGCAAAAACTAAATGATTTTCATCCGAAAAGTCGTTTTTACAACCGTAGAAACGGCTTTTCGTCATAATTAATAAGGAGAATCTTGGCTTTATGGAAAAACAGCTTCAGAAAGAAAAGATATGGACAAAAGACTTTGTACTAATTTGTTTGGCTAATTTCTTTATCTTTCTTGGATTTCAAATGACTCTTCCAACGATTCCATTGTTTGTGGAAGATTTAGGCGGAAATGACCAACTCATTGGCTTTGTTGTCGGCATTTTTACGTTTTCTGCGTTACTGCTTCGTCCTTATGCAGGTACCGCTCTTGAAACAAAAGGAAGAAGGTTTGTCTATATAATCGGCTTAACCATCTTTGTGCTTTCAGTCGGTTCCTTTGGTTTCTTAACCAGTATTGTGTTGTTATTTATGATGAGGGTCGTCCAAGGTGGTGGCTGGGGCTTTTCCACGACCGCGTCAGGTACAATTGCCTCAGATTTAATCCCTGTCTCTAGACGAGGTGAGGGGATGGGCTTTTACGGACTTTCAGGTAATTTGGCGCTGGCGATTGGCCCCTCACTGGGACTCACTTTAACTGGTATTATCAACTTTAAACCATTTTTTCTTATTTGTGCAGGATTGGGATTGATCGCATTGATTTTATCATCGCGCATTTCCTATAAAAAAATCGATTCAAAACCAGGTAAGGAAAAAACAAAGAGAAAGCTTTATGAAAAAGGGGCCTTGAAGCCATCCATTTTGATGTTTTTTATTACGGTCACCTTTGGCGGAATTGCTGCCTTTCTACCCTTATATACAGCTGAAAGGCATATTTCAGGAATACAATTATACTTCCTATTTTACGCACTGGCGTTAATGATTACGCGAAGCTTTGCAGGAAAGTTATATGACCGAAAAGGCCTTCGGGCTGTGTTCCTTCCTGGTACATTACTAATATTGGCAGCTATGATTTTGTTAGCCTGGCTGCCTAATAGCCTAATCTTATATACAGCTGCGACGTTTTATGGATTAGGATTTGGTATGGTTCAGCCGGCCCTTCAATCCTGGTCGATTGAAAAGGTGCCAGTAAATCGAAGGGGAATGGCAACGGCAACCTTTTATTCTTTTTTCGACTTGGGAATTGGCTTAGGGGCAATGGGTTTTGGCCAAATAAGCCATCTGCTTGGCTACAGCAGTATCTATTGGACGGCGGCTGTCTCGATTGCTTTTTCGATGCTGCTCTATTTTTATTTCTTATATCGGGACCGCTTAAGGGTCTCACAAAATGGGTAGAAAAAGGTATGGAGTATTCCTACCTTTTTCTACCCTTCTGATAAAATTGGATGATTCCATTGGAAAACGGAGAAAGTAAAGGTAGCTATCCATTTTCTTATGATAGGCGCTTACATAAAAAGCGTTCATTAATTTGTTAAATATGGTTCGTTTTTTAAAAGAAGTACTTCATATTGATAACACTGTTATGTTAAAATCAATCGGTAATTCTACTTCAAAAAGTGGTGGGTGAGATCACGTGCTTTCTTCTTTTAAGCGATTTTTAATCGGTCGACCGTTGAAATCGACCGAATTAGGCGAACAAAAGTTAAATATTTTAAAGGCGTTAGCTATTCTTTCTTCCGATGCCTTGTCATCAGTAGCTTACGGGACAGAACAAATCCTGATTGTCTTGGCAACCATTAGCGTTGTTGCCTTTTGGTATTCCATACCTATTGCTGTTGGGGTATTATTCCTCTTAGCGGCGCTCATTTTATCTTATAGGCAGATTATTTATTCGTATCCTCATGGTGGTGGGGCTTATGTCGTATCGAAGGAAAACATAGGAGAAAAAGCAGGCCTAATTGCTGGAGGCTCCTTACTAGTTGATTACATATTGACGGTGGCGGTAAGTGTTACGGCCGGTACAGATGCGATTACATCCGCTTTTCCGGCCTTACATGCACACTCTGTTTTTATTGCTGTTGTATTAGTTATTTTTATTACCATCTTAAATCTGCGAGGAATAACAGAGTCAGCCTCTATATTGGCCTATCCGGTTTATTTGTTTGTCATTGCACTTTTTATATTGATTGGTGTAGGACTTTTTAAAATTGTAACGGGGGATATTTCTCCTTCCGCACAGCATGCATCCATTGGAGCACCAGTTCAGGGAATTACCTTGTTCTTGCTGCTTCGCGCATTTGCATCGGGATGTTCGGCCTTAACAGGGGTAGAAGCGATATCCAATGCCATCCCGACCTTTAAAGACCCGGCACCTAAAAATGCGGCGAGAACATTAATATTAATGGGTTCCCTTTTGGCCTTATTATTTTCCGGGATAACGTTCCTAGCATATTATTACGGAATAGCTCCAAAAGCTGATGAAACGGTTGTCTCCCAAATTGCTGAAGAAACCTTTGGACGAAATTATCTTTACTTCTTTGTTCAAGGAACAACAGCACTGATTTTGGTTTTAGCCGCTAATACCGGTTACTCTGCTTTTCCGCTGTTAGCTTTTGCGCTTGCAAAAGATAAGTACATGCCAAGAATGTTTACGATTCGAGGCGACCGGCTTGGTTATTCCAATGGGATTGTCTCACTTGGTGTGGCTTCCATCATTCTGATCATAGCTTCAAAGGGCCAGACAGAGCACTTAATCCCGCTGTATGCTGTAGGTGTGTTTATTCCATTTACGTTATCACAAACAGGGATGATTATTAAATGGCTTCGTGAAAAGCCTGCTGGCTGGGTGGCAAAGCTGACGGCTAATTTAGTTGGTGCTCTCATTACTTTAACGGTTTTAATTATTTTCTTTGTTACAAAGCTTGGGCAAGTATGGTTTGTCATTATATTCTTGCCGCTGATAGTCCTCATGTTTAAACGAATTAATTCGCACTATGAGTCAGTCGGAGAACAGCTGCGGATCCATCCGGATGATGAAGCGATGCCGGTTCAAGGGAATGTTATTATTGTTCCGGTGGCAGGTATAACCAAGGTAGTTGAAAACTCTATCAACTATGCTAAGTCCTTAACAGATCAAATCTTTGCTGTTTATGTTTCCTTTGACCGGCAAGATGAAAAGCGATTCGAGGAAAAATGGGAGAAATGGCAGCCGGATGTTAGGCTTGTGACATTGCACTCGCACTACCGCAGCATCTTACACCCATTATCAAAGTTCATTGATACAGTTGAGCACAAAGCGAGCGAAAACAATTATCGGGTTACCGTGTTGATACCGCAGTTTATTACGAAAAAGAACTGGCATAATATACTTCACAACCAATCAAGTTTATTAATTCGGGCCTACCTGATTTTTAAGAAGAGGGTTATTGTAGCGACACTTCCATATCATTTTAAAAAATAGGAATGTCCGTTTTGCTAAAAAATATTATATATAATGGGTTTTCTAGGGTTCCGTGGCAGGATGCCAGTCTGGTCCGAGAGAAAACGTACAGAAGAAGCTGTTTCTGTATACACGGAAGGAGAAAAGCCTGGAAGAAAGCGTCGTAACGCGTTTTCGTCCAGGCTTTTTAATATGAGATAAGAAAGTATAAAAGTTTTGACTTTGAGAATTGTCTAGCTCCAGCGCCTAGCCCCTCGAGGTCATAAGCCAATCCGTCCAAAAGGTTAAAAAGCAACCTTTCGGCCGGCTCGTCTTATGCTTGGCTACAGAAAGCTATCGCTTTCTGTACGCATTAAGGGCGACTAGTCTTTGACCCCACTTTTGCCGGCCAGTCGACAAGTCGCCCTATATCGGGGCTGACCAAGGCGCTTGCGCTTTTCTTATGGAGATGAAGGGGGTTTTTTACTTGCATTTATTACTTGAAAATAAATGGGTGATACTAGTCAGTCTTGAAGTACTAGCTTGGGCATCTACTTTTTTTCTTTTGTATGCACGTTATAGACTCAAATCAGCCTTTTGGTTTAAAGTGGCAACCGTTTTATTCGCTCTAACAGGAGTCATCCCGCAAGTCCTAATGGGTATTATAAATTTTATTTCAACGAAAAGAATCGATATGTTTACGCTTATAATTGTTCTGCTTCTTGTATATGGTTTTACGATTGGAAAACAACATGTCAAAAAACTTGATGCATGGGCCCAAAGGAAATTCTCTAAGCAGTGAATGAAAAAACCACCGAGTAATTAATCGGTGGTTTTCTTCGTTCTTTTGACTAAATAATAGATAGCTCCTAAAACAATAGCAGCGATAATGAGCGGTAATACATAAGGATGTGCGACCTCTTTTACATGTGACCAGTTACTGCCTAGCGCCTTTCCTAAATATAAAAAGAGGATTGACCATGGCAATACTGCAGCGACAGTGTAAAGAGTAAATTTGCTGGCCGGCATCTTGGCAATTCCTGCAGGAATGGAGATAGCGTGTCTTACAACAGGGATAAACCTAGCGGAAAAGATGACCCCGGCACCATACTTTTCAAACCATTGTTCAGCGACATCAATATGTTTCTTTTTAATAAGCACATATTTCCCGTATTTCTCCAAAAAGGGTCTTCCCCCATAATAACCTGCCCAATATAAAAATAGCTGGGCAATCGTCCCGCCGATCGTCCCGGCAATGACCGCACCGACAAAATTCAGATGACCTTGGGAAATCATGTAGCCGCCATAACCTAAAACAATTTCACTTGGGATGATCTCAATCATTAGTCCTAAAGCAATCCCAAAGTAGCCTAACTGCGAAAAAAATTCCAAAATTGTGTTAATATAGTCTGTCATAGTTCACCTTCGCTTATCTCTTCTTTAACAAATTATGTTTCTTATTTTATACCAGTTTGTCTCATATTGAAATCAATATGGTGGTATTAAAGAAATCATGCTTATTTATCAATCGTTTTTTTTTTGAAGATCGAATCTTTCTCTAGAAGCGTGGCATTTATATTAACGATTAGATAAGCGAAAGGTTTCATTTTATAGTGAAATTACATCAAATGCTTCAGAAACATAGTCGCAATCCCAAAGTAAGTCATTAGCGAAAAGATATCATTTAAAGTGGTAATCAGCGGTCCTGATGCCACAGCCGGGTCAATCTTCAAGCGGTATAAAATTAAAGGAATAATCGTACCTGCGAGGGTGCCGATAATCAGTGTAAAAAAGAGCGAGGAACCTACGACAGCCCCTAAAATTAAATTGCCTTGCCAAATATAAGCAATAATTGCAATAATAATTGCACAGGTCACACCAATCGTAATCCCAACACCAAGTTCCCGTGCGATTAAGCGAGTGATCACCCTTCTATCAATATCCTGTGTAATCAGCCCCCGCACCACTACCGCAAGCGACTGGGTCCCGGTATTCCCAGTCATACCGGCAATCATTGGCATAAAAAAGGCGAGTGCCACTACGCGTTGCAGGGTCTCCTCAAAACTGCTAATGATCCTTCCCGAAATAACACCGATAAATAATAATAAAATCAGCCATGGCAAACGCCTCGCGGCTGCTACTAAGGTTTTCGTTTCAAAATCGATCGATTTCCCTGATGCCGATAATTTTTCAATATCCTCATTTGCCTCCTGGATGAAAATATCAATAATGTCATCGACCGTCACAATCCCGACCAAGACGTTGTTTTCATTGACTACCGGTATAGCTAAGAAATCATACCGTTCAGCTGTTTGAGCGACGACTTCCTGGTCAGTGGCAGCCGAAACGGAAATCACCCGTTCATACATAATCTCACGGATTTTTTCTTCAGGTTCTGCCAGCAATAAATCTCGGTAAGAAACAACACCAACAAGCTTGCGGGCCTCATCAATGACATACAGATAATTAATGGATTCAGCAAACTCGGCAAATATTTTAAACTTGTCTACGGCTTCCCTTACCGTAAAATAGTCCCGAATCCAAACGAAACGGTTGGTCATAATTCGACCGGCTGTTTCCGGCGGATAATTCATAATGCCTTGAACGGCACTTGATTCTTCTTTTTTCATACCAGATAGGAGCGAATCCTTCTTTTCAGGAGACAATTCATTTAACAACAGGGCCAAATCATCATTGTCCATCAGGTCCAAAACTTTACTGGTCTTTTCGATTCCAAGAATATTTAATAACTCGAGCTGCTCCTCTTTATCAAGCTCCTCCATCAAATCTGCCAGGACATCTGTCTTTAAAAAAAGTAGGAATCTCCCTTTATGCTTTTCCGGAAGGTCTTCATAAATTTTAGCCACATCATACGGCTGGAGCTCGTCGAGGATGGCTTCAAATTCTGTTTTTTTGTTTTCCTTTAGAGTTTTAATAATATAAAGGCTGATTTCATCCGCAGTCATATCTTTTATCATACTTATTTGCCCCTTTCTGTGGGTGCCGATAAAAATTAGCTGTTAAAAATGGTAGATGAACAAATAATAAGGAGAAGGATATATAAAATTAGTATGTGTAACTGATGAAAATTTTTTGTAAAAGAAATGAAATATGCTATTAGGCCTATAATTTGATAAAATAAGGAAGGATTTATAAAGTATAATTGGAAGTTTCATGGAAACTGTCCGTTAACATATTACATGTGGTTGATCGGAGGAGTTTGGCTTTGAAAAAGCATCATCAAGACATACGGGATCTCATCTATGTACACCTTAATCAATCAGACCAGTATGTAATGTCCTACGGTATTGAATTCAGCGAATTTGCTGCTGCTTTTTCAGGTTCATTAAATCATTTGCTTTTACTAAAGCACCGTTTTGATGATGCTGATTTTAATATGCATACACTACTCGAATATTGTCCGGACGACCGAATTGATAAGTTAGCAGCCGAGGATGTATACGGATATGGAAACTTTTGCTGGATTGATTTTACTGAGGAAGAAGTATTGAATGAACTTTCAGGTCAGGAGTTAGCTGAATTATTATTCCTTGGCCATCAGAAGCAGCACTTAAAGTTGCCCTTTTACAACAAACTCAGCAACCGTTTTGTTTATCTAGCTCATGATGATGGCTGGTATAACAAAATTTACTATCGAAGCTTTAAGGACTTTTTTCATTTATTAAGTGAAGTGATTGCAGGTAAGCTTGGCGAATTAAAGCTTGAAAAATCTATTCTAGGGATTAGGAAAAAACGGACATATCCGCAGGTCAATAAGGAAATCCTGCTTTCATTAACCCCGTTTATAAAAGAGGGGATTTGTATTTCTTTACGAGATGCGGAACACCAGCGAACACGAATTGACATTCCAATCTGGGTCATGGGCGATTTTGACAATATGGATGATATGTATGAAGAGTACCAACAAATCTCCAATAAGCCTTACCATGCCAAACTAATCTTTGATAAAAGAACCAAAGAGTGGAAGCTCAATGTCATATAGTTTGCAGAACAGTCCTAATAGCAGGACTGTTTTTCTTATAGGAAAAAATGATCATTGTCTAGAGTCAGTTTATGTTTATACTTCTAGGTAGCCCTGTGGGATAGAAATTGTGACAAAATGTGGATAGATGGTATTGAAGCAAGCACTAGGCATCATAAAATAATGAATGAGAAAAAACATTTAAAAACAGGTCTGCTACATTTCCTATCTTATTTAGTAAAGTGTTAAAATATAATGTGAATGAGAATTTGGAGGAATAGTAATGAAAACAAAACTAGGGTTATTATATGGCGGAAAATCCGCGGAGCATAAGGTTTCCTTACAAACAGCACTTGCTGTCATCCGAGCATTAGATCTTGAAAAATTTGAAATCTATCCAATTTACATAAATGTTGAAGGACAGTGGATTAAAGGGCCGCAGTTACTTGAGCCGGTTGAAAATGTGCAAGCACTTGAATTTACCAATGCGCCACAATTATCACCATTATCATTAGCACCTGCCCTTTTTCAGGCAGATCAGCAAGAATCTGCGCCGCTTGATGTTATTTTTCCATTGTTACACGGACCGAACGGCGAGGATGGAACCGTCCAAGGCTTATTAGAACTCCTCAATTTGCCGTATGTTGGAAACGGCGTTCTTGCTTCGTCCGCCGGGATGGATAAAGTGTTGATGAAAAATATTTTTGCACAAGCCGGGCTCTCGCAGGTAAACTATGTCTCTTTTATTAAAAGTGAATGGGCAAAGGCAAAGGAAGAGGCCTATTCCCGTGTCGAAGAGCAGCTTGGTTATCCGTGTTTTGTGAAACCAGCAAACCTTGGCTCTAGTGTCGGAATTAGCAAATGCACAAATCGTTCTGAGTTAGACAAAGCCTTTGAGGAAGCATTCCAATTTGACCGCAAAGTCATTATTGAAGAAGGTGTTGTTGCTCGCGAAGTTGAAATTGCTGTCCTTGGCAATGATGAGCCAGAATGCTCTGTGGCTGGTGAAATTGTTCCAAAGAAGGATTTTTATGATTACAAAGCGAAATATGAAGACGGGGATACAGCACTAATTATCCCTGCGGATATTACCGAGGAAGAATATGCAGAAATGAAGGAGATGGCTGTTCGTGCGTTTAAGGCACTAGACTGTTCCGGCCTTGTTCGTGCAGATTTCTTTTTAACAAAGGATGGCAAGGCGTTAATTAACGAGGTAAATACAATGCCTGGCTTCACCCCTTTCAGTATGTTCCCGCTTTTATGGAAGCATACAGGCTTAGAATATCCGCAGCTGATTGAACGCCTGGTTCAGCTAGCACAAGAAAGACATGCGGAGAAACAGCAAATTAAGTATACGTTTTAATAAATTGATTGAGACACGGCTTGTACGCCGTGTCCGTTTCTATTTAAGAAAAGTGGGTAGATTTATAATGAGAAAAAGGAGGTATCCCAATTGATCAAACGTTCTTTGAAGCAGATTTCAGAAATGGCCTCTGCCATAAATGATATTACCCCTTTCGCAGATGTTGTTATTGAAGGGGTTACCATCGATACGCGAAAAATTCAGGCAGGAAATTTATTTGTACCCTTTAAAGGTGAACGTTCAGACGGTCATATGCATGTGGAAGAGGCAATCCAAAAAGGGGCAGCCGCGGCACTATGGCAGAAGGATGTTCCAAATCCGCCGCAAGGGCTGCCAATCTTAATTGTTGAGGACTGTCTTGTTGCCCTGCAAGAGATGGCACGTAAATATCGCCAGGAATTATCAGTAAAAGTAGTGGGTATTACTGGCAGTAATGGGAAAACAACAACTAAGGATATGACAGCTAGTTTATTATCAACACAATATAAGGTTCAAAAGACCGAGGGGAATTATAACAATCACCTGGGACTCCCCTTAACCGTTCTAGGGCTAAATGAAGACACAGAGATTGCAGTGCTGGAGATGGGGATGAGCGGCCGAGGGGAAATTGCCTTCTTGACTAAACTTGCCTGCCCAGATGCCGTTGTGATTACTAACATTGGGGAATCGCACTTACTTGACCTTGGTTCAAGAGAAGGGATAGCGGAAGCGAAACTAGAAATTCTTCAAGGGCTGCGTGAGGGTGGACTTGCCGTTCTTCACGGTGATGAGCCGTTATTAATGGAGAGGATTTTCCAATATAAAGGGAACATCAATATCCAAACGTTTGGCCGAAATTCAACGAATGACCTTTATCCTAAGGATATAACACAAATTGAGCAAGGCAACTCCTTTAAAATAAATGCCTCAGACACGGTCTTTGAGCTGCCTGTTCTTGGTACACATAACATATTGAATGCACTCGCCGCCATGTCAATCGCCCATTATTTTTCCATTCCATTTGAAAAAATGAACGCAGGATTGGCTAACATTAAGCTTACTAACATGCGTATGGAACTTGTTGAAGGGAAACAAGGTGAAAAGATCATTAACGATGCTTATAATGCCAGCCCTACATCGATGATGGCGGCGATTGAATTGGTATCCAATCTTCAGGGATACAAACGGAAAATCCTCGTGCTGGGGGATATGCTCGAGCTTGGTCCAGAGGAAGAGCAGTATCATTTGCAAATAGGTACAGGACTAAATTCGGAAAAAATCGATTATCTGTTCACATATGGTGAGTTAGGCAGCCACATTGCCAAAGGAGCCCATCAGGCTTTAAGCGAAGAGAAGGTATTTGCTTTTAAAGATAAGTCAAAACTGATTGAAAAATTAAAGACATATGTAGATGAAACTACACTTGTCCTTGTTAAGGCTTCACGCGGGATGAGATTAGAGGAGATTGTTCAAGCCTTACAAAAGAAGTAAAGGGGATGGGCGGTGAGAATATGATTGGCTGCTTGCTTATTCATGGCTTCACGGGTGCTCCTTATGAAGTAGAGCCGCTGGCAGAGTATTTACAGGAACGGACAGATTGGAAATTTAGTGTTCCTACATTGCCGGGACACGGTGTTCCCGGCTCCTTAAAAGGGGTTCAATATCAGGAATGGATTGATTATGCCGAGGCTGAATTATCGAAATTGATTGTTACCTGTAAAGAGGTATATATCGTTGGTTTTTCTATGGGTGGTATGATAGCCAGTTATCTCGCCGCCAAGTATCCTGTAAAAAAGCTGGTTCTATTAAGTGCAGCGGCTTTCTATCTGAACCCGAAACAGTTAGCTGTCGACATAAAAGAAATAGCCAAGGATTCCCTGAACGGAAACTTACAAGCAAATGAATTATTTCTCCGTTATAAAAGAAAAATAACAGAAACACCCTTTGCGGCGACATTGCAGTTCCGTAGACTTGTTTCTTTTATTAAACCTCTATTGCATCAGGTAAATGTACCCACCTTTATTGCACAAGGGGAATCTGACGGGATTGTGCCGCCCAAAAGTGCTGAATATTTATTCCAAACCATAAGTGCAAAGCAGAAAAAACTCACCTATATCAAGCATTCCAAGCATCTCATATGCCACTGTGAGGAACGGGATTCCCTGTTTTCTCAAGTGTTTGACTTTTTAATGGAGAAAAAGCCTATTTAAGGCTTGAAGATGGTTTAAAAGATGTCATTATTGCAAATTAATAGTAACAGTGGTATGATATTCATCAACGTGTCTAAAGGACGATGATTGAAGGCATACTCTTTTGGAGAATGTCTTTTTTTTGGTAAAATAAAGAAGTGAAAATTACCGCATTTTGATGCGTATGTTTGTATATTCAGCACTTATATACCAAATATTTTTTATATAGATGAAGGAGAATGAAAACATTGACAAAGTTTGAAGATTTAGGCATAAGTCAAGCCACTTTAAAAGCTGTACTCAAAATGGGTTTTGAGGAAGCTACACCAATCCAATCAGAAACGATTCCGTTGGGGCTAAAAGGTATAGATTTGATCGGGCAAGCTCAAACAGGAACAGGTAAAACAGCTGCTTTTGGAATTCCGTTGGTGGAAAAGGTTGACGTAAAAATGGATGCCATCCAAGGGATTATTATTGCGCCAACTCGAGAATTAGCGATTCAGGTTTCGGAAGAACTGTATAAAATTGGAGCAGGAAAAAGAGTTCGTGTCTTGCCAATTTATGGTGGTCAGGATATCAGCCGCCAAATTCGCTCATTAAAGAAAGCTCCACATATTATTGTTGGAACTCCTGGACGTGTATTAGACCACATTAATAGGAAAACAATGCGTCTTGATACCGTTAATACCGTTATTCTTGATGAAGCAGATGAAATGTTGAACATGGGATTCATCGAAGATATTGAATCGATTCTTGCTTCAACACCTGCAGAGCGCCAAACCCTATTGTTCTCTGCGACAATGCCTGGACCAATTCAAAGAATGGCAGAAAAATTCATGAAGGATCCGCAAATTGTTCGTGTAAAAACGAAAGAAATGACCGTTCCTTTAATTGAACAATATTACATTGAAGTGCAAGAAAGAAATAAATTTGATGTGTTAACAAGACTTCTTGATATTCAATCACCGGAACTTGCCATTGTTTTTGGCCGGACAAAGCGCCGTGTTGATGAATTATCGGAAGCATTGACTTTAAGAGGATATACAGCAGAGGGTATTCATGGTGATTTGACTCAAGCGAAACGTATGTCGGTCCTTCGAAAGTTTAAAGAGGGAACAGTCGATGTCCTTGTTGCAACTGACGTAGCGGCAAGGGGTCTGGATATTTCCGGCGTTACACATGTATATAATTTTGATATTCCGCAGGATCCGGAAAGCTATGTTCACCGTATCGGCCGTACAGGCCGTGCCGGAAAGACGGGTGTTGCGATGACTTTCATCACACCACGTGAAAAATCTTACCTTGCTGTTGTGGAAAAAACAACAAAGAGGAAGATGGAAAGAATGCAGGCTCCAACCCTTGATGAAGCACTAGAAGGTCAACAACGTGCAGTTGTAGATAAAATTGTTCAAACAATTGAATCCAACAACCTTCATTATTACAAAGCAGCAGCACAGGAATTACTAGAAGGCAATGATGCTCAAACTGTTGTGGCTGCAGTGTTAAAGATGTTAACAAAAGAGCCGGATACCACTCCTGTAAAATTGACAGAAGAATCTCCGCTGCCACAAAAAAGAGATAGAAAACAGTTTGACCGTGGCGACCGCCGCAGAAGAGACGATTCTAGAGGTTCATACAA
Organism: Bacillus sp. OTU2372; assembly: GCF_038440275.1. Classification (NCBI taxonomy): domain Bacteria; kingdom Bacillati; phylum Bacillota; class Bacilli; order Caryophanales; family Bacillaceae; genus Bacillus; species Bacillus sp. OTU2372. The sequence continues at coordinate 45,989 of NZ_JASATK010000023.1, forward strand.
CTCTGACCGTAACCGAAAAAAAGCACCGGTAAAGCCAAGAAGCGGTGAAAAGCGAACTGGCGGTAAGTCATCAAAGCCAAGAAGCTATAATCATCAATAAACGTAAGAAGAGCAAGGACACAGTCCTTGCTCTTTTTTTCTTAGTTTGGATTAATCGACTTTTTCTTTACATATTTTTTAATGGTATCCATTAGAAGATATAATAAAGGGATGGACTCTACACAGAGGGCAAAGGTAGGCCAAGAGTGTTCATAAACATCACTAAGATTTGCGAAATTCTCCGCCATAGTTACCGACATTGAAACCACAACTGCTGCTAATGAAAATGTTAGGGGCCTGTAATCTTTTAGTTTTAATAACTGAGCAAGGATTTGAACGGCCAGATAAAAGAAAAAACTAATTTTGATATAAACCATTGTAGACCACACGGCAATCAAGAGAGGATCTAAGTTCTCAATAAATTCAGCAATTTTAATGAATCGAACCATCTCTAATATTGGGAAGGCTAAATGAGCGGTTAAATTTGGGCCAAACAGAAGTAATAAAAAGCTAATATAGACGATAATCAGACTAACCGAAAAGAATATCGCCCAGAAAAGCGATCTTCTTGTTTTTTCCTTATCCATAATATAGGGATAGATAAAAATTAATAGAACTATCTCGCAGAAAAAAGGCGAAATAAAATAACTTCCTTGTAGAATACCTTCGAAATCATGATTGGTTATAAAAGCAATCGAACGCTCCCATCTTAGCTCTCTTCCAACAAAGACCGTGTTTAAAAGAATGGCTAAGATGGTGATAAAAAATAAACCTTGCGCTGATCGAAATAGCGTCACGATACCTAATCGAGCCATTATGGCGACAGTACCACCAAAGAGAATCCCGATGGCCCAGTTTGGTGTTTCCGGCAGATAGACTTGGATAATGAAGTCCTCATACTCTCTTAACATAAAGGCACTGCCATGAAAGCAAAAAAAGAACATTGCCCCCATAAGGAAGAGATGGATCCAGTAAGGAAAGATTTCTTTTCCATAAGTCACAATAAATTGATCTGGTCTTCGGTTGGCAAGTTTTATTCCTATTAAGGCTTGAGCGACTGCACTTAATCCTCCGATAAAAATGACAATTAAGGAATCATATTGTGACATTTTAACGAGTTGGACCGAAGAAAACCCAACAAATGTAGAGAAAAAAAAGAGAATTAAAAAATGGATGATTTGATGTTGAGAGATCCCCTCAGTTTTCAACGATGCCCCACCTAACTTATAATCTTTTCTTGCAGCGGTCTAAATAGGATTTCAATTAATTCATTGGGATTCAGACTATACTTGAAAAGATATGTAGAAGTACAATAACAGAAAGAAACACCCATAATACCTAAAACGATGAAGAATGTTCTTTTTTTGCGCTTTCGATTCTTAAGGTAATTCCATTCGTAAAAAAAGATAATAATGAAAAATAAAATAATGATAATCATGGGCTTAGTTCCTTTGTCCAAAATGGATTATTCTCTGTACCCCTTCGTTTTATCTTTAGATCGACATAGATATTAAGCTTTACTTTGTCTTGATAAAGTGAAGACCAGTTCCTTTCAGATTTTTCCCATATTTTTGGTTTATACCATGATAAATATTCACCAAATTGAAAGGCATCTGCACCAGCTTTTTTAGAGGCAGTAAAGGCACCCTCAATCCTTTCTCTAATATCTTTTTCTGCAATTAATTCTAATTTATTAATATTTGTCTCCTTACTTAAATCGATTGTTGAGTCCGATTCCGAAAGGTCATCTTCGACATTGAAGTGAACATCAAACGTATATGGTTCGCTTTTTGAAGGATGAATTTTTGCTTTTGCCTGCAATACGGTTAAGCTAATTTCTTTGTGATCCGTTGGTGATTGAATCGTGACCAGTGCACGCTTGATCGTGTTTCGCAGCCACAAGGCACCACGTCCTTCATAAGATGTTAGCTTAGCGACCATTTTGTAATTTTTGAATAAGGCGACTCCATCTGTACCAACCCAAACAACTTTTTTTCCATTTTCGCTAACCATTTTGCGTTTACCTACTTTTAAAATACTGACTGCCATATCACCATTTACTGTTTCAAGAAAGTCCTTAGGTGTAGTTAATAGGGCAATATCATTTTTGGTGAAACCTAACAGTATTCGTGATTGCGACCGCTCAAAGGTTGGAACCATGTTAATAATATTCTTTGCCTTTCCAGGTGTTACAAACATAGCTAGATTAATGTTAAGGCTGGGTTCACGAATAATAAATTCCAATATCTTGGTTATCCCTTCCCTGGCCATTTCTTGACCAATAATCAAAAGTTTCGCTTGTCCAAAACTAACTTTCCGTGGCAAATCAACCTGCATTTTATGAAAGGCTTGTGAGATATTTGCGCCTGAATAAGTTAAGGTTGCATAAGGTTTCCCTAATGACAGCGTTCCGCCTGATTGACCTGTAGCAAGTCGATTGGGAAGTGGAAAGGTTAAGGTAACATCAATATTGCCATTTTTCCCTTTATCCACTAGGATGGCTGAGACAAACGCTCGCTCATTTATTTCTATACGAGACCAGCATCCTGTTAAAAAAAACGTGCAAATAACCATTGAGAAAATAAGGGCTTTATTCAATCCTCATCCTCCTCCACAAATGGATAATTAAGATTAGATCTCTTATGATCATTTGTGCCAACGAACGAAGGACGACGTTTCATTAACCACCAAGGGACTCGTAAAAAGGTATCCTTTAAATCATTAGCGCGGATTGGTGCAATTGGTGTAAGGTATGGCATTCCAAAAGAACGAAGGTGAACCAAATGGATATAAATGAGAAGACAGCCAATCATCAATCCAAAAATGCCAAAACTTCCAGATAAAATCATAATGGGAAAACGGAGCAGACGAATCGAAAAACCCAAATCAAAATACGGTACGATAAAGGAAGCAATCCCTGTTAAGGAAACAATAATGACCATTGGCGCAGAAACGATTCCTGCTTGAACGGCTGCTTGCCCAATGACTAGTGCACCTAGTATACTAATGGCTTGACCGATTGCCTTAGGTACTCGAAGCCCTGCTTCTCTTAATGCTTCAAAGGTTAGTTCCATAATAAGGGCCTCTACCAATGCTGGAAATGGAACTAAATCTCTTGCAGCTGCTACACTCAATAATAAGTCGGATGGAATCATCACAGGATGAAAGGTGGTCAGCGCAATATAGAAGGATGGAAACAGCAGTGATATAACTAGAAAAGCCATTCGCAGCCATCGGACGAAATTGGCGAAAACATAGCGTTGATAATAATCTTCCGGTGATTGAAGAAACATAGTAAGGATAACCGGTACAATAAGAGGGATAGGTGTTCCATCTACAAAAATAGCCACTCTTCCTTCGAGCAGGGCTGCAGCAACGACATCCGGACGCTCTGTTTTTTGTGACTGCGGAAAGGGTGATAATGGGAAATCATCAATATTCTCTTCTATATAACTGCTTCCTAATACACCATCCATTTGAATACGACCAATCCGCTGTCTCACTTCTTCAATGATTTCTGGCTTGCATATTCCTTCTAGGTAACCAATGACTACTTTTGTTTTTGTATAATCCCCTAACACAAGCTGTTCCATTTTTAAGGAGGGCGACTTGATCTTCCTGCGAATAAGGGTAATGTTCGTATGAATATCCTCAACAAATGCTTCTCTAGGTCCTCTGATTACATTTTCATTTGCCGGCTCACTGATAGCTCTTTTCTCAAATTTTTGTAATGGGAAGGCAAGCATCCGCTGGTCGCCCTCGAAAAAAATTAATATATTTCCATCAAGGACAAGTTCTACTGCCTTTTGCATATCGGTCAGAACACTGCTTGACATTGAGCTAATCAATTTTAATTCAAGTAATTTATGAATAAATTCCTGGTGTGAGGAGGCAAAATCCTCATTGACGATATAGGATAGGACCTGCTCATCAAATAATTTTTCATCAACCATTTCCTGTAAGTAAACAATCCCGCAGCGCGTGTGGTTAGCGGTTAATTCATAGATTGTGATATCAGAGCATTGATTAAATGACTGCATCAGCCATTTATACCGGACATCAAAATCTTCTCCTAAAAAAACTTGTTCAGGAGTATTGCTGTTTGGGGTTTGTTTTTTTACTTTTGAAAAAATGGGCATGGTGGTGTTCACTCTTTCCACAAAACTTTTTTTTAGATTTCCCTATTTAAAGTAAATAATTTGTAGTTGAAAAAAATAGATAGGTGAGAATAATAATATTGACTGAGTAGAGGTGGAAGATATGATTGTGAAACTAGGGTATGTAGCGATGAGTGTAGAACTACAGCACGCATCCCCCTCTCAAACCATGACGTTTGCCCAATTCTCCAAAATAAAGGACCGTGAAGCTGCGATTCGGAAATTAGAAAGGATTGCTGAATCTAATTTAGAGAATTGTCTGCGCCTCCTTAAGCATAATGTAGGGAATGATATTCAGTTTTTCCGATTTAGCTCACGGCTGATTCCACTCGCCAATCATGAGGATTTACTTGATTGGGACTATATCAAGCCTCTGAAAGAGCCACTTGAAAAATTAGCCGATTTTTTAAAGGAGCACCCTGCGAGAATTGATTTCCATCCTGATCATTTTGTTGTGTTGAATTCATTAGATAAGGATATTTTAAAAAACTCACTTAAGACCTTATCGATGCATGAGGCTCTCTTGAAGGGAATGGCAATCAATCCCGAGCATCGTTGTGTCCTGCATATTGGCGGAGGGTACGAGGATAAAGAGAAAGCGCTGGAACAATTTATTCATAATTGGGGATATATTAAGCCCGGTATTCAAAAGATGATTATGTTAGAAAATGATGATACTACTTTTACAGTTAAAGACACGTTATATCTTTGTGAGAAGTTAGGAATTCCGATGGTGTTTGATTACCATCACCACCTTGCAAACCACGAAGAGGAGGGTTGGGTGTCTGATTGGGAACGGGTTGTTACCACTTGGAAACATTCCGCCCTGCCGATTAAAATGCATATTTCAAGCCCGCGATCGAAGAAGGAGTTTCGAGCGCATGCCGATAACGTTGATCCGGAAATGTTTATGACGTTTGTAAATGAAATAAAGGGGAGTGTGCCGGAGATTCATTGTATGATTGAAGCGAAGCAAAAGGATGGGGCACTGTTTCAATTGGTTCGGGATTTGAAGGAGCGCGGGGGATTTAAGTGGCTTGATCAGACTAATTTTGTGGTGGAGTAGGGGATGAAGGACGAAATGTGGAGAACTGAGATCGGTTTTGTCTTTCATCAGGAGAATGAAGGACAATTTGTGAAGTGCCAAGCTCGGTACTGTCCTTCATTCCCCGAAAGAATACTCAATCTCTAAGACAAAACAAAAGTGGCCCCTCAACGAAGGGCCACCTCAGTCAACAAAACTTAAGCACGATAAGTCCTGCTGTAAACGGTATACTTATTAACCTTTTCCAAATTAGTCTCATACCCAATCCCTGGAGAAGTCGGAACCGTAATCTCACCGTTTTGAACGGTTACTTCAGGTTCAATAATATCCTCAGCCCAATAAAGCGAAGAAGCAGCAGTATCACCTGGCAGAGTAAAATTCGGCAAAGAGGTAATTGCAATATTATGGGCACGGCCGACCCCGGACTCAAGCATCCCCCCGCACCATACCGGGATATCATTAGCCTGGCAGAAATCATGGAGTTTGCGTGATTCTGTTAACCCGCCAACACGCCCAATCTTAATATTAATAATTTTACAGCTGCCAAGCTTCAAGGCCTTTCGTGCATCCTCGACAGAATGGATACTCTCATCTAAACAAATCGGTGTTTTCATCCTAGCCTGTAAGTCAGCATGATCAATAATATCATTATGGGCCAAAGGCTGCTCAATCATCATTAACTGATAATCATCTAATGCAACCAAACGGTCCATATCATCGAGCGTATAGGCAGAATTGGCATCCGCCATTAACGGAATATCAGGGTATTCCTGGCGAACCCGATCAATTAAAGCAACATCCCAGCCGGGCCTAATTTTCAATTTTACCCGCTTATAACCTTCCTCAAGGCGTTCACCAATCGTTTCTATCGTTTCTTCAATAGAGTCCTTAATTCCAATGCTGACACCAACATCAATTTTGGATCTTTCACAACCAAGAGCACGGGCAAGAGACATGTTCTGTTCTTTTGCATACAAATCCCAAACAGCCCCCTCAATTGCTGCTTTAGCCATATAATTGCCGCGTAAGTGAGCAAACCACTTCTCAAACAGTTCATCGGGATGCTGGATGTCATTTTTTAAAACGATAGGGATCAAATAATCCTCTAGGATATGCCAATTAGTTTTGACAGTCTCTTCATTATAAAGCGGATCGAGCATCGCTACAGATTCGGCCCAGCCTGAGAGACCGTCCTCGTTTTTGACTTCCACCAAAATAAAATCTTTATCATATTCGGTTCCAAAGCTAGTTGTAAAAGGGTAGAGTAAATCTAGTTTTAAGTGTCTTAAAATGACTTGCTTAATCTTCATACCAATAGTCTCCTTTAACTCTTCGGGTTAGTTCCTAGTGAGAATATAGAAATTTACCGGAATCTCCGGATTGCTGATTTTTTTAAAACCGCTGACCTGCCAGCCTTGGTCAAACAGCTCAGAAAAAGCGTCCCTTGTTCGCATTCGCCAGTCACCAGCAAGCTCGATGTCTGTTTCACGAATCGACCGATAGTTTTTGGGGACAGGCACAAATTGAATCGTATTATTATGTAAGTCTTTAAGTGTAAAAGGCAATACAACGGGCTGCCCTTTATCATTTACGTCCCACTGCAGAATCGAGTTCGTCAAAACAAAGTCTTGTTCGAAAGCGTTCCCGATACTATCAACAGATTTTTCGTCACGGATATGCCACTCGACAAGGAAGCGGTCAGATGGGAGTCCACTGTTTAACAAATCTTCCATTTCGCCGTAGCAGTTTGGAAGATAAGTAGAGACCACACCGCCAAGCTTGCCAATGTTCAAATATCCATTAATGCTTTCAAGTGGATCATACGTCCAGGTGATAAGGGAGTAGCCAAGTTTTAATGCTTCATTGCGTTGGGCTAGTTTTAATTTTTCACCTATCCCATTATTACGAAAGTGTTTATCGGTCCCTAATATATGAGAGCAAAGGTAGACAGACTGGCCGTTAAAGCCTGGGAAGCTGTATTGAAACGCAATAAGCTGATTGCCACAATAGGCACCAAGCACTAAACCGCCGTTTTTGACGGCGGTAATGGTTTGGTGTGTGGGAATGGAGTCAGACTCCCCCCATATTTTACTTTCAAGTCTGCGTACTTCTTCTAGCTCTTTTATCGTATACAGGGATCGAATTTCGATTTGTTCCGTTGTCAATGTCAATTCCCCCATTAAAAACTATTCGCGGCTGAAATCCGCATTTTGCAATGGAACCAATTTGGTCTTTTTCACAACCTTGTAGCCAAAATAAGCTAATAGGAATAGAGGAAGGCCAATATAAGATACCAATGCACCGTACCAATCAATTTTTGGACCAAAAAAGGCGCCATAATTTTGACCGAAGACAGCTACTAAGCATAAAACTGTTGCTAGGATTGGTCCAAGCGGGAACCATTTTGCTACATATGGTAAATCTGATAAACTTCTTCCTTGCGCAATATAAGCTTTACGGAAGCGGTAGTGTGAAATAGAAATTCCTAACCATGATAAGAATCCTGCTAAACCAGAGGCATTCAATAGCCAGCCGTAAACAGTGCCATCACCGAACAGAGAAGTAAGGAAACAAAGCATACCAATCATGGTTGATACCAATAAAGCATTAGTAGGAAGACCTTTTTTGCTTACTTGCTTTAAGAACGAAGGAGCTTTGCCTTCCTTCGCCAAAACCCATAATACACGTGATGCAGCATATAGTGCAGAGTTACCTGCAGAAAGTACGGCGGTAAGAATAACGGTATTCATTAAGGCGGCAGCAAAGGCAAGGCCGGCATTTTTAAAAACTAGTGTAAACGGACTTACTGCCACGTCTTTGACATCTGTGCTTAATAATAATGGATCTTTGTAGCTTACTAAACAGCCGATAATAAAAATCGCTAAAACGTAGAATAATAAAATTCTCCAAAAAATCTGTTTAATCGCCTTTGGCATGTTCTTTTCCGGATTTTCACTTTCACCAGCCGCAACCCCGACAAGTTCTGTGCCTTGGAACGAGAAACCGACAATCATGAACACACTTAAAATCGAAAGGAATCCGCCTTTAAATGGTGCTTCGCCTTTTGTAAAGTTTTCGAAGCCGCCTGTATGGCCCTTCATGATTCCAAAAATCATTAATAAACCTAACACAATGAATATAATAATTGTAGCAACCTTGATAATTGCAAACCAGAATTCAGATTCACCGTAACCCTTTACAGATAAAATATTTAATCCAAATATCAACACAAGGAAGATGGCACTCCAAACAATCCCTGGGACATCCGGAAACCAATATTTCATAATCAGTGAGGAAGCTGATAATTCAAGGGCAACAATAATAGCGTTGTTATACCAATAATTCCAGCCGACTGCAAAGCCAAGAGCAGGGTCGACAAAGCGGTCCGAATACGTGCTGAACGAGCCGGTGATTGGAATAAACGCCGACATTTCTCCTAAGCTTGTCATAATAAAATAAACCATAATTCCGGCAATTAAATAGGCTGCAAGAGCTCCACCAGGACCTGCGTCCGCAATCGTTGCACCACTTGCTAAAAATAATCCCGTACCAATCGTTCCACCGATGGCAATCATCGATAGGTGTCTAGTCTTTAACTTTCTTTCCAAAGGTTCTTGAGCTTTAATTCGCTCAATGGTTGTATCTATTTTACGTGCTGTATCTTCCATTGCACAACTCTCCTAATTGTTTTTTAAGTTTCTTGTAATGCTGTTAACAACGTTTGTGTTAATATTTTCGTTCCATATATTAATGCATCTAGATTAAATTTCATTTCGGGATGATGTAACCCCGGTGTTAAACCGCAGCCTAAACCAATCATCGTAGCAGCAAGACCGGGATTTTTCGCGGTGTAAAAATGAAAGTCCTCAGCCCCTTGGGAGATACAGACCGAAACAACATTTTCTTCGCCGAGTACCTCTTCAATGGCCTTTTCCGCCATTTTCATCGCTCTTTCGTTTTTAACAGCGGCGGGAACAAATTCCTCCATAGACCAGGTGAAGGCTGCTCCAGTTTGCTCCGCTGCCAATTCCATCGCGGCTTTAGTCCTCTGATCAAGCAGGGACATAACTTCGTTGGAATGTGCTCTTACATCAAGAGCAAAATGCGCCGTTTCTGGGATTACGTTAGTTGCTTCACTTTCCGTCGTCAGCTGTGTCATTTTAATTGAGTATGGAACATCTGTTTGTAAATCAATTTCCTTAAGGTTCTGCACTAGTAGGGCAGCTGCCTCAATTACGTTGATTCCTTCGTTTGGCCGGGCTGCATGTGCTTGTCGTCCCTTTATATTTCCCCGAATCGTACCGGCTGAACCATGAATAATCACAGGGGAGGCCTTCCGATAGGGAAGCTCACTAACTGGCCGTACATGGGTGCCAAATAATAAGCTGACGTTGTCTAGTGCACCATCGTCCATCATTTTTAGCGCGCCTTCTCCTTTTTCTTCGGCAGGCTGGAAAATGAATCTTAATGTATACTTTGGTTTGAGGTCGATTGAGGCCAGAGCCAGTGCTGTATATAGGACCATTGTGCTGTGTCCGTCATGACCACAGGAATGATTGGGTCTAACCACACCATTCACTTCTTGGACCAATGCATCCATATCTGCCCGCAGTGCCACGACTTGGCCAGAGGTTCCCTGTATTTCAGCGATTATTCCGTAATGATCGTTAAACCTTTTTACGCTGAAGCCGGCCGTTTGCAGTTTTTCTGCAATGTAGCTGGAAGTTTTCTTTTCATGCCAGCTGGGTTCCGCCAGGCAATGAAGCTCTTGATAGGTTGTTAGTAACTCTTCTTTATGCTGCTCAATAAAGTCTAGCGGATTCAAATCTTTTCACCTCTTAAACTTCTAATCCTATTCATTAAATACATTAAACGTTGTATAAAGCTTCTCCAGTTTTTGCTGATAGGATAATATCCGCTCCTGATCTTTCTGTTGGATTCCCACTATCACTAAATCTAATAAACTAATAACCGATGCAATGGAGTTCGTGCCTGTTTCGGCATTTTCCTCAGTAGTTAGTATGATGTCGGAAATTCTTCCCGCAGGAGATAGAAGGCGATCGGTTATCGAGATAAGGGTAATTCCATTCTCTACTGCACACTCAGCAATTTTTATGGTTTCATTGGAATAGCGTGGAAACGAAAACACAACAACAACTGAGTCTTTAGTCAGATTGGAAAACTTTTCGAAAAAGTCTCCTGACGTTGAACATAGATTTACCTGTTCTCGAATGGTACTCAACATATAGGAGAACCAATAGGCGGCCGCATGAGAAATGCGGTGGCCTGTGATTAAAATTTGGTCTGCCTTGATTAACGCCTCAACGGCTTTCCATATCTCTTGGATATTTGCAGTGTCTAGCAGATTCCTTAATATATCAATCTGGTTTTCTATAACCTTTGTAAAAACATGTTTATCTGTCGGTTGAATCGGGGCGGCAGCCGCTGCGGTTTGGTTTTGCAATAGCATCTGCCGCTGAATGAGATCCTGCATTTGGCTAAATCCTTGAAATCCTAATGCGTATGAAAGGCGGATGACGGTGGTTTCGCTAACCGATGCCTGCTGACCAATTTGAAAAGCCGTCTTAAAGGCAGCCTTATCTAAATTATCAATCAGGTAATTGGCAACTTTCTTTTGCCCTGCCGATAAATGGTTAAATTGATCCTTAACTAATTGTTTAAAGGGAAGTGGCTCCATCTTATCCACCTTTCTAAAAGAAGGGAATCCTTCACTTCATATAAATGTTGCAGTAAATACTTTTTATTTTTATACGTTATCATAAATAAATATAAATTAAAAGATTATTTGTTGATATTTTTTTGTGTATTCATATGGGATATATTGATACTAGAGAAAGTTTTTTCCTAACGATTTGGAGGAGGCTATAATTTGTTAGCAAAACCGCAAAATACAATCTCAAGGAAGGCATTAACGGTCTGGAGAATTTCCGGTGTGATTAGGTCAGTGATTGGCTGGACGATAACTGCAGTAATTCTGTTATTATTAGATGTTTTTGATGCCCCTTTTTGGATTTCCATTATTTTAATAACCCTGGGAGTGATTTTTCCTCTCTATCATATAGTAATTTCTCCACTCTTTAGATGGAAGAGCTGGAGATATGAGGTACGTGAGGAAGAAGTGGAACTGGAGGAGGGGATCTTTATTAAAACACGGACACTAGTTCCGATGGTTCGTGTGCAGCATGTCGATACTATTCAAGGACCGCTTTTAAGAAAGTATAAATTAGCCTCTGTTCTCATACATACAGCAGCAACGGCACATGAAATCCCTGCTTTAGAAGAAGATGAAGCAGAAAAACTGCGAAAGTTTATTTCAAAATTAGCAAGGGTGGCAGAAGAAGATGTCTGAACCAAAACGACTTCATCCGGTTGCCAGCATTGTCACGACTGGAAAAAGAATAAGAAATCTCATCCTCCCCATGATTTTTCTCAACATCTCTGGGGGACGGGATAGTAAAACATCATTGCTCATCTCTCTAATTCTATCCTTGATAGCGGTTCTTATTACCCTCTTTACGGGAATCTTGTCCTGGATGCGGTATACCTATCGATTTGAGGAAGATGAGCTGCGGATTGAATATGGTGTATTCCTTCGTAAGAAACGATACATTCCGTTCGAACGGATTCAGAGCATAAACATAACGGAAGGGCTGCTGCAGCGATTATTTGGACTTGCTAAGGTGGAGATTGAGACAGCGGGCAGCGGTGATGAGGCAGAAGCCGTGCTATCGGCAATACCAAAAGGGGAAGTTGCACAGATTCAAGCACATGTCAATGCGGCTAAACAGGATGCTCTTAAAACGACCGCGGAGATAAAGCCGATGTTTAAACTTACTACACAGAAGTTACTCTTGCTTTCCTTGACATCAGGTGGGATGGGGGTAGTGATTTCTGCTGTTTTTGCGATTTTTCCACAGCTAGATGACTTAATCCCTTATAAAAAGGTATTTGGCGGCGTAGAAGCATGGGCTGTTCATAATATAATGCTCATAACGTTCATTGTGTTTTTAGGATTTTTATTATTATGGATTATTTCGTTAATGATCACGATGCTTAAGTATGCAGGTTTTACGGTTGTTCAGACAGAAACGGATTTCGTTATTTCACAAGGCCTTCTGGAAAAAAAGCAAATGACGATTCCGCTGAATAGAATTCAAGCCGTCCGAATCAGTGAAAATCTGATTAGACAAATGCTGGGGCTTGGAACGGTATACTTGGAAAGTGCAGGAGGGTCCTCTGCAAATATAGAGGGAGCAAATGTTATGCTTTTGCCTATCGTAAAAGTAAAGGATATTCCAGCTATTATTGGTCCCTATTTACCGGAATATGAAATGACGGAAGTTTTTAAGCCATTACCAAGACGGGCAATGTGGAGGTATATTTTTCGCGGCTGGTACGTGGCCATACCGATTGTGTTACTTTCATTGATTTTTTTTAAGAGCTGGGGATTGCTTTCTCTAGTCTTACTCGTGCTTGTGACGATCAGAGCCTATTTAAACTATAAATCAGCAGGCTGGGGATTAAGCCGGGAACAGCTTAGCTTGAAATTCCGGAGTTTTAAGCGGACCACCATTTATATGAGGAAAAACAAGATACAAAGTTTAGAGGCGGGCGTTAGTTATTTTCAAGATAAAAAGGAACTTGGAACGCTTGAAGTCTTTGTCAAGTCAGGGGCTGTCAATACAGGAGGCCGTGTGGTCGACATGGATCAGGCTGACCTTCAGAGCATTTATAGATGGTATTCACGGGAGGATGAAATAGGGAGCGGCCCGGAATAAACATGGTTACTCCCTTTAAATGTTCTTTTTGCTTATATTATTTCCAAAACCCTAGAATGGCTAGGATGATTATCACAGCCCAGATTAGCACTTTTACTGGGGATTGAAGGGAGACATTTCTCCTTTGACTGCTGGCCCAAGAAGCAGTAGTCTGAATGGAATCTGAAAGATCTTTTTTATTAAAGTATGGAATAGCGCCCACTAGAAAGCCACCCATTAATCCAAACAGATGAGCAACTACATTAATATTGGGCTGCAGGAAGGTCATAATTAAGCTGACTGCACAGAGAACGAGAATAATTTGTGCATTTTGCTGGGACATCATGCTCTTTCTAAAGATAATAATGGCAATATAATAGCCAAATAGGCCAAAAATGGCCCCGCTTGAACCAACGTGGGTATAGGTCAACGGCTCAAATATTAGTGTAGCCACATTAGCAGCGAAACCGGAGAAAAGGTAAATGAATACAAATTTGCCGCTCCCCAGCATCCGTTCCAAAGCTGGTCCAAATAGGATAAGGGAAAAACTATTAAACAGCATATGCGAAAAACCGCTATGCATAAAAGTAGGAGTGATTAGTCTCCAAACTTCTCCTTCCATAATATAAAGATTCACGCCTGAGAGAGTCTCAAAGATCCAATTGTTTGGGAATATGGGAAGAATGGTTAAAAGGTATAATACTAAGTGAATTGTTGTAATTAGAGAGACCATCGGATAAAAGCGGATAAATTCACGAAAACTTTCGGTTCTGTTAAATATGGTTAAAACCCCCTTTCAATTACATCTTAACCGTTTTTTGGTCTTGTACACTATTATGCTGACTGTAAATTAAATAGAAGGATGATAAACCATGATTAAAGGAATTGGCATTGATATTATTGAATTGCATAGAATTCGCGAATTAATCAACAAGCAAAGCAAGTTGGTCGATCGGATCTTAACGGTTGACGAAAAGAAAAAGTATGAAGACTTATCTGAGTCAAGAAAAGTGGAATTCTTAGCTGGAAGATTTGCAGCAAAAGAAGCCTTTTCCAAGGCATTTGGGACTGGAATAGGACGAGAACTATCTTTTCAAGACATGGAGATTGAGACGGATGGCTCCGGAAAACCGTTTTTTCGAAAACCAGAGGTTCAGTCACATTTGTCTATTTCACATAGCAGGGAATATGCTGTTGCTCAAGTGGTGATAGAAGGTTAAAAGGTATTAATAAGTGGCTCGAATAACTAACCATATTTGACTTCAATACTATCTAGCTGCAGCGCCTAGGGGCTCGGGGGCCTGATCAAGGCGCTTCCTTCCGCTTCAATTTTGCTGTTTGTAAGAATAATCCCCATGGTTGTCTCATATATTCATAGGGAAATAGGAGAGACAAGGTCAGCTATGGTTTATAAGCCTGATTCCTGCCTTTCTCTTCTTTGATAATCATATGAAATGAGACAAGAAGGGGTTGAAGGAATGAGGAAAAAGTTTTTACTGCTTATTACAGGGCTAATGTTCATGTTCGTGCTAGCTGCCTGTGGATCAAAATCACAAGACGATGTGGTAAAGGAGCTAACAGGTAAGCAGAGTGATTTAACCAGCTATAAAGTGAATGCGAAAATGACGCTGAAAATGGGCTCGGATTCGCAAGTTTATAATGTTGAAATCTGGCATAAAGATCCTACCTTCTATCGCGTTAATTTAAAAAATGCTGAGAAAGACCAAAGTCAAATGATCCTAAGAAATAAAGAAGGTGTATTTGTTCTTACACCGGCATTGAATAAAAGCTTCCGTTTCCAAAGTGATTGGCCGCAAAATAGCAGCCAAGCATATTTGTATGAATCTTTAATAAAGGATATTGTGGCGGATAAAGAAGCTAAATTTTCTTCAACAAAGGACTATTATATCTTTGAGACAAAGACACGTTATCAAAATAATAGTATGCTTCCATATCAGGAGATTAAACTGAATAAAAGTGATTTATCGCCTGCTGTAGTCAAAGTAATGGACCCTGACCGGAATCCCCTTGTAACGGTGGAGTTTTCAAAGGTGAAATTTAATGCTGATTTTGACAAGGACGATTTCGATATGAAAAAGAATATGACACGGGCACAATTGAATTTACCAGCAATGGCAAATGGTAAAAATAAAGATCAGTCATTCACGATTAAGTATCCAACGTTTGAGTTAACAGGCACTAAATTACTTGAAGAAAAGACAGTCAAAATTGAGGATGGTAAGCGGGTTGTCCTTACCTATGATGGTAAAAAATCCTATACACTTGTGCAGGAAAAAGTATCGACAAAGGTTGCCTCCGCAAATCCAACGCTTATGGAAGGTGATATTGTTGATTTAGGCGCAACAATTGGGGCGCTGTCGGATCATTCGCTTTCATGGTCACAAGGCGGTGTTGATTATATGATCGCATCGAAAAACCTGACCAGGGATGAGATGGTTGAAATAGCGAAATCTGTTCAAGGTGACTCCGTAAAATAATAATCAAACTAAAACAGGCCTTGTGCCTGTTTTTTGGCGTTTATAAGTAGTATGATATTTTTGAACAAAAAAGCGGCCATCCGCTTAAAATAAATTATCATAATCCAATTTTGTGGTAAAATAAAAAAATGCATTTTAACTAGGAAGTGGACAGATGGAAGAGCAAGTCTATTTTTATCGAGATACATGGGCAGAAATTGATTTGGATTGTATCGCTGAAAATGTATCTTCTGTAAAAAAACATTTACCAGGTCAAGTGGAAATTATTGCGGTGGTAAAAGCCAATGCCTATGGTCATGGTGATGTTCAAGTAGCCAAAACAGCCCTTTCAGCGGGAGCAAGCTTTCTTGCTGTGGCTTTAATGGATGAAGCGGTTGCACTTAGACATAAAGGAATAAGTGCCCCCATTTTGGTTTTAGGAGCAACTCGGCCTGAAAATGTTCAAGTGGCAGCCAAGTATCAAATATCCCTTACCGTTTTTCAAAAGGAGTGGCTTCAGGAGGCACAAAAACATTTGTCTGTTGGTGATAAAGTTTCTCTGCATATTAAAGTGGATACTGGAATGGGAAGAATCGGCGTCCGCAGCCGTGAAGAATTATCAACCGTAGAACAATTGATTTTAGGGGATAAACGATTTCAATTTGAAGGAATCTTTACTCATTTTGCCACAGCAGATGACTTGGATAACCGTTATTTTCAGCAGCAATTAGCGTTATTTGAAGATTTGTTAAAGGTGTTAACGAAGCGGCCGAAGTATATTCATTCCAGCAATAGTGCGGCAGCAATCAGATTTCCTAATGCCTATTTTAATGCGGTCCGGCTTGGAATTGCCATGTATGGTCTCACACCATCTCTTCAAATGGAAAAAGAAATTCCATTCCCATTGAAAGAGGCCTTTTCATTGCAAACGAAGCTTGTCCATGTGAAGCAGGTTAAAAAAGGGGATAAGATCAGCTATGGGGCCACTTACGAAAGTAAGGAAGATGAGTGGATTGGCACTATCCCAATTGGTTATGCTGATGGATGGATTCGCAGGCTGCAAGGGCAAGAAGTGTTAGTGGACGGAAAGCGTTCGCCAATTGTCGGGAGAATTTGCATGGACCAGTGCATGGTTCGTCTACCTGCTAATTTGCCTGTTGGAACAACCGTCACGCTAATTGGCCGGCAGGGTCAGCAGTTCATTTCTATAAATGAGATTGCTGCAAAGCTTGAAACCATTAATTATGAAGTCCCATGTATTATTACCAATCGTGTGCCGCGACTTTATAAAAAAGAGGGCAAAATTGTCGATATAAAAAATGGCCTGCTTAATAATTCACAGGTTTAAATACAGAAATGTAAACATATTTATGATATTGCGGTAAATTGTGCATAAAAGCATCTTTTATTGGCTTATAATACAGTAGAATTATATTTAGTCTATGAATTGGGCTTGATTAGTGTTATTATTGAATATGGTACAGATATTAAATTTAAAACTCGCTGATGACTTACCGCGAAGGGGCGCAGACAGAAGTGCAGTTAAATTTAAGCATCAGAATGAAATTCTGGTTAGATAAAAATGGTGTGTAGTGATGGTGGAGGTGTATGTTTGTGTCTGAAACTGGCGCAACTACGGAAATCTTAGTGAAGTTACCGCAACATCTTTTAACTGAGTTAGATGGTTTCGTTAAGCAAGAAAATGTGAACCGCAGTGAATTTATTTACCAAGCAACAAAAATGTATTTACGCGAACGGAAAAAGAGACAAATTCGCGAGTCGATGAGACGTGGATACATGGAAATGGCAAAAATCAATCTTAGAATTGCATCAGAAGCATTTTTAGCAGAATATGAGGCAGAACACACAGTTGAACGTCTTGTAAGCGGAGGATAATCCTTTGATTGTCAAGCGTGGTGACGTTTATTTTGCGGACCTATCCCCAGTTGTTGGTTCTGAACAAGGCGGCGTCCGACCAGTACTTGTCATCCAAAACGACATCGGGAATCGGTTTAGTCCCACAGTGATTGTTGCAGCGATTACAGCTCAAATTCAAAAAGCTAAGCTTCCTACTCATGTCGAAATTGATGCGAAGCGCTACGGATTTGAACGTGACTCGGTCATTCTGCTAGAGCAAATTCGTACAATTGATAAGCAGCGGTTAACCGATAAAATCACCCATCTCGATGACGAAATGATGGAGAAAGTGGATGAAGCCTTACAGGTAAGTTTAGGTCTCATCGAATTTTAGTTTAAAGTACGCTCTTTTAAAAGAGCGTTTTTTCATACATAACCTGCCTCTGTTTTTTCTGCCTATGAGCAAGCTGATTCTAGCTTGCTTTTCTTTTTGTCAAAAGGTAAATAGGGGCTTTTGATGAAACCATTACCCTAATTTGATACAATAAAATGAAAAAAGAGTGGAGGATTGTTTCGTGAACGATACAGCTGTAAAAGATAATCAGCTCTTAGGTAAAATTGCCGCTGAGCTGACTATATCCTATAAACAAGTAAAAAGTGTTATTTCCTTGCTTGATGAAGGAAACACGGTTCCTTTTATTGCTCGTTACAGAAAAGAAATGACTGGAGCCCTAGACGAGGTGCAGATTCGGACAATCTTAGAACGCTGGCAGTACATTCAAAACCTTGAGCAAAGAAAAGAAGAAGTCTTGCGAATTATCGAAGAACAAGGAAAATTAACCGATGAATTAAGCAAAGACATTACAAAGGCTGAGAAGCTTCAAGAAGTAGAAGATTTATACAGGCCTTATAAACAAAAACGAAGAACAAAAGCGACTGTGGCTAAAGAAAAAGGATTAGAACCATTTGCAGAGTGGCTGATGACGTTTCCTAAAGACAACATCGAGCAAAAAGCAAAAGAGTTTCTATCGGAGGAAAAACAAGTTCTTACGATTGAAGACGCGATTGCAGGAGCTAAGGATATTATTGCAGAAATGGTTTCTGATGATGCTGAAGGACGTAAATGGATTCGTAAAGAAACTTTTAAATCCGGCACAGTTGCATCTGGTGTAAAAGATGCAGAAAAAGACGAAAAGAATGTCTATGAAATGTACTATGAATATGAAGAGCCGGTTAATAAAATTGTCCCACACCGAATTCTTGCTTTAAATCGCGGTGAAAAGGAAGACATTTTACGCGTTTCGATAAAGATGAATGCAGATATGATTACGGCCTATCTATCGAGAAAGTGGATCCGTGGCCAGCATTCGCCTGCCGCTCCAATAGTACAGGAAGCGATAGAGGATGGTTATAAAAGATTAATTCAGCCATCCATCGAACGGGAAATCCGTGCCGAGTTAACGGAAAAGGCGGAAGAGCAAGCTATACATATTTTTTCGGAAAATCTTCGTAATTTGCTGTTGCAGCCTCCTTTAAAGGGAAAAGTGGTCATTGGTGTAGACCCAGCTTATCGGACAGGCTGTAAATTAGCGGTCGTCGACGAGACTGGGAAGGTGTTAAAGATTGATGTCATCTATCCACATCCGCCTGTTTCAAAAACAAAAGAAGCACGTGAAAAGTTTATTAACATTCTCCGTGAGTATAAAGTAGAAATGGCGGCAATCGGTAACGGTACTGCATCAAGGGAAACAGAACAGTTTGTCGCTGATATTTTAAAAGAAATGGATGATGACATCTTTTATCTCATCGTCAACGAGGCAGGTGCCAGTGTCTATTCAGCCTCCGACCTTGCTAGAGAAGAGTTTCCAAATTTCCAAGTTGAAGAAAGAAGTGCTGTTTCGATTGCGCGACGCCTGCAGGATCCATTAGCGGAATTGGTGAAAATTGACCCAAAATCAGTTGGGGTTGGTCAGTATCAGCATGATGTTACCCAGAAGCGTCTTTCTGAATCGCTGCACTTTGTGGTAGAAACGGCAGTTAACCAGGTCGGTGTGAATGTGAATACCGCGTCTTCTTCGTTACTACAGTATGTGGCAGGATTAAACAAAACCGCTGCCAATAATATTGTTAAAAAGCGCGAAGAGGAAGGTAAGTTTACGAGCCGAGTGCAATTAAAGAAGGTACCTCGTTTAGGGGCAAAAACCTATGAACAAGCCATCGGTTTCCTGCGTGTGCTCGATGGTAAACAGCCACTTGACCGGACCGGGATTCATCCTGAAAACTATGATGAGGTTAAAAAGTTATTAACAAGTCTAGGTTTTACAGCAAATGACTTAGGTTCAGAAGAGTTAAAGACGGCACTAAACGGTCTTGATTTAAAAGCAGTTTCTGAAGAATTATCCGTAGGTGAGTTAACCTTAAAGGATATTATTGATGCTTTAGTAAGACCGGAACGAGATCCGCGTGATGATTTACCTCGTCCGCTCCTGAAAAAAGATGTCTTAAAGCTAGAAGATTTAAAAGCAGGAATGGAACTTCAAGGCACCGTCCGGAATGTTGTGGACTTCGGTGCGTTTGTAGATATTGGTGTCAAACAGGATGGGCTTGTTCATATATCTAAGCTCAGCAATCGTTTTGTCAAACATCCTTTGGACATTGTTTCAGTAGGTGATGTCGTTACGGTTTGGGTGGACTCTGTAGATATGAAAAAGGGCCGTGTTGCTTTAACTATGCTCCCGCCATCTTAAAATATTAGAAGCGCCTATAGTCAGAAAAAGGCTCGGGGATTATAGGCGCTGTAACTAGAGGAACACTGCTTTTAGGAGCAGTGTTTTTTTCTGTAAAAAAACCAGCACTGGTTTAGCAGTTTAATCTGATAGCGGTCCTTCTCATAGAAAGCCCTTTTCATTTGGTTTTGCAACCAAGTTGGCATAGTGTAAAACCTCCCGAAAAGTACATCATTAATTAAGGGTATATACAATATATGCTATAATAGGTTGTCATGTTCGCTAGAAAGTGGGGAACTGTAAAAATGGAGCAGAAAGAACTTCAATTATTAGTTGAAAAGATATCTCTTGAATACTTTGGTAAGCCGTTTAAACATACAGCGTCGTTTAATCCAAGATTACGGTCAACAGGAGGGAGATATCTTTTAAGCACCCATAATATTGATATCAATAAAAAGTATTTAGAACAGCTGGGAGAGAAAGAGCTAATCGGCATTATTAAGCACGAGCTATGCCACTATCACCTTCATCTTGAAGGCAGGGGATATCAGCACAAGGACCAAGATTTTAAGATTTTATTAAAGCAGGTAGGTGCACCCCGCTTCTGCAGCCAACTACCTGAAAGAAATGTAAAACGAACAGCGAAAAAAATACTTTTTTATCAATGCGCAAGCTGTAAGCAAATCTACCAAAGAAAAAGAAGTATTAACACTTCCAAATATGTGTGTGGTAAGTGTAGAGGCAAATTGTTAAAAGTTAAAGAGATGCAATTATAATTCTTTGTTAATTTGGTTATAATTTTTATGTAAAAATAATGTTGACTTTATAGTTATGGGTCTTTATAATGTAAAGAGTCGATAGGGCAAACGCCTTATTGAGAAAAGAAATATTGATTTTTCCGCAGTAGCTCAGTGGTAGAGCTATCGGCTGTTAACCGATCGGTCGTAGGTTCGAGTCCTACCTGCGGAGCCATTCATATGGGGAAGTACTCAAGAGGCTGAAGAGGCGCCCCTGCTAAGGGTGTAGGTCGGGTAACCGGCGCGAGGGTTCAAATCCCTCCTTCTCCGCCATATATTATTTCGGCCCCTTGGTCAAGCGGTTAAGACACCGCCCTTTCACGGCGGTAACACGGGTTCGAATCCCGTAGGGGTCATCAGGGATGGGGAGTGACATTGATTCATTTCCTGTTTCTTTATCTCTAAATGATTATGGGCTATAGCCAAGCGGTAAGGCATCGCACTTTGACTGCGACATGCGTTGGTTCAAATCCAGCTAGCCCAGCCATTTTATTTTTTATTTAACTAAGTATGAGCCATTAGCTCAGTTGGTAGAGCATCTGACTTTTAATCAGAGGGTCGAAGGTTCGAGTCCTTCATGGCTCACCATTCGATTACCATTTGCGGGTGTGGCGGAATTGGCAGACGCACCAGACTTAGGATCTGGCGCCGCAAGGCGTGGGGGTTCGACTCCCTTCACCCGCACCATAAATTACCTCTTGAATTAATTAGAATATAATGTTATTATTGAATTTGTCGCTAATTCATATGCGGTCGTGGCGGAATGGCAGACGCGCTAGGTTGAGGGCCTAGTGGGGGCAACCCCGTGGAGGTTCAAGTCCTCTCGGCCGCACCAAAAAAGTTGTTGACAAAGCGGAATTGCTTTGATACAATTTAAAAGTTGCTTTAAAAATAAGCGCCCTTAGCTCAGCTGGATAGAGTGTTTGACTACGAATCAAAAGGTCGGGAGTTCGAATCTCTCAGGGCGCACCACTTTAACGGGAAGTAGCTCAGCTTGGTAGAGCACTTGGTTTGGGACCAAGGGGTCGCAGGTTCGAATCCTGTCTTCCCGACCATTTACATTTTTATATGCGGGTGTAGTTTACTGGTAAAACCTCAGCCTTCCAAGCTGATGTAGTGGGTTCGATTCCCATCACCCGCTCCAAATTGTTCTTTGAAAACTAAACAAACAAAAACGTCAACAAACAATATTATTA
>NZ_JASATK010000024.1:0-63361 GCF_038440275.1 Bacillus sp. OTU2372
CGACCGACGGCGAGTTTTTTATTATATTGTGGGAATTGGTTTAGTGACTAATAAATGGTAATTAAGAAGGTCCTGTAATGATATTAAAAAAACAATTCAAGTGTAACAGAGACATATCTCGTAAATGGCAGCTTGATATTCCTTGTCCGAAGGCGGCCTTTGTTCGGAAAGGGGCTCTTATTTTTTTGCCTCCTCTTGTCCGAAGGCGACCTTTGTTCGGACAGAGCCTTCATTCTTTTTGCCTTCTATTGTCCGAAGACTCCCCATGTTGCGGACACGGCCTTTATTTTTTTGCCTTCCCTTTGTTCGTATGTCACCTGCATTCAGTAGCTCATGCGTGCCACCAGATAGTTGAATGCTTATTTCAAGGAATTAACCCAGTCATCCACTGTCATCACATCTGCTTGACGTGGGAACACTTTTTCAGTCAGAACACGATGAACCTCAGGGTCACCATCGAGACAAGCATCCGAAAGGACCGTAATTGCATAATCTTTATCCGCTGCTTCCCTTACTGTTGAAAGAACAACACCGCTTGTAGCAATCCCACTCAATATTAACGTGTCAATTCCCATCGAACGAAGAATGACTTCGAGGTTACTGCCAGCAAAAGCACTAACCCGAAACTTGGTTACGACTGGTTCATTAGGTTGTGGTTGAAGAGCTTCATGAATTTGCGTTCCTGGGTCTACAACCGTCATTCCACTAGATTTAGACAATACTGAAAACATTTTATTCCGTGGATTGTTCTCAGGATAACCTTCACTAAAGGCCACGCGAACAAATATAACGCGAATATCATTCCCACGCGCTGCTTCCACCGCCTTTTGGAATGGAACAAGAATGTCTTGCTTTTCTGAGTACCGTGAAACAATACCATTTTGCAAATCCATAATTAATAAAGCAGTTTTTTCATTAGGTTTCATCATTGGTATGATCTCCTTCCCATTAAAGTAAATATGTAAGTGGTAGGTATTAACAGACGATTTTATTCCTGATTGATTTAATCATTGAAAACAGACTATATTATTTTAACATAAAAATAAGCAATAAACATGCAGGACAGACTCGAACCTGTATATTTATGGCTTATTATTGTTAGCGTATATTAGGCGTATTTTATACCAGCTACCTTAATATTGTTTTTATCAGATGATCCTCAAGGCGTAACAGCATAGGTCATTTCGCATTTTGGACAGTTCATAACAATAGTTTGTAATGTAAAGGTTTCTCCACACTCACATGTTATCTTATGAGGCACTGTCGGGGCAAAGTTTTCCTTACCTTTACTTTTCACCATTTTTTCAACATAATTTTAAAGAATAAAGATTTATCCTTAGCACATTCTATAAGAGGCTTGACCAATATCAACTTACAAGGGGGATTTTTATGAGCGACTTCTTAGGTTTATTTAGTGATGACCAATCAAAAAATACCGACAATCAAAATAGCCAGACTGATTCAAGTAATCAAGGGAACGAAACCACTTCAGCTACCCAAAGTAATCAAAATGACGGCACACTCCAACTTCATAAAGAAGAGTTAGACATTACGAAAAATAATGTCGATGCCGGAGAAGTAGTGATTTCTAAAGATGTTGTTGAAGAGCAAAAATCGGTAGATGTTCCTGTTATGCACGAAGAGGTTGTCATAAAGAGAACCCCAATGAATAACGAACGAAGCGATTCATCAGCCATCTCGCAGGAGACCATCACGATCCCTGTATCTCAGGAACAAGTGGAGGTAAATAAGTACGCGGTAACGACTGAGGAAATCTCCGCTTCAAAACGTCAAGTTGAGGAAACGCAGCAAGTCCAAGAGTCACTAAAACGCGAAGAGGCTCATGTTGATACAACTGGAAGTGTGAATATCGTTTCCGATTCGTCAAGCTTTAGCGATATTAATAACAGCTAAAAAAAGCACCTATTCATTGCTAGGCAATGAATAGGTGTCTCATCACTTTCCAATGGAGGGAAATTTAGTTGACTGAAAAGCAGAATTCATTAGACCAGCAAAATGAAGTAAAACTCCAACTACATAATGAAGAAATGGAAATAAATAAAAAGTTGGTTGATACAGCTGATGTTACCATTTATAAGAAAAAATATACTGAGGAAAAGCAAATTCTGGTTCCTGTCACCCATGAGGATCTAATTATTGAGAAAAAGCTTGCAAATCCAGAAAATCCTACGGATACAAAATTGGAAACAATCCGTATTCCTTTATCTGAGGAGCAGATTGAGGTCAAATTAACCCCAGCTATTCTGAATGATGTTAAAATATATAAGAATCAATATGAAGACCTTATCCAAGTTCATGAAACCTTGAAGAAAGAAAAAGTTCACATAGAAACTGTTGGAAATGTTAAACTAGCGGACGAAGATCCTTTATCATCGGTTTGACGGCCGCCTTGGTTATCATATTAAAAAAAGCAGCCTCGCTTAAAAAAAAGACTGCAATCCATACTACTTGTCAATTTATTTATTATCTTTCCCCATAAACGGGAGCCCTGAAAGATACCCAACGTATCCTGGATTTTGCGAGCTGTTCATGAGATAGGTATGTCCGTCAAGATTATCAACCATTTGCAGGCCGGTTGATTCTCCGCCACCTGGCACCGATAGGAGTCTAGAGAGTTTTTTGGTATCAACATTATAAGCCCATGTGTAGTTATTTTCATGTTTATCCGAATCCTCGGCGATGAATAAGGTCCTCATATCTTGTGAAAATACGATATTGTCCGGATTCGCAATCTTATCAACATTGGCTGTATTTCCATCTGCATCCGGAGCTGCTAAATCTTCACCTATTAGGGTTCCTTTCATGCTTACAGGAACATAATGACTGTTGATCTTCTTGCCATCCATTGTTTTTCTATTAGGTTCGAAGGAAAGTTCATAGACTCCACCTGCACTAATTTTTGGAAGCTGGATATCATCTGCAGGGGCAGTTGGGTCAGCTAACATTGTTTTTTCTTGGTAAGAGATAGCAACATATGCTTTATTGTCTTTTTCGTTAAAATCAAGACCTTCCATTTTATTAAATTCAACAGTTGCTCCTAGATAAGCCGCATAGCGATGAGTTTCTAAGAACGCGGCAGCGGTTTCCATTCCCGGTTTCACTTTCACCCACTCTACTTTCCCGCCATTCGCGGCTGTTCTGATCGCTTTATAGCCTTCCGCTTTTCCTTTTAAAGCATCATCTGTTGCATCAAAGATATCGCTGAATTTGGTTGTGTCAGCGAGCTTCTCTATGTCTTTATCAGTTGCATGGCCAAGCTTGATCCATTCAAGATCACCCGACCCGCCATTTTCCGTGCCGGTTTGTACCCATTTAGCGGCATAAAGTGTACCTGCTGATAAATCCTTCTCTTTATCAGCCACATACATAAACAGCCCGCCAGGATTGCTGTCGATTCCATAAATAACAGTTCGATTATCAGGCATTACCTTCACTCGTTCAAAGGCCATTCTGCCCATACTGTAATGTTTGACTACCTTTGTCGCACCTTTAGCGTCCACTGTTACTTCTGGTACGTGGCCGTAGTAATAGGGATTGCCAGTTATCGTTGAATCATTATAATAGTTTTTCATGAAATTAGTGACGGCAGAAGCTGCAGGATTTTTTTCATATGCTCTAGCATCTGGGTCTGTTTCTTCAGAGCCAAGATGGGTATTCCATGGAGTCAATAAACCAGCACACGGTTTCCAAATCCCATGAACGGCTGAAAAATCAATAGGTTTGATATCGACAACGGTCAATTGACCTGTAGACGGGTCCATCTTAACGGTGCTCAGACTCATGGTTCCTGGATTTTCTATTCCATTTTCGTTTTTGGGCATAGATTCATAGTGGCTGATCAGATAATATGTATTTTCAGGTAATCCCGGAACCTTCATCAAGCTATTCATATCAGGAGCTGTCGATACGTAGGGAGTGCCATTGGATTTGGTCATCACTTGTCCGTTTGCATTCATGGTCACGCCTGCGATTTTACCATTAATCACATCTCCAGGTTTGAACAACGTTTCATAGCTGAGAGGAACTGTCATCTTTGTTCCGTCATTATAGGTCACCTTAACAGATGCCTTTGAATACATTAACTCAGCTTTTTCTTGCTGGGTCTTGGGCGCATCCATTCCGAGGAATTCAACCGATTTAATTTTGCCAGGTTCTTTAGGGGCTGCCATAACGGCATTAAATGAAGATAGTGTGAACGTTGCTGCGAGAACTGGTACTAATACTTTTTTCAATTCTTCTCACTCCAATTATTGGTTTGGTTTACTCTTAAAACAATAACGGGAAATCATTAAGCCAATGTGAAGGGAGTGTAGAAGTCATGTAAATTTTTAGAATTCTTTTTACAAACAAAACCTGACTCTGTATAGAATCAGGTCTTTTTTAATTAACTCTTTTAGGGATAGAACCATGACGAAAAAATCCACCATTCATAAGAATGATGGAGTAAAACATATTCCGAATGCCCAGTTTTTCAGCTTGAGTTATGTTAGGTCTTTTGCCTTTTTTCTATTTTAATAAAACAAATCCTCAGGTAACCGCATACACTGTTGGTGAACAACCGATGACAGGGGGTGAGAATAAATGAGTTCTAACCATTTTTGCTGGGGAGCTTTTCTTGGATTTTTAACAGGATTCTTTTGGGTACTAGCTGTAGCATTGGGCTGGATTACTACAGTACTTGGAGTAATCGGCCTAACCGGTTTCCTTGTTACCGTTATCAACTTCCTAATTGCTTTAATTGGCATCCTAGCTTTCCTTATATTCGGATTATGTGTTTTCAAAAAAGCCTGGCATCACTGTAAGTGAATAAGCCAAGGTTAATTATAGGTATTCATTCAAGCTTGTAACTTACTAAAGACGGTCTCATATTTAGGGCTCTCTTTATCTAGGCAAATAAAAAAAGCGGGCAATAAGAGGCGTAATGCGCCTTGGCCCGCTTTTATCATTAAATTAGAATTTAGAATGATAGTTATCGATTTCCCATGTATGAACTGCTGTACGGTAGCTATCCCATTCTGCTTTTTTCATAGATACATATTCATTATAAACATGCTCACCAAGTGTATTAAAAGCAATTTCTCCTGCTTCTAATTCTTTAACAGCTTCAGCTAAGCTACCTGGTAGGTTATCAATTCCCCTGAATGCTCTTTGTTCTTCACTCATGTGGAAGATGTCATCGTTAATTGGTGCTGGTGCTTCAAGGCCTTTTTCAATTCCATCTAAACCTGCAGATGCAATCACTGCAAATGTTAAGTACGGGTTAGACGATGGATCTGGACAACGTAATTCTACGCGTGTCGCAAGACCTCTTTTTGCTGGAATACGAATTAACGCTGAACGGTTTGAAGCAGACCAAGCGATATAACAAGGAGCTTCGTAACCAGGTACTAAACGCTTATAAGAGTTTACTAACGGGTTTGTTACCGCGGCAATACCCTTAACGTTTTCTAATACACCCGCAATAAATTGGTACGCTTTTTCTGATAATTGCATCTCATCAGATGGATCGAAGAATGCATTTTCGCTTCCTTCGAAGAATGACATATTCACGTGCATACCAGAACCATTGATTCCGAATACTGGTTTTGGCATAAAGGTAGCATGCATACCAAATTTCTTCGCCACTGTTTTTACAACCCACTTATAGGTAGTTGCAAGGTCAGCTGCTGTTAATACATCCGCATATTTAAAGTTAATTTCATGTTGTCCTTCAGCTACTTCGTGGTGGGAAGCTTCAATAGTAAAGCCCATTGCTTTTAACGCACGGTAGATTTCTAAACGAACGCGCTCGCCAAGATCATGTGGAGATGGTTCAAAATATCCCGCTTTATCAGTTAACTCAGTAGTTGCGTATCCATTGTCATCGTTTTTAAATAAGAAAAACTCTAACTCAGGACCTACTGAAATGGTATATCCTTTATCTGCGGCACGTTCTACTGTTTTTTTCAAAACGTTTCTAGTATCTCCCTCAAAAGGAGTTCCGTCTGGATTTGTTGCTGAGCATAGGAAACGAGCTTCTGAATATCCCGCTTCTACTGTCCAAGGAAGAACAGCAAATGTAGTCAAATCTGGTTGAAGATAAAGGTCAGATTTATTAATAGGTGAAAAACCTTTGATAGAAGATCCATCAAACATCATTTTTCCTTCGACAACATCTTCTAATTGCGCACTTGTAACAGTGACGTGTTTTAAAATTCCTTCAATATCGACAAATTGCAAGTGTAAAAGTTCAACACTTTTTTCTTTGATTATTTCTTTGATTTGTTCTAAAGTTGCTTCTGCAGTTGCGTTTGAAATTAAAGTTTCAGCCACGTCACATTACCTCTCATTTTCATGTTATATTTTGTCACATCATTTAATAACTAGATTATATTTTAAAATTATTAGTTTGACAATCCTTTTTTGCATATTTTTTTGAATATTTATTACATTATTTCCGAAAGCGTTTTCAATTGTATTTAGGTTTAATAAGGTAAATCTCTCTTTACAGCTAGATTCTTATAAATAAAAATGCAAAAATATGCAAGGTTATCAATATACCTGTTCCCTCCGTCTTCCAAACGAGCAGAAAAAAATTACCTTTTTTATAGAAATACTAAAAATGAGAACTTTTTCGAACTTGAACGCGATTATAATAATAGAAAGGGCTGCTCCAAGTTGCGAGTAGCATTTTTTAATCAAACTTTAATGAAATACCAGTTTTTTAAGTTGGACGAGAGTTGGGTAATGGGGGTATAGTAGTTTCCATGAGTTTTTTATAAATAGGAGGACTATCATGTTTGGTATTTCCTTACCGCAATCTTTTTTACAAATGAATACTATTTTTATTTCCATTCTCATTGAGGCCTTGCCCTTCGTAACACTAGGCGTACTTATATCAGGGATTATTCAAATATTTGTAACGGAAGAAATGATCGCTAAAATCATGCCTAAAAATAAAATACTAGCCGTCATTTTTGCTAGTTTCCTAGGAATTTTGTTTCCTTCATGTGAATGTGGAATTGTTCCAATCGTGAGCAGGCTAGTTTCAAAAGGAGTACCAATCTCAGCTGGTATTGCCTTCATGCTGACAGCGCCGATTATCAATCCAGTTGTCTTATTTGCCACCTTCATCGCATTCGGCAGTGATTGGAAGATGCCTTTATACCGTGCCATTGGGGCAATTGTTGTGTCGGTCGTTGTAGGTAATTTAATTGCGTTTAAATATAAAGGCAGCCCTTTTAAGGAACATGTTCATCACCACCACCATCATTCGCATGAAACAACCTTCTGGAAAAAAATCTGGCAGACACTGGATCATGCAGTGGAAGAATTTTTCTCTATGGGTAAATATTTGGTGATTGGTTCATTAATTGCTGCGGCCGTTCAGACATATATTAAAACATCGACACTTGTTTCCATTGGACAAGGACAAGCATCATCCTCTATCGTGATGATGGCTCTTTCGTTTATCCTATCACTTTGT
The DNA here is from genome assembly GCF_038440275.1 of Bacillus sp. OTU2372. Lineage (NCBI taxonomy): Bacteria > Bacillati > Bacillota > Bacilli > Caryophanales > Bacillaceae > Bacillus > Bacillus sp. OTU2372. The sequence goes on from NZ_JASATK010000024.1 coordinate 7,487, forward strand.
TCTGAGGCCGATGCCTTTATTGCTTCTTCTTTTAGAACAACCTTTTCAACCGGTTCCTTATTAGCCTTTCTAGTGTTTGGACCAATGGTAGATATTAAAAATTTAATGATGATGCTGGCAACCTTTAATAAGAAACTCGTGTTTATGATTGTTTCTTCCGTTTTCGTTGTTGTCTTCGTCTACTCTTTGTTGTTTTAAGGAGTTGAAACTATGATAAGAAGCTTAATACTAATAGGGTTTACGTATTTAATTTTTCACATGCATATCACGGGAGATATTAATAAATATATCAACATGAAATATTCGTACCTTTCCGCGTCTGCGGGGTATGCGTTACTGGTGTTAACGATTATCCAGATTTTGAAGCTTAACAAGGAAGCAGACGAGTCCCATGATGAACACTGTGATCATGACCATTGCGGACACAATCATTCGAAAGAGGATAAATGGTATAAAAAACTGTTGATCTATCCGATCTTCGCCTTTCCAATTATTTCAGGATTATTTTTCCCGATAGCGACGCTGGATTCCAATATAGTCAAAGCAAAAGGATTTCATTTTCCGATTTATGATGAAAGCAAGGGCGACTCCTTTATGCAGCAGCAATTTTTACGTCCCGATACGAGTGTGTATTATGGAAAAGATGACTATGATGCGTTAATGAATAAAGAAAAGAAGAAATATGTAAATCAAAATACGATTGTTTTAAACGATCAAAATTATTTAAAAGGAATGGAAACCATCTACAACTTCCCAGGTGATTTTCTTGGAAAAGAAGTCGAGTTTAAAGGGTTTGTGTTCAATGATTCTGAATCTATTAATAAGAACCAGCTGTTTGTTTTCCGTTTTGGGGTCATTCATTGTATTGCAGACTCAGGTGTTTTTGGAATGATGGTTGAAATGCCTGATGGTACGAAGAAATTGAAAAACGATCAGTGGATTACTGTTAAAGGAAAAATATCAACGATTTATTATCAGCCATTCAAAACGAATATCCCTTACTTAAAGGTTGAGGATTGGAAGACGACCACTGCTCCAAAAGAACAGTATGTTTTTAGAGGGTATTAAGAACCAAAGCGCAAGCGCCTTGGTCAGCCCCGACAAGCATAAGACGAGCCGGCCGAAAGGTTGCTTTTTAACCTTTTGGATGGATTGGCTGTAGACCATCGAAGGGCTAGGCGCTGGAGCTGGACGTGTCTAAACATGTAAAAAGTTGTCCACAAGTAGTAAATCTATTATTTCCTAGACCGTAAAAAAATGACCTATTCCAAGTGTGAATAGGTCATTTTTTTATTTATAACGACGCAAAAAGCCTAACCGGATGAATCGCTATTATTTATATCTTCATTTTCCCTAAATCAATGATTCTTTTCAGGTAATCGTATTCTTTTTGCTCTAGAATGTCGACCTCATTGTTGGTAGCAAGAAGAATCTGATCTCTGCATTTTGCAATTCTTTGGATCATGGGATGAATCGTGAGACTTGATAAATTCACAAAGTCATATAAGTCGTTTAGGCATACGGGCAATTTGTAGCCTTTATTACTGCTCGCTATCAATAACCCGCTGTCCCGCAGCTTAGAGACAATGTTAGAACGAAAATTATGCGGATTTAATTTAACATCCCTAATTGCATTCAGATTATCTAAGATTTCTTCCGTATATACATACTCGTCCGGATTTTCCTTTAAATTAAATAAAAGAAACTTTATAAAATCTAAGCGAAGCCTCTCATCTTCATCATCACTTTTTCGATGCTTTTCAATATATTTGTAAGTTAAATTAACGGCTTGCTTAATAATAATTTCATCATATTTTGGGTGATCATGCTCTGATTGATCGTCAAAAAGAAAGTTTTTGTAGTCCTGGGGCAAAAGGTTTACGGCAGCAATCTTGCTTTTAAAAATTTTAGAAAAAGAACGGTATTGATCCGTATAGATTGTTCTTTCATATCCTGTTGCAAGAATCCTGGTGATAAGGTTCGCTAATTGAAGAAGGATGTCTGAACGAGTTTGGTTGAATCCGAAGCTGGAATAATTAAATAAATCTGGGATACTTCTTGTTTTAATATAATTGTTAAATGAACTAATAAACAGTTTAGATTCTTGTTCATCTGCTGCAAAGTCAAGCTGTTCGAACGTTCGATTTAAGTCATCATAGATTTGTCTGTTTAAGTACTTAAGGAAAGGTACTTTATACAAAATCCCATGGTCTTCTCTTATTTTTCTTTTATCAATAACATAGGCATATACACTAAATGGTAAATCCTTTAGGTCATTTATGAGCTGCATAGTCTGGGTTGGATTATGGTCGATGATATTTGCATCTAATGTTCCGGTTTGAAAGTACTTTTGGCTAATTTGAACAAGCCCACTTTCTAAAGACTCTTTATTTGATTCCTTTAGGAGAATGGACACAATTATAAAGTGGGTTGATCCATTCCCTTTTTCAAAATCAAAACAATAATCACCAAATTCATCTATAAAAGCATATTGGATTTCCTCCATCTTCCCACCGTCCAGAAATGAAATTTTGTTGTTATATACAAGTTCAACAAAATTTCATAGAAACCTCCTAAAGGATACTATTTTCAAAAAATAAAGACACTAAATAAATAGTGCCCCTTCTAACAAAGATTTACTTGTTTTTGCTGTCTTTTTCACCAACCACCGTATTTCCGATTTTCGGTTCGGTCGTGGAGTTGGTTTCATTAGGAACCCAGTCAAAACTTGGTTCGGTAGTCCCTGTTGACATCAAAGGCTGGTTGACTCCGTCGACCGTTGATGCCTTTTTGGTATTTTTGGAGTTAGAGTTGTCTTGTGCCAAACTTTTTTCCTCCTTTAGTTTTACAATTTTCTTTGCTAATTCTCCTTCTTATTATGTAACAGCATTAATGATTTATTCTCTAAAAAGAGTGTTAATTTAATTCTTCCTTCAATTCTTCTATTTGTGCAAGATGTCTTTTTTCATGCAATCCTATAAGGGGAATCCACTGTTTTAAACTTAATTCACCAAACACAGGATGCGGATATGCCCTTTGCTCTAATAATGATGGATCAGCAGTATCCACCACTTTCGTTAATACTTCACGAGATTGAGAGAGCTTATTCTTCATTTCAACTAAAGTGATAAACCTTTTTGGGGGTTCCACTCTTGAAGGTGCATTTACCTTAGTTGTCCGATTAACGGCTAAATGTATTGGTTTATCGCTTATACTTTTAGATTCTCCATTTGCCAGCTGATCGGATATAACAAATGTAATGGCCCGCTCTATTAAGTGCAGATGATGGAGAACCTGCATAATCGACCAGCGTCCATCTTGTACTTGGACATTCAACTGTTCATCTGATAAACCACTAACAGACTGCAAAACTTCCTCTCGAATCTTCTTATTTTCTTCCATATTCTAAGCCCCCTTTTTTTCAGATTGAAATGTGGCCCTACCAGCCTTTTCGACAAATTAAAGATGTAATATGTGCAAGATGGTGACTGCCATGCCAAGCATACATTCCGATATTTCTGCCTATAGAAATCTCGCCGGATACAGGATGAATAAATGTTTTTTTCATATCAGCCGGACTTAAATGACGCAAAAGGAAGACCAATCGTTTATGTAATGCTTCAAGAAGTTCTAATGAAACATCAATCGATAATTTGCTATCTGGAAGCTCTGCCCACATTCCTTCCTCATAAGGCTTGATGACAGGATTTTCTTCGGTAAGAGCTAGTTTAAAACGAATATAAGCATTCATATGACTATCTGCAAGGTGATGGACCACTTGTCGGACTGTCCAACCACCAGATCGATATGGAGTATCTAGCTGCTCTTTGTTTAAGCCTTTTACAGCCCCTCTTAAAAGTCCTGGTAATTCTTCAATCTCCTTTATCCAATCACTTGTTACCTCGTCCGTAATTCCACCATTAAAATCGAATTTCCCAATCGGATACCTTTCGTCCAACACAATCCCTCCTATAAAACAATTAATCTATTAATAATCCAGTATTAACTTAAATAAAGATAAAAGGTTTATTTCATTAAACCTCCTTCTTTCCTAACTAATTTTAGCAAATTATACCATTAAATAAAACATCCCTTTTGTAACTAATTTAAACGATGGAAATGATTTACTTTTTAATCTAATTGTACTATGATATTAATGTGATATCACTTTTATATCACTTTACCTTTGGGAGGGGTTCTAGATGAGGGAAAAATCAATTTTTAAAATCAATGGATTTGCGGCAATGATTATTGCACTTGCATGTATTGGTTTTGGTATCTTTTTAATCGTAACCGGTGCAACAATCACTGAAAAAATAGCCGGAGCAATTGTATTAGTTTTGGGATTGATTATTGCAACAAGTTTAACGATTGTTCAACCAAACGAAGCTAAAGTATTAACTTTCTTTGGTACTTATCTTGGTGTCATTCGCGATCAAGGTTTATGGGCCACTATTCCTTTTACGTTCAAACGAAGTGTTTCACTGCGTGTGACGAATTTTAACAGCGAGAAATTAAAAGTAAATGATTTAGAAGGTAATCCAATTGAAATTGCCGCTGTTGTTGTTTATAAAGTAAATGATGCTGCTAAAGCATTGTATGATGTAGAAAACTATGAAAAATTCATCCAGATACAAAGTGAAACCGGTATTCGTCATATTGCCAGCAGGTATGCCTATGATTCGTTTGAGAATACCGGAAGTACTTTAACGCTTCGTCAAAATAGCGATGAAGTGGCCGATGTGCTTGTTCAGGACCTTCAGAATAGACTTGATGTTGCTGGTGTCGATGTAATCGAAGCTCGAATTATGCATCTTGCCTACTCTTCCGAAATCGCTTCTGCTATGCTACAACGACAACAGGCACAAGCTGTTTTATCCGCTCGTAAAGTCATCGTTGACGGTGCAGTTGGACTAGTAAAAGCGGCTATTGACCAGCTTACTGAACAAGATATTGTCGAGCTAGATGAGGAGAAAAAAGCGCAGATGGTCAATAACTTGATGGTAGCGATTGTCTCAGAGAAAGGTACTCAGCCAATCATCAATACCGGAAGCATTTATTAAGGTTGTGGAGGAAATGAGTAAAAGAAAAGCTTTTCCGCTTCGAATGGATCCGAAATTATACGAAGTATTGGAAAAATGGGCAGAAGATGAGCTGCGAAGTGTAAACGCCCAAATAGAGGTTATTTTAAAAGATGCTGCCAAAAAAGCGGGAAGATTGAAAAAAGACTAAACCTTAAAAGCAATAAATAGCCTGTATCCTTTGTGATATGGGCTTTTTTATGTGGTCTTACCCCTTATGCACAGCAATTAATTCTGCCATTCAACATAATGCTCACAGCCTTGGAAATAATAAACAAATAGTTTAAAGATTAATTGCCGGAGGAAAGAGACTTTGGAGCATACTTGGCTTTCTCTGTTACCTTTTATCATTGTCGTATCCATGTCCATATGGCTGAAAAACATCTTGCCGGGCCTTGTTGTTGGCTTGCTAGCCGGGGCTTTTATTGTTCAAACTGATTTATTGGCTGGAGCCTATCAAGCTGTTTCCTATATCGTCACGACCCTCTCCAACGGGAACAATATTAAAATTATCGGGTTTCTTTATTTATTTGGCGGGCTTGTCGGCATGATGAATATTTCAGGAGGCATTAAAGGTTTTTCGGAATGGATTGGAACTAGGATTAAGACTGAACGCGGACTGTTGGGACTCATTTGGCTTACCCTCCCGTTCACGTTTATGATGCCGATGTTTCGGATTATGATGATTGGGCCCGTCGTAAAATCTCTTATTAAAAAAATGAACGTTCCGAAACAAAGGGTCGGCTTGATGATGGATATCTCCACGGAATCAGTCATTGTCCTTTTACCCGTTGCGACAGCGTTTGTGGGATTCATGGTTTCTTTAGTGGAAGGAAGTATCCGAAAGCTGCAATTAAACATGTCGGCCTATCATGTATTTTTGCTAAGTATCTTGTTCGATTTTTTTGCGATTGTAATGTTAGTGATTGGAATCCTACTTACCTTTTGGAATCCAGCAAAAAGGAATCTTTCTCAACAACGTGATCATGAACTGTTAGATGAGGAAGGAAATGAATTTCATCGGGCTGGCATTCAAAAAGAGTTGTCCTTAGTAAAAGCACAGCCCTGGCATTTGATTTTTCCAGTCTTTTTACTCTTGGGATTATCATTATTCCTATTGTGGAAAGACGGAATAGATAAAGGGGCTAAAACGGTATTCGAAGCTTTTTCGATGGCAGATGCGACATTCGTGATGCTATTAGCCGTTTTTGTTACCCTTGTTCTATCCTTTGTGTTTTACATCATAAGGCGCCAACCTTTGCATGAAATCTTATTCCATTTTTATGATGGCGGGAACCAAATGATGGAGGCCATTAGTTTACTAGTCCTCATTTGGTCATTGACATTGTCGGCAGAGGATCTCGGTTTTTCAAAGTTTATCAGCTCAACATTAGGGTCCTTTCTGCCAGCCTTTTTAACCCCGGTTACGATTTTTGTACTCGGTTCTTTGATTGGTTACTTCATCGGTTCTTCCTGGGGAACCTGGGGATTGTTTATGCCCCTAGGTATGTCACTAGCTGTTTCGACCGGAGCATCGATTCCGTTAACTGTCGGTGCAGTGTTTGCCAGCGGGGCGTTTGGTGCACTAACTTCACCGCTCGGCGATACGACGATTACGACGGCCTCTATTCTCGATATGCCGCTGGTGGATTATGCTCGTTTTAAGTTGAAAATTTCTGTGATTGGGGCAGCGATTGCGATTGGTTTGTATTTAGTTAGTGCTTTGTTTATTATTTAACGAAATTTGGAGTCTTGACGGTCAATAAGATAATTTTTCATTGACCGTTCTCATTATCCACCACTATTTTTTTAGAGGCAGTAGGGTGATCATCCTATCTCGATGAAATTACTTCCATTTTCCTTTAGCTATCCTTTCACTATCCTTAAAAATAGATTATACTGTATTAACAAAACCTATTTGAAAAAGGAGATTTTCCATGACTGAAAATAATCAAACCGAAGAATCTAAAAAGAAGGTTAGTCTTCAAGAACTAATGAAGCAACAGTTAGCAAACAAAAAGAATCAATCTTCTTCAGGAAAAGGAACTGCAAATGGCAGCCTAGCGACACAGAAAATGAAAAGCCAGCAATCAAAGAAGCCAAGCAATACCCGCAGAAAAATGGGTGTCTAATGAACGGACGAAATCGGATCAACCTGCAGCCGGGCATGACGGTTGACATTGTTTTAAAAGCAGACCAAAGATCGGGGAAGCTAACTAGGGGAATTGTCAAAGATCTCCTAACCAAATCGGCGACCCATCCTCATGGTATTAAGGTCCGCCTGACCGATGGACAGGTAGGGCGTGTACAAGTCATTCACACTCCGGAAAAATAATCAAAGCAACGCTCATTTGGGCGTTGCTTTTCATTTTAGTCTTGATTTAGACCAAAATATTGTTTAGCCAATTCCTTAAATCTCTCAGCCTCGATGGTTTCTTTTGAAACATTCCCATCCTTCCACTCTGTCCATGTAGAATTAGTTAAAGTTATATTTCCATTACTAGTAAGACGAGTAAGTAGCGGTACTTTATTAAAAGGAGACTCCGGATGTTCGGCAATAATTGATTGGATCTCATTAAATTCTGTTACATCGTAAATAGGCTTCCTAGAGTCAAAAGCATAGCCTATTTTCCACTCCGTATCTTTATGTTTTAACTTCATCTCCAGCACAAAATCCCCATAATTTGTATCCAGTTTGCGAATTCTAAATTCTCCATTATAAGAGGTGGCCGACTCTCCTGTTAAAGGAACAGGTTTTAAAGGTAAATTCCCGCCAAAGCCAGTATCCACAACATAGCTTCGACCTTCATGATTCACTAAAATACTAACATGGGTTCTGCCAAGGTCTTGATAATCCTGTTTAACATGATTGTAAACAACACCACGGACCAAGGCAGCCTCAAACCCATTTTCAATTAGGTAGAAATAGAAAAGCGAATTCAATTCATAGCAGATTCCCCCCTCCCTTCTAATCAAGATTTTGTCGACTAAGTTAGCCTTTGAAATCTCGCTTGTCTTTCGATTAATTATACATATATTTTCAAACGGAATTGATTGCGCTGTTTTTTCTAGAACACGATCTAATGAATCAAAAGTAATGTTTTGCCCCTGTGACAAGCCAATTCTCTCATGAAACAATTTACTGAACTCACTCATTCATTTCCCCCCTTGTCCTATGTCATTATTCTACCAACTTATTTGTGATCCACTGAAACCAATCCAAAAGAAAATCTTAGAACACATATTTTTCACATATTTAGTCGATAATTCCACGGAAATTCCTCTTTATACTCATCTTTAGATAGAAACAACATATTGGAGGAATTAAAAATGAAGAAAAATAAATTTAGATTTTGGCTGGATCTCGCAATGACAGTCGTATTATGTTTACTATATAGTCCTGAATCAACAAGCTTACCGCTTCATGAAATCGCAGGACTTGTCTTAGGCGGTGCCTTAATCATTCATGTCCTTTTGAATAAAAAATGGGTGGTTAACATTACTAAAAAGATTTTTTCAAAAGACCTAAAAAAGAAAACAAGGTTCTCTTATCTATTGAACGTCATCCTTTTGATTGATATGCTCTTTATTATGGTTAGTGGTTTATTTATTTCCAAAGTCGTTCTACCAAATTTCAGATATTTTCCAAATGTTAACTGGATGCCCATCCATATCGTTTCTTCCATTTTAGGACTTGTGATTGTCGGTATCCACATTGGGCTGCACTGGAATTGGATTAAGCTAATGGGCATCCAATTTCCTAAGCTGGCTAAACTATTTACATTTCGTAAACCTTCTCGAAAATTAGTGTCACGACTCATTCTAATCATTGGTACTATCTGCATGCTAGTTCAAGTACCAAAAGCGGTTTCGATGACACCAGCGATGTTTAGTAATGCTTCGGAAAACGGATTTGAGAAATTCAAAAATGAAATGAAGGATAAACAAACTGGACAGAATCAAACAAACAGTGATAAGGACTTTAAAGGACATGATGAATCATTTTCGATCATAGGGTTAGCAGGCAGTGTTCCAAACCTCGTTCTTTATTCTTCTGTTTTAGGTTCGATGGCTTTTTATACCTATTCAGTCGAAAGAAGACGAAAAAGAAAACGGACCGTTTCGGCAAATTTGGAAGGTTAAGATGGTTGTTTAAATGGCGACAATCTATTTAGTAGAAGATGAAGAACATCTTAATCAATTACTAAAAAAATATTTAGAAAAAGAGGGATACAAGGTAGTATCCTTCTTTGATGGGGAATCAGCAATGCAAAAAATTCATGATCTGCCGGATCTTTGGATTTTAGATATCATGCTGCCAGATATTGACGGTTATCAGCTAATTAAAAATATTAAAGAGTTTAATTCAAAAACCCCTGTTATTTTTATGTCAGCCCGAAATCAAGAACTGGATCGCGTTGTGGGATTAGAATTAGGCAGCGATGACTATTTATCCAAGCCGTTTTTACCAAGGGAATTAATTATCCGCACAAATAAATTAATCCAGCGAATGTCTGGTGAAAAGGCAGAAACCTCAACTGCTCATCAATTAGTTGATTATCTAGTGGACCGTAAACAGCGAACGGTTTTTGATGGTGATCAAGAAATTATTTTAACGAATAAAGAATTTACTTTACTCCTTTATTTTATTGAAAATATCAATACGGTTGTGACCAGAGAGCAGATTCTTGAAAAAGTATGGGGAAATAATTATTTCGGTTCGGACCGCGTAGTGGATGATACGATTAGAAGATTGAGAAAAAAATTAATTAGAATTGTTATTGAAACCATTTATGGTTTTGGCTACAAATTGGCAGGTAAATAATGAAGTTTAAATCCTTAACATTAGAATTTGGTTTATCATATCTGTCATTGTTTTTATAATCGTATTTATCACATCACTTGTCTTTACCTTTATACTAAGGAATCACAATGAAGATAAAATGAGATATGTCCTGCAATCTGCTCACCAACTTGTCCTTCAATCCGTTCTTGATAATAAATTAGATTCGAATATAGGCAAGATGGCCAGCCGCGAAAAAATGGGACATTTTCTTTTGAACAAACAGACGAGTGAAATAACCTCTCTTTCAGAAGACAAACAGGTCTCGAAGAAGGCATTAGTGAAAGAAATAAATGATTCAATAGCTGGGAAGAGTCATAAGAGTATAACCGAAACCCTTGATAACAAGAATTATCAAATAGAGATTAGTTATGTAAAAGATTATATTTATTTAATATCCTTTCAGGAACAACATGATGATGAAGACTCACTTCAAATCTTTCTAATTGGTCTATTAATCATTCTATGTGCACTGCCTATAGCTAAGCTTATTGCAAATAATATTGCAAAACCCCTCAAACAATTAGAAACTTACACAAAACAAATTGCCAATAAAGAATGGGATCGGGACCTTCTTTTAACGAACCAGGATGAAATTGGCCGTTTAGCCAATGCTATGACGGAAATGAAAAATGCCCTTAAATTGGCCGATGAAGAGGAAAAGAAATTCCTGCAAAGTATTTCACACGATTTAAAAACACCTGTCATGGTGATTATGAGTTATGCACAGGCCATTATCGACGGAATGTATGTAGATACGCCGGAAAATACCGCGGTAATTATTAAGAATGAAGCAATTAGGCTCGAGAAAAAAATCAAACAGGTCTTGTATTTAAACACGCTTGATTATGTATTAGATAATGAAAAAGAACAGGATGAGGTCTATTTAGATAAATTACTCTCCTATCTGGTATCTAATTTTCAAGCTGTCAACCCAGATTTATGTTGGCAATTAGATATTAAGAAAAAGCCTGCCATTATGTTAGGGAACCCAGATCGAATCCGGGTCTCGATTGAAAACATATTAGAAAATCAACTGAGATATGCAGCAACAACAATCCAAGTATCATTACTTGATTCGGGTCCTTTATGGGTTATTGAGATAAAAAATGATGGGCCACATATTCCTGAGAAGGACATTAATCAGATATTTAAAACACTCTATAAAGGTACGAAAGGTAACTTCGGACTTGGGCTAAATATCACGCAAAAAATTGTTCACTTCTACAAAGGAAGTATTGAGGTCGAGATTCAAGACGGACAGGTTTGTTTTACGATACGCTATCAAAAAAAATAATCAGCGAAAAATAAAAGTAACCCCCTTCTTTGTACTGCACCCCAAAAGTTAGAGTAAAATCTGACTTTTGGGGTGTTTATTTATGGCTAAATATAGTGAAGAGTTTAAGCTGATGATTGTAAGAGAATATAAAGAAGGTACATTAGGACATAAGCTTTTAGCCAAAAAGTATGGTGTAAAGTCATATTCACAGGTTAAAAGGTGGATAGATGCATATGAGAAGTTTGGAGAGCAAGGGTTAAAGAGGAAGAATCATAAGGAAACTTATTCTGTTCAATTTAAGCTGGAAGGCAATAATAATGCTATTAAAAGTGCAAAGAATCGTACAGCTCTTAATGTAACTCCTAACCAAAACCTCTCATAATAATCCTCAGATGCTTGCAAGAACATTTTCAACGTAGATGGCAAAATTAAAGCGTGAGGGCTCCCGTCAAGGGGTATTGCGATTCTCCCCTCTGATATATCAGATGTAAGCTTATCAGGCCTTTCGGTTGTGATTATTTGTGGGAACAGAGAAAGTTGATGATTTTCTAATAAACGTTCAATCGTACCTGAGTCATGAGTATTTTCTAATTTAATACTATTAATGCGATCAATAATTTTTTGCAACGTATCTTTTGGAACTTTATTTTCCATGTAGATTATCGCAGTAAAAGTCTTTGATTCAGATCCGTTTTTTTAAAGCGTATTTTCAAGTTGGTACTTGGTACTGCGAATCATGGCAACATTCGTTCTTATAACTTCAACGAATCCCTCTCTAGGCCCCCTTATAACCACTTCGGATTGTGGTTCTCCCACTTGCCTAAAAGTCTTTTTAGAGTAACAGATTATTCCTGCTTTATTCTTGTTAGGAAATAAGATGATACAAAAACCGTATAATAAGTACGACAATATATCCTCAATTTTATCTAAAAAAAAACTGATGCTGTGGGAAACACATTTTCTAATACTGTGATATCGACATCATCGTTTCCGTGAGGATAATTTTTGACAACTTTTTCATACAAGGATTCGTATAATAATGTTTCGTCAACAATATTTTCACAATACATAAAAATAATTTGCTTCCCTTTAATATTTCGAGGGTTTAAAATTCTAAATTCTATATCCTCACAATGTGTAAGTTTATCTTAGAAAAATTTATAATTTTGCTCTATAGAATCGGTTAATTTTTCCATAAAATTCCTCCTTCTTTATTATTTACACTATTGGATTCAGTTTATAATTATTTAATTGACCTACTAGTTAATGGTGGTTCATTAAACCAACCTTTTTTAACCAATAGTTTAAACCCTTTTTCTGAAAAACTTTGGACCTGTTCCATCAATTCACTTAGTATTTTGACATGATTCTTCTTATAACTAGATACAGCAGCGTTTTGTAAATTTATTATTCCAATAGGATTTAAAAACATTATTAGGTTCGTCATTAACTTATCTGAAAATGGAGATTCATGGACCCTATGAACGAAGCTCTCTAGTCCAGTTGTAGTACTAACTCCGTTTTCTCTGAAAATATCCGATAAAGTAGCAGCTTGATGAAATGCTAATTTCTTGCCATCATTAAATAATTGCTTTGACTCTTCATCTTTTACAACATCAGCAAAAGCAGCGCATAGAGCAACACCAACATTATTGCATTGAAGTGCACTGTACATATGTCCCAATTCTACCGCATTAAGTGGTCTCAATTGTGTAGATACAACCTTAAACAGTTTGCTCTCTCTTTCATGTGCTTTCATGTATAAAAATGGACTGTTTTGTAACAAGTTCTTTTCTTTTAATAAACCTAAAAGAGATTCATCAATTTGAATAATCTTAGTGAGGACTTCACTAAAGAATTTCTTTACATTCATATCCGCTAGTTCTGAATATTGAGAAGCGAGGACCCGCATCCCATTTCCGGTAATATGCTTAAGAATTTCAATGATTAATTGATCGGTAAAAAGCTTTACTGAGGAGTTATATAAATCAACTTCACTGAAAAATGGCGTTTCATTATAACCGCTGTCATTTAATATCTTTGTAGCCTCTTTTTCTTGAAATGTAGATAATGAATTGATTTCATCTAGAACACTTCTCAAATCTTTATCCTCAGCAGTGTCAATAAGATTTTTCAAAATAATATTAACCATATTCGAACTTGATTGTAGATACCAAAGAAAGCCGAACTCATTTACGTTCATACAAAAGGCTCCTTCATTATTTATTTTCTCTTATTAGAATGACAAAAATATTGGTAATTATTCAGGGTATATTTCTAATTAATACATTTAGTCTCAATCTCAAACTTTATTAATTATTGTAATTTATATAATTTAATTAGAGTTTCTGTTAAAAGAATACTAATTAAATTCACTGGCTCTCAGGTTTCTCAATAGCTTTTTTAATGATTTTCATTAGTAAAAGGCCTATCCAAATTCCTGGTATCACGCACAAAATTGGTAACCATATTGGGCCAAATAAAAATCCGAATATCTTGAAAGTTGATGAATATATACACCCCACTGTTACAAAGAAAGCACAAAAAACGAATGGTAAATAAGAATATTTTCTATTTCCTCCACCAGCATCTTTATAAGCATCCCACATAGCAAAAAAGTATAAACAAGGGTAAAACATTAGCCATAAGTAATCAGTTTGAGCAATGGCTTTTTCGATTTCTCCATGAAAACTAGAAATTATAACAACATTAAAATTTGCATTTACATTTATAAGGAATTCTAAAAATACAAAAACAATACCTTTTATTAGTTTGCCATTTAAAAATTGACCAAAGCCAGGAAGAGCAATACTCCATAGTAATACTTCTTTTGAGTTAGCCACCTAATTCAAGCTCCTTACCAAGTTTCGTATAGTGTGATTATGTCAATTGTAAAAAAGGCAATCGCACTAATCATTATTCATTAAAAACTTAATTAGTTTTTTATTGTGGAAATAAAATTTAACATTACACCAACGTAACCTTAGAATGTCCTGCTTAACATAAAAAATGTGATGAAAAGTACAGTGATGGCATTTCATTTCTAAATATTAATAAACAGAGATATCCAATTAAAAGAAATGCTTCTATCAACATGGTCTTATAAAAAGCATAGAAAACTTATGTTAAAAACACATCCATTATGTGAATGCCTTATAAATTAGAATATAATTTCTCTAACAATTCTAAGAAAGTGATTTATGATTATAATTCCTTCTATCATCTGTTTTTCCTCATTATAGATGAAGTTCTTGTCCCCATCGCTTGTGAGGATACCGTTCTGGTCATCCGTTTATGCCTAACACAATACCTGACTAATTTAGGAGTATTTGATATTGATAAAATATTTTAAATATATTGGGATGTATATTAGCTTTCATGCTTTAAAATTTTTTCGTAACCTAACTCCCCAAAAATAGTGAAATGTTTATTGTATTAACCTACTCCTTCGTTGAACAAGGAAAAGGCTCTTTATGAAGAGAACAGGTTCTTCAGAAATAGAAACAGCCCTTCATTTTGGGCTTACTAATCCCCCTATGATAAGTTCATTGAAAAGGTCTTTTTTGAAGGTGGGGCTGAAGCGCTGGATAGACCGAAAGGACGACCACCCATGTCTGATAAAGCAAAGAACATAAAAAACAAACCTACTAATGAAAAAGAAATGACTTATGAGCAAAGATTGGAAAGAGAAAACGAGCTTCTTCGTTTGGAGGTAGAATACTTAAAAAAGTTGCGAGCTTTTCAGATGGATCCGAAAGGCTATCTCGAAAAGCACAAGCAGTGTTATCATTCGAACTCAAAGAAGCCTTCAAATTAAAAGATGTTTTACGTATAGTTGGTATTCCTGAATCCTCCTATCACTATCATATAAAGGTGATGAAGAAGCAAAATCCAGGCCAAGAACTTGAAAAGTCTATACAAACCATTTTTGATGAACATAAAGGCAATTTGGTTATCGACGTATCAAGCTAGAATTGAGAAACCGTGGTACTAAAGTGAATCATATGAAGGTACAATGCATCATGAATAAACTCGAACTAAAAGGAGATAAGTACAGGAGAAAATCACGTAAATACAGTTCTTACAGTGGGACTACGGGGACGGCTGCCAAGAACCGCATTAATCGTCGTTTTCATACTAATGTGTGTCATCAAAAATTAATAACAGATATCAGTGAATTTAAGTGTTAGGACGGTGTAAAACTGTATCTAAGTCCTATTATTAATATGTTCAACGGTGAAGTCGTTTCATATGGGATAAGTATGCGTCCGTCCCTTAGATTTAGCGTTCTACCCTCTGGAGGAAGCTCTTAAAATAGTAAAAAATTCAAAGTACAGAACCACTATACATTCAGATCAAGGCTGGCATTATCAACATAAAAAATGGGTAAAAACACTTAAGAAAAACAAGGTGTTCCAGAGTATGTCGCGAAAAGGAAACTGTTTAGATAATTCCCCCATGGAGAATTTTTTCGGGTTACTAAAACAAGAAATGTATTACGGAGAAACACTCAGCTCATTTGAGGTATTAAAAAAAGAATTGAAGAATATATCGATTATTATAATAACAAGCACATAAAGCAAAAATTGGCAGGTATGAGTCCGGTTCAATACTGTACCCATACCTGCCAATTAGCTGCTTAGTATAAAACTCTAACTTTTCGGGGTCACCTCACTTTGCTAAGAGATGGGGGTTACTTTTTGTAATTACTATAAATAATGAAGCTAATATATCATATTTTCTGCCACAACCTGGTGCTATCCATAATGGAATGACGTTCCACAATTTCGTAGGCTGCGTTAGTAATCGCTTGGGCTAACGAATCCCCTGTTGCACAAATATCATTAAAGCAAACTTTTGAGAGCCCTTTAATTTGATACGTAAAGCCTAGCTCCTCTAAACGCTCGACAATAAGCATGGCATGATCTATATTCTGCTCCGGCTGAAACTCGGACTCATGAATAAATTTCCCCTGTTCATAATCATACCAGCGGTCCCATCTATTTAACTTCCAACCTAGGATTCTCCGTGCTATCGCATCAATTTTCATCATTTTCGATTCCCCTTTTCAATTATTGATAACTTTTTACGGCCTCTATTGTTATATAACAGTTTTATTAATTAATTGTAATTATATAACACACTTTTATCATTTTCCAGTATTTATTAAAAAATTTTTACCTGAAACTTTTTCTATTGTACATTCACAAGTTGGATCCTAGCCAAATAAAAAAGAACACGAACCCAGTGGGATTCATGTTCAAGGTTTAAATGGTGAATCGAATTAGTTTAATATTAAAATGTAATTCTACATAAATATAATAAGGAAATGAAAAAAAGGGGAATTCTAATGAATGAACTAGTTAAGGTTTTTTTAGTCACTTTAGTTAGTGACATTGATAATATGTTAATATTAGGAGCTTTATTACGTAAATATACACATTTAAAGATTACCCTTCCAGCCATTATCGTACTTACACTCGCTAGAGTTTTTTATATATTTATTATAAAAAGATTATTAGATATTCCTATGCTCCAACTCTTGATGGGAATCATATTGCTATTTATAGCATTTAAACTTGTTCGAAAATCGATCGATGGGGAATCATTTACAAGGCCTTCTTATCAATCAATCTTTATAAAAATTAAGGTTTTATCAGTCCTTGCTGCAACAGACTTTTTAATATGTCTTGACAGTGTGGTCATTATTGCTGGAATATCTCAACATGTTGAAGCTGTAACGATTGGGATCTTTTCTAGTCTTTTGGTATCCCTCCTATTTCTCCCATTAGTGATAAAGCTTGCGACCAACTTTGTTTGGATTAATATTATCGCGGGAGCTTTTATTGCACAAAATGCGGTAATTGGGATTTTAAAGGATCCCGTATTGACTGATTGGCTCACTACAATGAATAGGCTATTTCCGGATATGAATTTAATAAATATGACTGCAAATGGGGCAATTATTATTTTTATTATTATCGGGGTCTACTCGTATATTAAGCACCAAAGAATCACTATACATAAGTAGCATTTAGTCTAAAAACGAGTGAAAATAAAATAAACTCTTAAACTTTAAAAATGAGGAATACAATTATGAACCTTCCCGTTAAGGCAAAAGAAGTCTTAGCTGTGGCATTACCTGCGATTGGTGAATCTTACTTGCAAAGTCTACTTGGAGTGGCAGACTCTTTTTTCATTGCAAGATTAGGTCTATTAGCGATTAATGCAGTCGGTGTGACAAATATATATAGTATGACCTATATTGGAGTTTTTACAGCGATTTCAGCCACTCTTTCCGTCTTTTTATCAAGAGCCTTTGGGGCAATGAATACTGAACAATGTAAGTCCGTTATTTTTCACGGGCTATTAATCTCCTTTTTAATTGGCTTACTTTTCTCTGTTATTTCAGTCTTGTTCGCCAAACCATTATTAGTATTTACAGGAGCAAACGAGCAGCTTATGGAAGCCGCTTTAACCTACTTTAAGATTGTTTTAGGTTTAACCCCATTCATGGCCTTATTTACTGCTCAATCTGCTTCATTTCGAGCCATAGGTGATACCAAAACCCCGCTTCGAATCGGTTTTGAGATGAATGTCGTCCATGTTATCCTCGATTACCTTTTAATTTTTGGAATAGGCTCATTTGCTGGCTTAGGTTTAACAGGTGCAGCAATAGCTATGATCTTTGCAAGAATATATGGATTTATTCGTTTGGTTATAAAATCCCAAACCATTTCTAACATTGCTTTAAAAAGAAGCGATTTTAAGATCATTGGGAAATTAGCACGCAGCATGATCCGTTTTGCAGTTCCCGCTACGGTTGAAAGGTTATCCATGAGATTAGGTCAGGTCCTCTATTTTGGATTCATTGTCCGGATGGGAACCGAAGTCTATGCAGCGCATAACATTGCCGGTACGATTACAACTTTTTCCTCAACGATTGGCGGAGGCTTTGCAGTAGCTGCAAGTACTCTTATAGGTCAAGCAATTGGTCGAAATAATTGGTCTGATGTTCAAGAATATCGAAAGTGGAGTTACCTTCAATCGGCAGTTTCTATGACAGTCATAACCGCAATATTAGCTAGTACTAGCCCTTGGGTGGGGAAATTTTTTACAACCAATGAACAGGTTATTCATTTATTGATGGTTGTCTTATTCATTGACACTCTCTCACAGCCATTCCTAGCTTCAGTGACGGTCGATACTTCTGTCGTTCAGGCTGGCGGAAACAGTAAGTACCCTATGTTGGTCACCATTATTGGCATATGGTTAATCCGCGCTCTGGGTGTTTATATATTCGCTTGGAAGCTTGGCCTTGGTTTACCAGCCGTATGGGGCTCTATTGCGGTTGATAATGCTCTACGTGCAGGACTGTTTATGTGGTATCGCAGGAATCGAAATGTCATAAAACAACTAGTTTAATAGGCTCAGTACATAAACTGGAACCTTTTATTACTTTATATTTCAGTGTCCCTGCTATATTGTTTTCCCACTGTAAGTTGGACTCCCCTACAAATTTTTGCCTAATATAAAAATCAACAGCATTTTTTATGATTTTGTTTCATACATAAGAGAATGGTGATAGCAAACCAAATATACAGTACAAAGGCACTCAAGGAGGCTACAATGATTCAACAAACAGTGAAAATTAATAACAAAGCAGGATTATACGCTCAACCGGTCAACCAATTAGTTCAAGCAGCTTCTCAATTTAATTCGGATATTTTTCTTACCCACAATGGAAGAACTGTAAGTGTAAAATCAGTTCTCGGCGTTTTATCATTAGCCATTCCTAAGCAAGCAGAGATTACATTAGAGGTTTCAGGGGATGACGAAAACGAGGCAATCAAAGAAGTCCTTCAAACCTTGAAGAAGTTAGAAAACTAGTAAAAATACGGGAAGAGGCAGGCTTTTGGTTAAGCCTGCCTCTTTTTGTTCACTATATTCGAAAAAAGTGTGTTAGTAAATCTTACAAGATACTTGGGAAATACCTAGCTTTAAAATTATAATAAACTTGTGACATTACTCCTTGAATGAAAACCATCGTGTGGGAAGGCACTTTGGTTTTCACTCTTTTACATCAAATATTCTGACGACGTTTTTGTCTATTTCTTTGTAATTCGCTCTGTTTCCATATATATTTTTGCATGTATACTCTAAGTACATCTTTCATTGACTTTCCGTTATTTTCCACTGCATCACGGAAATTTTCTCTAATGTTTTCTGGGATTTCAATACTTAATCGAACAGTTTTTGTATTGACTTCTTTACCTTTCCTTTCATTCACCTTTTCGCATTTGTGTACTTGTTGCATAATTTAACCTCCTAGCAAAAGTTCTAATGAATACACAACACTATTCAAAGTAGTCGTAAGAGAGTAAATATTTAAAATATTTGAGCATGAGTATATATTAACAACTGAAAACGGATACAGTACAAAAATAATTTTCGCCAAATTTCGACATAACTCCAAATAGGCTCATTAATAAAATCAAGAAATACGCTGCCTTATCAAGCAGCGTCATTCATTTTTCATTGGTTTACTCTATTCATCCTGGTGTGCAGGTTCAAAAAGGTCTTTATTTAAGATTGGAAGTGTTTGATAAACATTTAAACGACCTCAATTTTTTACATCTTCTTCAAATCCTCTTTGGCGCAGTCCTGATAAATTTTTAAACAGTTTGACTGTTTAATCTTTCAAGCTCTTCCTCAATTCGTATTAATTCAATTCGTTCAAATAACGGTTTCACGTTTGATAATCGTATTGATTTAACCAATAATGAACTCCAATTTGTTTCTGATAGATTTAACATGTTTTTAACTTTTTCACTTGCGAAAGGAAGAAACGGAGTCAATACATGTGCTAAATTTCCAATAAGATAAACGCAATTCGCAAGTGTTTGTTTACAGGCCTCTGGTTCTTGGTGTATTTGCTTCCAAGGCTGCTGTTCATCAAAGTATTTATTTGCATACCTAACCAATTCAAAGACCTTTTCCAAGCCTTGTTTGAAAGAGGTATGTTCAATCAAGTCTCCTACTTCATTATATAAATGATTAACCTTTTCTTGTATGGATGGAGTGATGTCATTCTCAGGTATAACACCCTCAAATGACTTTTGAATAAACTTCAATGTGCGATTGACGAAGTTACCATATGCCCCCAACAATTCACTGTTGTGACTATAAATGAATTCCTTCCAAGAAAAATCAGCATCCCGGGTTTCTGGTGCGTTGATAGTTAAAAAATAACGGATGGAATCAGGGTCATATCTATCCAATAGTTCTGGAACCCAAACGGCCCAATTCTTACTTGTCGACAACTTTTTCTTTTCCAATGTAAGATACTCGTTTGAAACAATATGTGTTGGTAATGGATCTATTTCAAGACCAGCCAGGATTCCTGCCCATATGATTGAATGAAACGGGATATTATCTTTTCCGTGAACATAATAGGATGTGGCCGAAGCATTCCAAAACGTTGAATCGTCCTGATTCGTTACTTTCGCCCAAAGTTTACTGGCTGTATAATATCCCGAAACCGCTTCAATCCAAACGTAGATTTTCTTATCTTCATAACCTGCAACTGGAACGCTTACTCCAATAGGCAAATCTCTCGAAACTGCGCGATCCTTCAAACCTTCCTTTAAATATCTTTTCGTCAATGATATGGCATTTTCACGCCATAGTTTATTGATATCAGCTTCTTGAGTGTAGTTCTCTAAGAGTGCTTGGAAGGAACTTAACGAAAAGTAAAAATGTTCCGTCTTTCTCGTTGTAGGGGGGTTTCCGCAAATTTTACATGTTCTCTCTAATAACTCAAGTGGCTCTAAAACACTTGAACAAACATCACATTGATCTCCACGTGCTTTTGCACCGCAATGGGGACAAATACCTTCCACATAGCGATCAGGTAAAAATTGCTGATCATGTTCACAATAGGTTTGTTCAATTTCTTTTTTATAAATAAGACCTTTTGAAAGGAGACTTATAAATATTTCTTGGACGATTCTGTGGTGATGTTCGGTATCCGTTCTTGTATAGGTATCGTATGAAAATCCTAATCTGGAAAAACAATCTGCAAATTCTTGATGATAACGATCAGCGATCTCTTTTGGCGATACTCCTTCTTGTTTTGCTCTAATTGTAATAGGTGTCCCATTACAATCACTGCCTGATACATATAACACCTTTTCTCCTTTTAGACGGTAATATCTTGCTAAAATATCACCAGGTAACAAACTTGAAATATGTCCAAGATGTAAAGAGCCATTAGCATAGGCCCAAGCACCACCAATAAATATACTCATAAATAAAAAACCTCCTTAATAACAAATTTAATGGTAAAACAAAAAAACCCCGACCTTAACTGTAATGTTAAGGACGAGGTTTGAATTCCACGTGATACCACCTTATTTTGCAAATAGCTCACACTAGTTGCCTCTACAAGTACGGAGTAAGCAAGCTACTCTTATACTGTGACTTTGATAACGAGTGCCAAAACTCGTCGCAGCCTACTAATACAATAATGTATGTTCAGTACGAAGCTCAGAGACCATTGTTCAAATGAGCGTTTTTGCTTCTTTTCAGCTGCCGAAGCTCTCTGTGGAAAACAACATCATTTTACTTTTTCTCTTCAATGCCTTTTTTTGTTAATTAACAATAGTTTAGTCAATGTATGAAGTCAAGTCAATATTAAAATATTTTATATATTAAAATTATTTTAATCAACTTCATATCTTATCATTCAACTGACGAGCACTAATATAATAAGATGTCAAAAAGGTTGGTGATTTACTTTGCTGGCAGCATTTATTGTCATTGTAATTGGAATCTTATTTATATTGTTAGGATCATTCTTTTGGAACAATGGCCTAACCGAAGAAGCTGCGCCTATTTGTTGGATTATTGGCTTAATTTTATTCTCATTAGGTTTCGTCAGTTTATTTAATCATAAGATCTTGGAAATTCTTTTCAACTATCTGTAAAAATGTCTGAAAATGTCATTGAAATATTGAGATAAAAAAACTCTTTGTAATTGCTACTTAGGCTCGAAATACTAAAGGGGATACCCATTATTTTGGGATAGTTCTCGTTATAATGGAAGCATAAGAACCATCCCCATGCTTCCATTCAACTTAGTCCTTTTTATTTTTCCCCTTGGCCTTGCCTTTTTCCTTACCATTTGGTTTTTTTCGATCCTTAGATTGAGATTTTTCATCTCCAATATTATTTTCAACCTTTTTAGGAGTTGCTTTTTCTTTGTTGATTTTAGGTTTTACAGGGATTTCTGCTGAGCTGTTTCCTTTTATATATAGTTCATTATTGTAGCTGTAAACACTATCTGGCTGCTGAAAATTGGATGAGTCTGTTCCAAAGGATTGCATCATGGCTTTAAACATATACTGTGCAATTTTCGTCGTATTACCAGCCATATAGTTTCCAGATCCGTTTTGTGCATATCCAGTCCAGACTGCCATGGTGTATTGTGGTGTATATCCAGCAAACCAGCTGTCATTTGTTGCAGTACTTGGATAACCATATCTTGCACGAGTTTTTGCATCAAAATTGGTTGTTCCCGTTTTCCCGGCAACATCTAATCCTGGGACGTTTGCAGTAGTCCCTGTCCCCTCATTTACAACTGATCGTAACATATCCGTTACCATATAGGCAGTGTAATCCTGCATTACACGTTTTGGTTTTTCGGCAAAATTAACGACTTTACCATTTGGAAAAACAACTTTTTGGACAAAGTGTGGTTTATTGTACACACCATCGTTTCCAAAAGCACTGTACGCTCCAGCCATTTCTACAGGATTGACGGTATTACTCCCAATTGAATAAGATTCATATACTTGGTTATTTTTAAAAGTAATCCCTAACTGTTCTGCAAAGTTCTTGGACCTATCAAGTCCAACCTCTCTAAGCGTTAGCAGCGCAGGAATATTATAGGATTTTTCAAGTGCTGTCCTAATCGTAAGTAATCCATGATATTGGTGATCCCAGTTTGAAATGGGCTGGCCGGTTGAATAGAAAGTCGCTTGATCATTGATTAAATGGGCAGTGGACCATTTTAACTTTTCTATCGCAGGGCCATAGTCAAAAATCGGCTTAAATGAAGATCCTGGCTGGCGATTTAAATCGACTGCAAAGTTGTTACCAAGGAATTGTGCTTTATAGTCGTTCCGTCCACTTCCAATCGCCCTGACTTCCCCTGTCTTTGTATCTAAAAAGACGAAAGCTCCCTGAAAACTCGCATCTGGATAGGCAATGACTTCATTGGTATTCATTATTTTATCTGCATAATCCTGTGCTTTTGGATCCAGTGTCGTATAAATAGATAACCCATCCGTGCTGATGTCAACATCCTTCAGTTTTCCCTTTACTTCTTTCACTACTGCATCCAAAAAGGCCTCGTAAGGCATACTTTGTTGTGTGGTTTTTTCTACTAGCCCCTCTGTTACGGGAACTTTTGCTGCTTCCTTCATTTGTTCCGCTGTTATATAACCATCTCTCAGCATCGAACTTAAAACAATATTACGGCGTTTCGTGGCATCATCTCTGTTTTCTGGCTTTGTTGGATCATAATTATTTGGACTTTGTGGCAGTCCCGCTAGCATTGCCGCCTGTGCCAGTGTCAATTTGTCCAATTCATCCGCTTCAATACCATAGTAATTCTTTGCTGCTGCAGCCACACCATATGATCGGTTTCCAAGGTAGATTTTGTTTAAGTACATCATTAAAATATCATGCTTAGAATATTTTTGTTCTAACTGATATGCCAGGTCCCATTCTTGTATTTTTCTCTTTAATGTTTTTTCTGGAGTTAAAAATGAATTTTTAATCACCTGCTGCGTAATCGTACTACCGCCTTGTGATCCGAAATCTCCTGTTACATTCACTAAAATAGCTTTGGCAGTCCTTTTAATATCGATTCCATGATGTTCATAAAAGTGGGAATCTTCGGTAGCAATAAACGCATGTTCGAGCACTTTTGGAACTTGTTCATACGTGATTTTTGTTCGCTTTTCCTTACCATATTCATATAAAAAGTTTCCATTTTCATCATAAAATTTCGTCGAAAGCGGATCTACCAGTTTAGAAGAATCCAATTTAGGCACATTCTTAATCATGGAAGCGAACGTTATCGCTCCTGCCCCTGTTGAAACGAGGCCAAGCACCAGACAGGCAATAATGACCTTCTTAAACAAGGAAGTTTTTTTCGGGTTTGGATTACTCCTTTGTTCATTCTGTCTTTCTCTTTCTGCTCGTTTTCGCTCTTCACGAGATTGATATGTTTCTTCTGACATTCTTCTTCTCTCCCCTGTATATTTGGTTACTCAAAGTTGATTTAAGAGGCAATAATCAGTTACAACATTTGGATGAGATTATATTTAAGCCGTTTCTTTTCATTTACGCGTATATAACGGATTAAGGAACTATTAATCCAGCAATCTCCTTTACTGTCCTTCGCAAGAAAGTATTTCCGTTGTTCGATTTTTTCTAGTATTTCTTGGACCACATCTTCTTTTTTAATCGTTGACTCTTTCATTATTCTTTCTCGTTTTATATCGTTTTCTAAGGTATAACAAACCACAAACTCCTTCAAAAAAACTCTCCCCTATTCCCTTGTTCATGAAGTTGATTTTAATGTTAATAGCTGGACATTACTTATAGAAATAAAAAAGTAAAATATCCCTTCTTTATTAAACTATATATAAATGTTCGTAAGAAATCTAATTTTTATGAGGGAATTCGACTTAGAAATTTTATTGTAATAATTTTAACCTGAAACAAATATAAAAATAGACCAAACCAATCACTCATTTTTATACAAAAATGCTTCTAAACTAGAAAGTGAGCAAGTCCTATAGAACCTTGCTCACTTTACATTACTTATATTTAGTTTAAAACAATTCCTTAATAGATCTTATCACCATTGAAAATAGAATTCTTAACAATGACATAAT
This sequence comes from Bacillus sp. OTU2372, assembly GCF_038440275.1. Classification (NCBI taxonomy): domain Bacteria; kingdom Bacillati; phylum Bacillota; class Bacilli; order Caryophanales; family Bacillaceae; genus Bacillus; species Bacillus sp. OTU2372. The sequence goes on from NZ_JASATK010000024.1 coordinate 32,660, forward strand.
CTACATTTCGAATTGCTGAGAGCTTGTTACCGCCAGCATAGGAAATTGAAGATTGCAAATCCTGCTCCATTTCCACTAGGGTATCCTGTAAAGACCCTTTAAATTTAACATACATCTTTTTGCCTTCGACATTTTTCTTCTCACCTTTTTGAAACTCAGAAGCCGAACCAAAATACTCTTTATACAGTTCTCCGTCTTTTTCAACTGTTTCTCCTGGTGATTCTTCATGCCCTGCGAATAACGAACCGATCATGACCATCGATGCTCCAAAGCGAACAGATTTGGCGATATCCCCATGGGTACGGATACCTCCATCGGCAATAATAGGCTTGCTTGCTGCTTTTGCACACCATCTAAGTGCAGCTAATTGCCAGCCGCCAGTACCAAACCCAGTTTTAATTTTAGTAATACAAACCTTACCTGGACCAATTCCCACTTTTGTGGCATCGGCACCGGCATGCTCCAATTCCCTAACGGCTTCAGGGGTTCCAACATTTCCTGCAATAACAAAGCTGCCTGGAAGGTGTTTCTTGATATACTGAATCATATTGATGACAGCATTAGAATGACCATGTGCAATATCAATTGTAATGTATTCTGGTGTAAGATTCTCTTCTGCTAATTCCTTTATAAAACGATACTCGTCTTCTTTGACGCCCACACTAATCGATGCATACAATCCTCGAGCTTGCATATCTTTCACAAAATCTAAACGTTTCTCAGGCTGAAAACGATGCATAATATAGAAGTAATTATTTTCCGCTAAATAGACTGCAATATTCTCATCTATAATTGTCTGCATATTTGCAGGCACAACAGGCAGCTTAAACGTACGACCGCCAAATGTAACCGTTGTATCACATTCAGTCCGGCTGTTTACAATAGATTTTGCTGGAACAAGTTGAATATCCTCATAGTCAAATACATTATCCATGTGTTTTCACTCCATAATTAGGTTTTGTACTAAGAAATAGTTCTTTGATTAAAAATAACTTGTCTAATAAATGTAGTTTCCCGAAAGTAGACAGTTTCATCCACTTCTTTAAGTTGAGTTTTAAATACTTTTTATCTTAAACACAAAATCGATTGTATAACACGAATATTAGTTTGTCAATTATTAAAAATGTTCGTCTTTTAGTCCAAAAGAATCCTTGCATCCTAAAAATCAAATATAATCTCCATAATCGAACATTTATGCTGATTATTCTAACTCTTTTAAAAAGAAGTATAACTGAAGTTTTGAAGGTTCCCTGCGTGAGATCTCCATTTTCCTTCTTATATCTTGTTTGAATAAATAAATAGGACCTTTCATTTGAAAGGTCGCTTTCTTTAAATCTTTATTCTAATGTTTTATTCATTAATTTTTCTATTTGCTCCTTGGGGCTCCAGCAATTAAATTTGTAGTTCGGCTTTGTTTCATAACCTAACCGGCTGCAATAATAGTTTATTCCTTCTGTTTTTTTCTCCGCTCTAAAATATTTGCATGTTGCACAGCAATGGAAATCTTTCATGGACACCAGCACCTTTACATCAGAAATATCATGGTGATTTCATCCTATTTTTGTTGTAGTTTATTCTTCAAATCCGATTTGTGAGCTAATTGATTTAACCTTTTTATGATCGAATCCGCAAAATTTTGACTGCGCTGAAAGTCCTGTATTTGCGGAAGCAGTTCAACCTTCAACGTGGCAGCAAGGTTTGTGTGAACGTATAACATATCCCGAAACAAATTGACGGCACCACAATAGTTCGGATAAAAGCTATCTCCGGTTCCGAAAACTGCTGTAACCAAGTCTTTATTGTCAAGTTCCTCTAAGGCTTGATAGAGTTTCCACATTTCTTTAGGAATTTCACCATCTCCCCAAGTATAGGTCCCAATCGCAATCGCATTATAGCTTCTTAAATAAGCAGGAGAAAAGTCTTCAACCCTATACATCATTACGTCGACCGAATGGCTGAGGAAGTTCCGATAAATTACTTCGGCTAATTCTTTCGTGTTTCCAGTAACAGACGAATAAACAATCGCAATCTTCATCTTATAATTCGTCAAACCCATTGGACTGTGAAACTTTTGAGTAGGTCCTTGATTTTTGCTCAAAGAAATCCGACTTCGTCTCATTCACCATGTCATCTCCAAAAACTTGAATCCATGGCATAGGGTTTATTTTTTCAGAATAAAGATTGTTTAATCCTAACTGTCTCAACCGTTTATTTGCAAGATATTCGACATACTCTTCAAATTCCTGTAAATCAATACCCTTTATATCAGCTAAAATGTAATGAGCCCATTCCTTCTCCAGCTCGACCGCCTCGTTAATGGTTTGATACACATAGTTGATATTCTCTTCTGTATGAAGAGCAGGATTTTCCGTTAAAAGAATGCGGATAAACTGGGCAATAAAGTAGGCATGCTGCATTTCATCACGCTGGATATAACTGATCATGGTACTGGTTTTCAGCATTTTTTGCTGACGAGCTAAATGATAGAAAAAAGCAAACCCTGCGTAAAAATAAATGCCTTCAAGATTAATGGAATTCACACATAATTGAAATAACGATTGTGGCGTCGGATTCTCTCTAAAATTCTCATACGCATCCAGAATCAATTGATTTCTCTTCCTAACAATCGGATCCATTTTGGCTTGATTGAAGCGCTCATTTTGTTCGCCAATTGGAACTAATGAGCTTAAGATATAGGAATAGGATTCATTATGGACCGCTTCTTGCTGTGAAATCACGGCAAAGATTGCTTTGAAGCTAGAGTCTGTTACATAATCCATGACCTGACTCATCGTCGGTGTTTGCAGGCTGTCAAGTGAAGCAAGCTGTGTATTTATTCGCAGGAAAACATCTTTTTCTGTTTCACTTAGGGAATCCCACTGTTTAATATCATCCTGCATATTAATTTCTTGCGCCTTCCAAAAATTTGCGAGCAGGGTTTGATACAAATCATACATTTTTGGATAAGCGATATCATTCCAATTCAACAAACCTGAAGACTTGCCATTGATAATTCCGGTTGACTTATTAGGATATTCCGGGTTTAATAGTTTTATTTTGGTTAATGGTGTATGAATCATTTTGTAAATACCTCCCTTTATTCACTAACTATGACATGCTTCGCATTCTTGGATTTCTGATTGAGATGTACTTCTTACATAATAGGTTGTTTTTAAACCTTGCTTCCAGGCTTCCATATGAAGATTCAATAATTCCTTCGCTTTAATGTCATGACGAACATAAAGATTAAAGCTAATCGATTGATCAATGTGCCTCTGACGGGCAGCATTTTGTCGAATACTCCATGTCTGATCCAAGACATGTCTCGACCGGCGATAATAGTTATAAGTGTTATGATCTAAATCGGGTGCGGTGACTTTAAATTTGAAATTCTTCTTTTCTTCCGCGTATTCTACTGCATACAATGGATCAATTCCATCTGTTGATCCGCCGATTTTTGCCGTGGATGAATTAGGAGCAATGGCCATCATCCACCCATTTCTTACTCCGAATTTGGAAACATCCTCTTTTAGCTGATTCCAACGTACACTTTTATAACCTTTTCGCTCAAAATAACGACCCGTTTGCCATTCCGACCCAGCGAACTTACTATAAAAGCCTTTTTCCTTTGCTAACAACATTGAGGCACGAATGGTATAGTAGGCAATCTCCTCATAAAGTCGGTCAGCAAATGAAACGGACTCATCTGATTCCCAGAAGATCCCCTCTAATGCAAGGAGATGGTGCCAGCCAAATGTACCCAAACCAATGGCACGATATTTTTTATTGGTCGCTTCTGCTTGTCCTACTGAAATGGTATTAAGATCAATGACGTTATCTAACATTCTTACCTGAATGGGAATTAACCGTTCTAAAACATCCACTGATTTAGGCAGATTAATAGAAGATAAATTACAAACTACAAAATCCCCAGGTTTGCGAACAATCACGATATTTCCATCTTCATCCTTATATTCCTTGACAATGGTTGTAGCAGACATATTTTGAGCAATCTCCGTACACAAATTGCTGCAAAAAATGGACGTACGTCCAATTCCTGCTATATGTTTGTTAGGATTTTGCCGGTTGACTTCATCTCGATAAAACATATATGGCGTCCCTGTTTCTAATTGAGAAATCATAATTCGCGCCATAATATCCATTGCTCGATACGTTTTCCTTGGGAGTAATGGATGTCTTACTGCTTCTTCGTATTTTTCGGTAAAGAACTTGTCATCCACTTCGTCATAAAAATCTTCTAAACCAAGTGGCGTTCCATCTTCATCCTTCCACCCCATAATTTGTTTGACTTGATGCGGACAAAAGGTATGCCATTCTCCATTGCTTCGGCCGTTTTCATCGACTTCTTCCAGTTTCTTCATAAATAAATCAGGGATGGAAACACCCGTGAAAATATCATGTGCTTTTCTTCTCTCGTCTCCATTGTTTGTTTTTAAATCCAAAAAGCCACTCATCATGTCTTTATGGAAAACATCTAAGTAAACGGCGATGGCTCCTTGTCTTTGTCCTAGCTGATCCACACTCACAGCCGTATCATTGATCAGCCTGATCCACGGGACGACCCCGGATGAATTACCTTTGAATTTTTTGATATCGGACCCTAAGGCACGGACTTTTCCAAGATAAATGCCAATACCGCCGCCATCTTTACTCAGACGGGCAATATCCCAATTATTCAAATAAATTCCGTCTAACGAATCGTCCACCGTATCAATAAAACAGGAGGAAAGCTGTCCAAAGCTTTTCCCGGCATTCGAGAGGGTCGGGGTGGCAACTGTCATATACAAATTGCTTAATGCCCAGTATGCTTCTTTTACATACGAGATCCTCTTATCCCTTGGTTCGTTTTTCATTAAAGTCATGGCGATGATCATGAATCGTTCTTGAGGTAATTCGTAAGTTTTACCTTCATAATCCTTTGCAAGGTATCGGTCTGCTAATAAAAATAATCCTATGTAATTAAACAAATCATCCTTGTTTGGATCTATTTCCATTCCCAAGGTTTCAATTTCTTCCTTGGTATAATCATTTAATAGATCTTGTGAGTAGATTCCTATTTTCGAAAGATAGGTAAGTAGTCTGTAAAAATCACCGTATTTTTCTGTTTGGTCATATCCTCTATGTTTGGCTGCTTTATGATATAAATCATTTAAAAATAGGTTTGCCGCAAGAAAGGTCCAGTTGGGATCTTCCATGGAGATTTGATTTAAGGAATAAAGCAATGATTGTTCGTATCGTGAAGATTCCTCTAGTTCGGCTATCTTTTGGACTAGCTGTGTTGTATCTAGTTTGTATTTTTCATTTGCCCTTTTGATGGCTTCTAAAACAGTATCCATTTCAGGATGATTTTTAACATTCATATGATTACCCCTTTTTTGTGACCGTCGCTCGCCGATATTGAAGAGTTCGGTCGTAATTATCTTTTTTTATGACCATTGGTACTCTTTTCACTAGTGTACGGGCACATTTATCTGCTTTTGTGACCGATTAGAACTTTTTATACGTCCCTCGGTAACAATTATCTTCCTTTGTGCCCCAATACCGCCTTTCGGCCAACCGCTCAGTCATTATTACTTGTTCTAACAACAGTAAAAAACCCATCTTCAGAGAAGATGGGTTTAATAAAACGTGGATTGATCTAGTAAAACAGCAACATCACTGTATTAGTCAGAATACCCCTCGTTCTATCTTCCCATTTCCCGAAGAAGATAACACGCTATAAAAATGGCAGGTCTCCTGACTTATGCTTCCACCCTACTCTAATCCCTTCCCGTCCAAAGACAGTGGATGCGATTATTTCGTCAGCAATTACAGTTGCGGGTACAGTACTGGATTTACACCAGATTCCCTATTAAGTCTATATATAGACACCATTTTCATTGGTTATTATCTATATTTAGTGTCTATATTTAAAAACAAACACTAAATATTGTATATCAACTAATATAGTATACTACTTACACTTTTACAAGTATTTTATTTTTTCACCACTAGTTTCTCTCTAACTTGCTCCGCAGCCTCAACCATTACTTCCAATGCAGCAACTGTCTCCTCTAGCCCGCGGGTTTTCAAGCCGCAGTCAGGATTAATCCAGAACACCTTTGGTTCAAGGACTTGGAGCGCACGCTCGATGTTTTTCGTTATTTCTTCAAGTGCAGGTACTCGAGGACTATGAATATCGTAAACTCCCAGACCAACACCTTTATCATAGGTATTCTCTTCAAACGCGGAAAGTAATTCACCATGACTTCTGGATGTCTCAATTGAAATGACATCCGCATCAAGAGCGTTAATCGCTTCGATGATATCCTCAAAATTCGCATAACACATATGGGTATGAATTTGGGTCTCATTTCGCACGGATGTGGTTGAAAGTTTAAAGGCATAAACCGCTGCATTCAAATAGCTGTCCCAGTTTTCACGCTTTAATGGCAGCCCTTCACGGAGAGCTGGTTCATCCACTTGAATCATGCTAATTCCATTTTCCTCTAGCAATTCTACTTCTTTTCGAAGTGCAAGGGCAATTTGATTTGCCACCTCAAAGCGCGGAATATCATCGCGGACAAACGACCAGTTTAGAATTGTAATTGGACCTGTCAACATCCCTTTTACAGGCTTTTCAGTTAACGACTGAGCATAGACAGTTTCCTTAACGGTCATTGGGTCTTGATAGGATACGTCTCCATAAATTAGCGGCGGCTTAACACAACGGGATCCATAAGACTGCACCCATCCGTATTTGGTAAATTGAAACCCGGCTAATTTTTCACCAAAGTATTCAACCATATCGGTTCGCTCAAATTCTCCATGAACAAACACATCTAGCCCAAGCTTTTCTTGAATCTCAATCCATTTTTTAATTTCTGCATTGATATATTTCTCATATTCCGCATCGGTTAACTCACCTTTACGCCACAGTTGACGCTGCTTCCGGACCTCCTGTGTTTGCGGGAAGCTCCCAATGGTTGTTGTCGGCAAAAGCGGTAATTGGAATGTGGTTTCCTGGATGGCTTGTCGAATGTTAAATGGTACTTCACGTTCAGCACGAACCGAAGCCAAGTTTTGAATGTCGTTTTGTACTTGTTGATTGTTTCGGAAAGTTGATTCATTTAATGCCTTAATCGCTTTTGTACTTGAAACGATTTCTTCTTGAATGGAATCTTTCCCTAGACGAAGCCCTTTTGTCAGAACAACCACTTCATGTAATTTTTCATCCGCAAAGGAAAGGGCATTTTTTAGCACCTCTTCAAGTGTATCTTCACTCTTCACTGTAACAGGAACATGTAATAAGCTTGATGATGGCTGTACAATGAGGCGATCCTTTGGAACGATCTCCGCGATCTCCGAGAGTAATGATAACTTCTCATCAAGATTGGTGCGCCAGATATTACGCCCATCGAGAATCCCCGCTGCAAGCACCTTATCTTCCGGGAATCCAAACTTCTTCAAGGAAGCCAAATTCTCACCGCGATCATGGATAAATTCCAACCCTATTCCCTGAACAGGTAGTGAAATTATCTTTTCGTAATAATCGATGCTATCAAAATAGGTTTGCAGCAAGATGTTTACGTTAGGTGCAGCTTCATGCAATTGCTGGTAGACGTCAGCAAATAGTTCTACCTCTTCCCTTGAGAGCGATGTCGTTAAAATAGGTTCATCGACTTGTACCCAATCAACTCCCTCTGCTTGCAGCTCACGCAAAATTTCAGCATATAATGGAATGAATTGATGAATGACTGTCTTTAAATTAGTGTACCCTTTTGATAATTTAACAAATGTAACCGGACCTATTATTACTGGCTTTCCTTTAATACCAAGTTTTTGCTTTGCCTCTTTATAAAATTGAAGCGGGCGGTTTTCAACAAGAGTCGGAACAGTTTGGTCCAGTTCCGGAACAATATAGTGATAGTTGGTGTTAAACCATTTTGTCATTTCTGCTGCTACAGCATCCTTTGTTCCTCTTGCGATTTCAAAATATGTTTCAAGTGAGACTTTACCACCCTTATAGTTAAACCGCTTTGGTAAAAGCCCGAACATTACTGCTGTATCAAGGACATGGTCATATAGGCTAAAGTCACCTACAGGAATCAAGTCGATTCCTTGGTCCTTTTGCTTTTGGAGGTGTTTCAGGCGAATCTCCTCCATTTGTTTTAAAAATGGCTCTTTTTCTAATTTTCCTGTCCAAAACTGTTCCAATGCCTTTTTCCACTCGCGTTTTTCTCCAATTCTTGGATACCCTAAATTCGAACTTTTCATTTTCTAGAAACATCCCCTTATAGGTTTGTATTTTTGTCCCAACAAAAAAATCTCCCTTTCAATGGAAAGAGAGATTGATACGCACAGTTAACTGGAATTGAGACCTTTTGGTTTTCTCAACACGTATTTCTCACTCCCCCCTATACACCCGTAGAGTTCAAGCGCATACAACAGGCAGGTCTCCTGGCTTAGGTTCATCGCTCCTTATCCCTTCCCATTTCTACTGAAACAGTGGTTGTTGATAAGTTGCTCACCTATACAGTGGCGGGACCGCGCCGGATTTTCACCGGTCTTCCCTTTTAAGCTGTGTAATTTTAAACAGCACCTGTTGCATTTCTTATGTAATTTTTACAAACATTTTGAATTTAATAGCCATATTAGCATGTATAACAAAGACTGTCAAAACTTAGTTGTACGATTGAAAGAATTATGAACAGGCAAAACATTTTGTTTTACCTGTTTTATTTTTAGTATACAGTGACTGAGGCACGATCTCTAATCTCTAGCGGATCCTGTGTGTCAGTAGGTTGATTCACTTCCACCATTGGTGCCTTCGATTCATTTTCGGGGCTCATTTCAGATGGTTCACCCATATCATTCATGGGTATTGGAAACTTATTTTGTTTCTCCATTTTTTTATCACCTCCATCCTTATTATTACGAGAAAATGAAAATTTAATGGTTTCTTTAAAATTTGGAAATAGTAAGGTGGAAATAAATGAGTTGGAGGAAAAGTCATGGAAGAAAAGAAACCAAATTTCCATAAAGAAACCATTAAAAGTTCGCATGAGAATGAACCAGCCTTTAATGTGTATCTAGATGAGTTATTAGTTGCGGAAGTACGCGGGAATGATCCCACTAAGTTAACCGTCATTCCGATGAGGGAACTAAATGATTATGAAGAGGACAAACTTCATGAGTATATTGAATCTATGGTATCAGATCAAGAATACTAATGTGAAAAGGACTAACGGCCATTCGTTAGTCCTTGATTTCTATTAAGCCTCCACTGTAATACTCTCCTTCTTAGAACCTTCTCCTCCTGCATTTCCTTCTGTATCTAATTTAGTCCACATTACAAATTTCAGATAAATTTAATCTTATTTTACAGTAAATGGGTATTTATCCTCGGTAACTTGTCCAATCCATAGTGCCTTTCGGGAATAAAATACTTAATAGGAAAAGGGAAAGGAGTTGAATCAATTGAGAAGAACAAGAGAATTTGATAATCAAGGAAATCAATCTGTGTTTAGAGGTACTGGTAGAAATAACAATAACAACAATAACTCCAATGTTGATGTTGATGTTGATAATGAATTCGATAATGATGTAAGAAATACTTCAGAATCTGAAGCAGAGGCTGAAGTACGCAACACAGACAGAAATACAAATGTTGCTAGAGCAACTCTTGCTAATTCAGGAAATGCTCGTGTGAATGTTACATTAAACAGCCGCAGCAACGCTCGTGCTAACACTGACCAAGATCAAGATAGTGACCAAGAACAAAATACAAATGTAGATGTCGAAGACTAGAAGTAAAAATTAAGAATTTAAGGGGGATTATTAAATGGCAAGAAGTGAAAGTGGAAGAAACCGCCGTAATAACACTAACACAAATGTGAATGTGGATGTAAACAACGATTTTGAAAATGACGTTCGCAATCGTTCAGAATCAGAGGCAGAGGCAGATGTACGTAATACTGACAGAAATACAAATGTTGCTAGAGCAACAATCAATAATTCAGGAAATTCTCGCGTAGATATTACACTAAACAGCAGAAGCAATGCACGTGTAAGATCTGATCAAGATCAAGACAACGAGCAAGATCAAAATACTGATGTAGATGTAGATTTTTAATTAAAAATTGAGGGGTGGGATATAAATGTTCCACCCTTAATTAAGATAGGTGGAAATAATGGAAAGATACAGAGATAAGAACCAGTACATCCCTTCTAATTGGCAAAACACAAGAAACCATAACAACTCCTCCGATTCTCTTGCATTCCAAGAAGATAATGTAAAGATTAAAAGCGAAAACATTAACACAATTGGACAAAGTGGCAATTCTGATGTAGATGTGAAAGTCGACGTATTTGTGGATACGACTCCAATTGCATTTGCCATCCTTACTTCCTTACTTGCAACAAACCAAATGACTGTGGAAGAGTTTAATGAAGCGATAAGGCGTCTTGAAAATCTTACCCAAGGAAGGGATTTAAACGTTTCTTCATTTATACCGAATAATGTTTCAGATGTAAAATTATTCACAAAAAGTAAAAGAAGAGTGGATTAATGGTCCACTCTTCTTTTACTAAAAATTAATTAGAGAATGAGGGAATAGTATTTTAGATATTTTATCTTTACCTCCTTCCTCCCCATTATTTTCACGTATCACAGATTAATGATATAAAGAGGGATTGATATGATAAATAGTTCAATAAACACGTTTGATTTTATTGTTGTTGGAACGGGTCCCGCTGGTGCAGTGATAGCTAAGACACTCACAGATGATAAAAAAACTTCGGTCCTAGTCTTGGAGGCAGGAGAAAACGATGATAAGGATCAGCCGATAAGTGATTCAAGATTTGCGCCTGAACTTGAGGAACAATTTTTCCCACAATATTTTTGGCAAGGAGAAGGTATACCTCAACCAGGGGTGGATAATAGATCTTTTGAATGGACAACAGGCCGTCTTTCTGGTGGTGGATCATCAATTAATGGAGAACAGTATGTTAGACCTACACCATCAGTTTTAAGAGAATGGGAAATGCTTTTAGGGCCACTTTGGTCACCTGAAAAAGCCATAGAAAACTTTAAACAGTTAGAAAATTTCCATGGTAAAACAAATAGCCCAGAATTTCACGGGCTTAATGGTCGTTTGAATATCAGGCAGACACCAAAAAATCCACCTAGTATGACAAAAAAACTGGTTTCAGCTATGGAACAGGCAACTGGTTTTAATAAGATACTAGATTATAATGACCCTAGAACCCCAATTGGTCCTTTTACTCGATGGCAGCTATTTCAGAAAAACAATGGACAACGTGAAAGCTCATCCACAGCATTTTTATCTTCCGATGTGATGACTCCCGATGGTTTTGGTGTAAATGGTCGTAAATTAAGAGTTTTATATAAGTCAACTTCACTTCGTATTTTATTTAACGGGCAAACTGCAATTGGAATTGAATTTCTTAAAGAAGGAAAAAAGGTAAAAGCCTTTGCACGTAAAAAAGTAATTATTTCAGCAGGGATTAACAGTGCCCAGCTGTTAATGTTGTCTGGAATTGGTCCAGCAAATGACCTTCTTCAAGTTGGCATACCAGTTGTTTTTGATAATCCGAATGTAGGGGAATTTTTGACTAATCACACCTTAAACACTGCTACATTTACTGTTAATCAAAAAGATGTCTCTGAGTTGCAAAGAGACCCATTTGCTCTTTATACTGGTGGTGCTTTTTTACCTAATCCACTTAGCGGAATAAATGATCGACGCCGTGGAGTACAATTAATAGGAATCTTTTCAGAAGGAAACTTAAATATTGCTATTTTATTCTTACAGCCTAGAAGTCGGGGAGCCATTAAAATACAAAGCAATGATCCATTAAAAATTGTATTAGCAGATGAAGGTTTTCTCGATAACAGGTATGACTTGGAGGCAATTAAAGCAATCTATAAAACTTACATTAAAAGTATTGCGGAGAAACTCTCCAGCATAGATCGGAATTATAAGCTTGTAAACCCGACACTGGAAATGATTGGAAATGATGATGAACTTGAAGAATTCATTAAAGAAAACTTCGGTCATAACCACCATCAACAGAGTTCTCTACGGATGGCGCCTTTTAATCGAGGTGGAGTAGTAGATCGGTTTGGTAATGTGCATGGAGTGGATAATTTAATTGTAGCTGATGCATCGATTATTCCATTTACCGTTGATGGCAATACCTCTGCATCAGCTTACCTAATTGGCTATACAATCGCAAAACACTTAACTGAATAGTGTTATAAAATGAAAGCCATTTGTGATTTAATCAAACTCACAAATGGCTTTTTTTATTTCAAAATTTAGTGTAATATCGCATGGCCCTTGTTTTCTACACTATTCTTATTAAACCTAATACGACCTGATCGATTTCGTCTTTTGTCGTGTACCTGCCTAAACTAAAGCGAATCGCACCCATCCCAACTTCCTTAGTGACACCCATCTCCTTTAATACCGGTGATAATTCAATTCTTCCGGCATGACAGGCAGAACCAGTCGAGGCAGCTAGACTTGGTATTGCCGCTAACAGGTCTTGACCTATTTTTCTTACAAAACTTACATTTAAGGTATTTGGTAGCCTTTGTTCAGGATGCCCATTCAAGACAATCTGCTCCCCAAATGCATCCATTAATTGACTCCAAAAATAGTTAGTCAAATTTTTTAAATCAGGATTACCTTCCTGCTGCTTCGCGAGCTCACAGGCCTTTCCTAATCCTACTGCCAGTAATGTATTTTCAGTGCCTGCACGAAGGCCGAACTCATGCCCTGCTCCGTGAATGAGCGGTTCAAGCTCGATTCCGTTTTTGATATAAAGTGCCCCGACCCCCTTAGGTGCATATAGTTTATGGCCGGCAATCGTGAGCAGGTCTACATTTAGCTCATGCACATTGATTGCCACCTTTCCCGCTGACTGGGAAGCATCTGTATGAAAAACAATCCCATATCTTTCAGCTATTTTCCCAATCTCTTTGATGGGCTGTAAGGTACCTGTTTCATTATTGGAGTGCATAATCGAAATCAGAATGGTCTCATCGGTAATCGCCTTTTCGACTTCTTCCGGTAAAACTCTCCCGTAAGGGTCAACTCCTAGGTATGTCACCTTTGCCCCAACTTGTTCCAAAAACTGACAAGGATTCATGACCGCAGGATGTTCAATTTTAGAGGTGATGATGTGGCTGCCTTTATGCCGATTTTTAAAATAAAAGCCTTTCAAAGCTAGGTTATTTGCTTCGCTGCCACCACTAGTAAAAATGATTTCTCTCGCCGAACTGCCGATTAAATCGGCCACCTGTTCTCTGGCATTCTGCAATAATTCTTTTACCGGTTTCCCAGCCCAATGTAAGGCTGATGGATTTCCATAAAAGTCAGTCAGCAGCGGCTGCATGGCATCAACGACTTCAGGTGCCAATGGGGTACTAGCATTATAATCCAGATAAATTTTTTCCATGTATCAATTCCTCCGTTCCATCCATCAAACCGTAACTTTCAAACAGCTTTTAATAAATTCTACGAACAAATTGTTCATCTGATTATTGGTGTTTGCCATGGATTCTGGATGCCATTGCACTCCCACTGTAAAAGTATTTGGATAAATGTATTCGACAGCCTCAACAATCCCGTCAGACGACTCTGCTACTACTCGTAAATCTTTGGCCACCTTATTTATTGATTGGTGATGAAGACTATTTACTCTAACCTGCTCGGAGTCCAGTATTTGAAATAATTTACTATCTTTTTGGATGTTGACCCAATGAGTTTCGCGGCTTCTAGTAACCTTTTGCGAGTGTTGAATCGGCTCTTTGACTTGGCTTGGGATATCTTGTAGTAACGATCCTCCTAAGGCCACATTTAAAATTTGAATTCCTCTGCATATGGCGAGCAAGGGAATATTGTTCTCTAACGCGTATTTGGCAATGGCGATTTCAACCGAGTCGCGCTCACGTGTAGTGGGACCTAACTGTGGATGTGGATCCTCGCCATAAAAAAGTGGGTCTACATCTTCTCCGCCACTTAGGATAATCCCGTCACAAAGCGGCATCGTTTCTATAGCTAGTTCCGCATTTATGTATGGAAGAATGATCGGTAGTCCTCCGTTAGCGGCGACTGTCTTATGGTAATCATGATGAACATAAACGCCTTCCATAAATTGATTATGATTGACATATGCCCCTGTAATACCGATAATTGGTTTATTCATGAAAAATCTCCCCCTTAATACTAAAGCCAGCCCTCATCAATGGAGCTATTATCCGCAATGGAAAAGGCTGCGTTTGTAATCGCGTGGGCTAAAGTTTCACCCGTTTCACAAACATCATCAAAACAAGCCTCGTTTTTCCCATTTGTTTTATAGACAAAGCCTAGCTCTTTTAATCTTTCTACTAAAAGCATGGCATGTTCGAGGTTGTCTTCCGGTTGAAACTCCGAAACAGGAATGAAGATTTCCTTCCCATTATCATACCATCTGTCCCATCGATTTAGCCTCCAGCCTAGGATTCTACGAGCAAGGATTTCTATTTTGTTCATCATATGTAATGACTCCTTTATTTACTAAGTTTTATTATTTTACCATTTTCATAGTTTCTCTCCTATAAAAACAGATCCAGTTCCGGCAAAAGCAAAAAATTTTCACAAAATCGCCACAATACACTATACTTGGACTTACTAACTTTTTTTAGGGTTTTATATAGTTAGGAAAGGGAAAATAAGTATTGAGGTGAAAAAAATGAACGTTACTATGATTACAGTCGCCAAGCAGCAACTCAAAACTCAGCTTGGTAACGCACCAATTGTTCGAATTAACGAAATCCGAACTACTGGTTGAGGGGCGACCTATATGTATGAACTTGCTCAGGTTGAGCAGGCAGAAAATGATGAGGTTTTTAAGATTGATGATATTACCATTCTTATTGACTCACTGGTGATAAGTCATCTGGATGGGGATGTTGTGATTGATCATAACAAAAATTATGGCTTTATTCTAAAAAACAGTTACGAGATTTTAACCTTTGGGATGAAGTTAATCAAAAACGCATAACCTATTATCGTTTCAATACCTATCTAAAACTGAAACAAAACAGCCACTGTATCTTGGAGAAACAGTGGCTTTCAATTTACCTTTTTCACGCAAACAAAAGACCTCTTAATTGAATAATAAGCCTCCAAGTACATATGCATTAAATAGTAAAGTTTAAGGAGGTAGTTACTTGAAAAAATTTCATCAACCAGGGGTAAAACCCTACCTGATTACAAAGTCGTTAAACCCAGAAAATCAGGAAACACCCCTACAATTTATAAATAATAATATAGTAGATGGAAATTTATTTTACAGAAGAAATCATTTTTCTTATCCTCACTTTACATCATCCTTCTACTTTCTTCCAATTCAGGGATTCGTGCATACCCCAAGAACATTTTCATTACAGGAAATATACTCACTGCCATCGAGAACGATCAAAGTGGTTTTAGAGTGTTCAGGAGATAAACGAGACTTTTTTGAACCAAAAGTATTTGGAGAACAATGGGAAAAAGGTGCCATAAGTCAAGGAATTTGGAAAGGAGTATCTTTAAGGACATTACTGCAGTACACTGGGGTGATTGATGCTGCCAAAGAATTAGTTTTTGAAGGTTATGATTACGGTGAGAGACCTGATTCCGACCAGATGGTTAACTTTTCAAGAAGCTTACCAATTGAAAAATCGCTTGAACCAGACACCATCATAGCTTATGAGTATAATAATCAGCCAATCCCCTTTAAGCATGGTTTTCCCTTGAGATTGATCGTCCCTGGCTGGTATGCAATGGCCTCTGTAAAATGGATTAAAAGTATTACTGTGATTGACAAGGAATTTAAAGGCCCCTATCAAACAGTGGACTATGTTTACTATCCAAACAAAGAAGATGATAGTGGGAAGTTTCCAGTCACGACGATCAATGTAAACTCTACGATTCAATATCCATTAAATAGGCAATTACTGACTACAGGAATATACCAGATAAAAGGAATTGCGTGGACTGGAAAAGGAAGTATAGACAAAGTGGAAATTAGTTTAGATGATGGTCACACTTGGGAGACCTGTCAATTAACATCTACATCTGAGAAGTATTCATGGGTTTCTTGGAATTATCAATGGGAGGTGCTTAAAAAAGGTGAGTATACGATAAAATCAAAAGCAACAGATTCACATGGGAATGTCCAACCTTCAAAACCATTCTGGAACCGAAAGGGCTATGGTTATAATGCAGTTGATCATATAAAGGTTAAAGTGGAATAAAACCAAACATTGTAAACCGATAAGGCTTAAGGCAGAGATGAAACTCTGCCTTATAACATTTCAATTTCGTTTATTTATATGTATAAATCATCCAGAATCCAATGTCTTCAAAACCAATCCGTTTATAAATGGCTCCAGCTTCTGGATTGTCGTAGAACAAACATAGTTCTTTTCCTTCATCAAGAAGTTGACTGCACAACTTCAGCATACAGTTAGTAGCGTATCCTTTTTTCTTATATTTTTCTTGTGTAGCTACCCCCACCACCATGGCTGACATTGAATTTTCTGCTGCTGTTGAGGCGGTTGATACTATTTTCCCATCTTCCTTTATAAAAAATGATCGCGAACTTCCGTCATTCAGTTCACGTAGTTTTCTTTCCAAAGTCATGGTTGATAAGTTAAATTCTGGAACCGAGTTTAGTAATTCAACAAGTTCTTGTGCATCGTGGGGTTTTGCTTGTTGAACATTTGATTTGTCAACATTATTTGTAACAGTATTTAATTTAGTGCATTTAGCATAATAAAGTTTTCTTTTCCTTTTGTAAGGTTGATTCAGGAAGGGCTCAATTTGCTCGGTAATCCCCTTTAGACCTGACATCAGCTTAAAAGTAGAATCGTTAGACATGACCTCAGCAAATCCTCTTGCATCAAATGAATCTAATGCAAATGGAATATAATTTTCCTCGAATTTTAACAAAACAGCAATCAGGTCTCCACCTTCGTTAAACTCTCCCCAAAGCTTTTGAAATTCTTGTTCATACCCATATACCTCTATGTCACCAATAATAAATAAGTTTTCTGCAGGTTTGGTTTTCAATAAACTTAGACAAACGTCATGATCATTTATATTTAATCTTCTTATCATGTTTCTCCCCCATTTTATGTACTCTCTAGGTAAAATTTCCCTTGTAATTTATTAGTATAATATGAACCCAGCTAACATGGAAGATAACTACTTTGATTCTGAACGATTAATTAAAAAACCGACCCTTATTACATTAGAAAGGTCGGTTTTGAAGTTACATTATTCTGTTTTTGAAATTCCTTTAACGATTTGGGTCAATGCCTCTGTGATTGGTGTAGCTGGACGACCAAGAAGTTTTTCGAAATCATTACTCTCAATTTCCAAGGCCCCCTCACGAATCCCTTTCTGGATGTCTACTAGGAAAGGAATGATGAATTCTGGGACGCCAGCACCTTTCATAATGTCCGCATATGCATCGTCATCCACCCGTTGTACAGGTATCTCTTTCCCCAAAACTGTTCCTAGTGCAGATGCAAACTCTTCTTGTGTTAATGGCTTACCTGAAAGCTCATAGATTGTATTTTCGTGATTTCCCCCTGATAGTACCGTTGCTGCAGCCTCTGCATAGTCTTGTTGCAATGCCCAGCCAACCTTTCCTGAACCTGCAGACGTCACCCAAGGGGCACCTGCTAGAACTCCTTGAATGCTTGAGATTTCATTTTCCAAGTACCAGTTGTTGCGTAAGAAAGAATAGGGAATGCCTGTTTTCAAGATTGCCTCTTCTGCAGCACGGTGTGGCGGTGCAAGGAACATCACGCTTTCCATAGCATTACCTAAACTTGTATACGCCATAAATTTAACCCCTGCACGTTCAGCAGATGCCACTGCATCTGTATGCTGACGAATTCTTGTTTCATTGTCTCCATCCGCAGAAATGATTAATATGCGATCGATCCCTGCAAAGGCAGTATCCAATGTCTCTGGGCGATCAAAATCTCCTTGGCGAACTTCTACTCCTCGAGCCCGTAGCCCTTCCGCCTTCTCTGGATTGCGAACACTGACAGCAAGTTGATTGGCGGGGACAGTTTTCAATAAAGCCTCTACAACCTTCATTCCCAGCTTTCCTGTTGCTCCTGTTACTAACATTTTCATTGACTATTCCTCCCAGAATTCTTTTGTTTACTATCATTCTTTCCTTTTGTAACAAATTTAATTAAATGTAACTATAATAATTACATTAGTCGTTTTTGTCAATTATTTTTATTATCCTTATTTATCTTGTACTAAATTGTTAAAAATACTGATTGTTTTAAACCAGTAAAAAAGGACATGTAACAAGATGTCTCTCATTACATGTCCCTTTATGTTTATATTCTTAATTGAAATTTGCCAACAGCTGAAAATTTCATACTTGTGCTCTGAATTCTAAATTAAAAGCTTGATGAAGGCATAGTAATTGTAAATGTAGTTCCAACATCAACTTTGCTGTCTACATGTATGGCTCCATCATGACTTTCAATAATTTGAAACCAAACCAACAGACCTAGTCCTGTTCCTTTATCCTTTCTGGTATAAAAAGGTTCACCGATTCTATTCAATAAATCTTTCGGGATACCACTCCCTTGATCGATGATCTGTATTTGAATATTTTCTTCGATATCCACTACATTAAGAAAAATATTACCGCCATTCTCCATGGAATCTATAGCATTTTTTATTAAATTGATAAAAACTTGCTTGATTTTTGTATTTTCACAGTATATATAAAGGACCTCACGGCTAGTTCGTAGTAATAATTCAATGTTCTTCAAATTTGCCTGAGGCTTTAACAATACAATCACGTCTCCGATTAATTGTATGATGTTATGATTTCTTCGATTGTCAGAATGAGGCTTGGCGAGGAGATGGACATCTCTAAATAATATTAGGTTCACTGTTTAGCATTATGGTTTCTGGAACCTTGTTTTTATAGGTTACAAAAGGTTGGTAGATATTCTATCAACCTTTTTTTATTTTCAAAGTTATAGCTGAAGTATCAACCGAAATATAATAAATTACTAATACAAATTAAGCCTGCGAGAAAGCTATTAATACCATTAACTTGACTTACCATATTTTTTGTTTACACTTTTTGAGTGGAGCTTTTATACGGTTTTTAAA
The DNA here is from genome assembly GCF_038440275.1 of Bacillus sp. OTU2372. Taxonomy (NCBI): domain Bacteria; kingdom Bacillati; phylum Bacillota; class Bacilli; order Caryophanales; family Bacillaceae; genus Bacillus; species Bacillus sp. OTU2372. Next base: position 51,877 of record NZ_JASATK010000024.1, read on the forward strand.
CAGTCATGATATACTTGGGGATATGCATTTTATAATCTAGCTATAGAACAGCAGCTTAGGAGTGTGAATGATGAATTATAAGGTAGTCATCTTAGATATAGACGGAACTATAGTTCCACATGGAAAAACCGTCAGCCCCGCAACAAAGGATGCGATTCAGCGGTTAAAAGATAAAAACATAAAGGTAGTCATTGCTACGGGACGGGCTCCTTATTTTTCAAATTCTGTTGTAGTGGAAACCGGAGTAGAATCAATGGTTTTCTTTAACGGTTCGTATGTTTATCATGAAGGAAAAGAGATCTATCAAAGTGCAATTGATAAAGGTATCTTAAAAAGGGTTCATCAGTTATCTGGTGATTATCAACATCCGCTCACTTTCTTGAGTGGTTCAAGCTTTACAGCAACCGACTTGAGTCATCCTTTTGTTGTTGAAGCCTATAGTCATGATCCGTGGAAGCCTGTTCTAGCGCCTCCTCGTTATTGGATGGACCAAGATATTTATCAGTTGTTTCTCCACTGTAATTTGGAGGAAGAGATTCATTATAAGGCTAAAATTCCCGAGTTGGATTTTCGCAGATGGAGCTCTGGGGCACGAACCTGTGATGTGAATCTTACGAATTCAAACAAGTCTGTTGGGATTACAAAGTTATTGGATAAGCTTGGTATTGCTCCTGATGAAGCTGTTGCCTTTGGAGATGGTATAAATGACATTGAAATGCTCTCATTGGTAGGAATGGGCGTAGCCATGGGGGCGGCATCTGATGAATTAAAGCAAGCCGCAAATATGGTGACTCTTTCTGCTGAAGAAGATGGGGTTGTTTACGGGTTGGCAAAGCTTGGATTAATTTAACTGAGAAAAAGCTTGTAGCAATGATCGGGCACGACCTTCTTCTACAAGCTTTTTTAGGTTTTGTAAGTTGAATTTCTGGTTCAAACTGCATAAAGCCTTTTTTTAAATGCAAGGATTTATTGTTCTGCCTCCCATTTAGAAACTTCCTCACGAACCCGTGGCGCTACCTCTTTACCCAATAGCTCAATCGCTCTCATAACATCCCTATGAGGCATGCTTCCTACCGGTACATGGAGCATGAACCTGGTAACCCCCACATTCTTGCGAAGATAAATGATTTTTTGTGCCACCGTTTCAGGGTCTCCTACATAAAGCGCCCCTTCAAAACTTCGTGCCGCATCAAAACTGGACCGATCGTAATACCCCCAGCCCCGCTCACGACCTAACACATTCATTGCTTGCTGGGTAGACGGGAAAAATTTATCAGCTGCAGTCTCAGTGTCTTCTGCAATAAAACCATGGGAATGGGATGCGACCGTTAACTTTGAAGCATCATGTCCTGCCTGTTCCGCCGCTCTTTTATAGAGTTTAACAAGCGGTGCAAACTGGACAGGACGACCGCCAATAATTGCAAGAACAAGCGGTAATCCTAACAATCCGGCACGAATAACGGAATCCGGCGTTCCCCCGCTGCCAATCCATACCGGCAGGGGATTCTGCACAGGACGAGGATAGACACCCAGATTATTTATTGCTGGACGATGCTTACCGCTCCAACTCACGTTCTCGGACTCCCGCAATTTTAATAAAAGATCCAGTTTCTCTTCGAACAGTTCATCATAATCTTGCAAATCATAGCCAAACAATGGGAACGATTCAATAAACGACCCACGACCCACCATGATTTCCGCTCTCCCGTTTGATAGACCATCCAGCGTGGCAAAATCTTCAAATACCCGGACAGGATCATCAGAAGAAAGAACGGTCACGGCACTTGTCAGTCTGATTCTTTTTGTCTGAGGCGCGGCAGCAGCAAGGACCAGAGTTGGAGAGGATGCTGCATAATCTTTGCGGTGATGCTCCCCCACTCCAAATACATCTAAGCCTACCTCATCTGCAAGGACAATTTCCTCCACGACTTCACGGAGCCGCTCGGCATGACTTATTACTTCTCCGGTCTGAACGTCCGGGGTGGTTTCTACAAACGTACTAATCCCTATCTCCACCTATAATTCCTCCTATTTCTACTCAAATTATGTAAGTAATTATGACAGCCTCATTCTATCATAGTTTGTTCAAGTCTATAGCCATCCCTAGCTCAGTTAAAATAATTTTTGGGTAGTTTACACATAATACAGAAAAAAGGTGTGTTATTGCTTGGATTACTTGGATTTCCCTTCCATTCAGATGAATTTTTGGGATGCTGTGTTTGCGATCCCAATGATTATGGTGTTAACACAATTCATTAAGGTTTATTTTAAAATTCCGAAATGGTTTGTCCCTACGATTGCTGTTTTATTCGGACTTGGTATTTCCATTTTTATTAGTCACAAACATAGCTTAATCTCTGGTCTTTTCATGGGCTGGTTTTATGGATATGCGGCGATTGGCTCCTACGCTTCTTTAAAAACAAACATTGTTGCGTATCGAAATAAAAAAAGTGATAAGTATTAAAAAAAAGGAAATCTTTCGTAATTCAGTCTACGATAGATTTCCTTTTTCTATATAATATGGAAAGTATTAATCGACTTTGAGAAATGTCTAGCTCAGGCTATACGCATCTGAACAGGGCGGTTGGGCTTTTCTTACCTAAATCTATTAGGGAACTGTTTAACAATTCCATCTGTTAAAAAGTCACCCATATGAATGAGATGGGTCTCATTGGTATCCGCCGTTTTGATATCTGCGGTCCAATCCCCTTTTAAGCGGTCCTCTACTTCAGTCGTGGTCAATTTTAAATTGGTATAGAACATGTCAGTTAGAACCTGTTTATTCCAATTCGGGTTTGCACTAGTCAGGAAGGCAACAATTTCATCGGCATTACGGATCCAATCTTTATTAAATTGATTGACCTTCGCTTGGTCCCCGGCTTTTGCCGCTTCAATAATTTTACCGGCAATTAAGATGTGTTCCTTAAGTAAACTCGTTAGCATGTTCCCTGCCTGTACTCCATAATAGGGTTTAATAATATTACCAAGATCCACTTGATTCTCTAATAACCTTGCCAATACATCATTTTGATCTTTAAGTCCCGCTAGGCTGCTAACAATAAACTCTCTTGTCCACCAAGCATGTTCAATCCACAGCTTTTGCATTGGATACTTTAATTGAATCACCGATTGATTAATACATGCCCGCTGCGGTGCCGGTCTCCCTTCGGCTCCGGCGGATGAAACAGTGGTTGTAAAGGCGAGTGCACTAACAAACAAACAGGCGATTAGTTGTTTTTTCATGGTTGACTGCTCCTATACTGCTATTTTTTAAGTTTTAGTATTGTTAATTTTTCCTTCCTTATACAATTAGATCCAGATACCCAAACAAAAAATTACACCTTATCAGGAAGAGTCTGATCATTCAAGGGATCATTATAAAGAACCATCCCTGGCATATTAATCTGATGTTTGTGAAATACCTTTAATAATTCAAACCTTACCTGTCTCGATACCTCAAAATAATCATCTGGCCAAACAAGCCCCACCATACAAAGCTCATAACCGACATATTTCTGATTAGGGTTAAGGTCTGTTATGCCGATAAACTGAAATTCCTGCTCAGGGCTGCCGTCCTCCATTTTCAACAGGCATTGGGAGTATCTTTCATTACAAGTACTGCAGACTTGCTCCATCAACTGCTTCATTTTTTGTGGATCTTCCTGATAGCTGACTGTCATTCGTTCAATGACGCGCATTTTTCCTTTATTAAAATTTTGAATGGTTCTTACTTCCCCATGTGGAATCGTCAATAATTTTCCTGACCATTCACGAATTTGCATAAAACGAATGCCAATCTCCTCAATAGTACCTGAGTTATTTCCATTAAAGGTGACATAATTTCCAACACGGAACTCTCGATCGGACAACCGAACCAAACCTAATAAGATATCCTTTAACACCTCCTGGGCCGCAAGACCAACAACGACACCGACTAGTCCTGCTCCAGCAAGCAAGCCTTTAAGGTTCATAAACTGGCCAATCAGGTAAACAATCACAATGGTCACTGAAGAATATTTTAAGGCAGAACGGATTACCCCTTGGATGGTTTGTTCGACCTCGTCTTCCAATAGGTGAGACTTTCGAAAAAACCAATCAACACTCCGGTTAATCACAAACGAAATAATCATTAGGAACACGATCATAAAGACGACTCTTAAGATTAAATAATCTCTTATATATTTCAAAAAATTTTCTGAATAAGTTAAAAGGTCCATCGATTCACTTCCTTCAAAAATTGGAATCACCTTTTAGCATGACCTATATTTTCCAGAATTATGTTCTTTGCCCTTTTTTGTCTATTAATCGCTTCTTTCTATAAAATGCAACTCTAGTATTACGTAATGTAACTGTAATACTCTGTAATACTAATCTAGCAATTCCATTCATAGAAATAGACATTAATAAGAGAATTCGACTGGAGGAAAATGACCTTGAAAAAACTTATTACTGCCATTTCTGTTATAGCTTCTCTATTATTTGCTTCACCTGCTTTTGCCTACACCGTAAAAAGCGGAGATACGATGTCAGGAATTGCCAGGAGTCAGAATCTTTCATTGCAAGAATTAGCGAGACTTAATCCGCAGATTAAAAACCTGGATTTAATCTATGTAGGACAAAATGTTGATACAGGAACTATGGAAGAAAAAACAACCAGACAAACCGTCGATACAGGAACTCTGGAAGTAAACGCAATTGGACAAGCCGTACATACAGCTTCAAAAGCTGAAATAACCGTAGGATACTCGGAAAACGAATTAGATTTGCTTGCAAGATTAGTCCGAGCAGAGGCTGAGAGTGAACCATACCAAGGAAAAGTCGCCGTCGCCTGTGTGGTCCTTAATCGAGTTGCCAGCTCCTCGTTCCCTAATTCGATTAAAGAGGTTATCTATCAAAGGGGGCAATTCCAGCCTGTCCGGAATGGAGAAATTAATCAACCGGCGGATGAGGATTCGATTAGAGCCGTCCAAGAAGCCATGGATGAAAAATGCGATGTAGCTGCTGGCTCGTTATTCTTTTATAATCCAGCTACTGCGACGAACCGCTGGCTTGATACAAGAGCTACAACGCTTGTGATTGGCCATCATGTTTTTAAAAAATAACTTTATGATCCCAGCGCTAGGGGTTTTCCAATCTTATGGATGGCACCTGGCGCTTTTCTACGCTAAAATTAGAATGTTGTAAATCATGAAAGTTTTATGAAGAAACAAAGGGGAAAGTATAATGAAAAAATATCAAACATTATTATTCGATGTCGATGATACATTATTAGATTTTGCTGCTGCTGAAGCCTCAGCCCTAAAGCTCTTATTTGAGAGTCAAAGTATAACGCTAACAAAGGAAATGGAAGCCCGCTACAAAAAAATAAACCACGGACTGTGGAAATTGTTTGAAGAAGGACACATCGAACGGGATGAAGTAGTCAATACCCGTTTTTCCCTTTTATTTAAGGAATACGGAAAAACCGTTGATGGTGCCTTATTAGAAAAAAACTATCGCGGTTATTTAGAAGAAGGACACCAATTAATTAGTGGTGCGCTTGAATTAATGTCCGTGTTGCAAAACCAATTTGATTTATATATTGTTACAAACGGAGTTTCCAAGACACAGGACAAACGCTTACGTGATTCCGGTCTTCACCCGCTCTTTAAAGAGATTTTTGTCTCCGAAGATACAGGTTTCCAAAAACCGATGAAGGAATTTTTTGAATACGTCTTTGCCCGAATTACTAATTTCTCTTCAGAACATGCTTTAATTATTGGTGACTCCTTAACCTCTGACATTAAAGGCGGGCAGCTTGCCGGCCTGGATACTTGTTGGTTCAATCCTAATGCAACACCAAACAACACCGAAATTATTCCTACCTATGAAATTCGGAATCTCAATGAGCTGCATCAAATCTTACATTTGGATCAAAGGGACATATAAAATAAGCCTTCATGTGATGCTGCACATGAAGGCTTATTCATTATATTCGACTATTGTTTGTAGGACTCTTTTGACTTTCGAGCTGTTTATCTGAGGCCTCTTCTATATCATCAGTTATTTCATCAGCTGGGTTGCTTTTCTTGTGTTTCGTCTGAAAAATATCTTTTGATACAGTATTAAGTTTTTTTACAAAGCGGTTAAAACCAAATCCCACAAAGAAGGCTACACTAATAGGCGCATAAGGAGTATCTTGATAATCAGTAAACTGAATGAGTAAAATACCACTTTGGATCAGCGTGACGGCCACGACTGCTGTGCCTGTGGCAAAAATGGGATAAAAAATATACATAATCCATTTTCGATAATCGTGTAACTCGTCTTCCATATAGTGAGTACAAAACATATAAAGATGTCTTAGTGAACCGCCAATTGCTCCAGCGAAAAAATAATACAAAAAGATTTTGATATCAGAAATAAATGGCAGAGATTTTTCAAGCGCACCGGTCCCTAACATGCCTACTGCGATAAAACTGCCAAAAAACAGCAAGCAAAGGTATGTCAAAATGACGGCTTTTAACCATGTTTTCATTTGTGACACCTCCACTACTATCCTATGTTGCTAAGAGTAGAGATGTCACAGCCTTTAGGACCAAATCCAATTAGAACGAAATGACCAATAAGCCTTGGCCTTTTTCGCCTGTTTATTAAGCTTTAATGACCTCATCCGGGTTTAATAATGTTACATTGTTTGTTTCAACGGTTTCCGGATATTTGATGCCCTGCCCGGTGTTTAAACAAACAACTGTTTCATCTACTTTTATCCAGTTTTGCTCACGTAAAATACGGGCTGCAGCAAACGTAGCCGCACCTTCCGGACAAATGAAGTTCCCTTCAAGTTCCGCCACCAGCTTCTGTGCTTCCGAGAGGTCGTTTTCCGAAATGGCAATCGCACAGCCATTTGTTTCATAAATGGCTTCCAAGACCAGGAAATCACCCAGTGCTTTTGGTACATTAATGCCAAAAGCATTAGTCTTTGAGTTTTCCCAGAATACCGATTCCGTTTTCCCCTCTTGCCATGCCTTCACGATTGGAGCGCATCCCTCCGCTTGAACTGCTACCAATCTAGGAAACTTATTAGCTTCAATCCAGCCCATTTCTTTTAATTCCAATAGTGCTTTATAAATGCCGATAATGCCAACACCACCGCCAGTCGGATATAAAATGACGTCGGGAACCTGCCAATTAAATTGTTCTAAAATTTCGTATCCCATTGTCTTTTTACCTTCAATTCGGTATGGTTCTTTCAAGGTTGACGCATCATAAATCCCCTGTTCGTCGATAAGCTTGCCAACAATTTTACCTGCATCACTGATTAGTCCATTTACTAAATATAAATTGGCACCGGAGACAGCAACTTCTTTTCTCGTGATATTAGGGGCATCTTGAGGCATAACGATGGTTGCTTTAATGCCGGCTTTTGCAGAATATAGCGCCCAGGCTGCGCCTGCGTTGCCATTAGTCGGCATTGCCAGCTGTTTCACACCCAGTTCCTTTGCTTTGGAGATTCCGACACTAGCCCCGCGAGTTTTAAAGGAACCTGTTGGAATGATCCCCTCATCCTTGATATACAAATTAGCTAAAGCGTATTTTTCGCCTAGTTTCTTTAGTTGTGTTAAGGGAGTCATCCCTTCATCTAAGGAGACGATATTGTTTTGGTTTTTAACGGGAAGCAGTTCATGATATCTCCATAAACTATTCTTTCGAGAGTTTAAGTCTTCTTTTTTAAAAATTGATTTAGCTTCATTCAAATCGTATCGAACTAATAATGGTGCTCCACAACGACATAGCTGATTTACTTCATCGACGGTATAAATCTCATGGCATTTTGAACACTCAAGATGGGAAACATAACTGTACTTCACTGTTTTTACCCCTCCAAATATTTATTTATGTATACTAACCCGTTTCCTCTTTTTCTTTCGATATGCGAAATATAAAAGTTTGGACCATTTTATTATATCCGATAATTCCGAGTATTTAAATATGTATTAAGAAAGAAAAAGTGTTGAAATAGGTTCTTCTCCTGACAATCCATAAAGGTTAACTTTTGTCATACTTCATAAAAAAATGTAGTGAGGTTAAATCCACACTACATTTCCGTAACTTCCTATCCTTTTCTTTCATATGTTTATGACTTTTTTACTTTGTAATTTTTATGATTTACGATTGTCGTGAGTGGTTCATCCTTCTCTTTCGAATAACCGTATTGGACGATAACAGAATTTTCACGAACCCCAGAAACGGTTCCTTCGTGACTTTCTCCATCACGCTTAAATGTAATAATATCACCGATTTTTGCCGCAGCCATTTCTTTCACCTCGCCTTTATCTTTTCCAAAAAATCGAATTGTCATTCGATTACCATTGCTGCACCTACATAAATTTTTTGACCTTAACAAAAAATAGGAGAAAAAGTGAAGTTTTATTTGGGAGAAACGATATGGGAAAAACACAGGCTCTTAGACGTAAACATTTATCTGGATTAGATTTAAGAAGATATTTATATAAAAGAAGGACTGTCGTTCACAGACTAACAGCTGAATCAGTTGGTCTTGGTATACTGCTTGCGGTAGTTGGTGGATTCTTAGATGCCTACACATATGTAAGCCGCGATGGGGTTTTTGCCACTTCACAGACTGGTAATCTTGTTTTGTTAGGCGTAGAGGTCGCTCATGGGCAATGGACTCAAGGATTACGGCATATTCCACCGATATTCGCATTTGTATTAGGAGTAGCCGTGGCTGAGGGCTTAAAACATCCGCATATTACTAGGACCTTTCCACACCCGGCCCGCACCGTTCTTTTGTTAGAAAGCATTGTTCTTGTCATTGTAGGAACCTGGCCTGTACAAGTACCGAATATGATTGTGACCATAACGATTGCATTTGTAGCCTCTGTACAAATTTCTTCGTTCCGTACATTAGTGCAATGGCCCTATAATTCGGCAATGGTCACAGGAAATTTGCGTACAGCTGCGCAAGCGGCATATACTGCACTAGTGTTGCATGACCGAAAGGGTCTCCTTCAACTTTTAGACTTTACGCTGATTATCATCTCTTTTTTATTGGGTGCATTAATTGGTACCTTAACAACCTTACATTGGGGGACAAGAGCCATTTGGTTTGCCTCAGGCATTCTTCTATGTGCCATGCTGGTCTTAAAAGCAAACCCGAAAACATTACTTAATAAGTCATAAAGAAAAGAGGCAGGATTTACTCTCATGGTAGGGAATAAATATTGCCTCTTTAAAATTAGATTCTCTTTTTAACATCTTCCCGGATTGATTCAATAATTTCGTCTGGTATATCCGCCGGAAGTGATGTACCATCCTCAAAAACCCAGCAATTGATGATTTCTAAATCGGCCTTTTTAAAGGTAATGCTATAGTTTTTATGTTGGTGAACAAATTCTGCCGTCACATATTCCTCGACAGCAAAATCATCATCGATAATCATATTGGTGATTTCATATGGCTTCACAGCGATGTCTCCTTTTTGTGCCATTTAAACTATAGCATTAACTGATTAGGACTATTTATTCAATGAGTCATTCCAGCCCTGCTTCCTCGTTAGCCAGTTTTGTTAAAGCTGACCAATCGAGGTTTCCTCGGCCTTTTGCAGCAGAGGCAAGAAGACGATTATGTACTAAATTGGCTAATGGCATTGGGGTCTTGGTGCTATTTGCTTCATCGAGCACAAGGTTGCAGTCTTTTAGACCAAGTGCTAATTGGAAACCGGCAGGCTCAAACATCTTTTTGGCAATCATCGACCCATACCCGTTATAAACGGTACAATTAAATAAACTTGACGAATATACTTCTGCCACAGTTTCCCGATCCATCCCATTCTTTTCGGCCAAATTAAAGGCCTCGGCCATGGTCTCCATAGCTGCCATAATCATAAAATTACCACCTAATTTTACAACATTCGCATTACCGGGTTCTTCCCCCAGGTCAAAGACACGCTGGCCCATTGCCTCTTGAACTGGTTTGACTCTCTCCATTGCATCTCTATTACCTGATGATAATATCCATAATTTTTGCGCTGCGGCAGCCTCAGGACGGCCAAAAACAGGCGATGCTATATAAAAGCTCCCCCTTTCTTGATGGAACTGCGCGATCTTCCGTGATGTCTCGGGTGCCACGGTACTCATGGATAAATGGATGCCATTCTCCCCTAATTTCTCCCCGATTCCATCTGATCCAAAAACCAATTCCTCTAATGCCTGGTCATTGGAGACCATTGTAACAACAATACCTTCAGGTGTAACCACATCACATGGACGGTTGACCTGTTCAGCACCTGCTGCGACTACCTCGTACGCCTTATGTGGGGTCCGATTATATACTTTCACCTTGAACCCCGCATTTAAAATGTTCTTTACCATTGGCTGTCCCATATTACCGAGTCCGATAAAACCTATTTCGTTTACCATTAAAACTCCTCCTAACTTACTTAACAATTCAAATTAGTATCTAAGATTGCTCAGATTTTGACTTTATTGTCTCGACCGAAAGAAATAACCCAATATAATAACTTTTTATCTCATTAATCTCCAATTCATTATTTTTTATTAATGTAAGAGTATCACGATTTAAGCAGCATCCGTCACATATTTTTTTCCAAGCGGGTGTTAAAAGCTCCTGCAAGCCTGCTAAAAACCGGTTATCCATTTTGACGTGCTCAAAAAACAGTAATTTCCCTCCTGGTTTACATACTCGTATCATCTCGATCATTGCTTGGTCTGGATTTGGTATTGTACATAGTACGAGTGTTGCTACAACCGTATCAAAACTATGATCAGGAAAAGGTAGCTTTTCAGCACCTGTCTGTTCTATTTCAATTACTACAGGGGATTGTTTCAGTTTCTCTCGTGACCTTTCAATCATATAAGTACTTGGTTCGGTTGCCACTACTTTTTCAACCGATTTATATAGAGGAAAATTAATACCTGTCCCAGATCCGATTTCCAAAACACAACCATTAGCCCTAACTAGAAGCTCCTCACGAATCTCTTTAAACTTCTTTTTTTCTAAAGGACGCATAAAAAAGTCATACCCTTTAGCAAACATCCGACCCAAAATTAGTCAACTCCATTATGTATATTCTTGTTTTACATTATCACTAAAAAATAATAAGCGAAAGTCTCATCTTTTTACTGATTACTCATACTTGGTTAAATAAATTTTCTCTCCTCTAATTTGAAACAAAAAAAGCAGTAGATTCTAAAATTGAATCCACTGCTTTAATGTTTAAAGATAACTTACGCGCCCGAAAGGAGTCGAACCCATAACCTTCTGATCCGTAGTCAGACGCTCTATCCAATTGAGCTACGGGCGCATTTTGTTGAATTGAGAGTTCGTTCTCTCAAAACTAGATAATGTATATAAAAAGAAGTAAAAACGAGTTGCCTCTAGACTATGGTTAAGTCCTCGATCGATTAGTATCAGTCAGCTCCACATGTCACCACGCTTCCACCTCTGACCTATCAACCTGATA
>NZ_JASATK010000025.1:0-61949 GCF_038440275.1 Bacillus sp. OTU2372
TCCCCCCCCCCCGCCGCCCCCATACGCGCCGCCCGCCCCACCCCCTTTGGGGGGCCCCCCTTCCGCTTTTCTTATTTAGTTTATGCTAATAACGAACGGAACCGTCAGAATATGTCCATTGACGTTAAACTGGCCCCAGACTTTGTAAACTCCCTTGGTTGGGAAGTATGTCATGAATACCACTTTTGGACCTTTTGCTTTCGGGTATAATGGGTGAATATGCATGAACTGTTTTACGTCCTTATCAATTGCAACCGAATGTCCTACCGTACCTAAGTAGGGTTTTAAATTTTTTATCGGCTTATTTGATGCAGCATTATATAAGGTGAAATTCATATCGAGATTTTTTTTTGCAGTAGGTTTCTCATCAAAAGAAAGTGTTACCTTCGTTTCATCAATGATTTTGGTAAGCGTTGGGTCAGGTTCTATCGGAACTGAAGCAGGGGGAGTGCCTTGTACCGTTATCCAGTGATCTTCAATACTGTAATCACTAGCCCCCACAGGTGTCATTTCAGCAATGAGCTTATAATCTCCACTGGCAGGAAACTTTGTTGTAATTTCGAATAGTCCATTACCTTTAAAAGTGGGGTGAATATGGGCAAAGTAAGATAGATCCTTACTAACCACCACTAAATGCATTTTTTTCGTGCTGACTGTTTCAAATTCATTAATCGGCTTATTATGTTTGTCCTTAATAAGGATCGAGATTGTTACTGGCTGGTTAGCTGTTATACTATCTGGTGCAGACCATTCTGAGAGTGTTTCATTACCGCTAACTGGCTTCATATTCATCATATGCTTACTATCCGTATTCATTGGGACTCTGGCTGCACCACAGGCAGATATAAATAAACAACTAATGAATAAGGGTACTAAAAAAAATTTTTTCAAAAGAAATACCCCTCTCAAATATTTTGCAAAACATACGGTTTAGAAAAAAATTCAGTTTACTTATATCATAGCATAGTAAATGTGGGACTACTAAATGTAGGATTTGTTGGGGAAGAAAAACTGAACTCAGGAGAATTTAAGTGACCTTACTTAGATCCTTTGTTTATAATAGGTGAAATGTTTTATAATGGAAATAGTTTGGATATCAATTCCTGTTCGTTTATACAATTTAATAATATTGAGATTAGTACAATAGCTAGGGGGAGCATATGGATGATTTAGTGATTTGGGGAATTTTAGGAGCAGGTGCTTTATTAATGAGCACCATAAGTGCAATTAGTCAGTTAAGAAGTGAGCTTGCACGTGTAAACAACACATTAAATAAAATTGCTAAACAAGTTGGAGTTCCCGATGAAGTTACAGCGGATGTACAAACTGAATTAATGAGCCTTATTGCAGACGGTAAAAAGATTAAAGCCATTAAAAGATATCGAATGGTCACAGGGCATGGTTTAAAGGAATCCAAAGAATATGTGGATTCCTTAACTAGCGAAAGAATAAAATAGGTGTAACGATCGGATGATTTTAACATCTTTAATTTTTAGACGGAGCTACTTTTTTATGCAAATCATAAGGAAGGTAGGGAACTTTTTTAGGATTAAAGTTAATAACATCTGAAGAATAGACTTCTACCATTAAGTTGTTTCCTATTGTTTTTGCTTGAATCAGAATGGGTTGATTGTATTTATTTGTAAAAACAAAATCTGGTCCATCCCAACTAACGGTAGCATCTCGTCCAGGTGGGATATAAGAAACTTGTCTGCTGTGTGAAAAACGTTTGATAATGTTTAACCCTGCATTATCCACAGCGTTAAAAAGGGTAGATGATACTTGACAAATTCCTCCACCGATATCTTCTGAATATTCTCCTCTTTTGATGACAGTGGCGGGCAAATATCCTTTTTCTGTGGTTCTTTTTCCCACCACTTTATTAAAAGAAAAGGTTTCTCCTGGAAAAACCACAAAATTATTAATAGCATTTGTAGCAAGATAAATATTATTCGTTCTTTCTTTATTATAGGTGTTGAAGGATGTTACATATTTTCCGATTTTTGCATTTCGAATATTTTCAAGTAATTCACTATCAACTTTAGGATAAATGGTTTGTAAGGGGAGTTCTAATTTAGATGTACCCTTGTTAAAATAATGCGAATAAACTCTTTCTGTGAAAATTTGGCGATGTAAACGGTATCCTACTTGTTCTGGTAAGATATTTCCTCTTTTATCAATCATCGCATTTTTAGGATCTTTAGCTACTTGTTTGTCAATATTGTCCATACATTTATTTAATTGTTCTGTATTAATCACGGGTAATTCAGGTATGTTCGTCGAAAAATCTGTACAATAATTGACTGATAAAGGCAGCCCATTGTTAGTGATTGCTAAATGGTCTGGCATATTCACAGGATGAGATAAAACAAATAGCCCAAGTAACCAAGTAAAATTCATATATAGACAACCTCCCATTTGTTAATATGGGCAGAAATATTCCTTTCATGTAGTGGCTTGATGATTAATTAATGGTAATATTCTAAGTTAAAATGGAAGGAGTTGGAGAAATCGTTATGCATAAATGGAAGCATTTAATTGCAGGGATGATCGTTTTATTATGTGCTTGTAATCATCAAAATGAGCCCAAGAATCAAACTCTTCCGGACAATACCCTTCACAAGGAGGTTAATAAGGCAACACTCCCAAAGGTTGACCATATATTGATTGTTGTGGAAGAAAATCACTCTAAAAGTCAGATTGCAGGTAATTCATCCGCACCCTATATGAATTCATTAATGAAGCAGGGAGCAAATTTTACCAATTACCATGCCATCCAACATCCGAGCCAGCCCAATTACTTGGCTTTGTTTTCAGGATCGAATCAAGGGGTAATGAATGATAAAATGCCTCGTTCAAAATTCTCTACTGACAACCTTGCAAGTGAATTAATTAAAAAGAAATACACTTTTAAGGGATACTCGGAGGGGCTGCCTTCAGTCGGCTATGATCGGGAGTCGGCTGGAAACGGATATGCTCGAAAGCACAATCCTTGGACTAATTTCTCAAATATTCCTACAGAGGCTAATCAATCAATGAAAGATTTCCCGAAAGATTTTTCTCAATTACCTACGGTCTCGTTTGTCATTCCAACCCTTGATAATGACATGCATGACGGTACTATCAAGGAAGCTGATCAATGGTTAAAAGAACACATCGATCCGTATGTCCAATGGGCAAAAACCCATAATAGCCTTTTGGTTGTTACTTGGGATGAAGATGAAGGATCAGACAAAAATATCATACCGACCTTCTTTGTGGGACCGATGGTAAAAAAAGGTTTATATGACTCAGATGTTAATCACTATAACTTATTAAGAACTATAGAAGATATATACAGGCTGTCCCATGCAGGCAATGCTAAAACTAGTGAACCTATCAAAGAAATATGGAAGTGAAAAAAGCATTAACAATAAGGGCCATCTACTTGGATGGCCCTTAAACTATTGATCCTCGTGAAAAGGTAAAACAATTGTTAGTTCAATCATTTGATTTTTATAATCGACATGTATTGTTCCACGATGCAGTTCAATAATACTTTTGGTTATAGCTAATCCTAATCCAGCTCCAGACTTATTTGAAGAACGTGAGGTATCTACCCGATAAAAACGATCAAATAATCTTGTAACCTCTTCTTTGGTTAAGGTTTCACACGGATTTGAAACAGAAATTTGAACTGACTGCTTGTTTTTTATCATCTTTACATAAATGTTTCCAGGAGGAGTACTATATTTAATTGCGTTCGTTAACACATTTTCTAACGCCCGGACCATTTGATTTGGATCAATTTTCATCATTATTTGTTCTTTTGGGAGATCGTTACTAAATTTAACATTGTTATCATTAGCGATAGGGTCAAGTTCGTCCATTAGCTGCCTGATCATTTGATTTAGACTAACTTTTTCTTTTTTTAGCTGTACACCCTCATAATTTAACCGGGTAAAATCAAAAAGATCCTCAATTAATTTTTTTAATTGTTCAGATTTTCCGTAAGCGATATCCACGTATTCATCTAATTGTGTTTGGCTCTTGTATTGATGGTCTTTCACAAGTCTCAAATAACCCATAATCGACGTTAACGGCGTACGTAAATCATGGGAAACATTGGTGATAAGCTCATCCTTTAATTTTTCCGTTTGTCTTTGCCTTTCGATCATTTCGTTTAATTCGAAAGCCATATAATTGATATTGGTTGCAAGAGACCCCAACTCATCTTTACTTTTCTCCCGAATTCTATAGTTTAAATTTCCTTTCGCTATTTCCATTAAACCTAATGCAATCTCCTCAATTTCTTTCATTTTCCTTTTGGTGATCAGATAAAAACAAATAATAAACGTAACTAGCCCTAGAAGATAGGGAGTAACACCGGTTTCTTTTATATAAACAGTCGTGGATTTAGGGACACCACTTACAATGATATAGTTCTTTTCACCATCTAGTGTTATCGAATAAAGCTTAGTAATAGTGGGGTGTTCATCATGATCTTTTCCAACCAAAGTCTTTTGGGCATTTGTCATTACATTTTCAAGGTTGATTTGTGTATCACTTATTCCTTTGGACCTGAATAGGACCTTTCCGTCTGAATTGGTAATGAGTGTATTGAGATTGAATTGTATTTTAGGTTTATTGATTAAATATTGAATTAATTCTGTTTTTGTTAATTGATAGACGGACTTCCTATCGTACGGGACCGTTACCCATTCCTCGGTTCCTTTTGCATAGGTAGGAGAACGTTTAAGAAACTTCTTTTTGAAAGCTGGATCCTCATTTCCTAAATCTAATACGAGTCCGTTTATATCTTGATTCATTTGATTAAATTGTTTGACCAAATCTCGTGCACTTTCATCAATCGTTACGACCCCTTCTGTAAAATCAAGTCTACGATCTTCATTAACAAAGAAGGGGCTTGCTGCTAAACCGACAAGCGTGGAAACAAGAATACAAAAAGCAAACGCTAATATCACCTGAATTCGTATGCTTGTCTTTACTAACAGAGCTAGTTTATTCAAATAGTTGTCACTCGAAGGAAGGAGGGACAACTGTTTCTTATTGTTCAATTTTATAGCCGACCCCCCAAACTGTTTTAATATACCGAGGTGTACGCGGGTTATTCTCAAGTTTCTCACGCAAATTTCGAATGTGAACCATGACGGTATTTTCGGATTCATAAAAGGGTTCATTCCATACCCGTTCATAAATTTTTTCTGTACTAAATACGACACCGGGGTTGCGAGCCAAAAGTTCTAAAATGGCAAATTCTCTTGGTGTAAGTTTTATTTCTCTTCCTTCTACCGACACTTCGTGAGTAGAAACGTTAATCATTAACTCATCTATGGAAAAGACATCCATTTGTGGGACTGTATTTGGTTGAGGCTTTCCATCCATTTGATTAAAACGGAGGTAACGACGGAGCTGTGACTTAATTCTTGCCACTAATTCCAAAGGTTGAAACGGTTTTGTAACATAATCATCCGCTCCTGTTGTTAAACCCATAATCTTATCCATATCCTGTGATTTGGCTGATAACATAATAATAGGAACATTTCTGCTTTCTCTGATTTTTAAACATGCTTGAATTCCATCTAAACGAGGCATCATGATGTCTAATACCACCAAATGAACAGTGTTTTCTTCCAGGATTGTTAGCCCCTCAATTCCGTCTGCTGCTTTCATTACGTTATATCCCTCATTATTAAGATAAATCCCGATTAAATCACGTATTTCTTTTTCATCATCAATAATTAGAATGGTTTCTTGTGACATGTAAACCTCTCCTTTCTAATGGCTAAAGTTTACTCTAATCCTCTTAAGAAAAAACAATAGAATTTCTGAAGTTTTTCTTAAGATTTACTTTTACTTTTAAGAAAATCTTCAGAAGGAATGGCAGGTTTCCTTAAGAAGTTTTTTGTAACATACAAACAGACGAGGAGGAGTTCGGAAATGAATGGAAAATGGAAAATAGTTGGCATGCTTTGTTTTTTGCTGAGTATACCAGCGATGATGCTGGTTTATCCATATTTAAATACACCCTCTCGCGGTGTTCATACGTTTGTTACGAGTTTAGATAAAGCTATTCCAGTTGTGAAATTGTTTGTGGTTCCATACGTTGCATGGGTTGGTTATTTAACAATAACCTTAACATATTTCTGTTTCAAAGATTCTACACTTGCGTTCAAAACGATTCTTGTTTTTGACCTAGGATTACTAGTTTGTTTTATCATTTATTATTTTTATCAAACGGTAGGTCCCGTACGCCCTGAGATAACAGGTGAGGATTTCCTTTCAAGAATTTTGCAGTATGTTTACAAGATTGATCAACCTTACAATTGCTTTCCAAGTATTCACGTTATGAGCAGTTACTTAATGATCCGAGCGATACGTAACAGTTCGCTTACAAACAGATGGATCAAATGGAGCATCGTATGTTTCTCAACTTCTATTATTCTTGCCACATTGTTTATTAAACAACATGTGATTATGGATGTAGTAGCCGCAATTGTTTTGGTTGAATGGTTATTTAAAATAGTAGAACTTGTGCATAGTTGGATAGTAATGCCGAAACGGCCCGTAAAACCTGTTGCCAAAAAATCTTTTTCAGTATAGCCATTTTTGCGAGTTAACCACAGGGTAATGTGGGGCAGTCGATACTCATAGATAAAATCACACAATTTAAAGGAGTGGAGAACAATGAAAGCAGAAAATAAAGAAAAAGTTTTAATTCTTACCGGTAATTATGGTGATGGTCATATTCAAGTAGCCCAAGCTTTACAAGACGCAATACAGATTAGATATCCGGCATTAGAGCCTGTAATTTATGATTTTATGGAATGGGTCCATCCTTATTCCAATCAGTTTAGCCGTTTCATTTATCTGCAGGGCGTGAAAAAATTCCCTCAGGTGTACGGCTTTATCTATCAAAAAACACGAAGAGTAAACAAACTATCCAATGTGATGAAGACCATTTTATCTACAGGCGTCGGCCGCATGCTTAAGTTAATTGAAGAAGTACAGCCAACGGTCGTAGTCAGCACGTTTCCCTTGGCTGCAGCGGTCATGTCAAAGTTAAAATCTTTAGGGTTAACTGACATTCCTTCTGTTACAACCATTACAGATCATACTGATCATAGCTGCTGGATATATCCTTTCACTGATCAATATATCGTAGGGTCGAATATTGTCCGTGATTCACTAATTAAATTAGGGGTTGAAGAGAATAGGATTGCACATACAGGGATCCCGATTCGACAGCAATTTTCTCAATCCTTTCAACGAGAGGAAATTATTGAGAAATACGATTTAGATCCACATATTCCCACCATTTTAGTGATGGGAGGCGGTTGCGGCATGATTGGGGATGGGAATTCCACCATTCAGGAGATTGATGCATTACCAAACCCAATTCAATTAATTATTGTTTGTGGACATAATGATAAACTTCGTATGCAATTACAGGAAAAGCTAAAGGATTCTAAACATCGCATTCATCTCACTGGTTATATTAATTATGTTCATGAAATAATGGCCATTTCCGATCTTATGATCACTAAGCCAGGAGGAGTGACTACTTTTGAAGCAATCGCAATGGAATTGCCGATGCTTCTTTATAAACCGATTCCTGGACAAGAACAGGATAACGCAAAATTTTTAGTTCATTCAGGGGTGGCGCTTCAGGCTGCAACTGATCGAGATTTGATCGATCATTTATCGAAAATATTAAACAATAAAGATCTACTTCAACAGATGAGAGACAATTCAAAACAGTTTCATCCTAAAGAATCAGCTTTTGCCTCAGCAGAAGTAATAATGAAAACCAAAGAAGCCAACAACAGTTTGGCTGAACTAGTGTGTACGTTTGGTTACTAAGTTAAGAAGAAGGTGAAATATGGAAAATATCATATTAGCATCAAACAAAGGTAAAAAGTTGCTGGGAGCTCGTTTTCTTTCGATGGGAAGTTTGATTATTTTCTTACTTTTCACAGGATTATATATATATTTTCTTCATTCAGGAGCAGCAAAAATATGGCTTGAATCCGTTCGTAATCTTGGATTATTTGGGATAATCATTGGTATTTTGATTCAAACGGTGGTAAATGTCATACCTGCTCCCGGCGAATTCGTCTCACTATTTCTTATTGAAATATATGGTCCAGTTGCAGGTGGGATCTATTCTTGGATTGGCGGAATCTTAGGGGCACTCCTTGCGTATTATCTATCCAATTGGATTGCTCGACCTATAATTGAACCATTGGCAAAACCTTATCTGGAAAAAGTACAAGTATGGCTGCAAAAACAGGGGGATATAGGACTTTTGATTATTCGCTTTGTACCATTGGTTCCTTATCATTTTATCAACTATGTATCAGGTATATTGAGAGTAAATATAAGAGCCTTTACATGGACGACCTCCTTAGGGATATTGCCTTATACGATATCTGTAAGCTGTCTATTTGCAGGGGTACGTCATGGGAAATTGATTCCTTTTATGTTTGGCGGCGGTCTGTTTATTCTGTCTTCTGTCATAAGTATTGTCATGAAAAAAAAATGGAATAAGTCCATATAAAATATTTATGAATATGAACCCATACTAGACAAAAACGAAGAGGAGAGGACAGGAAATGTTAAATATTATTTTACTTGTGTTGTTCTTCCTTGCACTTTATTGGATAGTTCCATTTCTGCTTACCGCTGGTGCAGGTATCGGGGTTTTAAAGAGGAAAGATACTTCTGAAAAAGTTGCTTTTACATTTGATGATGGTCCAAATCCCATTTATACACCGCAGCTATTGGATTTGTTAAAAAAAAATAATATAAAAGCGACATTTTTTGTCGTTGGTTCTAAAGCGGAAAAATACCCAGAGTTAATAGATAGAATGCATGCCGATGGACACTTAATTGGCATGCATAATTATGTGCACAAATCTAACTGGGTGATGTGGCCTCGGACGGTTCGTCAGCATTTAACGAAGACTGCTTCCATTATTGAGAAAATTACTGGAGAGCGGCCTATTTACTATCGTCCGCCATGGGGATTATTAACTTTATTTGATTTTCTACTAATAAAAAAGTATAAGATGATCCATTGGTCGGTAATGGCAGAAGATTGGCGCAGTAGAGGCGGCAGTGAAAAAGTTGAAAAAAGATTGTTACGGGATATTAAAAAGGGGGATGTTGTCCTTCTTCATGATTGCGGAGACACAGTCGGAGCTGATGTAGATGCACCGATCAATACCATTACTGCATTAAAGGAAGTATTTAAAGAATTATCAAGTCGTAGGATATCTTGTGTAAGAATAGATGAGTTGTAGAAGGAAAAGGACATAAGGTAGGTTTAACCATCTTTTGTCTCATTTCATTAATAGTGATAAGCTAATAAAAGCTGATATCATAAAGTATAGAGGTTCATTGTGTTATCACATTTCAATTTTTCAATCGATTATATACAAAAAAGAGGATTATTACTTATGAAATTAAAATCACATCTTGCCATTGCATTTGTCATTAGTGCCGTCTGTATGATCGGATTTAGTTTAATGTCCTTATTCATCAGCGATCATAAGATCGTTCACTTTGACACCAAGGTAATCCGAGCTATTCAAGGAATGGAGTCACCACCCCTGACAAATGTAATGAAAGTTTTCACCTTTATTGGTTCTGCACCCTTTGTGATTGTCTTGAGTATCGCTATATTGTTTTTTCTTTATAAGGTATTACACCACCGGATGGAATTAATTTTATTTATCGTTTCTATATTTGGGTCTGCAGCTCTAAATGGACTTTTAAAACATTTTTTTCATCGGATTCGGCCCAACTTACATCGCTTAATTGACATTGGAGGATACAGCTTTCCCAGTGGACATGCTATGAATGCCTTCAGCGTTTATGTGATCATAACGTTTTTGTTATGGCGTCATATTCCAAGAAAATCGGGAAGGATCTTTCTTATACTATTTAGTTCTTTCATGGTCCTTGCCATTGGGGTCAGTCGAATTTATTTAGGTGTGCATTATCCTAGTGATATTGTTGGGGGGTATTTCGCAAGTGGTTTCTGGATGGCTACAGCTATTTGGGTTTTCCAATTCTATCAAGAAAGACATAATAAGTCCCATAAAAAAGCTCTTATCTCTGATTGACATAAAAATTGGTTTAATATCATTCTACCTTGGAAATAGGATATAAGCCTATGTTTCTTCCCATGTTTTATGTATCACTTCTATAAAATGAGAGGTTACTAGTAAAAATTACAAGTAACCTTAAGCAATTTTTATTAAGTTTTTTTATACGAATTAAATTTAAAAGGAATACTTTCAAATTCTCTCAGCCTTACACTGTAAATCAGACAATGTATTAGTTGCCATTGGAGAAGCAGAATTATTTATTGATGTATCCGGTATGACAAAAATGGGACCTGTGTTATGATGATTCTTTCAAGGAGTATGAAGAATGAAGCTGGAATCTTGTGATATTATTTCTTTTCAACTTTTACTAATCCTTTACCTAAATTATTCTTATTAAAATAACATATAACCTCATCATCAATATGTATCTTAGCATCTGAAGTGACTTTGTTTGCAGAAAAAATGATTTCCGTTCCGTTATCATTTTTACCATAGTAATGGTTATCCTTAAACTTCGTTATTTTGTATTCTATGGTAGTGTACTTGTTGGTGCCATCGCTTTTTATGCTTGTGTTGTTAACCGGAGCCGAAGCTTGATATTTAACTAATACTAATAAAATTGCTAAAAGTATGACAAGGATGATGACTTTTTTTAGCATGTTACTCAACCTCCTTCTTAGTATTTTAAAAGTTAAAGGAGGAAAGTAAATCCTTCTTTCATCCTTAAGTCATTATTCCTATAAGCTATATATGAAAAATACGGTTTTGAAAGTTGGTCAGTCTTGATGAAAAGATGGGTCTCTCCATTAAATCATTTTCTTAGAATGAACATTAATGATCAAATAAAAAAACTGGCTCAAAAGGTGTCGATTCCCCGTTTTTTGAGTCAGTTTCCTTTTGTTATTTAATATTTATTTAAGTTAATTCAGAATACGTTTTTCACTTTGAATTTCCTGAATCGTGCTAATATTTTGCGTGAATTCAAGCGTTCCTACATATCCACCTGTTTCATCCCTGACAGCAAAGTAACGGATGTACACGTATTTATCTTTAAATTTAATATAAAAATCTTCACCATCTTTGATACCTGCTTTAAATTCTTGTAATAATTGTTCAACTACATGAACACTCTTTGGTGGATGACAGTTTTGAACCGTTCTGCCAATAACCGCTTTGGTACGAGCAAAGATTCTTTCTTTACCGTGCGAGAAATAGCGAACAACATCATCTTGGTCGATAAAGGTAATATCAACAGGCAAGTGATTTAGCATAAGTTCAAGCTGTTTAAGCGATAGAATACCTGTTTCCAACCGAATATATCCTTCGGTTAGCGCATTCTCTTCAATCTGTTTTCGTTCAGGCTTCCATACACCTGCCGGTTCGGTTAAGCAGAAACCAATTTCATCACTCTCATGAGCAATTTTCACCCATTCGTCTTCCGTTAAGGTTTGCAATGCCATTGGAAATAAGATGTTTTCCTCTTTAAAGATCATTTCACTGACTTCTCGGATGACAAAATATAAGGCATCGATTACGGATTGTTTATCTCCGTTATAGTTGGTTATTTTCTCTTTTGCCTCTTTTATGGCGGCTCGGATTCCGTCATCCACTCCCCACATCACTTGAGTAGGGCCCATGATTCCGTACTTTTCTAGGTAAGGGAAGAGTAGATTCTCTTTCCTGCTGTAATGTTTGTCGATGTCTAGTAATAGATTTAAATCTTCTAGTAACTTAAACTTGTTTTCCTCAGTGTCTGCTTTTTCGAAACGCTCGAAATGGAGCTGCAGTTTAAAGTTTACCAACCTATCAATCTCTTTATTTTCTAATTTAAAGGTATGGATGGGGTGCCCAGGATGCTCTTCGGGCTTATCGGAACGGTGTATTTCCTCGATAGAACCTTTAAAAATCGCCGTATGAACTGAGCATAGACGCTGCACTTCTGCGACCGGAATTCCTTCTTCCTCCATCAGTGCTTGTTCTAATTTAGAAATCTCTGCCACAGAAATGTTACCTGCAGCTTCTTCAAAACGAGCCTTTACTTCCCCGACACTTTTGCCGTTGTGCAGGTCTTTAATAATCTCTTTTAAAACCGCTTGCCGCTCAGATTGGGTAATAGTTTCTTTTTCACGGTTATTGATGATTTCACTCATGATTCATTCTCCTCTATTGGTTGATTGTAAATCCATTCTTTTCAAAGGTCTCAATCACTTTTTCTAATGGTATTCCTTTCATACGGCATCCATTTGGCAATGTCATAACACGTCCGGCCGTTTTTAGCATATTAGGATTTGTTATATTCTCAAAACCAAGTTCCTTCATAATCAGGATGATTTCGGGGTACTCGGTACATAATTGATAAACGGGTAGTTGAATATTCAATACTTTTGACATTGTTTTCACTCCTTGAAAGAGGGTGATAACTCTTCTCAATAGGAATATAACACAGGTATACATTTAAAATTGTGATTGGAATCACAAACAAAATAATAAATGAGCGCAGTTGTTAAAATTATGTGAATTTCTTCAGCAAACTGATACATATTGAGGGAAAGTAAGAGAAGAATATTCCCCTGTAAATCTTCTACACGTGTTGATGTTCCAAATTGTATTTTTTATCAAATTCTAATGCATGATACGTACTTAATTCGAATGTGACATGCGTTTATTTCATACAAATAAATAAATCTTGAAAATTCCCCCAGCATTTACAAAATTGTTGTTCCACGACCAATTTCAAATTTTTATGAGAATGAGAAGGGTGCAAGTATAAAATAGGAGGGGGCTTAGTATGAAATTCACGATACAGTATATTCCTCTTAGTAAAATCAAACCTGATGTATCGATGAAAATCACAGAACACATTAAAAAACTTCAGAGGTTAATGTGGGATTGTATGTTTGTGTTGGTTGTCAGAAAAAATAAGAAGGATGGCAGTTACATTATTGTTAGCGGTCAAGATCGATTTGAGTCCATAAAAAAACATACCAAAAACATTTATGCACCTTGTATAGTTGATAAAAGTAATTCCCCTCGAATGGTATCGTGGCTTCATCGTATACGAAACAAACAACCCCTAGATGATTTTCCGTTATTCCCCCCTAGCTGGTCCATTGTTCGATCCTTTTTGAAACAAGAGCCCCGTTTTAAAAATCTATCGCGTTCCGAACAAATTAGAGTCTTACTTATTGCGGCACGATACAAGAAAACTGTGATATGTGCTATGAAGACCACAGTGGCGGATATTATAAGAAGTTACAAATAATAGGAGAATATTAATATAAAAATAAAGAGCCACAAGAAATAATAACTTGTGGCTTTAATCGTCCCTTTTTCTCTTCTTTTGCTCCAATCTATCCAGTGTGGTGGCTGTTGTTTTTATTTCGGACAATATAAATTCCATCTCCTCATTATCCCTTTACAATTTACCTTATTGGGAGTATTATCTTGTACATAAGAAAAATAAAATAACTGCCAAATCCCATAAGGGAACGGAGGACCCAATTTTTTGGGGTTAATTCTACATTTGTAGAAGGGATGTTTTCTTCTTCGCCATCCTACCCGTCAGCTAACTTCGTCGGCTAAAGCGAAGGAGGTCAAGAGACCACCTTTTTTAAAGGTGCTTTTTTTGTTTTTTTCAAAAAAGGCTTCTTTAATATTGTGGTCTTTTTATTTTTTCTAAGAATTTAAAAGATTGATAGTTTGGGGGTGTATATAAGTACAAAAAGGGAATAAATTATCAAAATCTCAAAAACACAACGATCAAATGTTTATAGACCGCAACTTTCAGGAGGAAATAACCATGACATTTAAAAGACTTCTTTTTGGCAGACCTTTAAAATCCAGTGAAGTAGATGCAGAAAAAATGCCAATATGGAAGGCATTACCGATTCTTTCATCGGATGCCCTGTCCTCAGTTGCTTATGGGACCGAAATGATTTTGCTTGAACTTGCCACAGTGGGTGCGTTTGCCTTTTCCTTTTCACTGCCGATCGCGATGGCTATTATTCTTTTAATTAGTATTCTGATTGTGAGTTACAGACAAGTGATTGATGCCTATCCGCAAGGTGGGGGAGCGTATATGGTTGCCAAAGAAAACCTTGGTATGATGTGGGGGCGATTAGCTGGCGTTTCCCTGTTGATTGACTATACCTTAACCGTTGCGGTTTCCATCTCAGCTGGAGTTTTAGCGATTACGTCAGCGTTTCCTGCTGGGTTGCCATATATCGTACCCATTGGAATCATCTTTATTTGGTTTATGGTTTGGATGAACCTAAGAGGGACATCAGAATCTGGTAACGTGTTCGCCTTACCTACTTATTTATTTATAGTTTGTATGCTGATATTGGTTGGAAAAGGGCTATTCGACTGGTTAACTAACAATGTCCAAGCGGAACACCAGGTCTCTATTCCAACAGCCATACCATCAGGATTAACTTGGTTTGTGCTATTAAAGGCTTTTTCATCAGGTTGTTCTGCTGTTACTGGTGTTGAGGCTATTTCTAATGCTGTACCAAACTTCCGAGACCCAGCCCAGCGAAGCGCCAAAAGGACTATGCTTACACTTGGTGTGTTATTAGCCGTTATTTTTGGCGGGGTTACAATCCTTTCCCAAGCCTATGACATTCACCCAGACTCAACAGGGACAAAAACCGTTCTATCTATGGTTGCAGAGGACGCATTCGGACGAGGAGTAATTTATTATATTATCCAAATTTCGACCATGATGATCTTAACCTTAGCAGCAAATACAAGTTTTAATGGCTTTCCAATATTGGCTTCTATCATGGCACAGGACAATAATATGCCTCGAATGTTTAGCAATAGAGGAGACCGTTTAGCCTTCAACCACGGAATCATCACGCTTGGAGTATTAGCGAGTATTTTATTAATTGTTTTTGGCGGCAGAACTGAAAGCTTAATCCCCCTTTATGCAATTGGTGTTTTCCTATCCTTTACAATGGCACAAGTAGGTCTGGTTATTAAGTGGCGTAAAGAGAAGTCACAAGGATGGAAACGGAAAGCAATTATTAATGGTATAGGAGCTCTTGTGACATTCTTTGTTGTCATTATCTTCAGTCTTACTAAGTTTGAAGAAGGGGCCTGGATCGTCGTATTCATCACCCCTATATTACTTTGGGTGATCACGAAGATTAATAAACATTATAAAAATGTTGCTAAACAATTAAATGTTGACTTAGCCGAGCCGATTCTAACAACTGATACTGTGATCATTATTCCTGTTGCCGGTATTCATAAGGTAGTTGTCTCTACAATCGGATATGCAAAAGCTCTTACGCCGAATGTGGTTGCTTTTTATGTTGCTTTTTCACCTGAAGCTGCCAAAGAAATGGAGGATAAATGGGCGCAATGGAATCCAGGTGTAAGATTAGTTGTTGTTGTATCCCGTTATCGTACCGTCATAAAACCTTTAATTGAATTTGTAGGACGTATTGAATATCATTTGGGAGAAAAAAAGAGAGTAACTGTGTTATTACCTGAATTTTTTACAAGCAAGTGGTGGCATCGTTTATTACACAACCAATCAGCTTTTCGTATCAGGGCAACGCTTTTTGCACGAAAGGACGTCGTTGTTGCAACTGTTCCATTTCGTTTGAATGATTAATATAGAGTGTCCATTAAAGTCCAATGATGATTTCATTGGATTTTTCATTTGTCTGTCTATTTCATTGACAAAAAGGAAAAATTCTGAACTAGCTTATCCACTTCTTTTCGTCATTCATATCGTTCATTTGTCTTTGTTCCGGCAATTAAAAAAGAAAGAAGAATATTTCAAACATGGCTGCTTCGTTAGCTAATTAGGACAAGGGCATCAGAAAACGGCAAATGGTTGTCCGAATGCGGAGGGGGATTGGGTTAGGCGCATCTAAAAGAACTCCATCACGACTGAGTCATATAATATGTTTGAATGACTGTGAAGGGGATGAGGAAAATGTATCAGGGCCCTATAGCATACCCATACTACGTTAATACACAAACATATAACTCAAACTTTATACCAAGAACTCAACAAGGAAACCATCAAGAGGTATGTGAAGCGATTCTTGCTGGAATCAAAGGGAAAGCTTCTGTAATTGATTTTTATAGTCGATTAATCAATATAGCACCAGATTTAACGCAAAAAAATGACATTCTTCATGTTTTAGATGATGAAAAAGTACACTTACAGCAATTTACCAATATATATTTCATGCTTACTGGAAGGCAGCCTGAGTACCAAATTGAAAAAATACCTTTTCATTCTTATCAAGAAGGTTTAAAAAAGGCTTATGAAGCTGAATTATCGAAGTATCAAGAATATCAGAATAATAGTTATTTACTAGCACAAAATCCACTCGTTCGAGATGTATTCTTGCGTGCTTCTACAGACGAGATGGGGCATGCAAAACGAGTGGGATTGTTACAATCATTTAAGGGTCAAGATAAAATGGTTTTAAAAGATTATGGACCTGAACCTTTTGTCGTCGATATCGAAAAGGCTGCAAAGAAAAACAATAATTATCGTACAGCTTTATGGACAGGACCACATTTGCAAGTTACTTTGATGAGTATCAAGGTGGGTGAAGATATCGGTTTGGAAATTCACCCTGCCCTTGATCAGTTCTTACGGATTGAACAAGGTCAAGGGGTTGTTCAAATGGGGAAACGTAAAGATCAATTAGATTTTGTGAAAAAAGTATATGACAACTATGCCATCATGGTACCGGCTGGAACATGGCACAATGTTACCAATACGGGGACTATCCCGCTAAAACTTTACTCAATCTATGCGCCGTCGCAGCATCCGCATGGTACCGTACATGTAACAAAATCCGAAGCCATGGCTGAGGAATAAAATTACAGATAATAAGTTGAAAAAATAATATTAGATTTATACGAGAAAATTGAGAAGTATCTTGACCCAACCATTGCAGGTTCAGAAGCAGCTACGTTGGATCAAGAAGCATTAGGTAAGTTGAACGACCAACTTACGGATGCATTGAAAAAATTGGATGAAAAAACAAAGTAAATGATCGTAAACCTCGGAAAAAGGGACTTTTTGATAAGTCTCTTTTTTGATGTGATTTTAAATCGCTCACACATAGGATAATCTTCTTTTTAAAAAGTGAAAACATATTATGAGCTGATAACTAATGCATCAGAAGTACGAAAGAGGCAGAATTTTTCTGCCTCTTTCGTATTATAATCTTTAATTTGGTTCGACATGGACATGGACATCATAAACGTTGTGTTCATTCATTAATCTCTGCTCCACCTCGGTTGCAATATCATGAGCTCTTCGAATATCTAAATTAGAATTTACTAATATGACAATGTCCACCACTACGTTGTTACCATAATTTCTCGCTTTTATATCTTTTAAACCTTTTACACCATAGGAATTAATAATTGTTTCTTTATATATTTCTATTAATTTTTCATCGAACCCATCAGTCAAATTATGAGAAGCATCTCTAAAAATCTCCCAGCCTGTTTTACAAATAAGTAAACCCACTATTATAGCAGTTAAGGGATCCATCCAAGGCAGCCCAAACTGTGTACTAATAATTCCAATGAATGTTCCTACGCTGACCCAAGCATCTGACAGATTATCTTTAGCTGCTGCCATAACAGATTGACTATGTACTCCACTGGCCAATTTTTTGTTATAACGATAAACAAAATACATAACCACCGCACAAAAGAGGCCTGTCCATGCAGAAATCAAATCTGGATTTTCATTTCTTCCATTAAAAATACTAGTAATCGCTTCATATGTCACCTGTATTCCAACAACCAACATAATAAATGAAGCCACCATCGAGGCAATTGTTTCAGCTTTCCAGTGCCCATATGGATGGTCATCATCAGCGGGACGCTGGGATAACTTTAAGCCCACAAGTACAGCGATTGAGGCAATGATATCAGTGGTATTGTTTAACCCATCCGCTTTTAACGCCTCAGAATTTGCCATAAATCCAACAACTAATTTTACGGCAGACAAACAAATATAAGCAATAATACTAATTATTGCTCCCCGTTCTCCGCGTTTTAAATCCAAATATGCCTGTTCATCCATTTTTCTCACCTACTTTTTATCCTTTTTCATTATGAAACAAAATATCAAGTGGGTCTAGAGAAACCTTTTGTCGTTATACTAACTAAGTAATAGGGCTGAAAAAAAGTTTCGTAGGGGAAACTTTTGATGAATTAAAATGTATATTCAAAAATCCATTTTGTAAGTTCCTATAAGAAAAATAGTATTAATGTATGCCCATTAAATTTTTTCTTGCTTGTCCCACAAATGTCCAATCATTCCTATAAAAATTTTCATTATATACATTATGATAGGAGGTGTTAAAATGAGTAATCAAAGCTTTGTGCGGTTTGCATCTGAGCTTGTAGGTGAAGAAGTAGAAGTTATCACAAATAATGAAACTTTTACAGGGACTTTGGAATATGTCGGTTCAGATCACCTTATCCTAGTAACTAGAGTAAGAGGACGTCGTGTAAGATTAGCGATTCGCATAGCGCTAATTATTGCGCTTTTCAGATTATTAACTGGACGTACCTTTACTTTATAGTATTGAAATAACCATTTTGTAAAATTAAAAATTTATAAAAAAAGAGTGGAAATTCATCCACTCTTCTTTTGTTTCAAGTGAAAAATTTTACATCTGATACATTATTTGGTGTAAATGAAGAAAAATTAAAATCGCTTCCCTGAGTAAGCTTTTTAAGACGTCTAAGCGCCTCATCAAACTCTTCAGCAGTCATTTGTTTAGTTGCTAGTAAGGAAGTAAGGATGGCAAATGCTATAGGAGTCGTATCAACAAATACATCAACTTGTACATCCACGTCGGAATTACCGCTATGGCCAATTGTGTTTATGTTTTCGCTTTTTATATTTATATTTTCTTCTTCAAAAGCACGGGCTTCGGAAGAGTTTGTATTATGGCTTGAGTTTAGCCAACTAGGGGTATACTTGCTCTTACCCTTATATCTTTCCATATTTTCCACCTACCTAATAAGGGGTGGAATATTTTTATCCCACCCTCCATTATTAAATTAGAAATCTACATCCACATTAGTAGTTTGATCCTGCTCGTTATCTTGGTCTTGATCAGATCTTACACGAGCATTGCTTCTGCTGTTTAGTGTTATATCTACACGAGCATTTCCTGAGTTATTGATTGTTGCTCTAGCAACATTTGTATTTCTGTCCGTATTCCGTACATCTGCTTCAGCTTCTGATTCTGAACGATTGCGAATATCATTTTCAAAATCATTATTTACATCAACATTCACATTTGTGTTATTACGGCGGTTTCTACCTGAATTTGCCATATTAATATTTTCTCTCCTTTTCATTTTATAATTTATTTAATATTTTCCAAAGAGTTTCGAGTTACCGTTTGGAATATCTCTTAAAAATTAAACTCCTTTCCCTTTATTTACAAACATCTTATTCCAATATTTGTGTTATGGTATGGACAAGTTACCGAGGACAAACACCCATTATGCTGTTAAAAATTTAAATAAAATTGAGAATTTATGATACAAGGAAATAAGGGTTAATTTTTTTGAAGAATGTCATAATGATTTGGCTTATATAACGAGACACTGGCAGCCGAATGAGAAATGGTATAAATGCCCATAATAAATATATATAAGGATTAAAGGATGATTCCTATGATTTATATTTATAATGATTACGCCGGGACACATACGACCGCTTTGGCTGCCGCTTATCATTTAAAACAATTACCTCAATCAGAAAGAAAATTAACCTCCGAAGAAATATTGAATGTAAAATATTTCAATAAACTTACGAGACAGGATTTTGGTAAACTCCTTTACCATGGGGATGATGAGGATGGCAACTCCGTTTTTACCATTGGATGCAAACGGGACAAACTGGCTGTACCAGCAATGAAAGAACTGACATTATTACTACAAGGAAAATATCATTTTAATGAGAAAATAATTTTCTCCCATACATCGCCAGCCGTTCCATTGCCGATGTCACTTGGAGGATTTTTTTCGAGAGGTTTGAAAATTGACTTTATTGGTGTACCATTGTTAGTAATCGGTGCTAAGCAATGCTGTGATAATATTTATCGATTGGTTGAAAACACAAAACAGATTGGCAGGACCTCTTTTAATGAAAATGTGATTATTTTAGAAAATGAAATGTACAAGTAGGAGTACCAACATATTTTTTAGTAGTCCAATGAACTTCTCATTGGATTTTTCTTTTATATTTTCTTATTAAAAGAAAACAATTAAATATTATCCTTCAATGAACTTGTGAATAAAATTAAGAAAAGGGGGATACTAATTTGAAAAAAATCGCTTATTTGTTAGCAGGAGTAATTATTATTTTTGGTTTAATAGCGTGTAATCATCAACAAGATGAAACAACCAATCAAGATTCACCAACTTCACAAGCACACGATGGAAGCGTGAACCAAGATCAGCCAACTTCACCTGTTGAAGGTGGAACAACCGATCAAGGTCAACCAACAACGCCGGTTGAAGAGGGAACAACTGACCAAGACCAAGCACAACCAACTTCACCTGCACCTGCACCCGAGAAAAAAGTCTATCAAAACAATGTGTTTAAAGATGTAGTCGTAACAGAGTCAGAGGATAAAATCGTAGTGACAGGGAAAGCACAGGTATTTGAAGGAGTATTTCAATATGTACTATATGATGGAGAAAAGATGTTAATCCAAAATCATTACCAAACAGTCGGGGCGCCTGCATGGGGAGAATTTGAACTCACTTTTGAAAAACAGTTAGTATCTTCAAATGATGTTAAACTTGAATTATTTGTTTTCTCAGCAAAAGATGGTTCAAAAGAAAATACTTTAGAAATTCCCATTCCAAAACCAAAGTAATTTTCAATAAAAACACAAAAAGTACCTGTCATATCAATCTAACCGCTACGGGTACTTTTTGTATTTTGAAAAATGTCATTAAAAATGTAGAATTCAACTAACTATTAATAATTCGCGGCCTATCTTCCAATTGAGGCGGTTCCTCAAACCATCCATTATTCATCATTAATTCAAGTCCCTCTTGGCCATAAAGAAAAACATCTTTTGCTAATAATGACATTTTCATGGTGATATCGTTTCGGAGACAAAACATAGCTCCAAAGCTGCCCCCAACAAGACCAAACCCATTTAACAGGGATATGCAATACATCATCAGTTTTTCAGAAAATGGGGCAACTTTTGAAGTGGTTACAATACTTCCGGAAGTAGCAGAAAAATGTACATTTGCTTCTAATAAAATTTCTTCATATGTTTGGATTTGTTTTTTTGCCAGCTCTAACCCCTTAACAAAATATTTTCTAACCTTTTTGTTTTCAGCACATTGGGCAAACCCAGTAATCAGCTGCATACCGATGTTATTTGTTTCAATTCCGTGATGAATAATCCCTAACTCAATAGCATTTAACGATCTTTTGTCACCAAATGGCTTAAATCCTTTCATATATTTATCACTTTTGACAAACTCAGTTGTTTTTGGCAGTGTCATGTTAGGAGGAAGAGTCAAAATTCCTTTATTCAGTAAATAAACGGTGGCTAGTTTATAAATCTTGTCAGTGACTGTTGTGAGTCCTTCATAGATTGCCATCACATCTTTTCGATAAGCCATATTCATATTTATTGTATATAACCCCATACTTACTTCTTTTAGGATACGAAGAAACATTATGTCAAATCCATTATCGTATAGTTTTGGAGCTTCCAAGTTCACATCTTCATTTCTAAAACCAACGGGAATTACCATTCCTTCCTTTTCAAATAAAGATTCGATTTCAATAACAAAGAAATGTAATTCCTGCCACAACCCGCCCATGATATTTCTTGCTTCTTGGTCATCACTCTTCGCCATAAAATATTCCAAGATTCTAAGGATCATTGTTTTTTCTTGATAGGTAAGCCATAGTGTTCCTACTTCCGAGGCACTTATAGGGTTTTTTTTCTCCAAACCGTTTTACCTCCAGACATCATATATTTTCCGTTTTTTAATGAAAGTTGTTAAAGATTGATTTTTTCGAACATTTGTCATTAGTTAAGCTCAGCCCATATGGTTATGTAATATTAACTAATGTTCCCATTTTTTTATTCAATATGAAATATGGACTAAATATATATGTTTTATTAAATCAATGTGATGAAGGGGAGAATAGTATCCTGATAAAAAAGGAAAACTATTTTAAAAGCAGTGGAGAGGGTAGTAGGTAATGCATGTTGCTATAGCGATTCTAACCATTTTGGCTTCGTTCAAGTGGGCTGACTGGAAAAACTGGAGAGAGTATCATGCTAGTATGTACTTTATTTCAACTGGCGGCTTAATGTACGAATATATTGTTAAAGAAAACACTTTATGGAAGTTTCATCCTGATTTCTTATATGGACATGAAATGGTTGTACTGGTTTATGCAATTTTTACGATGCCCGTTAGTATTTTACTATTTCTTTCTCACTTTCCTAAAACCTGGATTAGGCGGTTTTTCTACATATTGGTGTGGTCTGGTATGTATATTTTCGTTGAGTGGGTCCTAATGGAGTTTGGAAGAATCTCTTATCAGAATGGGTGGAAATTTTGGTATTCTTTTTATTTTGATATTGTCATGTTCTCCGTCATTGCTCTGCATCAGTATAGACCCTTTAAAGCCTACATTATCTCATTACCAATTATCCTTTTCTTAATTATTTACTTTGATATTCCTTTTAAGTTTGCTAAATAACAAAAAAAGCCATTCACTTAGAATGGTGTTTGAATGATAGCAGTATGATTTGTAACAAAATCAATATAAAAAAGAAAGGAAACTAGGATGCAAAGCCCTGGAGTTTCCTTCAAGAAAGGTATTAGGCAAATTTATTATAGTATTTAAGTACTTTCTAATTCAAACAACTTGTCAGGTTATCTAACATGGTATTTAAATTGCATTCACTTAAAATCAGAGGAATCGGTGTAATCGTAGCGGATCCCGTCTCTTTGGGCATCAGTTATTTCTTTTACCTGTTCCTGATTAGATTGTTGAACTTCTTCGTTACTGCTTTGTTGATTATCGTGCTGCCTATTATTTGATTTCATCAAATACCCCCCCTAATTTCAATTTTCACCCCCATATTATTACTTGAAAATAAATAATTATTCAGACGTCCATTTTTCAAGAAATTTAAAATCAAAGGTAATTAATAATTTGTGATTTTGGAGAAAATAAAGAAGTTATTATGAAAGAAAAATAGTCCGTGTAGCTTTTATATAAAGGAAGTTTATTAATGGAAAAAATAAAAATTAATTCCTATCAAATGTTTGTCTTAGTAGTCCTGTTTGAAATGGGTAGTGCCATACTATTTGCTCCAGGATCACAAGCCAAACAGGACGCTTGGATTAGTATACTGCTTGGATTAGCAGTCGGTCTAGTACTTTTTTGGGTATATTATCGTCTCTATAAATTCTTCCCTGATGTCCCACTGACTAGTTATCTTCAAATACTAGTGGGAAAATGGATTGGAAGGTTTATTGGATTTTTATATGTGATTTATTTTATGTATCAGGCAACAAGAATATTGCGTGATTTTGGGGAGCTCTTAGTAACATCCATTTATACGAATACTCCATTGTTTATCATCAATTCACTAATGTTATTAACGATCATTTACGCAATTCATAAGGGACTAGAGGTCATTGCAAGAGTTTCTGAGTTGTTTTTTATCTTTATCTATTTGTTTGCATTAGCGGGGTTTTTGGTGATTATGTTTTCTGATTTAATCCATTTAGAAAACATTAAACCGATACTTGAATATGGAGTAGTGCCTGTCATTAAAGCTTCCATGCAAACGACGATTTATTTCCCATTTGGAGAAATAGTCACCTTTACGATGCTTTTACCGTTTTTTAATAATCAAAAAAAAGTAAAATGGGTGTGTCTTGGTGGGATGCTATTAGCAGGTATTAATATTGTGATTACTTCTGTAGTCAATATTTCTGTTCTTGGAGTAGATTCTTTCACACGTTCTACTTTCCCGTTATTAACTACCATTAGTAGGATCCATTTTTCAAATTTTTTAGAAAGATTAGATGTATTCTATATTCTTTATGTAATCATAGCTGGTTTTTTTAAAATTACGATCTTTTTTTATTCTGCTGTATATGGGGCTGCAGATATCTTCAAGATTGAAGATTATCGTAAGCTGGTGTTTCCTTTAGGGGTTATAATCTTATTTGGATCTTTAACAATTGCCGCTAATTCTTCCGAACATATTGACGAAGGATTGAAGTATATTTCATTCATTTTACATTTACCATTTCAAATTATTATTCCGATTGCTCTGCTGATTATAGCTTTTTTTCGATTTAGTAAAAGAGATAAGTAATTTGCGGAGGGAAAATATCCCTCCATTTTTACTGTTAAACTTATTTTTTCAGCATCATCGTGATAATGTATTAATGAAAAATGGCAGTTCATATGCAGGACTGAACAACGACGCGATTATATTCCGGGAACTTTATTAAATAAATTGTCTTTTTGTTGTTCTCCGCTGTTTTGAGAATTTCCGTCCTGTTTTTCATTTAAAATATCAGAAATCTCCTTACGAGTAATCGGTTGAGCATGTTCCATCAGTTCAAAGCCTAATCCACCATCAGATTCAATGGTAGCGGTTTTTATATTAGCTATATAAGCGATGCCTTTTTGACGGAGTTTCATCTCCAGCTGTTCAGTTGTCAATCGTAACTTTTTTAAGTTATCTTCAACAATTCCTCCATCGCGGATGACGACAGTGGCACTCCCGATTAAATATCGTTGGATTTTTTTAAACCTCATCTGAACAGATTGAATCAAAATTAAGTAAAGGATGAAAAAAGTTAAAATAATTATAATTTGCCAGAATTTATGTTCTTTTATCGCATGTCCCATCGTTGTTCCGATTGCTAAGATTATAATGACTTCGGAATTCGTCATTTTAGCCATAGATTTTTTTCCGGCAATCCTGAGTAATAGGGTACTTATAAAAAGTAAACCTAACGCTTCTCCTAGAAATGTTATATTCATTTATCCACCTCATTTTGTATATAGGATTTCCAGTATCATCAGACATTATTTAATAATGCACAACCTCCATTTTTTCAATGATTGTTTTTTTAAAATAAACAGTCATTTTTCTTTTGTTAAGAGAAGATAACATTTCCTTTAAGAGTCAGTTAATAACCGTTATATCGACAAATTCTTAAAATTATTCCTTTATAATGGCATCTATGGGAAGGGAGCAATGCAATTTAAGTGTGCATAGACCACGCAACGTAATTAAGCCAAGGGTTCCACAAACCTCATACTTCTAATTTTTCTTCCAGTTACATACCTTCCTTCATGCAGCAAAAAATCAAATCAAGATGAAACAAGTATTTCACAGGAGGTCCTTTCAAGTGGAAAATTTATTACGTAAAGCAGTCCAGACTAAAAGACAATTCCTCATTAATAAGCTTATTCAATCCGGTGTATATAAGAAAAATAATAAACATTTATATGAATGGACGTTAACCGAATTAGAGCAGGAGTATAACGCAAGCATATCCGACAATAAAAAACTAATAATTAAATAAGAAAGGAGAGATTTGATGCTAAACAAACAGAGAATTGCATTAATTGGTGCTGGTTCCATGGCTGAGGCGATGATTTCTGGAATGCTAAGATCTAAAAGAATTCGACCTAATCAAATTCTTGTTACCAACCGTAATAATTCAAAAAGATTAGCTGAATTAGAGAAGTCATACGGAGTAAGAGGAAATAAAAGAGGAGATTTAAATCTGAAGGTAGTAGACATCATCATTCTAGCTATGAAGCCAAAGGACATAGTGGAAGCATTACGGTCGATAAAAAATGAGTTACACCCACATCAATTAGTGATTTCGGTCGTGGCGGGGATAGCAACGTCAATCATAGAAGATCACTTGTTGGAGGGTCAGCAAGTCATCCGAGTAATGCCCAATACATCTTCCATGATTGGAGAATCCGCAACAGCTTTTGTATCAGGTAAACATACAAGCGTAGCTTCTGTAATGGTGGCCGAGGAATTATTAGCTTGCATGGGAACTATTTACCGATTGGATGAAGGGAAAATGGATATTTTTACTGGAATTGCCGGAAGTGGCCCCGCCTATGTTTATTACCTAATGGAACATATTGAAAGGGCAGGAAAAGAAGGCGGGCTTGATGCTAAGACGGCAAGACAAATTGGGGTCCAGACCATTTTAGGGGCTGCCAAAATGATGATGCAGCAAAATGAAACACCTGCAGAATTGCGGGAAAAGGTAACCTCACCAAACGGGACAACAGCAGCCGGCCTTGAAGCCTTAAAAGTCCATGGCGGCGGCAAAGCTATTTTTCAAGCCATTAAGGGAGCCGAAAAACGCTCAAAAGAATTAAGCTGGCAAATCCAAGAAATGATTAGTGAAAAATAGGAGTGATTCGATGACAATTGACTCGAAAAAGCGAGTTGTCATAAAAATTGGGAGCAGCTCACTTACGAGCCGACATGGGGAAATTAGCCGCAGGAAGCTAGAAAAATTAGTCGATGAAATTGTTCAGTTAAAAGATGAAGGCCATGAGGTTTTATTGGTGTCATCAGGTGCCGTAGCAGCTGGCTACCGGAAACTTGGCTTAAAGGAAAGACCGGACACCTTACCGGAAAAACAAGCAGCTGCATCGATTGGGCAGAGTCTATTGATGGAAGTTTACTCTAAGTATTTCCTTTTCCATGGCTATGTGGCCTCACAAATTTTAATCACCAGAGATGATTTTTCGTATGGAGATCGCTATCACAACGCCAGAAATACAATCAATGTTTTATTGGATCACGGGATTGTACCGATTATTAATGAAAACGATACGGTGACCGTCCATCGCCTTAAATTTGGTGACAATGATACTCTTTCCGCCAAAATGGCCGCACTAATCGAGGCGGATAGGCTTATTATTTTATCTGATATAGATGGTCTATATAGTGCTGACCCCCGTAAAAAGCTCCAAGCCAAGCGGTTGGAGCATGTCCACGAAATTACCCCCAATATAGAGGCTGCCGCTGGTAGTGCCGGCAGTTCTGTTGGAACAGGTGGCATGAAGACCAAATTGGATGCTTTTAAAATTGCCATGGCAGCGGGAATTCCAGCATTTTTAGGGAAAGCGGGTACCCCGAATATTTTAAGAGATGCCTTGGAGCAGAATGCAAAAGGAACTTATTTTACCTCTAAGAAAAATATAATGACGGAGAATGGTCATGTAAGATAAAAAATATTTTAAAAATTACTAATAATCTAATTGACATTAATTTCAGGACATGGTAAATTTTAAAACATAGTTAACCAATCGGAATAATGATGATGCCGGACAGACAACTGTAGGCCTTGCTACGCTACGAAAGCGTGCAAGGCCTTTTTTATTAAAAAAATCTGCATTTTATTTCGATTTCGCTGGTTAGAGGTTTTCCTATTTTCTAATTGGTTGGACCACTGGACGTTCAACCATAAAAATTAAGTAAGGAGATGAAGGAATTTGTTACACAAATTTTTAGTCCACCATATCGGTGATTCCGTTGGTGTGGCAATTGAAGAAATTGCACCTGGTGAAGAAGTACAAGGGGTATTCTTGGGGGATGATTCTACTATTCTTTTAAAATCACATCATCATATCCCATTAGGACATAAAATTGCCCTAAAAGATATTTTGGTGAACAGTAGAGTCATTGAGTATCGTGTTCCAATTGGAGTGGCGATTGAGGAAATTAAAGAAGGTAGTTATGTACATACACATAACCTAAAAACGGCGAGGTGGTAAACATGGAAAATAAAATTTGGGGTTATCGCAGGGAAAATGGAAGAGTTGGAATACGAAATCACGTAGTCATACTGCCAGTGGATGACATATCAAATGCCGTAGCAGAGGCAGTAGCCAGGATCGTACCTGGGACATTAGCGATTCCGCATGCATACGGAAGATTGCAATATGGACCGGATCTGGATTTATTCTTTCAAACGATGATCGGCAATGGCTCCAATCCAAATGTGGCAGCTGTGATCGTAATAGGAATTGAGCCAATGTGGACAGAACGCATTGTCGAAGGAATTAGGATAACAGGCAAACCTGTCGCAGGGTATTCGATCGAGCGTTATGGTGATTTCGCTACCATTGAGAAAGCGTCAAGAACCGCGCAAAAATTCCTTCAATTGGCTTCAGAAATCCAAAGAGAGCCGGTTGAACTATCTGAAATACTAGTAAGCATCAAATGCGGAGAATCCGACACAACGACAGGGTTAGGTTCATGCCCAACGGTGGGAAATGTAGTAGATCGATTAGTTGATAATGGTGGAACGGTATTCTTTGGCGAAACATCCGAACTAACCGGGGGAGAGCACTTTATTGTCGATCGCTGTGAGTCCACTGAGGTAAAAGATAAGTTTTTAGCAATTTACAATGATTATATTGAAGAGATTCAATCAAAGGGAGTTGACCTGTTAGGAAGTCAGCCAACCGAAGGTAATATCAGGGGCGGCCTTACCACCATTGAAGAAAAAGCACTTGGTAATATTGAAAAAACAGGTACCAAAAAGATTGTCGATGCATTAGGACCGGCAGTGGCACCGACAAAAACAGGCTTGAACTTTATGGATACTTCCTCTGCAGCGGCTGAGTGCATTACCTTAATGGCTGCAGCCGGGGCAGTCGTACACTTCTTTCCAACTGGCCAGGGTAATATTATTGGGAATCCAATCGTACCGGTCATCAAAATCTCAGCGAATCCGATTACGGTTGAAACAATGTCAGAGCATATTGATGTTGACGTAACAGGTTTGTTAAAGCGGGAATATAACCTTCCAAAGGCAGGGGATCGATTATTACAGAAGTTAATTAGAACAATTAACGGACGTCTAACTGCAGCGGAGAGTCTCGGGCATAGAGAATTTGTTCTTACTAAATTATACCGTAGTGCCTAATCCGGGGTGAAGCATGAATATTCTTATTTCAGAAGGTATGCCCTATTACGGTATATCTCGCCTAGGCAAGATGAATCAAGTAGAAGTGATTCCAGATTTATGGGCAAATAAAGAAAAGTTAATTAATAAAATAAAAGAAGCGGATGCGTTAATTGTTCGTAATCAAACCATAGTCGACCAGGATGTGCTTTCAACGGGAAAAAGGCTAAAGGTGATTGGCAGGTTGGGGGTCGGTCTCGATAATATCGATGTAAAAAGAGCCTCCGCACAAAATATTAAAATTGTATCCGCCCAAAATGCTAATTCCATTTCGGTTGCTGAATATGTGATGTCCGTTATTTTAAATGCAATTCGAACCATATCAAGAGCGATTGAAGATGTTAATCTTGGGAATTGGGATCGCCAACGTTTTACTGGGAATGAGGTATTCGGAAAGACGTTAGGATTAGTAGGAACCGGAGATATTGGTCATAGGATTGCTAAACGTGCCATAGCTTTTGGAATAAAAGTAATTGGTTATGAACCTTATTTAAATGACCTGAGTTTCCCGTTTATGGAGACCGGAATTGAAAAAGTAGCATTTGATCGATTACTTGAGGAATCAGATTTCATCAGTATTCATACCCCGTTGACTGAAGAAACGCGTTCTATGTTTAGCCATAGGGAATTTGCTTTAATGAAGAAGGAAGGAATTCTTGTTAATACTTCTCGCGGTGGAATTGTAGATGAATATGCTCTACTTGATGCCGTTGAATCAGGCAAGATTGCTGGTGCATATTTAGATGTTTTGGAACAAGAACCTGTAGAGCCAAACCATTTCTTATTAAACAATAAACAAATATTTATTACCCCACATATTGCTGGGTTAACAATCGAATCACAGGAAAGAACCACGGATATGATCTGTGAGGAAGTATTAAAAGTACTTAATGGAAGGAATTCCTTGATGGTTGTCAAGTAATGTTATAAAAAGGCAGTGATTACAATGGAGAACTTCATAAAGGAAGAAGGCAATTCAGCTCTAAGAGGTTGGGCCATTGAGCATTTTGGAGGGGATACAATTTTACAGTTCCCCTCCAACAAATTGAAAGTGGATTTTCTAGGTGAATATTATGTTTGAACAATTAAAATTTGATCGTTCTACAGTCCCAAGTAAGATTGTGGAAGAAGTGAAAGGATTTATCCAAAGAGGTGAATTAAAGCCAGGAGAAAAGCTGCCGCCTGAAAGGGATCTCGCCCAGTTACTGAATGTTAGTAGAAACACGATTAGAGAATCTTATAAGATTTTGTCAACATTGGGATTTATTGAAATCAAACACGGCCAGGGAGCTTTTGTGGCGCAGGAAAACGATAATTTACATTCATTTGCTGATCACTTTTTCATAAGAAACGACCAATATGCAGATTTGTTTGAGATTAGAAAGCTTATTGAAACTCAGTCAGTCGTGTGGGCAGTCCAAAGAGCATCTGATAAACAAATTGAAGATCTTTATTTGAATGTAAAAGAAACGATCCGACAGATGGCCGTGGGGGCAATAAAACAAACGACCTTGTCAAACAGGGATCAGGAATTCCATCTCATGATTTCTAAACTTTCTCATAATGACCTGGCCCTTCGGATTATGAATATCCTAACCGGTCAGCT
Organism: Bacillus sp. OTU2372; assembly: GCF_038440275.1. Lineage (NCBI taxonomy): Bacteria > Bacillati > Bacillota > Bacilli > Caryophanales > Bacillaceae > Bacillus > Bacillus sp. OTU2372. The sequence goes on from NZ_JASATK010000025.1 coordinate 30,775, forward strand.
CAGAAAAATGAGAGAGGAAACTTCTAAAATCCCAGAACGTGTACAACATTCATGGAATGAACACTTAAAAATTGCAGAAATGCTGAAAATGAGAAATGCAGAAAAAGCAAGGGAGTACATGGAAATACATTTAGATAGTGTAGAAATGACGTTAAAAACCGGAACACAGGAAGGTGGCATTACATGCGAATAAAGCTTATTTCACCTGACGGTATAGGCGGGATAACAGCCATCGTATTAGGATGCTTATCCATCTCTGAATCGATTAGACTTTATCCATATAGTAATAAAATCCTGACTGGGGACCATACTTTTCCAGGGGTATTAGGTATTCTTCTTGTTATTGCAGGAGTAATTTTGATCACTAAACAAAAAAGCCCAGAGACGAATGAATCGATTTTGCCTAGAGGAAGGACCGCATTTATTATGGCGGCATCCATTGGCATCCTATTGATTTACTGCTTGTTCATAGAATATATCGGTTACTTTTTTAGTACTCTTATCGCATTTATCTTCCTCATTAAACTAATCGGAAATTATCGGTGGGTGTTCTCGACCATTATGGCAGCTGTTTTGACGACAGTTTTATACTTATTATTTATTGTTTTGCTAAAAACACCGTTTCCGAGTATCAATTTACCTTTTTAGAAGGGGTGAACTAAAGAATGGAATCAATCATGTATCTTTTACACGGACTTAGTGAAGTCCTGACCCCTTTCAATCTATTGATTGTATTATTGGGTTCGCTTCTTGGAACCATTGTTGGTGTCCTTCCTGGACTTGGTCCCACATCGGCTATTGCTATTCTCTTGCCAATGACCACGATTCTAGAGCCTGCACAAGGAATTATGATGATGGCAGGAATATATTATGGGTCGATGTACGGGGGATCCACGACAGCGATTTTAATGAATATACCTGGGGAAGCCTCTTCCGTACCAACGACTTTAGATGGTTATCCATTGGCCAAAATGGGGAAAGGGGGAGCCGCCCTCGGTATTGCCGCAATCGGTTCATTTATCGCGGGTATTATTGGATTATTTGGCCTTGTGCTATTTGCTCCTATCCTTGCCGATCAAGCATTAAAATTCGGTCCACCTGAGTACTTTACTTTAATGCTGATTGCCTTATTTATCTTATTCAATTTAACTGGTTATTCACTGACGAAATCTATTATTATGGGCTTGTTTGGTTTTTTAATCTCACTTGTTGGAATTGGGGTTTCGAGCGGTTTGCCTAGATTTAATTTCGGATTTAGTGCATTGACAGGTGGATTTGAGATGATCAGTGTCATTATCGGTCTATTTGCTATAACAGAAGTGTTAAAAGGACTTGAAGAGAAGCGAATTAGCATTAAACATACAAAAATAAATAATGTCTACCCCAATAAAAAGGATATGAAACAGAGTGTATTACCAATTTTAAGAGGAAGCCTGCTCGGTTTTTTCCTAGGAATTTTACCGGGTGTCTCGGCAACGATCACTTCTTTCCTTTCTTATGACCTGGAGAAAAAGGTGTCCAAAAATCCTGGGAAATTTGGAAAGGGTGCGATTGAAGGAGTGGCAGGCCCTGAATCGGCCAACAATGCCACAAGCTCTGGTGGGTTTATTCCTTTATTAGCACTAGGGATTCCCGCTTCCCCGCCTCTTGCAATATTATTGGCAGCATTAATGATCTACGGATTAACACCAGGGCCGGTCCTTTTTGAACAAAACAGCCAGCTGGTGTGGACAGTTATTGCTAGTATGTTCATTGGGAATGTTATTCTCCTAGTATTAAATCTACCATTGATAGGTTTATGGGCTAAACTTACCGAAGTGCCCTTTGGAATATTAGGACCTGTGATCTTGATGGTTAGTGTTTTGGGCGCTTATTCTGTTCGGAACAGTATGTTCGATGTGATTGTCTCCATTATTTTTGGAATATTGGGATATTTGTTTCATAAGTTTCAATGGCCCATCATCCCGTTTGTATTATGCTTAGTGCTTGGTCCGAAAATGGAAAGTTCCTTTATCCAATCATTAGAAATATCCTCGGGTAATTTGTTGATCTTTTTCCAAAGGCCAATTTCTTTAACACTATTAATATTAGCTGGGCTGTTGCTTATCGTGTCCATAATATTAATGAGACGAACCAAAAAACGTATTCTCCAAGAAACTGGAGAACAAATGGAATTTTAACTAACAGAAAGACTGGAGGAATATTTATGAAAAAGTATTTAACAGGAATATTTACAGTACTGTTATTGTTCACGGTGGTTTTGGCAGGTTGCTCCTCAAACAACGCAAAAACAACATCGAATAATGGTAAAAACTCCGATTCTTATCCTTCAAGGCAAATCGAATTGGTTGTACCCTTTGCAGCCGGAGGCGGTGTCGATTTAGCTGCTAGAGCAGTCGCTGAATATTTGAGTAAGGAGTGGGGCCAATCGGTTATCGTAACGAACAAGCCGGGCGGAGGTGGAATTGTTGGAGCACAATATGCGCTAAAGGAGGCAAAAGCCGATGGCTATACGGTGTTAGTAAATAATAACTCGGCAACAACAATGTACGAAGCAGGTAATTCTAATCCAACCTTGACGGCAAAAGACAATAAATTTGTATCCCGGGTAGCGGAAGGAACGTTAGCGTATGCTGTAAAAGCAGATGCTCCTTGGGATAATTTCAAAGAATTTACCGATTGGGTTAAAAAAAATCCAGGAAAACTAACATGGGCGAGCGTAGGTCCAGCAGGTTTCTCAGCCTTTGGAGTAGCGGAGTGGCTGGATTCCATTGGTGTAGATTATAAGAAAACAAGCATGGTTTCTTCTGAAGGTGCTAGTGATTCTGCTGCAAAGGTAGCTGGCGGTCACGTTGTTTTGGCTGTACACACGGTTGGAGAACTATATTCCCTTGCTGAGTCAGGAAAAATTAAAATCCTTGCGGTTCAATCGTCTGAGCGCAGTCCGCTTTTCCCAGATGTTCCGACAGTGGAAGAAGAGGGATTTAAAGGATTAACAGTGAAATGGTGGACAGGATTATCATTTGCAGCTGGGACACCAGATGATATTGTGAAAAAGTGGGATCAAGCAATTGCGAAAATGGAAAAAGACGAGAAGTTTATGAAAGAGTTAGAGAAAATTAAATTAGAACCTTCTTATCTAAACTCACATGATTTTACGAAAGCTGTTAAAGACGAAACTGATAAATATACTGAACTGGCTGAAAAAACAGGGATTCGGAAATAAAGCGCAGTGAAAAGTCAGGCTTGTTGCCTGACTTTTCATTTTTTTGAGTGGTGGTATAGAGAGGGGGGCAGTAAAATTAAAAACGGTCGATAAATTTTAAAATCAATTTGTAAAGTCCGAAAAGTGGTCGGTATTTTTTTAAATAGTTGGTACAAGATCATAGTCGGTTGCTAACCCCTTCCTTATAAGTATGGAAATTAAAAATACTACTCTAGTATCGACCATCTGTTTAAATGAAGGGAAGATATTTGAGAAGACGATCACGATTCCACCGGTTTTTGAATTAATTCCGCGAAAAACTTGGAAGAATTCCGCAAACTTTCGAAAGAATTCCACGCAATTCCAACTAATTCCACTATTTTCAAGATAATTCCGCGAAAATACAAAAAAGTAGAGCTGCCGAAGCAGTCCACTAATCTTAATCATTCGTTAACTTACTCTTCCGTCTTCCATAGAAAAAGTATATCACCAATCCAATTACCATCCATATAACAAAGCGTATCCAAGTAATCGGAGGTAGACTAATAATCAGATAGATTGAAAATCCAATCCCAATCAGAGGGATAACCGGTACAAATGGAGTCCGAAATTTTCTTTCGAGTTCTGGACGTTTTTTCCGTAACACCATAATCGATGAACAAATAAGGATAAAAGCGGACAACGTACCAATGTTCACAAGTTCCGCCACTTCACTAATCGGAGTCAATCCTGAAACCAGCGCGGAAATTGCACCAATAATTAATGTTGGTCGATAAGGTGTTTTATACTTCGTATGAACTTTTGCAAACCATTTTGGCAGCAACCCGTCACGGCTCATCGAGAACCATATCCGTGATCCAGCGAGCATAAATGAAAACAATACAGATAATATACCGGCGATTGCAGCTACAGAGATAATAAACGTAATCCAATGCAAGCCAACATGACTAAATGCTTTTGCAATGGGTGCAGCATTATTAAGAGTATCATAGTGAGCCATTCCCGTAATCACAAGGGACATGCCGATATATAAGCAAAGTGCAATACCTAATGAAAAAACGACCGCTCTTGGTAAGTCACGCTGCGGATTTTTGGATTCCTCTGCCGCGGTCGTTAGTGTATCATAGCCGAATACAGCAAAGAAGACTAGGGCAGCACCACCCATGACACCATGGAACCCAAACGGCATAAAGGGATGCCAGTTAGCGGGCTCTATATAGAATGCACCAACCACGATTACAACAAGTACAATACTTAATTTAATAATAACCATTAGATTATTAAATCGTGCGCCCCATTCCATCCCAAGCGTAAGTAGTCCGGCAATGGCCAAACTGATGATCATGGAAATCAAGTCAATTCTATGACCAGCACCTGTTCCTGGTGCACCCTGCGCCCACACTGGCAAATGAATGCCAATCTGAGTCAGGATTTCTTGCATATACCCTGACCAGCCTATCGCCACAACGGCAATGACTAAGGTATACTCGAGAAGCAAATCCCAGCCAATCAGCCAGGCAGCTCCTTCTCCTAATACCGCATAACTATACGTATAGGCACTGCCTGCGACCGGGATTAAGCCGGCAAACTCTGCATAACATAAAGCGGCGGCAGCACTGGCCAGACCAGCGATCATAAATGATAAAATAACAGCAGGTCCCGCATGCTCAGCAGCAGCTACCCCGGTAAGCACGAAAATTCCAACTCCGATTATACCGCCTAAACCAATCGCCGTAAGCTGCCAGAGTCCCAGTACGCGCTTAAGACCGGAGTTCTCAGTACTTTCATTTTGTAGTTCATCAATTGACTTTTTCCTTAAAAAAGGATTCATAGTTGCCTCCTTATTTCTCTTTCGAAAGTAACAACCTAGTTTACAGAAAGAGGTTTTGGGTTTAAATCACCCTATGTGTTCCAAAAAGTATTTATACAACAATAACTTAAAACTAATAATTTTGTAAACAGAATGTAATCGTAAACTATTATTTCCAGTAAAAACCACAAGACATTTGTAAACGCTTCCATTATAATAAATAGTAAGTAATAGGAGAGGGGATACAACCAATGGAACTTTTAATCGAACAATGTGAACATAACCAATCTGAAGAACCATGTGAAAAGTGTACTCCGAAAACTGAAAGGGAAGAAAGTATCGATACTTCAGAATATGATTATCATAAAAGACTGTGGTTTTAATAGTTTAGGTGATTTAATTTATTAACATTCCATCGTATGAAAAATTAGGGAGAACGGTCATTTTGGCCGTTCTTTTGTATGGGGATAACAACAGATCAACCAATTAAAAATTCCTAGCCAAGCTTCTTCCTGCTGGAAGCGAGCCTGGCCAAGAATTATTTCATATCTTTATCTGCATTCTCATACTTTTCATTGTGCATGTGGTCAACGTATTCATCTGAAAGCTCGCCGACATGTAGCATTTCTTCGCCTTCGTCTAAAACATATCCTGTATCAAAGAAATCGGTTGGGACAGTAAAATCAATTAATAGCTCTCCGGATTTGCTGTAAATACTGGCAAATAAATTGCTGGGAGCTTCCTTCATTTTAAGAAGGTCATTTAAGGTTACATTTTTGTTATTAATGCTAAATTTAACATTAACCTCATATAAATTAATGGTTTGGTTCAAAATTTCTACCAACTCATTCAATTCTGCATCGGAAAGTTCTGATGTATCTGCCACATCATAAAATTTTTCCATTTGAGAATCCAGAATGGTCATCTGGTCTAATTGGTTCTTGTTGTTCTCCTCGACAAGAGACAAATAATTAAAGAGCTTCTCTGTCTCTTCCTCTGTAATGCCCAACCTTGCAAGCTCTGTTTCAACGTCGGCCATATAATTATCATGGTCCACATAGAAGTCAAGCGATGCATCCAAATCCTCGATAAACTTATATTCAGTCAAGGAGTCTCCGAAATGATCCAACAAATCGTTAAGTTCTTTTTCTGTTAAATCATAATTCGTTAATAACTCCTGTAAATTTTTCGAGTTAATGGGGGTACCCATGATCATTTTTAAATCTTCCACTGTGCTGAAATCATCTAAAGGGATTTCATAATAGGCTAAATAATCCAGTAATTCCTGTTTTGTCCACCCGAGTTCGGTTAAATATTGATTTATTTCGTTTTCAGGAGGAGCAGCTTTTGCTGCTGGTAAATTAAACAGGAAGGGGAATGAAAGCAAGCATACCAACAAGGCTTTTATATAGATCATTGGTTACCTCCTTTATCTGCGATGCAATAGTATTTTTCCCTGTAATTAAGATATTAAGAATGAAAATTATTACCTATAGGAAGAAGAAATATGAATAAAACTACTGCGAAAGAAAATACTATGAGTAAAAAATTTGGAGTGTGTGCTCCCATGGGGTTTGCTTTATATTTCTTTGTGTCTTGGCTGATCACCGTTATTTTTACGTTAATGAAAAAGAGGCTTTCATTTATAGAAAATTCATTTGTTTATTTGCTGATACTGATTATAAGTATAAATTTCTCGTGGATTATTTCTGCAGAGTTAAGACTAGTCACACTTTCTATGCATCCGTTAGATTATACAGCTTTTATGATTCACAGAAGCATCGGAATTCCGTTTATTCTCGTTGTTACTCTCAATTTGATTAAGGGAGTAAATTCAATTGGAAAATCCTTATTAATTGCAGTTTGTTCAATAGTAATACTAGTTATGTTGGTGAAATTGGGAGCTGTTTTAGATATTACTCATCGGGTAAAATGGAATATCATCAATGACTTTATATACTTTGCTTTCCTTCAACTTATTGCCTTTTATTCCTTGAAATTTTTTCGGAAATCTAACCAAAGTGAGGAGATTAGCCGATGAGAATGTGGGAGAGTTTTGATAAAAATGAAATTTCCCTATTGATCATTTTAATAGTAGCCTATATAGCCTATTTTCTATTTCATAGAAGAGTTAACCCACAAATTAGAAAACTGGGTTTACTTTGGGGAATTACGATAGGGATTTTATTTGATTTCACCATCGGTGGAGGATTACTTGACTACTATAGAATCAATGACTCAAACCATTATGAAGTGGCTGATGTTTTTTATTATCTAGACTTTGGACCTTTTGGATTTTTCTTTTTTTATTTCTATGAAACCTTTCACATACATAAAAAGACATTTATTTATTACACAGTGGCTTGGGCCATAATCGGAGTAGCTGCTCAGTGGCTGTTCACCTCGCTTGATATTATTACACTTCAAAAAGGCTATCATTTAGCCTATTCGTTCCCGATTTTTTTAGTTGTACAAACTGCTACAGGTGCTTTTATTGAACAAGTTAAGAAAAGAGAACAAATTCTGGTGAAAAGTTAATTTTTAATTGAAACAGATAAAAAAAGAGCTGCCAATGGCAGCTCTTTAATTTAGAGCAGTTATGCGTTGACTTTATGTTTGACGTCACCAGTTTCTTTTTTAGCGATTTTTCTGAAGAAAGGTACCACCCAGCGGTCTAAACCAATTCTACCAGCGTTATAGCCTGCTGTTAGGATAATGAAGCCTAAGAAAATGTCTCTTGGGTTATGGGATACAGTTCCTGCTAGGAAGAAAGAGAAGTTCATCACTAGACCAAAGAACATGGCAGTAGTTGTTAAGCATCCTAAGATTAAGCCTAAGCCGATTAAAGTTTCTCCAACAGGTACAATGACGTTGAAGATGTCAACGTTTGGCAGAGCAATGTGCTTTAAGAAGTCAACATACCAGCCAAATACGACTGCACCGTCTGGGCCTTTTACTGGATTTGCTATCGCTACTTTTAAGAATCCAGAAGCATCAAATCCGCCGCTAGTTAATTTTCCAATTCCTGCTGTGATCCAAGAGTAACCAAGATATAAGCGCAAAACAGTTAGGATAACTGCTGCTATTTTATTTTCTCTTAAAAATTTGTTAAACATAAATGATTCCGCCCTTCTTTTTTTGTTTTTGTTCTTTATGGTTATAATATATACCTTTTGAAGGTATAAAACATGGATAAGTGAATAAATTCACAATTTGTTTAAAATGATTTGACGGAAATTTGAACGAAGCTTTTGTAATACAAACAATGACAGACCAACACTAAAAAAAGAGGGGCAGCCTGTTTCCTAATAATCTATTAACTTTATAAATTCTTACAAGGATTTGTTCAATGTTTTCATTTATTTTATAAATAGTTAGAGAAGTTGCTTCTAGAACTATGGAAATAATGTTTTCTCAAAAATTTCCTTTGTGTTTATTAATATTATTTCGAAAATCTCCTAACAATAATAAAAAATTGCAAAATGGGGGGATTTGCATTGGGTGGTCCGTTAGAAAGGGATCAGGTCATTCTGATTGTAACGTCTCTAATTATTGGGACGGTGGCACGTTTAATCACAATTAAAGAAGATTTCCGACAGTATCCAAGTTATCCTAATGGTTACTTAATCCATTTAGTATTAGGTTTTGTTGCAGCAGCTTTAGGAGCTGTCGCGATCCCCGCATTAATGACGAAAAACTTTATTGCCGTGACATTTTTAACCTTAGCCATCCAGCAATTTAGAGATGTTAGAAAATCTGAAAGGGAAAGTTTAAAAGACTTAGAAAACACCGAATTTGCCTATCGTGGTGACGCTTATATTGATGGTATATCAAAAACCTTTGAGTCCAGAAATTATTTTTCCCTGCTTGTTGCTTTAGGCTGCGCAATTACCATTCAACTTGTCGATAGTAAATCAAGCTTAATCAATATTATTTCCGGAGCCATCGTTGGTTTTATTCTTATTTATGTCTTGAAACGTTTTTCAAAAGGAAAAACAATTGGTGATATTTCTGAGGTAAAAGAAGGAAAAATCGAAGTCAAGAATCATGAACTGTTTGTGGACGGAATTTACGTTACAAATCTGCTAGGTACTGAAAATGCCTCAAAGTTGTTTCAAGAGGAAGGTAGAGCGGTGGTCATCTTTCCTAAGCAAGAGCATTTTCGTGTCACCCTTGAGAACTTTGGCCAAAGGCAGGCAGCGCTATTTGAAGCGACAAAAACCTTAGGTGTAAAGCGATATCATTTTACCCGGCGAGATTTTAATGATGGCCGAGTGGTCATCGCTTTAGTGCCGATTATAAATGATATTGATGGGTTAATTGAAGTAGTAAAGAAAACCCCGCTTCTTGAAAGCAGTAAGAAAAGTCCTGCTGTCATGAAATCGAATATGGTGGGGAGGGAATAACGGTGGGACGCGAAGCTGGTACCAAAGTGAATTATGATGTCCTCGCACTTGTGACGATGAATAAGGATCGAATCCTGGGGGGGAAACAACTGACCCTGTTGGCTAGTGATGAGGAAGAGCAAAAAACAATGACAGCTGACATTGCTAAGGCACTGAAGGCGGATGTGGTGAAGATGACGTCAGGCGATTATTTGGTTATAAGAGGATAAGAAATGATTAAAGCCTTTATCTTGTAATTTAAGATAAAGGCTTTATTATGAATACATAAGTAAGACAAGTTAACTTATAGGCAGATTAAAAATTTATTTAGGGGGAGAGTACATGATTTTGGAGGCAGCCATGCTTCAAGTAAAGGAAGGTATGGAAGTGGAATTTGAGGGAGTATTCAGGCAAGCATCGGAAATTATTTCTTCTATAAAGGGATACATATCTCACGAATTACAGCGTTGTTTAGAAGTTGAGGGCAAGTATTTACTTTTGGTTAAGTGGGAAACGTTAGAAGATCATACAGTAGGATTTCGGGAGTCAAAAGAATATCAAGAATGGAAAAGATTATTACATCATTTCTATGATCCATTTCCAACCGTTGAACATTTTGAACAAATCCGCCTTTAATCTCAGTGCAGATTAATAATTTTATAGGTTAATATTTCCAAGTTTTGTGTTAAAATCAACCTTATTCTTTTAACGAGGTGAGTTAGGTTGAGTCGAGCTGAGCAGAATATGAAATTAGAGTTGGAACGAATTGTCTTTATCGGACGCACATTTGAAGAGTATATAGATATGTTTTCTCTTTCAAATGAAGAACTTAAGGGAAAGAAACTATTGGATTGTCCCGCAGGGGCCTGTTCTTTTACAGCAGTTGGGAGCAAAAACGGTTTGAAGGTAACAGCTTGTGACATCGCTTATTATTATTCCGTTGATGACTTGAAAAATAAAGGCCTTCAAGACATTGAACATGCAATGGAGCAGATGGAAAAATCGAAGAGAAATTATATTTGGAATTACTTCAAAGATGTGGAAGACCTTAAGAAACATCGTTTATCCGCACTAAAAGATTGTACAAACCATATGAAGAAATCCAGTGAAAGCTACGTTCCAGTAACATTACCCTCTTTACCGTTTAACGATGAAGAATTTGATTTATTATTATCTGCACATTTTCTATTTATGTATGCAGACCGGTTAGATTATAAATTTCATCTAAAAACGCTAGATGAGTTATTGAGAGTTACTAAAGAGGAGATTCGCATATTCCCGTTAGTGGATCTAGAAGGTAAACGTTATGAACATTTAGATAAAGTAATAGAATATCTTACTATTCAAGGCTGCGTTGTTGATGAAGTGAAGGTACCCTATAAATTTCAAAAAAATGCTAACTCGATGTTAAGGATTATTAAAAGCTAGTAACATAAACAAATTACTTAATGGAAAAAGAAGTGGCAGAATATATGCCACTTCTTTAATTACTTATTTTTTTCTAGGAATAATATATCCATTGTTAACCTTATCAAATCCAATATGTGGATAATATTCCATCGCAATTGGGGAGGCCAGCAGCAATAAAGTTACTTCTTCACCAATCCGTTCTTGTACTAACCGAACCAATTCCCTGCCAATACCCCGATTTTGATACTCCTGATCAACCGCTAAATCAGATAAATAACAGCAGTAGCTGAAATCTGTAATCGCTCTAGCGATTCCTACAAGTTTATCATCATCCCAAGCTGTAATGAGGATATCGGAATTCTCAATCATACTTTCTAGTCGCGGTAAATCTTCATAAGGTCTTTTAAGTCCTGACAGTTTAAACACACTTGATAATTCTGTAGCTTTGATTTTTGCATTCAACTTATAGTTTATATCTGACATATTTCTCCATCCCTTCAACTTTTATATTTTTGATTATAATTAAAAGCTGATATGCCCAAAAGGGTCAGTTATAATATATTTAAACATGCCAGTTAGTGTAAGAGGGGGCCATAGATGATTGAAATCACCTTATTTTTAGAGAAAAAAAGTGGAGAACCGTTATATCTGCAACTCTATCAATATTTAAAACGAGAAATACAAAGTGGGAAAATTAAAAATGGTGTCATGCTTCCATCGAAACGGAAACTAGCTCAACATCTTGGAGTGAGTCAAAATACGGTGGAAACTGCGTACCAACAATTATTGGCTGAAGGGTACGTCGAGAGTATGCCGAGAAAGGGGATCTTTGTAAAAGAAATACAACAGGATCTGATTATAACCCCTAACAAAGTCTCAACCATCAGTAAAAAGGTTCATAAACAGGAAAGTGATTCGTATCTTGTCGATTTTAGCCATGGACGAATTGCCTTAGAACATTTTCCCTATACCACTTGGAGAAGGCTTACTATTCAAAGTCTTTATGAAGAACAAAGTTCATTTTTCTTAAATGGTGAGCGCCTAGGGGAATACCCGCTTCGGGAAGAAATTGCGAAATATTTATATCAATCAAGAGGAGTAAGGTGTGTACCAGAACAAATTATTGTAGGCGCAGGAACGCAATATTTAATTGGGTTATTAACAATAATTATTGGGAGAGATGCTATTTTTTCAATGGAAGAACCAGGCTATCATCGAACAAGGGAGGCCTTTAAGGACCAAGGTGTTTCCTTGATACCCATCCCTCTGGATGATGACGGAATTAGCATGAAACATTTAACCAATAGTCACGCACAAATAACCTATGTAACCCCATCTCACCAATTTCCAATTGGAATGGTCATGCCCATTACGAGAAGAATGGAATTATTAAAATGGGCGGAGGGAAACGGCAGATACATTATTGAAGACGATTATGACGGAGAATTCCGCTATAAAGGAAAACCGATTCCCTCTTTGCAAGGATTAGACCCTAACGATAAAGTGATTTATTTAGGCACATTTTCAAAATCGTTGATTCCCTCGATTCGGATTAACTATATGGTGTTACCACAAACCTTACTTCAAAAGTATAACGATCACTTTTCCCTTTATAAGCAGACAGTTTCTCGTTTGCATCAGCATACACTATGGCAATTTATGAAAGAGGGACATTGGGAGAGACATCTAAATAAGATGAGAACGGTCTACCGTAAAAGGCAACATACATTGATCAGTTCCATTAAGAAATATTTGGGTGACCATACCACCATTATTGGTGATGATTCAGGTTTGCACATATTATTACGTGTTCAAAATGCTATGTCGGAAAAACAATTAATTGAAAGTGCTAAGGAGTTTAAAGTGAAAGTTTATCCAACTTCTGTTTATTTTCAGCAGGCTATGTCAGATAAAAGTCCAATGATTCTATTGGGCTTTGGCGGGTTAACGGAGAGTGAAATAGAAGAAGGTATCCAATTATTGAAAAAGGCTTGGAACTTAGGTTAAATTCCAAGCTTTTTTTACTGCTTCAATTTTTGAAGCTCATTTACTGTAATGAATTTGTATCCTTGTTTAGCTAATGATTGTAATATCCCCTGGACAGTTTTCAGTTCTTCGTCCGTATGATCGTACATGGGATGGATCAGGATAATCGAGCCAGGCTTTACATTCTTTTTTACATAATTGACTTTATTCGTTGTAGAAGAGTAGTAGGTGTCAGGCTCTAAATTCCAAGTGATTGTATCCCTATTATTCTCTGATAAGTAATAAGGTAATCCTACAAGTTTTTTGCCATTGGGAGGCCGGAAATCAATTTCACCTTTATAGCCTGCTTTTCTAATAAGTTGGTCTGTTTTTTCTATTTCCTCTCTGATGAAAGATAGGGATTTAAAAACCATTCGCTGATGGGAATAAGTATGATTTCCAAGTTGATGACCCGCATTAACAATCTTTTTTGCTTCTTCCGGATTTTTTTCAATCTCATTACCGATTAGAAAAAAGGTCCCTTTTGCGTGATATTGCTCTAACAAGCGTAGAATTTCCTTAACATTATTGGTGGGCCCATCATCAAAGGTTAGAGCGACTACCTTTTGATTGGTGTTTACTTGATTGGTTAGTCCACCAAACAACTGGAATGTTCTTGAATTCATTAATTTATAAGTGCCAAACAATAGTAGGAATACGAACAAAACTCCTGTTCCAATTAATATTATTTTCTTTTTCATAGATAAGCCTCTCTTATTACTGAATATTTAATCGAGGAAAAAGGTTTGAATCTCATTGATAATACTGATGTTTCATTGAGATACCAAAAATATTCGTATCCTTATAGCATTTGGAGATTTTACTACAATAATATTCGGTTCACCTTTTATAGATAAATAGCTGTGCCTTTTTTGTGAAATGCTGATTTCCTTCTAGAAAATTCTCTTGGCATCCGCTGGCAGCTGTCTAATGTGTTGAAGGTATTGAGTCATATTGATATCGTCTTGATCTTGATAGGTGAATAATAACTGGTCCGCTACTTCTTTCGCTAAAGCTCTAAATAAAATACAGGTGACAAAGATGGAATCCCAAAAGTGCTCATAGTCATGATCGGAATACGTCTGTTCATACATTCCCCAATAAGATTCAGGCAAGTATTGTTTAAAGTACTTTCCCATCTTACCTGGCGATACTTGAAAATCATGTTTCGTACCTATCCACCACGCAGCCATTTTATCTAATCTAGGTCTGATATACATTTCAAACATCTGTTTTGCGTAAGGTAATTCATCACGCCAGATTCCTTTTGCCACGTTTTGCAGGCACCACCAAAAGTCATTACAGTAATTCAGAAAGCCTGGCTCGCTAGGCTTTTTAGTCCAATAATCTTTGTCTGAAGGGGCAGGGATACTGGGAAGGATGTTGTCTTTATCCAAAAGGGGTTTCGTTAAGGAATCGTTCTTATAGTTATCTAACATTCTTTCCTTTGTTTCAATGTGTAAATCGACCCGATTTCCGTCTTGAAACAGCATTAAATAGCCATACGACTTATCAAAGTCCACTTCCTTGCCTGCAAGCTGGTCCATTTTATCGGGTTCTTGAATCATGATTAATTTTCCAAAAATATCAATCCAGTTAACCTCGTTAATGAAAGAAGATGTTTCAGTCACCACAAAGACAATATCATAATCCTGAAAAATATCCTTTGGAGTATTTGGATTGGCCCGTGAGCCATTCATATATATGGCTCGTATTCGCTCGTCTTTTTGTGCGATGCACATCATTAACTCATACATTTCTTTTTCCGTTCGCATGTTTTTCACCTCGTCATCCACTTAATCACTATTTCTATTTTTAAAGTGATAATTCCTCTTAATTTTTTTACACTGTGTTCAAAGTCTCAATTTTCTCAAAAAAATTTTAACAAAAAATGTAATCGTTATCAGCCTTATTGTGACTGAATTTCACCTTGCTTTAGAGAGTTAATGCAATAAAAATAGTATGGCAGAAAACCTTCCAAACTCATGTTATTAAAGCTCCCATCGTGATATAAAATACACATGCAACAGTTTAGGGAGGGAATTACACTTGATTAAACAAAAACTAATACTTGTAGGAAATGGAATGGCAGGGGTCCGTGCCATTGAAGAAGTGCTGAAACTTAACCGGGAAGATTTTGAAATTACGATTTTTGGAAGTGAACCATATCCAAACTATAACCGAATTCAGTTATCAACGGTTTTACAAGGAGGTACTTCCGTTAAGGATATCACATTAAATGACGATCAGTGGTATGAGGACAACGGAATCACTCTTTTTACCGGGGAAACGGTTGTTTCCATTGATAAGGAAAGACAAGTGGTTATGACTGATAAAGGAAGAATCGAACCGTATGACAAATTGATCATTGCAACCGGATCGAATCCGTTCATGCTGCCTTTACCAGGGGCAGATAAAGAAGGCGTTACAGCCTTCCGGAATATCAAAGACTGCGAACAAATGATTGAATATTCAAAACAATATAAAAAGGCTGCCGTTATTGGTGGAGGACTACTTGGACTTGAAGCCGCTCGTGGATTATTAAATCTAGGGATGGAAGTCGACGTCATTCACATCTTCGACTACTTGATGGAACGACAATTAGACCGTACCGCAGGGAAACTTTTACAAAAGGAACTAGAAAAACAGGGGATGAATTTTCTACTAGAAAAACATACCGCTGAGATCCTCGGTAAGAAACATGTAACAGGCATTAAATTTAAAGATGGCAGTAAGATTAAAGCTGATTTAGTTGTCATGGCGGTTGGAATTAAACCCAATATTGAATTAGCTCAAAAAGCCGGACTATCGGTTAACCGCGGAATTGTCGTGAATGATTATTTAGAAACGGATACTCCTGATATTTATGCAGTCGGGGAATGTGCAGAACATCGCGGTACTGCCTATGGCTTAGTAGCACCCCTTTATCAGCAGGCCCAAGTGTTAGCAAAGCGGATTTGCGGAATAGAGGAGGAAGGTTATCAGGGTTCCGTCCTTTCAACTCAGCTAAAAGTATCCGGTGTTGATGTATTCTCATCTGGAAAAATCAATGAGGATGAGGATACAAAGGTATATAAAATGTACGATGATTGGAGCGGGGTTTATAAAAAAGTTCTAATTGAAAATGGGAAAATCGCTGGCGCTGTACTGTTTGGCGATACAAAGGATGGGAATCAACTCTTAAGTCTCATTAAAAAAGGTGCAAGTATCGAGGAGTATTTAGAGACCTCAAAAAGTCAATCGTCAGAGGTTAGTCTTGTTGCTGAGATGGCCGATGAAGAAATCATTTGCGGCTGTAATGGTGTCAGCAAAGGTACCATTGTTGAAGCGATTCGAACTCAAGGTTTAACTTCGGTCGACCAAGTAAAGGGCTGCACCAGTGCTTCCCGTTCATGCGGCGGTTGTAAATCATTAGTGGCCGATTTGTTAGCCTGTACACTAGGTGACCAATTTAAGGCAAATGAAAAAGAAGCGATTTGTAGCTGTACAACATTATCCCGCGATGAAATTGTAGAAGAAATTCGTGCGAAGCGATTGACACATATCCGTGAAGTTATGAATGTCTTAGGTTGGAAAACAGATGGATGTTCCAAGTGTAAGCCGGCTCTAAATTACTATCTTGGAATGATTTATCCAACGGAGTATCAGGATGAGAAAGAAGCACGCTTTGTAAATGAGAGGCTGCATGCCAATATCCAAAAGGATGGCACTTACTCAGTTGTACCGAGAATGTATGGCGGAGTAACGACGTCTAATGACTTACGAAAAATTGCGGACGTTGCCGATAAATACCAAGTTGGCACCATCAAGGTGACTGGTGGTCAGCGAATTGATTTACTCGGCGTGAAAAAAGAGGATTTACCGAAGATTTGGGCAGAACTTGATATGCCATCTGGATCGGCATATGCGAAAGGACTTCGAACTGTAAAAACTTGTGTTGGTGAAAGTTACTGCCGCTTTGGTACACAAGATTCGATTGGCTTAGGAATCCGATTGGAAAAGAAATTCGAAGGCTTAAACACTCCTCATAAAGTTAAAATGGCGGTCTCCGCTTGTCCAAGGAACTGTGCCGAAAGCGGGATTAAAGACGTTGGCGTTGTTGGTACGGATGGGGCATGGGAAATGTATGTAGGTGGAAATGGCGGTACCCATCTTCGTGCAGGTGATTTGTTATTCAAGTTCAAAACGGATGATGAGCTTGTCGAAATGATCGGGGCATACCTCCAGTATTATCGTGAAACAGCTAATTATTTAGAAAGAACTTCTGCCTGGGTGGACCGACTTGGACTAGATCATATAAGGGAAGTCCTTTCGGATGCTGAAACTGTTAAAATGTTGAACTTCCGTATTGAAGAGGCACTTTCGATTGTTCAAGACCCATGGAAGGAAGCCATTGAGAATAAAACACTTTTAAGAGACCTTTATGAGACGGTAAAAATTCCAACAGGTGTTAAATAGAAGGGGAGTTGCATTTTATGGAAGAGACAATTAGACGCGTTTTTATAGGAAGTACAGAAGATATGCCGAGAAAATTAGGAAAAACAACCGTTATTGGCAATACGGAAATTGCCGTTTTTCGATTAGAGAATGGAGACATTCGCGCCATTGAAAACCGATGCCCTCATAAAGGGGGCGTCCTTGCGGAGGGTATCGTCAGCGGAGAGTTTGTATTTTGTCCAATGCATGACTGGAAAATTTGCGTAACCGATGGGAAAGTTCAAGCACCTGATATAGGATGTGTCAAATCCTTCCCCGTAGAGGTTATTGAAGATCAAGTGTTTATTTTAGTAGATGAAGAGAAGTAAATACTATCGGATAAATGGGGTAACACTCGGTTAAGTAGAGAATACTCTCTGCATTACGAAAGGAGTGAAGATGTTGTCATTAGTTAGTCCTAATCAAGTAATTGAGAGTATGATTCAGTCAGGGGAAGCCAAAGCAAAATTACCTGTTAGTGATTTATTAATCCGAGGAGCGCTTTCTGGTGCTCTGCTTGGATTCGGTACCACATTAGCCTTTACAGCTGAAGTGCAGACAGGAATGGGGATTGTTGGGGCAGTGCTATTTCCAGCCGCCTTTGTGATTATCATTCTACTCGGGCTAGAATTGGTAACCGGAAGTTTTGCGCTCCTTCCAGTGGCTGTCTTGGGGAAAAAGGCTACTGTCGGTCAGATGATAAAGAATTGGTTATGGGTGATTGTTGGACATATTTTAGGAAGCATTATCTACGCACTTTTATATATCATTGCTATTACTCAACTGGGGCATGTAAATAACAACCCAGTCGCAGCGAAAATCATTGCTGTAGCGGAAACCAAAACATTGGGTTACAAGAACCTCGGCACAGACGGATTAATTGTTGTTTTTGTAAAAGCAATGTTATGTAATTGGATGGTTACTCTGGGGGCAGTTATGGCCATGACCACTAAGTCGGTCGGCGGAAAAATTGCAGCCATGTGGCTGCCAATCTTAATCTTTTTTGCACAAGGGTTTGAACACGCGGTTGTCAATATGTTTGTTATACCAGCCGGAATGATGCTTGGTGCACACGTGACATTAGCTGATTGGCTGTTATGGAATCAACTTCCAGTAACGGTTGGAAATCTTGTTGGAGGATTTCTATTTACAGGTTTAGCCTTGTACTTAACACATAGAAAAACAGCGTCAAAGATGATTTTGGAAGTATCAAAAACAGAGAAATCAGCAGCAAGTCGGTAATAGTAAGGGGGCGGTTATATGGGGAAGGCCTATATCGTTGGAGCAGGTCCTGGTGACCCGGAATTAATTACGGTAAAAGCACTAAAATGCATCCGAATGGCAGATGTCATTCTTTATGATCGTCTGGTGAATAGTGATTTGCTAAGGGAAGCAAAGCGAGATTGTGAAATTATCTTTTGTGGAAAACAACCGACAAATCATACCATGAAACAGGAAATCATTAATGATTTGTTAGTTCAATTTACGAGCCAGGGAAAAACAGTTGTTCGCTTGAAAGGTGGAGACCCATTTGTATTTGGACGGGGTGGTGAAGAGGCCGCAGCCTTAGCGGAAAATGGTCTTCCGTTTGAAGTGGTTCCCGGTATTACGGCAGGGATTGCGGCCCCAGCGTATGCGGGGATTCCGATTACACACCGGGAATATGGCAATTCATTTGCTGTTGTAACAGGCCATTGCTCCAAAGGAAAACCTACCGACATTGATTGGGAAAGCTTGGGAAAAGCGGTTGATACGATTGCGATTTATATGGGGATTGGCAACCTTTCTTATATTTGTCAGCAACTGATTAGCCATGGGAAAGATGAAGAAACACCTGTTGCGGTAATTGAGCAGGGGACGAGGGAAGAGCAGCGAACTGTTACAGGAACCTTGAGTTCAATTGGTTCCGTTGTTGAAAAAGAAGGCGTGCAGAACCCAGCCATGATTGTGGTAGGTGAAGTGGTCCGGTTCCGCGAGAGATTGCTTTCGTTACAGTGCAAGGATCCGGTATCTGATATTGTAACAAGTAAAGAAGTACTTGCAATGTAATAGGTAGTTGTGTAGAGGAGAGAATCGAAATAGATTTTCTCCTCTATTTTTGTATATAAGTTTGGCATGATTTTTAAAAGTGATCTACCCAGATCAACGAAAGTAAAAAATAATTTGTAAAGGTGAAATTTTTATAAAAATGGAATACTGAAGCGGTTCATCCCTATAACTTAACTCAGTCTTACTATAGATTAAATTTCCATTAAAATGTCATTTACCGTATCCATGGACACTATACTATATGTGATAATGTATTAAATTATATCGAAGACGGCGTGCGTTCAATTTAAAGGGAGTGGGTAGAATGTTAATTGAAAGCATTTGTCCAAAATGTGGAGAGATTAATCAAGTGAAAGAAACTGGTGAAAAACTCCTTTTCGTAAAATGCAAAAACAACCATTTTTATGACCACGTTGTAATCCAGTACTCCAGAATGGCAGAGCTCAAAGATGATAAACGGAGGAAGCTCGAAGAAATGATTGTTGAGAAAAAGTTCCATCGGATGAGCGATAAGTCAACTATATGTCTGTTAATCTTTGAAAATGGTTATGAAGTAGAAGGACGTTCAACGGTGCGAGACAAAGCTGATTTTCGTATGGTAATTGGCAAGGATAAAGCCTATGAACAAGCATTGAAAAAGGCCATGGTTGCACTAGGTGCGTATTTAGTATAGTACCTAGATAAGGTTTGGTAGTTTTTTTATAATCTAATGTTAAGAAAGAAGAAATTAAGAACTAATTTTTAATAGGAAGACCATCTTTTAGGATGGTCTTCCAGTGTTAGATTAAATGATTTCGTAAAATCTCAGCATGTTTGCGGTTGTTATCAATCACTTCTACTGCTAACTGTCGGCTCTTTGGATCCAAGTCACCTCTAACTAACTCCTCTGAATATTGAACGCCATATTTTTCGAAACCATGTATCGCGTCTTCTAAGATAGGATCAGTCTCATATGAAAGCGTGAGTTTATGCATAAAGCTGTGCATCGAACCTGAGAATCCCTCATCATTGGCGGGGACACCACCCAAGTCTTGAATTCGTTCGGCTAACTTCAAGGCATCTATCTTGATTTCCTGCTGCATGGACTGAAAGACTTTTTTTACATAATCATCATCCACTTTTTGAATGTAGTGTTCAATTGAACGTATACCCATATAGGTCCCTCTTAGTAACGTGTTCAATTCCTCAATAATAGTCTCGCTCGTCATAAAAGTCACTTCCTTTTTCCTATTATGGTATTGGTGAGTTCATTGTATTCTAAAAAAAGAAGGTAATTAATAAATCTATTAATATACAAATAAATAAGTTATTATTATAGTAAATGATTACCAAAAGGAGATGTACAATGAAACCGATTGAGCATTTACGACCATTATTAAAAAGTTTTGTAGAAAAAGGACCTGTGGGATGTGCATGTTCTGTTTATCATCAAAATGAACAAGTATTCGAAGACTATGTTGGTTATGCAGACTTGGATACCGAGAAACCTATTACACCAGATAC
This sequence comes from Bacillus sp. OTU2372, assembly GCF_038440275.1. Lineage (NCBI taxonomy): Bacteria > Bacillati > Bacillota > Bacilli > Caryophanales > Bacillaceae > Bacillus > Bacillus sp. OTU2372. The sequence continues at coordinate 51,638 of NZ_JASATK010000025.1, forward strand.
TATATACCGCATATATTCGATGACTAAAGTGGTTACCTGTGTAGCAGCCTTAATGCTCTATGAACGGGGATTATTTTTATTAGAGGATCCGCTCGAGGAATATCTTCCCGAATTTAAAAATCCTCAAGTATACCGTGAAGGTAAAAGTGGGGAAGTTTATGCAACACCTGCAGCAAAATCTATTCGAGTCAAAGACCTGTTCACAATGACTTCCGGGTTAACGTACGAAGGAGAATCTAATGAAACGGAACGACAAGTCAATAAAGCAATAAATGATTTACGAAAAAAGGGTACCTTTACCGTTAGAGAGCTATCTAAAGCCTTAGCTACTATCCCGTTAGCCTTTGATCCAGGTACACAATGGCGATACAGTCTAAGTCATGATGTGCTAGGAGCATTGATTGAAGTGGTGTCAGGCAAATCATTTGGACAATTTTTGCGGGAAGAAATTTTTCAACCGCTTTCAATGGAAGATACCTTTTTCAAGATTCCTGAGGATAAGAAGGCCCGTTTAAGCAGCTTGTATGATTGGAAAGAACCAGGCACTTTGCAGAAAAATAGTAGACTGGATACGGAATATCAATCTGGAACCCTGAATGAAAGTGGTGGGGGAGGCTTGTTGTCCACTTTGAGGGACTACAGCCGTTTTGCCCATATGCTTGCAAACGGTGGAACTCTGGAGGGCGAACGTATTCTTGGGAGAAAAACGGTAGAGTTAATGGCCATGAATCATCTCCAGCCCGAGCAAGTTCCTTCATTCAACTGGGAGCACTTAAAAGGTTATGGCTATGGTCTTGGTGTAAGAACGATGATGAATCCGGGACTGGCAGGAAGTAATAGTTCGATTGGTGAATTTGGCTGGATGGGAATGGCGGGAACATGGGTCATGATTGATCTAAAAGAGCAGCTTTCCGCTGTGTATATGCATCAGCTGCTGCCAAATTTTGAAACCTATACCCAGCCTAGACTGCGTAATGTAATTTATGGAGCACTGTAAAGATGTGACATCTTTAGCATTCTCATCATTTTACCTATTATACATTATTCCGGAATAGTTTTGTAACAAAATGGAAAAGATAGGTTTATAAATGGTAAAAGGAAGAATGTAATGGACCCAACTCGTATCCAACTAACTGCATCGGAAATAACTAGTCTTTGGACTCAGTATATGTTTGATTCTATGTCTATTTGTTTTATCAAGTATGCATTAGAGCATTTAGAAGACAAAGATATTATAGAGATTTATAGCTTCTCTCTTGAGCTTGCTGAAAGACATGTTCAAAGAGCAAAAGAGTTTTTTAAGGGTGAAAATTATCCTATTCCCAAAGGTTTTACAGAAAAGGATGTTCATACAAAAGCCCCGCGTCTTTTTCAAGATCCTTTCTATCTTTATTATATGTACATTATGTCATTACAAGGGCTAACTGGATATGCTCTTTCAATAGGTAACTCGATCAGAGCTGATCTTCGTAAATATCATATGGATTGTAATACTGAAACAATGATCCTTTTTGAAAAAACAATCAACACGATGCTGGCAAAAGGGATCTACACTCGGCCGCCTGTCATAAGTCCACCTGAACAAATTGACTTTGTTAAACAACAAAGCTTTTTAACAGGCTGGTTTGGGACAAGGCGTCCATTAACTGGGATGGAAATCGGTGATATAACCTTTAATTTGTATAAGATGCACCAACATGTTGCTTTAAAGGTTGGTTTTAGTCAGGTGGCTGAATCTAAAAAGGTTCGTCAATACATTAAAAGAGGGATGGAGATTGCAAATAAGCACATCTCTACATTTGAAAGAGTTTTTCGTGAAGAGAAACTAAATTATCCGATATCGTGGCAATCACAAGTAACGAACTCAACCATCTCCCCTTTTTCAGATAAATGGATTATGTATCAAATCCTCTTGTCAACCCAAGTAACGATTGCTTTCTATGGATCAGCTTTAAGTGTTACGGCGAGGAGAGATCTAGCGGAAAAATATATTGGTCTTTCAAGTGAATTAATCAGATTTGCTGAGGATGGAATGAACCTGATGATTGATAACGGGTGGTTAGAAGAACCCCCGAAGGCATCTGATCGCAGGGCACTTTCCCAAGGGAAAAAGGAAGGTATGGGCGAAGAGGGAAAATGAATAGATGGTAATTGACAAAAGACCCATCAGAGTCGATTAAACTCATTATGGGTCTTTTTTAGTTTACTCAGCTAATTGTTTTTGATAGCTATTTCTTTTAATTTTAAGACTTACATTAATCACTGCAGCTAGCCAAAGGACGGCCAAAATTATATACGTGAAGAGACTTATTATGTGTGAAGCTTCTAATGCCCCTAAAAGCGTCCTTATATTGGTTATGATAATAATTCCGCCAACTAGTGTTCCTAACAGGTTTGTAGGGATAATCTTGACTAACCAGGCAGCGATAGGAGCTGCGATGATGCCGCCAATCATTAAGGCAATCACCCATTGAAGATTAATTTGAGTCCACCCTAAGGTTAAGAGGAAGCCTAATGTCGAGGAAATCGCAATCGCAAATTCACTTGTATCGACCGAACCAATCACTTTTCTTGGCTCCATTTTACTGCTGGTTAACAAGACAGGTGTGGCAATTGGACCCCAGCCGCCTCCGCCTGTTGCATCGAAAAATCCGGCGATAAACCCTAAAGGAATCAACTGCTTTTTTCCTAATTCTTTTCCAGACAATTTACTGGTTGGATTAAATTTAAACAAAAAACGATAAATGACATAGACTCCTAACATGAACAGAAAAAAGGAGACATATGGTTTTACAATATCACCAGGGATACTGCCCAGAAAACAAGCTCCGATAAAGGCACCAATTGATCCTGGGATAATTAATTTATAGACAACGCTTTTATCTACGTTTCCAAACCGAATGTGAGAAACTCCTGATGCGGCAGTGGTGACAACCTCTGCCATGTGAACTGAGGCTGAGGCAACAGCTGGGGCGATTCCAAACATAAGCAGTAATGAAGTGGAAGTAACTCCATAGGCCATCCCTAAGGAACCATCAACCAACTGTGCGGCCAAACCAATTAGGGCAAGTACGACTAACCTCCTCATAAAAAACCTCTCCTTTTTATATATTTCCTGAATAGACTAGTTAAAAGGAATAAAAGAGACATTAAATGAATAAGACTCTTTGTAATTGTCGACTAATCCAATCAAGTTTCTAACCTACGATATGAAAGGACAAAATTTTGGGTTCTTTTTTAGAGTAAAAATGGTTAATTGCCTAGATATAGAAGGAGAGAGTTAGCATGAAAATTTCAAGCCGGGGAGAATATGCCTTACGGGCACTGATTTGTTTGGGGAAAAATGAACATAACCTTACTTCGATAGGTGATATTTCTGATCAAACGTTAGTTCCAATTAATTATCTAGAGCAACTCCTGCTGCAGTTGAAAAGAAATGGATACGTACAAAGCAAAAGAGGAGTGAACGGCGGCTATAAGCTAAGTAAACACCCCAGTGAGATTATTATTGGAGAGGTCATTCGGAATTTAGAAGGACCGCTGGCTCCAATGGGATGTGTAAGTATTACCTCTTACGAAAGTTGTCCATTGGAAGAGGGCTGTCAATTAAAACCTTTATGGGCTCTTGTTCGGGATACAGTGGCGAAGCTATTAGACCGTACGACTTTAAAGGATTTATTGGATGGAAACGGATATGCCCTCGATAAACTAGTTTAAAAGCATGAAAGATATCCCTTTCAGTACGTTAAACGGAAGGGATATTTTTTTGGAACCATTTTTATGTATTTCTTTTTGCAGGTGTTAATAATACCAAGAAATACGTGCAGACGGTAAAAAAAGGGAAGTATCCACTTGTCTTGGATTAAAAACTAGCGGTAAAATGGATTAATCTAGTTTTCATGTTCAATTTTTGGAGGAAAACAGTATGGCACAAATACGAATGGTAAAAAAAGAAGATTTAGCTGATTTAGTAGTTTTAGAAAATCGTTGCTTTTTAAAAGAAGAGGCAGCAACAGAAGAAGCTTTTAAGAAGAGGATTGAGACTATATCCGATAGTTTCTTTGTTGCGGAAGTAGAAGGTGTAATTATGGGTCTTATCAATGGACCAGTGATTGAGACACCTTACATAACAGATGATTTATTCAGTGAGATCAAAGTGAACCCTCGTACTGGCGGACATCAAAGTGTATTAGGGTTAGCGGTGTCTCCTGAATATCAAAATCAAGGTATTGCTGGAGCATTACTGGCTAATTTAGAAAAAGATGCAAAAGAGAAACATCGTGAGACGGTCACTCTAACATGCAAAAAGGATTTAGTTGGCTTTTATGAGACACATGGATACGTTAATCAAGGGGTATCAAGCTCTGAACACGGTGGTGTTACATGGTATAACATGGTTAAACCATTAAAATAGGCTTTTAGTGTTGTTAGACGGTGAAACTTTTTCATAAACTCGTGCGAATAATTAATAGATAGACAGAAAGGAAGTATCCCCTCAGTCCATTTACGAGACCTTGCATTAATCAGGTCTCGTAATGGCTGGGGGGATTTTTTTTCCTTTTATAAAAGTAGTTTGCCAAGGATTGGACATACTTTATGGTCAAGAATCAGTGGCTGGAACAGTCGCCAAAAGCAACAGATAGAAAAAAGTTATCAGAAAGCTAATATATAAATCGAGAGGGGTCCGTTAACTCGGATGACCCTTTTTTATTATTTGTAGAGTCTCGGACAATCGAGTTTTGTTGAATCTTCATTCTTTTTTAGTTCGAATATTTCGGGAGTGAAAATAATTTATTTTTATGTTAAGATGGCACTATTAAAAATGAAAATAATTTTTTGGCTTCGCTGGGAGATGGATAAGCATGCTATTGTGGAAAAGGAATTTATGGGTACTTTGGGTTGGGGTCTTTTTTACAGCGGCAAGTTTTTCCATGGTCATCCCTTTTTTGCCGATTTTTCTTTTGCAAATTGGTGTCCACGAACATACTGAAATGTGGGCAGGGCTATTATTTAGTTCCGCATTTTTTGCAGGTGCGCTCGCCTCGCCGTTTTGGGGAAGGATGGCCGATAAATACGGTAGAAAACCAATGATTGTCCGCGCTGGTTTTGTCCTGTTTGTCATTTATACTTTAATGGCTTTCGTGACAAATCCTTATCAGATTTTAGCACTGCGGATCCTTCAGGGATTATTAAGTGGTTTCATTCCAGGGGCCATTGCCTTAATTGGCACTAATACACCTGGAAACAAAGTGGGGTATGCCTTATCGATGATCTCCACTGCTTCAGCATCAGGAGGAATCATTGGTCCTCTTCTAGGTGGAGGGATTGCGGACCTAGTGGGTAATCGCTGGGCATTTGCGAGTGCAGGAATCATTGTTTGTTTATCGACTTTATTAATTATTTTTTGGGTAGTAGAGGAGAATTTTACTCCAAGTAAGGGGAAGGGATCGGTTAAAGAGGACTTAAAAGTGGCAGTAGATAACCGGCCGTTTTTATTAGTGCTCATTCTCACACTCGTGACTAGTTGTTCGGTAATGACGATTGAACCGGTTCTTCCTCTATATATTGTTAAATTGGGCGGTTCTTCTGAAAATGCCTCGTTCCTTGCAGGGGTTGTGTTTTCTCTTCCGGGGATCGCCAGTGCTTTATTTGCCCCGTATTGGGGAAAATGGGCAGACAGAGTGGGCTTTCAACGTGTTTTATTCATCGGGCTGCTTGGCGGCGGCCTTGGAACACTAGCACAAATTGTTTTTACGCATATTTGGGGATTTTCGATGATTCGTTTTGTTTACGGAATTTTCTTCTGTGCCGTGTATCCTGCATTAAATGGTCTTGTTGTAAAGTCCACTCCGGAGGATTTCCGGGGAAGAGCATTTAGTTTAAGTCAAACGGCAAACCAATTAGGAGGAATGGTGGGACCGATGATCGGCGGGTTCCTTGGTGGCATCTTCCCTGTTTACAGTGTATTTATTGTGACAGGGGCTCTATTGTTGGTTGCTATGGGAACAGCGTACTGGAATGCTGGTACATTAAATACGAAAATGAAGAGACCAGCCGTTTCTGGAAAATAGTAAGTAGAATTTTTGATAAAGAAGAGTCCTGTGATAGTAGGAACTCTTCTTTTTTTTTAGCTAATTCTGGGAATTTTTACGAAGAATAGAGTATTATATAAGTAGATTTTATACATATTTTTTTACACCGAGTTTCAAAATTAATTAGAAGAAGGCAGGTTAATCGCTATGGATTATGTGAAACTAGGGAATACAGGATTGGATGTATCTCGTCTTTGTATAGGATGTATGAGCTTTGGTGTTCCAGAACGAGGTAACCACCAATGGGTGCTGGATGAAGAAAAAAGTCGGCCGATCATTAAAAAGGCGCTCGATTATGGAATTAATTTCTTTGATACGGCAAATGTCTATTCTGATGGCACAAGTGAGGAAATTGTTGGACGGGCTTTAAGAGACTTTGCCAATAGAGATGAAATCGTGATTGCAACAAAGGTCCATGGCCGTATGCATCAGGGACCAAATGGAGGTGGGCTATCCCGTAAGGCAATCATGAGTGAGATTGATCATAGTCTTAAACGGCTGGGAACTGATTATGTAGACCTTTATCAAATTCACCGCTGGGATTACGATACGCCAATCGAGGAAACGATGGAAGCACTGCATGATGTCGTGAAAGCAGGGAAAGCCAGATACATTGGCGCTTCATCCATGTATGCATGGCAATTTCTAAAAGCGTTACATATTGCCGAGAAAAATGGCTGGACCAAATTTGTTTCGATGCAAAATCATTTAAATCTTTTGTATCGAGAAGAGGAACGAGAAATGCTGCCGCTTTGTAAAGAAGAGAAAATTGCTGTAATTCCATGGAGTCCGCTTGCACGAGGTAAGTTAACGAGAGATTGGGAGGAAACAACAACACGTTCGGAGACAGATGAATTTGGTAAAACACTTTATGCTGCAACCGCTGAAGCAGATCGTCTTGTCGTCAGCCGAGTTGCAGAATTAGCTTCAAAACGAGGAGTTCCTCGGGCACAAGTTGCACTAGCTTGGGTATTGCAAAAAGAGCCTGTATCCGCACCTATTATTGGTGCGACTAAAATGACTCATTTGGAGGATGCTGTCGGAGCACTTTCCGTAAAACTAACAGATGAAGAGCTGGATTTTTTAGAACAACCCTACGTACCTCATCCTGTCTTGGGCTTTAGATAATCTTAAAACAACTATCAATTTTTCTTTCGTAACGTTAAAGTATAATCCTATCCCTGAAGTAAACAATAAGTTTGGTGTAATATGCACCAAAACAATGATGTGGAGGGAGATTACATGAACGTACGTGAAGGATTAATTCCTACTGCATTAGGGACTGCTGTAACCGCTACAGGTTACGTTCTTAAGCAAAAACGAGGAACCAATAAAATGATCGCAAACACAGTTTTCGGTTTTGGTTTAGCACACGTTGTGTTGGGTGTAATCGACCTTGTTGAACATCGTCATTAAAAAAGAAGGAGGCAGCAGTAAAATCTGCTCGCCTTCTTCTTTAAATAGATGGTATTCCTGAAAAAATTCAACAGTGAAAATAAAAGCTATAAACAATGCATATAATTCTCGGCTTGATCCCAAGGTACGGAAAATCCTTGTCCTTTTGAACAAAAAATAGAGGATGACGTGTACTCCGAATCGGCTTCCTTATTGTATTGTCTTTTTTCTAATACCTCTTCTTGGTTGTGACACGGATAATATCCGCCAACCACGAGGTTCATCGTACCCTTTCCCTGCGTAAGGGAAGCGAATTCAGGACCATAGTTCATAAAGGTTGCTACCGGAACTCGTCCAGCAAGAAAAGCTTTATTCCCCTCGGTAACAGGGGCTTCAAATATGCCATGTGCCTGCTGGATATCGTTTAGCACTTTCCCAATTAGATCTAAATCTATTTTTATTTTAAAATCGTAAAATGGTTCAAGCAGAATATTGTCCGCCTTTTCTAATCCTTGCCTTAGAGCCCTAAAGGCTGCCTCTCTAAAGTCCCCTCCAGAGGTATGTTTGTTGTGGGCTCGTCCTGTTACTAAAGTAATTTTTAAATCAGTCAGAGGGGAGCCTGTTAGTATCCCATGATGCTCGCGCTCAAATAGGTGCGTTTGAATAACGTTCTGGGTACCAACTGGTAAGTGATCGGTATGACAAACACTTTTGAAGGTAATGCCGTTATTTCTATCGGCTGGCTCTAATTTAAGATGTACTTCTGCATAGTGGCCTAATGGTTCAAAGTGGCCATAACCCATTACCTCCGACGTTATCGTCTCTTTATATAAGATTTCCGGTTCAGCAAACGAGACGTTAAGGTTGAACCGTTCTTTAACCACTTGTTGAAGTACTTCAAGTTGAATTGTTCCCATTACATGAATATGAATTTCCTGTGCTCGTTCTTCCCAAGTAACATTTAGTGCTGGGTCTTCGGAGTTAAGGATTTGAAAATACCGTAAAACTTCTTTTACGTTTAGAATAGGATCATGAATTACTTTTGATTTCAATGCTGAAATCAGTTCAAAATGAGCTTTTTTCTTTAAAGTACCTAAACCATCACCGGCAGAAGCAGAAGAGAGTCCAGTTACCGCAAACAGATCACCAGCAGAAACATGGTCTAAGGTTTGAAATTTAGTTCCATTGTATAGTCTGAGTTGGGTAACCTTTTCGCAAAGCGTTTCTTCTCCGCTATCATAGTAAATTTCCTCTCGTACTTTTAAACTGCCCGCCAAGGCTTTTATAAACGTTAGCCGTGTCCCTTTTTCATCATAGCGAATTTTGTAGACTCTTCCTGCAAAGGGTTCATTATTGTCATAGTTTACCTCGGTTAACAAGTTCAATTTTTCTAAAAAACTATCAATACCGACTCCTTGCAGGGCTGAACCATATGTACATGGAAAAATATGATTGTTATTAAAGAGTGTTTTCATTGTATTGAACCATAATTCAGCTTCATAACCATCTTCCATATATTTTTCTAACAGGTCTTCATGACGTTCCGCTAGAAATTCAATCAACTCTTCACACATGTCTTCATGCAACGATGTGTTGTTAATATCACATACATCCTCGGTTAATTGCGTTCTAATTTCTTCCATTACATTTACTGTATTCGCACCAACTCGGTCCACTTTATTAATAAAGAAGAAAGTAGGGACATGGTGTTTTTGAAGCAATCGCCAAACGGTTTCCGTGTGCCCTTCAATCCCTTCAACCGCGCTGATAATGATGATGGCAAAGTCCATTACCTGAATAGCTCGTTCCATTTCAGGAGAAAAGTCGACATGGCCAGGAGTATCAATTAAGTAGTAGTTTGAACCATTATATGTAAACATCGCTTGGTCGGCAAAGACAGTTATCCCTCTTTGTTTTTCGAATTCATGCGTATCGAGAAAGGTATCCTTATGGTCAACCCGGCCTTTTTGTCTAATTGCTTTTGTCTGATAAAGTATTTGTTCCGCTAACGTTGTCTTACCGGCATCTACATGGGCAAATAATCCAATCGTTTTTTTCATGCTGTCACCTCAATCATTATTAGCCATCTTATCCCTATTATATCAAATGAAATATTGGACTTCGTAAAATAGTTTTTAACTTTAAAAAGCATTAAGAAAAAGACCAAATCAATATTGTTGACTTGGTCTTTTAACATGATTTAATTAAAAATTATTGTTGCTGCTGTTGTTGTTGTTGTTGTAAATTTAATGCTGTTTGTGTAGCTGTTATATCCATTTCTAATTGTTTGGATAGATTATCCGGCTTATAGTAACCTTTTGAAATCATGTAATTAGAAATTTGTTCGTGTGTTTTAATTGCGTCATTTCATGTGTTTCATGAAGTCCCATATAAGTTGTCACCATTGTATTCACTCCTTTCACACCTAGTTATCTTTAGCGGTTTAGTGGAGTTAAATGTTTAGAAAATTGTGGTCCGTTAGAACAGAAAGTATTATTAATTGCTGGAAAAAAATACTATTGAAATACAGGCAACTCGGATGTTAATATATGAAAGTTCGCTCGTGAGACACAGATTATCAACTTACGAAGTATTGGTAGACAATAGAGTGTACGAACGAACTAAATTGGATATAACTTCCTATTGTTCTGAAGCATCAATCGTGCTAAGATAAAAAAGTCGCTCTTGAAACAAGCGAGTAAGTCAATCAGAATTGGAAATAATTGATGATTGATAGAATATTAGAAATGCGATAAGATAGTATTCCGGTCGCTTTTGGCGACATTGTTCTTTGAAAACTAAACAAACAAAAACGTCAACAAACA
>NZ_JASATK010000026.1:0-60714 GCF_038440275.1 Bacillus sp. OTU2372
AGTTTAAAGTTTAAAACTTCACAATCTATGACTTAACAAGTAGTCTCCATACATGCCCAGTCTCTTGCATGTTTCAAAGTTATATTGATAAATGCTGATAAGGCTGGAGAAATCCACTTGTTTTTGTGATAAGCGACTTGAGAGTAAATCTGTTTAAAATCACCATCGCAGGGAATAATCTTTAACCTTCCTTCTTGGATTTCATCCTCTACAGTCATTAAAGGTAAATAAGAAATACCAAGCCCACTCATTACACAACGCTTTATCGCCTCAATACTCCAAAGTTCCATCGTGTGGGAAGGGTCGATTCCTCTTTCTCGAAGGTATTCTTCAAATATTCTTCGATAGCTGCATTCTTTCTCGTTCGTAATCAAACACTCGTTAATCTTTTGATTTTCGTAGCTTATATCTAAAACGTTCATTGAACAGTCAGGACTTCCAACAAGGACCATTGATTCGTCCAATAACGAATGAACGATTATATCGGAACCCTGTAACTGTGGCATCATGACAAATGCAATATCTGCACTACCATTAAATAGTGCTTTTTTGTTATCTCCACAGGTAGCGTTACTTAGATTGATGCTTACATGAGGAAACTTATTTCTATATTCACGTAATATCGGTTCCAAACGATATACAGTTAAAGACTCAGGAGCTGCTATTTTTAACTCTCCACGAACATCCTTTTCTTCACTTGCAATACTTTCAATCTTGCTATAGGTGTCTAAAATTTCTTGTGTGTACGGCATCATCTTTTTTCCAACATCCGTTAGCATTATCTTACGTCCCATTCTTTCAAACAGAGGTGCACCTATTTGTTTTTCAAGTGCCTGAATGTGTGAAGTTACAGTCGATTGAGTATATCCTAAATGTTCTGCCGCCTGTGTGAAGCTACCGAATTCGATAACCTTTTTAAAGGTAACAAAATGACGTATTTCCATTCCCTCACCAACTTTTATTTTACTCTTACAACTATAATATCAAAAAAACCAATGGATAACTTCATAAATTTCAATTTTACTAATGATTAGTTACAAGTTAATGTTTAAGTAATAAGGAAAAAAGGAGAGTTAATAAATGATTACGATTTACGATGATAGATATGAAGAAGAAGTCATTAATTTAATATTGCACGTACAGAATGTTGAGTATGGTGTAGGGATTAGTGTAGAAGAGCAACCAGACATTTTGGATATTCAATCAAACTATATAAGCGACGGAGGAAACTTTTGGATAGCGTTAAATGGTAACGGTGAGGTTGTAGGCTCTATCGGTTTGCAAAAGAAAACGAATGAGGTTGCTGTATTAAAGAAATTTTTCGTTTATAAAGATTACCGAGGTAAAGAGTTTGGGGTAGGAACAGGTTTATACAAAGCCTTGCTTGATTTTGCGAATAAACAAGGGTTTTCAAAGGTGATTTTGGACACACCATCCATAGCCACTAGGTCACACAGCTTTTACAAAAAGGTTGGATTTAAGGAGATTGTTAAAGAGGATTTGGAAATTAAATATGATTACCCTGATAGAGATTCCCTCATTTTTGAACTAGACCTAGACGATAATTAATAAAAGCGATAAAAAATCCTCATACTTTCTGGAGATGAGGATTTTGCCTGTAATTTAAAGGGTTATTTAAGTAAACTGCCAGTTAGTTTAGGTGAAGCATTTCACAATCTCCACTCTATAATTCAACATAAATATACAGGTATTATAGGGGAGTTATTGGCATGATTTAAGATGTTCTATAGAAGTTAATCATAACTTTTATTTATAATCATCAATAATTTATAAATTAATAGCGAATATGATGTTGTCATTATAACTACAAATAACATATTTTATAATATATTATTTATTATATATGTTGAAACATATGATATTATATTAAATACCTTTTAAAATAAATTAACTTTAAGAAAAGTCTTTTTTATTTATGAAAATTAGTGTGTTCTCTATTTTAAGTAAAGAATGATAATAAACTTTTTCCTATATCCTTTTACTAAATCTCTATGTGTAGCAATCTCCTTTCTCCCATGATATATCTACCAAATAATTATTAATCCCAGTAACCGCCGTTTGCTTATAAAATCAATTAAAAAACTATTTAAGTGCGTCTAAAATTTACCAATTCTATGTTAGGAATAATCTAACCTAGTTACTCCAAACTAATAGTGTAAATAAATTACACCTAGGAGATGATACACATGGCACGAAGCAACAATAACAATCAGCTTTTAGTTTCAGGAGTAGAGCAAGCACTTGAACAAATGAAGTATGAAATTGCACAAGAATTTGGTGTACAGCTCGGGGCCGATACATCTTCAAGAGCCAACGGTTCTGTCGGTGGCGAAATTACAAAACGCTTAGTAAGAATGGCTGAACAACAATTCGGTGGAACTTTCCGTTAATACAAAATGCTCAGTAAAATTAAAGGCTAGTGATGATAAGGAATTACGACACCGCTTATATAGTGGTGTCCTTATTTGGTTTTTAAGAACTTTTAATATTGTTCTCTTTTTGAAATGTTAGATTATGGGGATGACTGAACTTTTCGTTGCTCTACAATAAGAACAGGTTTATTTTTGGAATTTTCTAATATGTATTACACAGCGAAATTAGATGATCTACTATACATAAAACGAAAAATAAATTTGTTAGAATGTAAATCTCCAACACACTAAAAAATGGTAACTTTTCTTTTTCTATTGGTAATATATTTTCACTTTTCCAATCAGCAGCTCCCTACCCCTAGCCGTAATTTTTTGATTTAAATTAAATATATCTTATTGGAACTTAGATAATAGATAGAACAGATATTCTATGTTATTATTAAGTAAAGATAATTAGGTATTATCTTTACTTTACATAATATAATTATTATTAAAAACTAATCCTTAGGAGGTCAATTATGAATTACTTGACTCTTCTTCAAAATATGAATGGTGAACAGTACTTAACACATTTACAGCAGAATCTAAAAGCTCGTCATTTACTTGATGAAAATCGTAACCTCACTCTTGAAAATAGTACGGAACAGGATTTTCTTGAATTGTTTTTTCTAGAGAAACTCTTCCCACAAGATAAGCGGCTTTCTGCACATACTGTTAAAGCATATCGTTCAGATGCCAAAACGCTGCTCACATTTTTAACAGACCATTCCCTTTCCTTTCGGGATATTGGATTCCCAGAAGTAAAGGCTTATAACCAATTTATTACTGAAAAGTATGCAGTTAAATCTGCAATACGAAAATTAGAGTTTTTCAGAAGATTATTGAATTTTGGTTATGAAACACAATTTTATAAAGCCCATCTTTCCACTTGGATCTCCAAACCCGTGTGCAAGTCAGGGAATTGAATCAAAGAGAAGCTGAATTTCTTATATCCTTCTTTCCTAAAATAGTAAGGGCAACACGAAATCGAGAACAATTGGAGAAGAGGAATTTGCTGATTGGCTACTTACTCTATACCACAGGGCTTCGTGCAAGTGAGCTTTTAAGCTTAAATTGGGGAAGTTTTCGATATAATCGTAAAGGATTTTTATTTGTAGATATCATTGGTAAAGGAAATAAACCTCGATCAATTCCTATAAGGGATGAAACCAAGGATATTTTATTTAGTTATCGAAAAAGTATGGGAGAAACCATTGAAATAGATATTCAGGATACTAGCCCTCTCTTTTTCGCTTTATACAATAAAAATGAGCCCATAGTTAATAAAAAACGGTTGTCCTACCCTGCCCTGTACAAAATTGTGAAAGAAGCTGTACAACTTGCAGGAAAAAATTTAAGCGTAACCCCTCACTGGTTCCGTCATACATTTGTCACTCTTCTGCTTGAGAACGACGTTCCTCTTGCGGTAGTTAAAGATTGGGCTGGCCATTCGGATATTTCTACAACTAATATATACCTAGAACGCATCAACCAAGATAACTCATATATTCATTTAAATAAAGTTAACTTGTTTTAAAGACATTCTTTTTTTATAACCCCAAAAGAATACAATATTTGTTTGGAAACCTTTTGATTAGAAAGAGTGATTTTGAAACTTCCTTAGAAGGAAGAATTATTGGCCATTATAAATGATCTACACACCATGGATAACAATCGAGGGGACCTATTCAGGTTATGTCTATTCTAACCATTGAGTAATATATTTTCTTGATTATCTAGAGGAAAACTATCCAGCATTAACTTTGATTTCAATACGTAGAGCAATGGCCTTAAATCTTTATTTAAAAAGTTATTCTTACAAGTGATTGCAAAAGAACTTGGAATTGAGGAAAATTCAGCCTCAAATTATTTAAAATACATTATTCAAAGTAATTTAAGTTATTCAAAAAAATGTACAACACATTTTCTCTAATTTAGAATGCTGGAGATTTGCATTCTGACGTAATTATCTTTGTATTCATGTATAACTCTTCAACTAATTTTGTTGTAGAATAATTGTATGAAAATTCAAAAAAACAAAGGCGTTCTTGTCTAATTTTTAAAGAGATGAATCACAGGGTAAATATCCTTTCGTCTCCATCTCCCCATGTGCAACTCCAATTATAAAACGAATATATATTTAATACTAATGATTATAATGTTATTAATATTAAAAATAACATATATTTAAAAGTATTATTTATCATATATATTAAAATATATTTTATAATGGGTTTTTATATACGCTGAAAATTCATAGTAAGTCTGTGACTCGCAGGAATTCTTTTCAAATATTAAAAGTCTCGAAAAGTTATTTTCGAGACTTTTTTAATAATGTATTAGAGATTACTTTTACAAACTGATCAATTTCATTGGGTTACTTTTCACTAGCAGTTTTTGAAGATTGCTGGCACCTGTTTTGCTAGTGCCTTGATATACCCTGAAGTATTGATAAATCAAGATTTATTGTCTTCTAGTGTTTTTTTATGATTTGTATTATGAAAAAATTAGGCTCCAAGCATGGCGCCTAAATCTTCTTGAAACTAAAAAAAAGTGTTTTAACCGGATAATATTTTTACAATGTATGATTTAGCAGGTGACAATGGTGGCATGCTGGCACCTATTTTTCTAGTATCTTGATGTATCCTCAAGTCTTGATATATCAAGGTTTCTTGACTCCTAATGTTTTCTTGTGATTTGTTATTTTAAAAATTTGGGCACCAAGCCTTTCTTTGTAATCATATAACAATAATAACGCGATTTGTGGTTTTCATAAAAAATAATTTATAACAATTTGTTATTTCAATAAAGGATTTTAAGAAAAGGAATTACTATGAAGTGATTCCTTTCCTTTACAAACTATTTATCACTTTTTATTTTATTAATATCTCTCCTAAGAATTTGAAGATTAACTAACTCTGTTAGACCCCCTTTTTCCATCGGAACAATATGATCAATTTGGAAATTCAATCTACTCTTATTTTTATATCCAGTTTTGGCACATGTATAAAAACCATTTTCATCTTTTGAATTTCCATATACTGTTTCGATAATTTCTCTCCAATGCTG
Source organism: Bacillus sp. OTU2372 (assembly GCF_038440275.1). Taxonomy (NCBI): domain Bacteria; kingdom Bacillati; phylum Bacillota; class Bacilli; order Caryophanales; family Bacillaceae; genus Bacillus; species Bacillus sp. OTU2372. The sequence continues at coordinate 5,502 of NZ_JASATK010000026.1, forward strand.
CGGATTCAATTTTTGTATTTCATAAAGGGTTAACTTGTTTATATTTATCTTTTCTGTAATTACTTTTATTTCCTTATTTGAAGAGGAGTATATACTTGGTTCTTCAATTTGGTCATCAATGATGGATAATAGATGAATTATTTGATTGTTTGATGGAGTGTAACACTTTTAGATTCTTAAAACATTAGATTAATAAAATTGGATTTTTTTAGATTTGATTTAATCCCAAAACGGTTGGATAAATTGTTATAATTTTCTAAAAGGAGATGATTTGATTGGCGGATCCAAATACCATATTAACTTCGATAGGAACAACTTTGATAACCAATCTTGTTTCTGATAAAAATAGCGGACCCTTTCGGACATTAAACGACGTATGGGATTATTCCATTGGATCATTAATCCATTCCATTGCTGAGAAAAAACGTGTAAAACATGCTTTTGATGTTGAAGCGTATAAAAAACAGTTAGAAAAAGAAGTTTTGTCTATTCCTCCTGATAATTTGATTGAACCACCGTTAAACATTATAGGACCGGCACTGGAAGCATCTAAATATTACATAGAGGAAGAAGCGCTTCGTTCAATGTTCGCCAAGTTAGTTGCTTCTTCAATGGATGATCGTAAATCAGACCATGTTCACCCTGCTTTCATTGAATTAATTAAACAATTATCGCCGTTAGATGCTGAAATCATTGATTCTTTTAACAAACAAAGTTTGCACCCGATCGTGAATTATGGTGTTAGGGATAGTAATGATGGTTCTTTTCGAGTTATGATAGGTAATGTTTTTTTAATAGGTAATGTTTATTTAAATAATAAAAAAGGTTTTGACAATATGGATAAACAATTAAATTCAATTGCAAACCTCCATAGACTTGGTTTAGTAACAATTCAATATGATTTTTCGATTGGCGATCACTGGTATATTGAATATGAAGAACACGAGTCTTATCGGGATTTTTGCGATAGCATTACCGAAGAAGAAGAATTTTTTGGAGGTTCTGTTGACATTCAAAAAGGGGGTGTTAGACTCTCAACATTAGGGTTATCTTTCGTTGCAACGGTTTCCGGAGAATAGAAATGGAATGAGAATGAATGTTCGCGAAGTGGACAAGACACTATTTAGAAACCACAGGAGGCTCATAGAGCCGTTTTAGAACTGCCTGCACCTTTTGCATTTGGACAAAAGGAAAATATAGGCTCCTGGGCTTATAGATTCAAGATCCATTGACGTTTACTCACACAATGTGCATTATTCTTATAATAATAAAAGCACCTTAAGTAATCACTTAAGGCGCTTTTGTTTCGTCTGGTCAGAGCATTTTTTTACCCTATTTCTTGTGCTGAGATTTTTTCGACTTCTTTCGAATGGCGACCATACAGTTGGGCATGCCGCTTGGTAAAAAATGAATTATCGTATGGTGGATAACGATCCGTTGATGGTGCAGCATTTTAACAAGAAAAGCGGGTTGCCTTCTTCCTCCAAAATTCAGGATGTTGATTGCATGAAAACTAGGGATAATTAATGCTTCATCTACAGTAAAATTAGGGTCTAATTCTGCTTTTTTCATCTCGATGTAGTAGTTGCTTTAGTTCACTTGTTGATAACCACGGTCGTTTACGGTGTAGCATACGGTGGCAGTTAGCGCATACTAGGGCGATATCCTCTACCTTTGTTTCTTGGTTATCTTCCATTTCCGATACAGGTTTCGTATGATGACCTTCTATATAACCATCGCCTAGTTCACCGTAATGTTGTTGGAAATCAAACTCGCATACTTCGCAAAATAACTTACCGTGCTGTTGCAAGAATCGTTCCTTTGCAAGTTTAATAACAAGGGGGGTTCTTTCACGTACTAAATGCTGTTTTAATTTAACCTTCCCTTCTGGAAAGCCTTCGTCATCTTCCGTAAACCCTATACGATCAATTTCGTTAAGTTTGCGTAGTACATTACCTACGGAACTAAAACCGTACTCTAAAATTGCGTTTACTTCCGTATCAGTAATACCCTGTCCAGACATAGTGCTATTTGCAAATTTAATGTTAATATTGCTTAGATATACGGGGTTATCAAACACTTTGAAGTCGGTAAGAATTATACATCCTATTTGCCCCGTAGGTGCATCAGTTCCAAACATAGTATTCATTCTACCTATAAAACTTTCCTTATCTTCATCACCGTTAGCATTACGGTATCTGTCCCATGCTTCAGCTACCGTTAATACCTCGAAGCGTATGTATGAAGCCATACCCAATACCGCTCTTTCTCCTTTAACTCTCTTATCATTTTTAACAAGAAAAAAGAACGGTTCCCCCATTGTTATCGGTTTAAAGTTTTTAGTATCCTTACGCCAAAAGTTAAATTCATCTGCTTCATTATGCGAAGATAAATACGTAAACCATTCCCTAGAAGTAACGCCAATATAACCCTTCATGTTTAAACCTCCTGCAACTAACTAATAATACCTTTAAAATATTGTATCAATCTATTAACGTTATTATACGGTAAATTAATAGTTTTGCAGAATTTAATCTCGGTTATACACGTAACCCTCTACGTGGTTCTGGTGCAAAAATTTCAGCTGACTTCAAACTAATCTATAAATCTTGGACATACTGATAATACTAAACTAAAAAGGATGTGTATCGGTATGAAAAAACCAGCAGAATTCAAATGGAAGCATTATCAGCCCGACACAATTTTTACTATTTTATATTTTCTCTTATATTTATCTTCAAATTTCCTAATTTGATTTTCTGTATAGAAGTGGGCAACTTTATATCCATTATGATCATAAGCCGCTGCAAATCTAAGAGGTTGTTTAACATCTCTTGGATAGTAAGTTGGAATTATTTTGGAAACACGATCATAAGTTAGGACACCTTTATCTTTACTTTTTTCATGATTTAATACATAGAGTCCTTTAAATATATCTTCAAAGCTTCCAGAAGAAGTTTTAGCATAGGCAAACAGTGCTGTTCTTTGGTTTAACTGATACATTCTTTTCTGGAAATATACTTCATTTTCCTCTTGATTCATGTAATATTCCGTAAATACTTCCTCATTTTCAAGAAGTTCGTTATCTACGTTCCATTAGGGAAAAATTTCACCCGTTTAATGTCTGTATCTTCTTCAAACTTGTGCGCTGCTCCGCTGCCTTGATATCCTTCGTAACCAGTCCCAAACACATTACAACAGTCTACAACTCGTCTTAAGAAATTTTGTCATCAGCATCTATATATCCTTGTTCAATATAAGTATTTGGATTGTATTCTTTATTCAAATCCCATGCAATTAACCATTTCTCTTTTTTTAGTAGATTAATTTTTGGAACAATTTGGTCAATCTTTTCATGAATCTTCTCAATAGAATGAGTAGCATTAATCAGAGTCTTTTTTCTGTTCGGCATACTTGAGGTTCCGTGAGTCATGATATCTGGTAGTAAGGGGCGCGTCGGATGTATGGATTAAGTAGGCGCTGTTTTCGGGAGAAGCATCCACAGATTGGGCAAAACGGTTGAATACGTCCTTGATCTTTGGCGCTATCTCATCCAGCACAGTCCGGCACCATTCTTCTGTGCTTTCAAGATTGAATATAGATTGATAGTGTGAGAACTTTAGCAAGAGTTCCACTTCGTTTTAGTTTAATATAAAAATTTTACCATAATTCTCCATGGTATGTTTAGACGACGAGGCATTTTCTTATATAATTTAATAATTATGAGAGAAACAACTGTGAATTTGCACTTAGATTTTTATTGGAGGCGCTTGGCCTTACGCAAACGGGTTTGCATATTGGGCACATTACAAGTTTGTTACCGGGAGATATCTTGGCAGGTTATTACCGTTTAAAGGGAGACCGTGTCCTGTACGTCTCGTGAAGTGATTGTAACGGTACACCAATTGTCATTAGTGCAAAACAATCATGAAGGAGGAATTCAGATAGAGCGTAAATGAGAAACCAGAAACCCTTTGAATTTAATTATTATTAAATTCAAAGGGTTTTTTATCAGAAAGCTTTAATAAATTTAGTATTTTTAATTTAGAAGCTTCCAGAACGCCATATCCTCCATAATTTCGTATCTATTATTGGTAACAGACGTGACTAAGCTATAGTGTTTTTGAAGTCGCGCTATCTTATTAACTATCTGATCACCCTCAGACTGATTTTCTGGACTGAAGATAGCTTTTACTTCCTTCTTTTTAATGGTAGGTACTCTATGTATAATCCAAGTCAATATATACTGAGCATAGTCATTATCTGTAGTTGCAAAGTGGTCTAAGAATTGGGTTGATAGGATTACACCAACGCCATATTCTCTTCCTTCTTTCATAATTTTCTTTAAAGAAGAGAAGTTTTGACTCAAGAAATTATCCGCCTCATCAACAAGTATCATTTTCGTTAATTCACGATAATCTCCTTGAATTGTACTGTGCCCCTTTGTAGACATCTGGGAATAGAAGGTGTCCAAAGTGATTCCTACTATTAGGTTATGAACACTTGGATCATAACCAGCCAGATGTACAACAGTTACACCTTGTATCATGTCGTATAAGGACTTTGTATTCTCACTTTTTGGAGAAAAGATTTCAAAATCATATATTTGTTTTAGTGCTGCATAAAGACTATCTTCTTTTACATCCTCCCGATTCATTAATCGTTCAAATACATTATTTAAGGTAGGTGGTAACAGATCCCATGTAGCCATATCAGCCTTATGAATACCAGCTTGTGAATAAGCTTCAATGATTAAATCATTCAATAACTGCTGTTGCTTTATACCTAAATTAAAAGCATTAGCAATTGTTTCTTTAATGGTACTAGCTGTATGCAAAGGCAATAGCGGCTTTAGCTGTTTACCCCTATATAAAGCTAACGGATTATACGGAAGGTGATATGGATGATACACTGTAGCGTTTGTCGCTTCTATAAAGTCATCTTTGATATAGTCACCTTTATAATCAAAGATGAGAATATCAATAGGTGTTCCATTTACATTAGATAGAGCACCATCATGTATCTGTTTAATGAGCGATTTAGTAAACTGAGTTTTACCCGTCCCCATCGTGCCAATAATACCTGTATTCGTATGCATGATTTTACTCGTCGTAGTTGGATGCCAATACAATGGTTCATTGCTATTGGCCGAATGACCAAAAAGAATTCTCATTGGTTCTGTTTCATCAGACAATTTTGTAACGGAAGGTTCTATAACTAGAGAACTATGATGTAAGTCATGATTCGCCTGAACCGAAACAATTGCATGGCTTTTTTCATAAATATTTTTCAAATTTGGCTTTTCTTCCGTTTGCAGTTCCTCAGGCGTTTCCTCCTGTTCCATGTTAAGCATTTTGCCCTTCGGTTGTTTATATATATCCTGCCAGCTTTTAATGAATTTCTCATATACTTTTTGCATTGCGGATGGCGTTAAGTGGGTGTATACGTAGTAATTGTCTTTTACAAATATGTTTTTCTTTTTACTTCCATTTTTAGCTACAAAGTATTCAGAATTGGAAGTACGGATTCCTGCAAACTCGATTGTTTCAATTGTTTTTTGTAAATCTTTTTCCATGAAGAAATGCCAGAAGTTGCGGAAGATCTGTGCGTGTGATTTTTCCGCCCATCTGATTATTTCTCCATCTATGTTCATTTCAAATTCATGAGTGCTCATTAGTAAATCCTCCTATACTTCTCCTCTTTATATATTAGATTACTAAATTTTAGCTGGCAAATATAAATAAACGATATTAGATGAATTGGTTCTGGAGCAAAAATTTCAAGATACTTGCAATTAATCTCTAAATCTTGGACATACTGAACTATTACTATAAAAAAGGTGCATGATCAGTATGGAAAAGCGACTTTTATTCAAGTGGAAACATTACCAGCCCGACATGATTATGTTAACCGTGATATGGTATCTGCGGTACAGTTTGAGTTTTCGGGATTTAGTGGAAATGATGGAAGAACGGGGCTTATCCATTGCTCATATTATATCGGAAAGGCCATGAATCCCATGAAATCCATGGCCTTTTGATTACCTAAAATCAGTATTATGTTAACTGGATTCATTTGTAATATCTACAGATGATTGGCTAATAAGAGAAAAGCCAAACAACATACTTAAATGCATCTCTCAGTAATTATTTACTGTAGCTTTGTATTAACTTCCCGATCCACGGATATCTCGAACCTCTGCCCTAGCTCTTTTAAATTTCGTTTATTTATTTTTTTCTATCATCCATACTATGTAGTCTATTTTATTGTTGTATTCATAATTCTTATTCTGAAACCCATCTAATGCAAAGGTCAATTTCAATACAAAAGATGCAAACGAAATAGCTAAAACTGTTTCACCAAACTTTGATAATTTTATATCAAATATAGATGTCATAATTGCAATAATTGCAACTATGATAGCCGTGATTCCACTTGTTAAATTAAGATCTCTTTTCTGACATAATAAAACCGTCTGTATTTTTTCAAGATTAACTGCCGAATCAGCTTTCAAGGTCCGGGTGGGTAATAGTTAGCGATATATCATTCGTGACAACTCTCTTACGTCGAAATAAACCTTTCCGCATAAATAAAAATCCCCTTCCGCAAAATTAATAGCGTAAGAGGACGAACAGTTTTAGGCAACTATCAAAACAGTATTAACCGTCAGCCTTTCACAGTCTTGCGTAGAGACTGGGCCGAAACTGTGTAAGTTAACGTGTCAATCAACGGCAACAATCACCGTATCAATCACCGTTCAACCCTTGCGGGAGTAAGAACGTTGGCGGGACTGCGTGGGAATCGAACCCACCAGACCTGGCACGCAGGTCTCAAGCAGTTTTGAAGTCTGCTGGCACCTGTTTTTCTAGTATCTTGATGTATCCTCAAGTACTGATAAATCAATCTTTCTTGCTTTCAAGTGCTTTCTAGTAATTTGTAATTTTAAAAATTTGGGCACCAAGCATGGCACCAATTAGCCTATTAAGTAAACTGTAAGTTGGAGGTCGAGTCCTTTCCGGGGACGTACAAAAGCCTTGATTTATCAAGGCTTTTTATTTTAGCTGATTATATATAGTATTTTAAATATAAATTTAATTTTTTATTAAAGACTCATTGATTAATCGCTTATTGATTTCTTCGGATAATAATATAATGAAAGCTTTACATACATTGCACTTATGTGCTTTATTATATATCTCTACCAATTGTTCTGTACTTAGTTTATGCATAAAATAGTTCACTCCACTTACCTTTATTATTTTATTAAATAATGAAAAAGGTTCTTCATTCACATCACATATTGCTAGATTTGCCCTTGTTCTGCAAAAAGAATGGAAACATATTTACCGATACCACCAGCAGCTCCTGTAATAATTGCCGTTTTATTTTCTAGACGTAACAATGGAATTCCCCCTTTATCATCATAAAGATACAACAGTAGATTACTAGATGTATCGTCCTTCGTTCGCTTTTTTTTGAGTTGGATCAAATCATTAACACAAATTCGCTTTATGAAGCTCTCTGAAAATCCTCGATTTTGCCTTCGAGTGGTTCCCCATTATATCATTATTGAAAAATTTGGCCGCCTGCACAGTTAACGATCGTACCATTTAGCATATTGGCCCCTGTCGTCGCCGCAAATATGACAACTTCTGCGATCTCTTCTGGAGTAGCTGGTATATTTGGTCCTGTTGTTTCTGTAAGCTTTTTCACTCTTTCTTCAGTAAGGGTTGTCGATTTTACCAAAAGCTTCTACCGTCCGTTCACTTACATTTTTCCATTGTTCCTCGGATGAAACATCTAATTCAAGAGCAAGAATATCTCTCTCAAGATTGGATACTGCTTCTTCCAATTGTTTGATTGCGATATCGGTAGCCACTACTTTGGCTCCCTCTTTAGCAGATAATTTTACTACCGCTAACCCCATGCCACTTGAAGCACCTGTAATAAAAGCAACTTTGTTAGTTAAGCGTCACATCAAACATCCTCCTCAGGTTATGAATATCAGAGTACAAACTTATCCCCTATTAAAAAGCAACAGGCAAGGAGGTTAACCCCTGTGAGGCTAGCTTGAATTGCCATCTAACATTCTCGCGAGGAATTCTTAGATGAAGATTGGGCATTCTCTTAAGCAGGGTAGTAAACGCAATATCCCCTTCTATCCGGGCAAGAGGAGCCCCTAAACACATATGAATGCCATGCCCAAAGGCAAGATGCCGTTTGATTTTGCGCGTAATATCTAGTTCTTCTGACTGTGCAAATTGAAGTTCGTCTCGATTGGCTGATTTCATTAAAGGAAGAATGACATCCCCTTTTTTAATCTGCTCTCCTCCAAGCTCAGTGTCTTCAAGTGCATAACGCGGTCCAGCAATGGTAGAAGGACCATTAAAGCGCAGCAGCTCTTCAACTGCGGAAGGAACCAAACTATGATTGGCCTTGAGCATCTCCCATTGGTCTGGATGATCGAATAATATTATGGTACCAGTGGAGATCAAAGTTGAGGTGGTCTCATGCCCAGCAAATATTAATAGCTGTATCATTGAGAGCAGTTCCGCTTCGTTCAGTCGATCTCCCTCCTCCTCAATAGCGACTAATTGGCTGATTAAATCATCACTAGGATATTGACGTTTTTCGGCGACAAGCTGCTTGATGTAATTGCCGAAGTCTTGAAGGCCTTTTGCTACCTCTGGATCCAACCTTCCCAGACCAAGACCATTTGCGATTGCCTCCGACCATTCATGGATCTTTTTCCGATCTGATTTTGGCACACCTATCATGTCAGAAATAACGTTGATTGGTAATGGATTAGCATAGTCCTTGACTAGATCCATCTCACCTTTTGCTTGAACCTGATCGAGTAATTCATCTGCAGCCTCTTGCACACGAGGACGTAGGCTTTCCATATATTTTGGAGTGAACGCTTTAGACACCAATGTTCGTAATCGTTTATGATCGGGCTCATCAATGGCATTTAAAGAAGTGGAGAGAAAGTGAGAGTGACCGGATTCCTCGCTCCCGGTTAAGGATTGCTGAATGTGATTGTTATCTCCAAGTCCTCTGCTGTCAACCGTAAAGCGGGCATGATCTTTCAGCACCTGCATGACTTCTTCCATTCGTGTAGCCATCCAGACTTGGTTATCCTCACCACCCATTGGTAATTGAATAGGAAACACCGATCCCATTTTTCGCATCTGAACAAATAATGGAAACGGGTCTTCCGTGTTGTGACCACTTAGTAGGCCTAATACTCTATCCTGAATGATTTGTTCCGAATTTTTCATCATGAACTTCCTTTCTCATCTTAATTGTCTTCTAGGCTTTAATCATTTTGATAACACTTTATACTCATGCTTGGACACCGACTCTATTTTTATTAATCTTTTTAAATAGTATGCTTTTTACTAGGTACTGGTCATTAGAGGTACTTTTTTAAATTATTAAGGACTACTCTATATCCATTTGCAAACATATGGATCCCATCAATTGCATATTCTTCTTTTAAGTTTCCTTCAGAATCCATTAAACCCTTTTTACAAAAAAAAATTCATAACCATGTCTTTTTGCTAATTCTTTAATTAATTCATTCGCATCCGAGATTGCTTGATTAGTTCTTGTTTTAAACATTTCTTCCTTTTTAGACTTGTCAATTGGAGGAAAATCCGCTTTTGCATTTATAGGATAATAAGCCATTACAAATACCTTGCAATCCGGCAATTTTTCACCAATTTGAGTTAAAATAGTATTATAGTTTGCAAGTAAATCTTCTTTTTTATAGCCGGGCGAACCGATATCATTCGTTCCAATATTTATCTGACCCCTTTTCCACTATTTTTAAAGAAGACTCGCCAATTAACGAGCTGCTTTAATCACAACATTAGATTTATTAGATAAATAGAAGAAAATAAATTCTTTTATCAAATTTATAAGAAAAAATCAACCTAGAATTTAGTCTATTAACTTACAAGCCTACGATTTCCTTCCTTTTGTTTCCCAAGACTGTTTCTTTCCTAGTATCAACACGTTTAACGAATAGGGCTAATACTAGAGCCACAATATTAACGCCGAGTGCTACATAGAATGAAGATTGAATTCCCACTAATAAAGCCTTCTGTGTTAATAAGGCTTGAGATGCCGGTGCCAATGTTGTTGGATCAACACCTTTCAAAAGGCCTTTAGCAGCTGTATTAGTTACTGAATTCATAATGGTAACAAGAACAGCTGTACCAATTGAACCAGACACTTGCTGTGCTGTATTATTAATGGCTGTACCATGTGGATTTAACCTAGTTGGCAATTGATTTAGACCGTTTATCATAATTGGCATGGAAATCATTGATATACCAAATGTGCGGAGAGAGTATACAAAGATAATGTATGTTTCACTTGAGTCGATTTGTAAGTTTGCCAACATATAAGTTGATACTGCTGTAATTGCAAGACCTGTTACTGCAAGAATTCGCGGACCATATTTATCAAATAGTTTCCCTGTAATCGGAGACATAATCCCCATAATAATGGCACCAGGCAGCATTAACAAACCAGAATCAAGTGGTGTAATTCCTCTTACATTTTGGAGATACGCTGGAGTTAAAATCATACCAGAGAACATAGCTACAGCGTTTACAATCGATATAATAGATGCTAGAGCAAACATTGGATACTTGTAAGCTCGAAGATCTAATAATGGTTCATCCAATTTAAATTGACGAGAGATAAAGACTATTAAAGCAATAGCCCCAACTATTAAAGAAGTTAAAACAAACGTATCTGTCCAACCATCTGAACTTGCAGAACTAAAACCATATAGCAATCCGCCAAAACCAATAGAAGATAAGATAACAGAGAAGTAATCAAGATTCGTATTTTTATTTTGGTCCATTATATTTTCAAGTTTCCAAACTGCTAGTAGTAAACTAATAACAGCTAAAGGTATGATCATTTCAAAAAGTAAACGCCAATTATAATACTCTACGATATATCCTGAGATTGTTGGACCAATGGTTGGGGCGGTAATCATTACTAATCCGAAAAAACCCATTGCAGTCCCACGTTTTTCACGTGGAAAGCTCACTAGCATAACATTCATTAATAAGGGACCCATTGCTGAAGAGCCTATTGCTTGAATCATTCGACCGGTCAACAATACACCAAAGTTTGGTGCGAACGCTCCTAATGCTGTACCAAAAATAAAAATAAGCATTAATGAAATAAATAATCTACGATTCGAAAAACGCGTTAATAAAAAGGCTGATGCTGGAATCAAAACACCGCTAACAAGCATATAGCCTGTAGAAAGCCACTGTATTGTGGAATAGTCTTTAATTTTTAAATCTGTCATGATAGACGGCAGAGCCACATTTAATAGAGAGTTATTTAAAAAAGAAACAAAGGCTCCTAAAAATAAGATTGCTATCATTAAATAGGGTGTTTTTTTGGGTAAAACTGAATCCATCTCCGTTTTCTCCTTATCATTTAAATTGAAGAGTAAATTTATTATTTTTGTTCGTTTACATTTCGGTAATTAATACCATGTTTTTAAGCCTTTATTTTTGTTCACTCTTCGTTATTATTATTTTTTCAAAAATTAAGATTTCTGTATTTCATTTTTTTTGTTTGTATTATAAAATTTCGACATTATTTATTCGGGTATGGTGAACAATTAGATTTTCAACAAAAGTATACGAGTTAAAGGTGGTATTTTGTTCTTCGATGTAAGCTTATTTTCCCATTCTATTTTCACCAGGTTTCTTGTATAAATATAGATATTATCTTTTGCCCAAGGTTTAACACCTTAGAAGTGATCAGTAAACGAAAAAGGGACTGACCAAAAGTGTAGTCATTTGACCACATTTTGATTAACCCCTTCCGATTCGGCCAGTTATATTCCTCTTACTCTAATTTGTGGCTGCCTGTACGTCTATTGAACCACAACACGAACGCGACCAAGGTTTTGGACCTTCGCGAAAGATGTGTTCGGGTCACCTTCACGCTGAGACGTCACTCGAATCGCAGGGAAGTAGGTATCAGGCTTATTGTAAGTAAATGTTGCCTTCACCAAGACCGTCTCATTTGGCTTTCCGAAGGATAATGCCTCGAAGTTGCCTGAGCCGAGGAAGTCCCAATCGGAGCCCACTACCTTACCAGTCCCTGGAGGAACCTGGATCTTTGCCTTGAAGGTGACAGTCTGACCGGCCGGAATGTCAATCCTGTTGTCGCCGTTGACGGTTAGATCGACGACAGGCTGGATACCTCGGCGCACCGCAGCGTTATCAGGCACTTTAACTTGACTGTCAACCACGTCATAATGGGTTGAGCCTAGAGGCTCTTCGCCCCTCTCTACCCAAGCGCTTAAATCCCTAAGTGCCTGATGGAGAATGCCTTCATATTGCACTAGACGGTGAGTACGAGGACCAATATGATCTGCGTTGTCGTTGTACCAGACACGGAAGTTGGCGTCGAAGCGCTCACCTATTGAATCTTTAACCCTCGCGCTATACCAATCAGCATGCCATGGATAAGCGTCATTATCAAACAGGTTGGCAACCATAATAACCTTCCCTTGAATCATGCCAGTGTGGGTGCCTCTACCGGTCACACCAAGGGATATCATTGGTCCAACTTCTAATGGCCGTTGTGGATAAAGTGGCGTTCCGTCTAGCGCTCTAAGATGATTCCAGGCATCGTAACCCGGTCGCTGTGGTACCTGATGACGATGGTATGAGAGCAAGGCGAGGTACCACCGATTGTCGATTCTTAGTTTTGAGCCTTCATTCATAGCACTCAGTACACTTTCCGGGGTCTCACTCCCAATGGTGAAAACCATCGTGACCGGATCGAGGGAACCCCTAAGTGTTTCTACCTTCGGCGTACCCTCCGCTGCGTAAAGCGTGTAATCGAGGCCGGTTGTTGTCAGATCCTCTGGCACGTTATTCAGAACTATACTAATTGGTTCATTCTGTTCGTTTCGGTTGACCTTGATGATGGTAGAGATGTGGTCAATCTTGGCGTTACGGTACTTTTCACCGAGGGATGATTGCTCCGTGCCCAGATACCCAGGCTTACTCCAAAAGTCATTCACATAATTGGAATCAGTGGTTCGGACTACTTCACCAAAACCAAGGAGACCTTGAGGATCGTTCATTCCGAGCAAATAAGTGTAGTCCTCCCAGGCTCGCAGCGGTACGCCCAGTTTTGTAACCTCGTCTAGCACCGCCCGTTCTACCTCACTGAGCCCGACGTATGGCTTTCCACTGCCTCCAGGACTCACCGTATCCGCAATCTGCTGGGCCTTCTCCTCTAACACGAAGCGTGCAAAGGCCCGGGCAAAGAAGTTATTCGGGATAGATGTTGGCACGCCAGGAATGAATGGTACGGCACCGGCCCATATCCCACTGGTGTTCTCGATGGCACCTATTGTCTGAAAGGAGCCACCGCTGCCGCCATAGATATAGCCATAAATCCGTTCAGATGAGCCGTAATAGCTCGCAGCAACCGTCCTAGAAAACTTGGCCGCAGCTGCGTCCACCCGATAACCACCCCCGCCGTTCGTCTGCACCGTGTATGCCCCGCTGTCCGCACCGAAGCTTAATGTCTCATCGGTCGCGTTCTCGTCTATGAGCGGGTACACCAAATGAAAAAATCGTCCCTTCCACTGACTCTTCAATGGAAAGTAGAAGTTGAACCTCTTATCAGTTCCCTCAAAGTGACCCGATACCTTGTGGTGAGGTACCGGAGTGGTGTGATCGGATTCGCTGTCGATGACCGGACGGTTGTATAGCGGATCCTCACAATCAGCGGTGATCCACATAGGTCCTTCTTCGGCTGTTAATGAATTTGATTTCTTAGAAGCAGTCATAATTACACTCCCATTATTTTGGTTTTCTAAAAACTATTAAAAATACAATTCATGTTATACATAGAAAGTTAGTAAAAGCTTTTTTTATGCTTTTTGCCCTTTTATTCTGTTAGTCCCATTTGATTACGTCTTTCCTCATTTTCCTTACGAATCTGTGGAACGAGTTTATCCAGTTTGTAGAATCTCAATGTAAGGGCTACCAATATATAAAGTACAAGTGGAATAATACTGAATAACATCCGTATCATTAAATCCGCTGACTCGGGCTGGGTTGCCGCATTCCCAGTATATCCTGACACACTAAGCAAGACACCCATTACACCTGAACCAATCGCGGCCCCTATTTTACTAGTAAAGCCTGTTACACTTCCAAGTGTACCTTCCGCACGAGGTCTTCCCTGCCACTCGTTATAGTCCGCACAATCGATAATCATCAAAGCACTCAACATAGCGATTGGGACTGTACCAGCTCCAGTTAATATGCCGCCAAGGGCCAAAAGGGGGAAGTTATCTACTGCAATAAAATTAACTAAATAACCTAAGCTGGTGATGAAAATACCTGCCACAATCAGCTTTGTCGTAGAGAATTTTCTGATAATCATTGGGAACAAAAACACCAAAGGTAAGATCACTACTTGGGTTAGGGCAAGAGGACCCATCAGTCCGACATTTTTTACAATATAGGTGAAGTAATATACACCAACTCCCATATTTGTAACAAAGTTAAACACGAATAACATGATGGCAATCGTATAAATATAACGATTGGTTTTTAATACAGACATTAATTCCTTGAAATTTACTTTTTCACCAGAAACCGTATCGACATTGTTCGTTTCCTTTATGAAAAAGAAGCGTAATAATCCAATTAATAAAAAGGGAACCGCATAGATGGCAATCAAAGTCTTCCATCCATCCGCAGAGGTAGCCAGCTTACCCATCAACATAGGGAAACTAACATTAACCGCTATTGCTCCAAGAAAAACAATAATGGATCCATAGGAACTTATGGCAACATAATGCTCTTGCTTTGAAAAAGCACGTACCATATATACCGTATTGTTTGCATTAAGGAGAGTTCCGAAAATGGAATCTACAAAAAAGAACATGGAAAAAACCCAAACGACTTTTGCTGCTAAACTGAATTCAGGAGGACAAGCAAACATCAGCCATGTACATAGCCACACCCCGATAATACTCAACTCATACGGACGGGCACGCCCAATTTTTGTATTGGTTCTATCCACAATGACACCCGCTAATAAATTGGTAATACCATCTAATAGTTTAGTAGCCATTAACAGTGTTCCTACTAAAGCAGCCGGTATTTTTAGTGTATCAGTACAATAAATCGATAGAAATCCTAAAATTAACACATTGCCCGATATGGATAGTGCGCGGCTTTGCCAGGCAAACATTCTCCAAGCCCCAACATTGTCCTTGGATGCTTTTTTCACGGGTGCTTGTTCTACTAGTACTTCTGCTTCCATTGGATAACCTCCATATGAATATAAATTTTTTTCTCCCATTTAATAAAAATACGGTCCCCTTTGAATTTGATAGATTAAGATAATAGCGTTATTTACCAAAGACCTTAAAAGATTAAATATTTCCTAGTTCTATAGTCTTACCTCCCTTCGTGTAAAGGTTTTCATTTCTTTTTTTGAAAATTAAATCTTTTTATTATTTTTTCATATGAACACTTATCATGTATTTCAATTTTTCTATTTATTTTATAAAATTTCTACAATATTTAATGGAGATTGTTGTGAATCACCATATCTTTAAAAATAAAAAAGGGATTCCCCCCTAAAAGGAGATAATCCCTTCTGCCGTCATTTGTTCTTAGCCGCAATAACTGCTATCCCTTCTTTTCCTGGTAAATTAACCCTTACCTTTCCTTTTGCTCTCTCAAGCACTGTTTCACGCGTCATTTTCCAAATATCTATTACTTCGATTGAATACTCTTCACCGTTTTCAGGCAGCTCTATTTCAGTGAAGCAGCGACATTCCCTTCCCAAATATTTGATCATGTATTTGTCATCATGTCTTCCGGAAAAGACCGTGGAAAAACCGTTCATAAACTCATTTAATTCAACTGGGTCAAGACTAAAAAGAGCTTTTACAAATGGCTCCATCTCCACAGAATCAAGTTTTTCCTTTATACTAGGATCATTAGGATTTACATCAAACGTAGCTTTGTCTGGCTGTATGTCCCCTTCAAGTTCAGACATAATATTCTTTAGAAAAGCAATTCGGTTTACACTATCCCCGTGTAGTTCTCCACCCTTTGCCCACCAAAGAACTTCATCATCCCTATGAAACGTTTCTCCATGAGTACAGTATCCACCAAGTACCATAACAGTCCAAAATCTGTGAACCATATCAAAGCCTGATATATTGCCCCAACCTTGATCAATATTTCCTTCATATTTGCACTCATCAATCATAACAGGCTTTTTATATTGATCTCTGAACATTTTAGTTTTTTGTACACTATTTATTTGAATAGAGCAGTGGGTAATCCATGGTTTCGATGCATCGTAGACTTTTAGGCCGTTATGGTTGGATAACAAATGGTGATAAGGATCTTCACTACTAATAAACTTGCCAAAGGATTCCCAGTCTTCTTCATTCTTATTAAAAACCAAATCATACTCATTTGCTAAACTCCACCAAATGTTTCTGAAGGCTGCCAGCCTCCTTACACAATAATCAAGATAAGTTAGATCATCCTCTCTGCCTAGGTCCGCAAATCCCCATCTGTCATATGGGTGGAACAAAATTAAATCTGCCTCAATACCTATATTGGAAAGTGCTGATAATTGACTCTCCAAATGTTTCCAAAATTCAACGTTTGGCTGATTAACATCCCACTTTCCTTCTCCATTTTTTTCGAAAGGAAAAAACTCAGGTTCATTCGTGTTATACGTATAACTTTTTGGAAATACGCACATACGAACCTTATTAAATGGGCTTTTGGAGAGTGTTTCAATTGTCTTTTCAATAAGCTGCCTTGGTTGATGAATCCAAGCATATAACGTGGTTCCGAAGGGAATATATCTTGTACCATCGGCATATTGAAAATTCATACCATTCACAACAACAGGCCCATGATTATTTCCCGTTTCTCTTATACATTCAAATTCACCAGATTCATAAATCTCTTCTTCCGCTTTTAGACTTAACTCATAATGCCATATACCTACTTCATCAGGCATAAATCTAATTAGATATTCACCATTTCCATTGTAGAATCCGTTAATTTTAACCGTTTTATCATCTTTTCTGAATGTTCCAGTAAAATCCACCTTAACGTTTGATTTAGATGGTTCCGTGCCTCTAACGCTTCCCTCAAATATATTATATTTTTCTATTTGTCTCATATAATGCTCTCCTCTCTATTTTTGACTCTTTTGTGGTTTTTGTGGACCTTTCCCCTTTGTCTTTACTACATTTTCATATACTATTTTTCCATAATACAACTTGTCATGTATTTCAACATTTCTATTTAATTTATAAAATTTCTACTATATTTATTGAAGTTTGTTGTGAATCATAAATCTTAAAAAATATAAAGGGATTCCCCCTAAATGGAGAAAAACCCTTCTTTAAATAGAATAAAGTACAATGTTCATATTCTATCTATTAATTGCTTTATTATATTTGGATCGCCTTTAGCGCAATATATGGCTTAGAGGGAAGATTAATAGTTGAACCACCTGTAAATTCTCCTTCTAAATGCGATATGGTCATCTCCCATGTATCAATAACTTCTATTTTGTACCTCTCGTTTTCCGAAAATGGCAATACTTTAGAAGAAGGTCTACTATCACCAAAATAGGCAAGTAAATACTCCTCCCCTATTTTCCCTGCAAAAACGGTCCATTCAAAATTAAACGGCTTTAACCCTTTTACTGGTCCATCTTCGATGATAGATCGCAAGAAGGCAATTCGGCTTGGACTCTCGCCATAAAGCTTACCTCCATGGGACCACCAAATAATTTCATTAGGATTCATAAATGTCTCACCATGTGTAACATAACCGCCTTGGGAAACACCTTCCCAAAAACATTGAACCATTCTTTCAGCAGTGAGATTTCCCCATCCATGATTAAAATTTCCCTCATATCGACATTCATCAAAAATGATAGGCTTCTCATATAACTCTAGTAAATCCATAACCATGGAAGTATCAGGATGCTGAATGCTTGCATGTGTTACCCACGGCTTACTATGATCATACCAATGCGTATTACTGCGATTGTCTGGACGATGCCAATTATGAATCGATCTTAAGTGCTGTGATGGATCTTCTTTTTGAATTAATTTAAACAGATCATCCCATTCAGCCATCGGACGACTTTCAATGAGATCATATTCATTCGCTAATGACCACCAAATATTTCGAAAAGAAGCCAAACGAGCTATTAAATAAGAAAGGTAACGCTGGTCTACCTCTATTCCCATATTTTTAAATCCCCATCTGTCATATGGATGAAATAAAATTAAATCGACTTCAATATTTAACTCTTCTAACCTTGCTATTTGCTCTTCCAGATTATCGAAAAAACAGGTATCAAAACGGCTAAAATCAAACCCCTCTTCTAATGAACCGACAAAAGGAAACAAACCTGGTTCTTGAAGATTAAAATCATAGTGTTTTGGAAATACACACATACGAATTTTATTAAATGGACCACTTTTTAAACTATCATAGGTTTGCTCCTGAATCTCTTCTTTCTGATAGTTCCATACATATGCAGTTGTTCCAAACGGATAGTAGGGTTTACCATCTGAATAGGAAAAATGCGTTTTACCAGAAACAATTACAGGACCATGATTGTCCTCTCCAGCTTTAATACATTGGAATTTACCCTTTAAATGATTTAAGGTTTCTAAATTACTCTCCGTTTGAAAAGACCACTCTCCAATTTGATCAGGCATATAACGAATGGTAAATTGACCCTCACCAGCATAAAAGCCTTTAACCTCAACTTCACGATTTGCATTCTTAAAAATGGCTTTAAACGATACATCTATGAAAGGATTTCCTTTATTAGTTCCTTCCCAACCTGCTTCAAACTGTCCCCATTGCTTAACATATTGGTCTTCCATTTCATAACTCCAATCTAGTTTGGTAATTGAAATTAAATCATTTTGATCTCCCAATTTTTATATTGTTCTAGGCCAACAAAATCTACCTTCCAACCTTGTGGTACATCCAAGCTTACAACAAACGTTTTTCTTCTAATAGATGTAAAGTCAAGATGCTGTTGTGCCACCATCAATCACTAATTCCGTACCCGTAACAAAAGATGATTCCTCTGATGCTAAGTACAATACGCCGAATGCAATATCTTCAGGGGTTCCAAACCGAGGAAGAGGCGTCTTTTCCTCAAATTTTTGCTTCAACACATTATGATAGAGTATGCCTTCGGTCATAGGAGTAATAATTAGTCCTGGATAAATTGAATTTACACGGATTTTATCCTTTGCATAATCCACTGCTGCAGCTCTAGAAATGGAGCGTATACCTCCTTTTGATGCTGTATAACCGTTAAAACCGCCACCAACAAGTCCGGCAAGGGAAGCGATGTTTACAATAGAGCCACCATCTTGTTTCATTATGGGAATGACTTGCTTCATACCCAAATAGCTCCCTGTTAAATTGATGTTTATCAGGCGCTTCCATTCTTCCGTAGTATCTAATTGGCTGCTAATGCCAGCACTATTTACAAGAACGTTAATTGTGCCGAACGTGCCAACTGCTTTTTGTACTGTAGCAATCCATTCTTCTTCATCAGATACATTAAGTTTAATACCTATTGCTTCACCCTGAAAAGCTTCGATCTCTGCAAGTGTAGTATTCAAGGTGTCTGTTTGAATGTCCGTCAATACAACTTTGGCTCCTTCTTTTGCCAAAAGAATTGCACTAGCTTTACCTATGCCGCTACCGGCTCCAGTTACTAGGGCAACCTTCCCTTTCATTCGATCCATCTTTCATATCCCCTTTCTATCATCTTAAACTCCCTTTAAGGACTTATGAAAATATCTCTACGTGTCTATGAATCCAAATCTATTATTAAACTTCTTTATTTTGCGTAAAATTTTCTATTCTTACCGTCAATATATAAATCTGATGCAACTCTAAAGCTGTCCTTTAGCCTGATATCAATAGAAGAGCTTCCAATTAGCACATCTATGTCACCAGCCTCAATTTTCCACTTCATGTCCCGATCAAGAAACGCCATTTGACTTGGCTCTACCTGGAAAGAAACGGTTTGCTTTTCTCCTGGCTCTAGTTCAATACGTTTAAATCCTGCTAATTCCAAGACTGGTCTAGTCATGCTGGCATAACGGTCCTTAAAATAAAGCTGAACTACTTCTGTTCCCTGCGTTTCACCTGTATTTTCTAAATCAAAAGTAATGGTGATTACACCGTTTGGTTCTATTTCCGTACTACTTAATCTCAAATTGGAATACTCAAAACTGGTATAAGAAAGTCCATGCCCGAAGAAATATCTAGGTGTATGAGGCATATCCACATAATCGGAAAAACCTATGCTTTCTCCCTGATGGTAACTGGAGCCATTCGGATGATTGTAATAAATAGGTACCTGTCCAGCGGAACGTGCCACAGATATTGGAAGCTTCCCGCTTGGATTATAGTTACCAAGTAAAACATCCGTAATCGCTTCTGCACCTTTCTCTGCAGGATTCCATGCCTCTAGAATGGCATTTGCATACTTGTCTGCTGCATCACTCGAGATGGGGCGGCCATTAAAATGTACGGCTACTACCTTTTTGTGCAATTCAGATAATTTTTCTAAAAAGGTTTCCTGACAGATTGGGAGATTAATATCCGTTGCATCAATACCTTCTCCCATAGAGGCAATAGAGCTGGTGCCATGTTTGCCACCCAATGTAACGATAACCAAATCGGCATCACGGGCTATTCTTAAAGCCTCTTCATGACCAGACATATCATTTCCTGCCACTGGATATCCAAACGAATAAGCAATTTCAGTCTGAGGCAGACTTTCCAGTAATTGCACGAGTAAATTCTTGATTCCTGGCTTTTGTTTCTGTAATAGTGCCTCAAAAGCTGGATCATCATCCACCTGTATAGGGGTTCCAGGGATGGTCTTCATCACAGATTTCTTCTCGTCTGCCTTTGTTTCTAGACCAGCCATAGTAGAAATGGCAGCTAACAGTCCTTCCGCCATACTAAAATGAGTATAGCCTCCAAAGAAAATTCGAGCGTCTGAAGCATGGCATCCGATTACAGCAATTTTTTTCACATTCTTTTGAATAGGCAAAATACCATCATTTTTTAAAAGCACTAGTGATTCTCTGGCTGATTGCAGCGTAACGTCCTCATCTTTGGAGCAATGAAAAGCCTTTGTCAGCTCTTCACCAGATAAGGCATAAGGGTTCTCAAAAAGCCCCATTCTAAATTTAGTAGCTAAAATACGCCTTACAGCTGTGTTCAAAATATCAATATCTGCTTTCCCAGTTTCAAACCATTCCGCTAACTCGTCATTAAAGCATTTCTTAATCATTAGCTCCATATCCATACCAGCGCTTAATGCACGAAGTCCTGCTTCCGTATAACTTTCACATACCTTCTGAACCCCATGAATATTCATAATCGCACAATAATCTGATACAGTGATTCCATCAAAGCCCATATCGTCCCGCAAGATTCCTGTCAATATTTCTTTGGAAGCGGACACCGGTTCTCCATTGATAGAATTATAAGAAGGCATGATTCCTCTTAAATTTGCTTCTATAATTGCTGCCTGGAAGGGCTTCCCATAGATTTCTCGTAAAGGTCTTGCCGGCATATCAACATGAGTCCCGTGTATTCCACCATCAGAAGCATGAAAGCCCAGAAAATGCTTTGCGACACTTTCAGAACGTCGATGGCCCGTTTTTTCTAATTGAATACCTTTCGTATAGGCAACGCCCATTGCCGCTGCTAAAGTAGGATCCTCACCATAGGTCTCTCCTTGTCTACCCATTCTTGAATCTCTGGATATATCTAATACCGGTGCAAAGACTTGTGTGATACCAACCGCGCGCTCCTGCCTGCCAACAATTTTCCCGATTTCTTTCTCTAATTCAGGATCCCAAGAAGAGGCTCTTCCAATCCCTGAAGGAAAGCTGGTAGCCCCTTGTACATACGCACCACAAAGACCTTCCATATGAAAAATGGCCGGAATACGATGTTCACTTAGCGACATGACTTTTTCCTGTATTTCACGCTGGAACCTTGCAGCATCTTCAAGTGTGTCTAGCGACCTCATCTCAAGAGTACTAACCTGCCCCACTCCATGTTTATACTTTTCTTCTAAGTATTCATAATCCGATAGTTTTATAGGGAAGTAACAAACAATCTGCCCCATTTTTTCATCAATACTCATTCTCTGCAACAAATCATCTGCACGTTCTTCAGCTGAGAGTGAAGAATCCATATATTTTATACTCGTTTTCTTCATCATTTTTCTCCTTGCATACTGGTTATTTAGCGAAATCTATTAATAATTTATAAGTTGTATCTCGAGAATCTTCCATTATATTGATAAGTGTATTCATTGAAAAAAAAGTGCTGCTGTGCAGTTAATTATTCCATCAGCCTTTCAGCAGCACCTTCTCATATTTACGATTATTTTCTACTACTTCAAAAATCACATTTATTTACGAACAAGGGTTAAACCGGTCATATTTTCCACTTCCAGATTAAATCCTCCCGGTATTTCAACACTGTAAAAGATAGTGTTATCTTCTTTCCACCATTTAACACTTAGAAAGCCGTTGTTTATCGGTACTCTCCCTTCACACCAATCCAAGTCTGATGCTTCAAACCTCAGGGAAATAAATTTATTTAACACATCAATATCGCTAATACCTAATCCATTTTTATATAGCCAGTACACAATATGTGATCCAAATCCATGATTGCAGCTTGCAGAATCATCAGCATGCTCCCAAATAGTTCCAGTTTGATTTACCATATAAGTCAAGTAATCGCTGGATTCATCTACCAATTGTTTCCCTAGCCCATTTCGTGAGAGTAAATCCAACCTTAAATAGTTTCCAATAAATGCATTTGCCGGATCTACATCGGGATGAGCTCCTGTTGCCTTTCTTTTAGGTCCAAACTCAATCAACAATGTATTCCATAAATGTTTATGTGTTTCCGGTGTAGCAACCTCAAAGAAAAAGGCGTAGTATTGACATACTTCTGATTTGTTTTTTGTAACTCTTAGGTCACCATTTTCACGCACTGCATTATCTACAAAAAATGTTCCATTATAAGATTGCTTTCTAATTTCCTCTTTTAATCTGTAAGAATGTTCAAGCAACTCATTCATATTATAAATTCTTCCCGCAGCAGCCAAAGCTCCTGCATAAAGCATATTGCTGGGATAATTGACATCCTGGACATAGTCATTTGCCTTAGACCACTCAACAAACACCCAGCCATCAAGTTTTTCAAGAAGTCCATATTCATTTTCAAAAGCTTTAAAATACTCAAACAGCCTTAATACTTTTGGCTTAAATTTCTCGACAAGCTCTGTATCTCCGCTTCTTTTCAGATATTCTTCAAGCTGCACTACAAACCAGAGTGACCAATTTGGGATAAAATCCCCATATTGTGATTTTAAATAGGTCACGATTCCAATAGCATCCGCAGGATAACACATCGGCAACATGTTCTCAGGTAATTTATCAAACTTATCTGCCAAGAGGTAGTTTTCAAAAAAGAGTCTTTCTACCTTGGTATTACCTGATAAATCAAAAGCTGCTCTTGCAGTAAAGAAGCTGTCACACAGGTATCCGGCCCTCTCACGGGATGGACAGTCCATAAAAATATCCACTGAGTTTTGCCGCAACGTTTCTCTACCAGCTTCAAAAAGAGGGCTTAATTTCGTATCACTACATGAAAAAGATGCTTTAAATACATCGGGGTTTGTATATTCTCTTAGATAAATATTGCTAATCTGACAGGAACCTTCAAATACCATTACTTTTAAATATCTTAAAGTGTAGGCTTCAAAAGCCTCCAGGTTGTATGTTCCCGTTTCAAGTTCATATACAATAAAGGGATTTATTCCTGCACGTTTGAAGTCTACATCTCCATCAGTAAGTTTTTCATCAAATATAAAGATAATTTTAGTCTTTTCTTTAGCTATTACTTTGGCACCGATAAAGCCTGTTAAATTGGTACCGAAATCAAAGGTTCTGTATGAACCTTTATGTAACTCAGTTGTAGAGTCACTGGTGAGAAAACTGTCGCTTTTGAGTTTTTGACAGTACTTAACCTTTTGTAGGTCAATGGCTGGATCCTCTTCGAATTCATTTATGGTATATCCCTTTTTAACTCGGCCAACCATATCAGTAAAAAACGCTACCCATGATGCTTCTGTTGTTTCATCTTCTTCAAAAATACCCTTTTCAACTTCTTTAACTGGCATTCTCAAAGCAAACTCTGGATATTCAACCACACGAGGCAAAAATGTTTTTTCGGGTACTACTTGACATTCAACAGCCTTTAAATCATAATCCTGTTTTGTTCTCCAATCTGCATACTGAGAATCAAGCTTATAATATTCAACAAACGATCCTCTTAGAAAGCTGTTGAAAGGAACCTTTTGCACCCGTTCATTGCATAATCTTGCTTCAAACAAAACACCCTTACCTTGAGTTGAAGCAATTACTACATCTCCACACAACAGCTCGGCCTGGAGAAATTCAGGTTGTTCCATAATATAATAATTTTCTACATTATAAGCAGCAACTTCTATTGAAATTATATTTATACCTTTAGCTAGCTTCTCGGAAATATCGAGTTCATCTACCCGGAAGTAACCTTTTGCTGCTCTTGCAGGTCCATAACCTGCAAACTGTCCATTAATAAAAAACCTATATATGGTAGAGACTGCTATTTTTAGTTTGCATGTTTCAAAACTTTGCATGTCAATAACTGCTCTAAATTCTAAAGTATAATTCATTTGCCCCATTAATTCCTGAGGCCAAATAGGTTTGGCCGACTTAAAGAAATTGGCCTTTTTTTCAATGTAGGTTTTCATTTAATATCCTCCTTTAACTATTTATTGTTCGAAAAAGTTATGGTCTTGTTGTGATTTGACGGTTAATCATAATCTTCCACTTTCCATTCATCTATCCAGTCTATATATGCCATCTCACCATC
The DNA here is from genome assembly GCF_038440275.1 of Bacillus sp. OTU2372. Taxonomy (NCBI): domain Bacteria; kingdom Bacillati; phylum Bacillota; class Bacilli; order Caryophanales; family Bacillaceae; genus Bacillus; species Bacillus sp. OTU2372. The sequence continues at coordinate 30,578 of NZ_JASATK010000026.1, forward strand.
AAATCTTACAGGTAGCCATACATAATCTGATACAGAGGTATCAACATCTAAATCTAGGCCATATTCTTGTCTTTCTGCATCCTGTTTATTTTGATTTTGATTTCCTTTCATTTTAAACAGACTCAACATTTTTCTTTTTCCACAATCCTCACTTGATACTTTTCTAAAACAACTTCACCAGACAATTGTTCTCCAGTGACCATATCTTTAACAGCAGATTCAAGCACGACGGTTTGGTCTTCCTCCGTAAAGTTCATTATGAAAATATAGTCACACTCAGGGGATTGTCTCACTTGTACAGATACTCCCTTACCGTGCTTAACGGAAGCAGCAGGTTTAATCGCTAATTCGTTTATTAGCCCCGAATAGAATTTACGATGGAAATCATCCTCTAACCGGGCGCCAATATAATAGGTTTTTCCCTTCTGAAATACGTTGCTTGTAACAGCCGGTGTATTCGCGTAAAAATCCTGCACATAATGGGCTTCTGTTTTAGCTGCATTTAATTGAATAACTGTTGCATAATCTTTTAACTCATACGATTTACCATTGAAATGGACTGCATTGCGATCATTTGGATACAGCGTATCGGTTTCAACAGGAATCATTCCAAAAATCTCTTGAAGGTCTTTGTGCCAGCCCCCTAAATACGTTAAATCATGTTCATTAACAATTCCGCTTATGTAGGTCATGACTAACGTACCGCCCCTGGCTACATATTTCTTCAAGCGTGAAATCGTTTCTTCGCTTACTAAGTAGAGCATTGGCACAATTAATAATTTATACGAGGTGAAATCCTGGTCTTTGGTAATGACGTCGACAGGAATATCCATTTCCCAAAAAGTTCGGTAATGTGTCTGCAAGGTTTGCGGGTACCGTTTCGTCTTTATACCAAAGCCTGATGCATCGTTAAGGGCCCAATTGCTTTCCCAATCATAAAGAATAGCAACGTCTGAAGGGCGATTTGTTCCCACTACATCAGAAATCTTTTCCAAGATTCCCCCCAACTTTGCAACCTCTTGGAACACACGGTTATCCAAGCTATTATCATGGTCAACAACCGCACCATGGAATTTTTCCGCAGAACCTCGTGACTTGCGCCATTGGAAGTACATGACGCTGTCCGAGCCATGTGCCACCATTTGCATGGAGGAAAGCAGATGCATTCCTGGTCGTTTTGCTTTATTCACTTGATGCCAGTTTACAAGACTCGGAGTAGATTCCATTAAAATAAACGGCTGCTGTTTAAGACTGCGATACAAGTCATCTATGAATCCTACTCTCATTGCCAAGTCAGCTGTACTCTCCCAATTATTGTGCCAAGCAGGGTAGGCATCCCAGCTGATCACATCAAGATGTTTCGCAAACTTGCTATAATCAAGAGCTTGGAACGGAATGAGTTCATGTGTATCCGCCATGAAATTCGTCGAAACTGGAATTTCAGGTGTAACTTCCTTTATGGGGATAATTTCATTTTCAAAGAAATCAATCGTCTGATCGGTTACAAATCTGCGCCAGTCAAGGTTTAATCCGTTTACCGTATTTTCTCCAATTGGAGAAGGAGATTCGATTTGTGACCAATCTGTAACAGTGTGGCTCCAAAATGGACCCCACCAAGCATGATTCAAGGATTTAAGGTCAGGATATTTCTCTTTTAACCAGTTTCTGAAGGCTTCCTGACATAGATGACAATGGCATTCGCCGCCATATTCGTTTGAGATATGCCACATTAACAAAGCAGGATGCTGACCGTATCTTTCAGCTAACAGGCGGTTGATCTTCTGAGTTTTTTCACGATAAATCGGTGAAGTAAAACAATGATTATGTCTTGCGCCATGCAGATGCTTCACTCTTGCTGAATTAACTCGCAGTACTTCAGGGTATTTTTGAGACATCCAAGCAGGACGAGCCCCACTTGGTGTGGCTAAAATCACTCGTCCGCCGATACCGTAGATATCATCAAAAATTTTATCTAACCACTCAAAGTTATACACTCCTTCTTCCGGCTCTAATGCAGCCCAGGCAAAAATGCCAACAGAAAAAGTATTCGTATGGGCAAACTTCATCAATTTGATGTCATCCGCTAATATATCAGTTCTATCTAGCCATTGATCAGGATTGTAGTCTCCCCCATGAAGCATAAAATTAGCTTTAGTAGTATATGTTCTATGAAACTTTGTCATCGTCTCACCCAATCCATCATTTATTTGTACCTTTTTCAAAAAAGTTCTTTCAACCTTTTGGCAAGTTCGTCGTCGGAAAGTGGATTGCGTTGTGTGTTTTCCAAATAAATATACTTCTCCGTTTCGGGCATCAGATTTTAACGCAAAAAGAAATCAGGACTATCACCGTGAATACGCAGAAACCGCCTTAGTGTGTGTATTATTATGGACCGTACTCTTGATATTCGTGAGCCAATCCCCCCGGTAAAAGCGATCCCACTTCCCATGCTCGGAATCCCTCAAAACGTCAAGTCCCATCTGATAACACCACATCGACTCAGAAGCAAAGACGAAAGCTTGCGGGTAACGCTGTTCGCGATACTCTCTGTACAACCGGCACAGCCAGTAAAAACCATTCCCAGCCAGACAAATGAAGGGCCCCATGGAAACGTAACTCTATGAATATAATTTCAAAGGAATAGAATTCTTTATTATTTAATTGTTTTCGAGTATGTCCAATTGAGTAAGTCTTGGATTTGGTTTGATCTTATCAACTCCGATCGACTCTGGTTGACGGTTATTCATAATCTTCCACTTTCCATTCATCTATCCAGTCTATATATGCCATCTCACCATCAAATCTTACAGGTAGCCATACATAATCTGATACGGAGGTATCAACATCTAAATCTAGGCCATATTCTTGTCTTTCTGAATCCTGTTTTTTTTGAGATTCTCCCGGTATAACAGTATCTCTTTCCGGGCCAAATAATAATTTAAATCTCTCTTTAACTGTTCGATACCTATTACCATTATAAAAATCTTCTCCGATTATCTCCGGAAGCTTTGGAAGCCATCTATCCGCCAATGCAATATACAAATCTTTTTTAAATGGATGTTTAAATACAGAGGTGATCTGTGAATTAAATGAAGTGCAGGTAGGATCCTCTGTATGCGGATTCCCCAAAATCTCCCATGGACCATGAAAAGTTTTGGCACGAGCGACCTCCGATGGGTTTGGATGATATCCTGTTGTGCCGGATGTGAACAAGTAGTGTAGTCCATTCCTATTAAAGTAGGCTGGTGCCTCACGAACATATGGAGGTTGGATATTTGGAAAATGAGTAGAATAATAACCTGTTACATCCGTGAAATCTTCTGTTAAATCGGCACATACAAGTTCACTATGAACTCTTTCAAAATAGTAGTAAGCCTTTCCATCTGGCGCCAAGACCAAATCAAAATCACCGGCACTCATATTTAATGGACGGAGACCACTTTTCACCATGGTATATGGTCCTAAAATATGGTCACTAATCAAAACCGTTGATTCCTGTGTTCCTTCTTTTTTCATAATCTTCAGCCAACATACAAACTTACCTGTTTTTTCATTAAAAATAATATGTGGTCTATCCATGAATTGAGAAGGATGCAGGGGAGAGTTCTCATCTTCTTCATTAGGAGGAATGATGATTCCTTTGTCTTCCCAGTTATACAAATCTTTTGATGCATAGCATTTAACTCCCCAATGCCAAATTCCATTTCCGGCCTTTGTGTTTTCTTTATTTTCACCATACCAATAAAAAGTATCTCCTACAGTTATAATGGATCCCCCATGCGCCTGAATGCGCTTTCCCTCGGTATCTAGCCAAATTTGTCCTGGTCTGATTGAATTATATTTCATTTTATACTCACTTCTCTCTTTCTATCTTTTCCTAGATTTTCACATAAAACTAGTTATCTTTATTCCAATAAATTTGGTTATGTTATAAAAATTCTAGTCTATATTAATTGGAGGCTGCCCCTTAGACGGAGAATAAAATAGAGTCTTCAGGGTCCTCAATATCTCATAAATAAATGTATAAATTAGAAAGCATTTATTCCCCAATCACTACATTTTCCGAAGATCTTCTTCTTAATTCGGCAGGTGAAAACCCCTCCATTTACACTCTACTAACATTTATTGGGTGTTTTTCTATCTAATAATTTCTAGAGTGAATTATCTTAAAAAGATTTATACTACTGCCACATTTCTTCGTTGATCATTTAAAAGCTGAATAAATCCTGTAAGCATTTCTTCCGTAAATGCACCCTGGCTAAAATTCACAATGGCTCGTAAAGGCATTTAATTGAATTGTTCAAAATGTACGATTTCTATTTGTATTTCTCAGCACCTCAAATACTATATTGTTAAATCACACTTATTTATTTTTCATTTGTTCTAGTATTTTTTAATAGGTTGTCCAGCAAATTACCAGAAAAACCACTGGCTTATTGGCATACGTAGTGTCAGGCATAACAAATAAGTTTACAAACTAAAAATATACCAAAAAGAAACAGCCCGGAAGAAAATTCACATTTATCTCCAGGATGTTTTATTATCTATTTGGATAAAGTTATGGAAACTGTTCAAACTGACTATTATCCACAATGTAAGGCTTCCTTTGTTGCTAGAACTGCAATTCCAACTTTTCCTGGAAGATCAATTTCTGTTTTTCCACTGGCATTGGTCTTAACTACTGTCCTTGTCATTTCCCATACATCGATTATTTCCACAGTGTAAACTGCATCCTCGGGAAGATTCATGGTTGTATAGATTGTGCATGCATCACCAAGATAAGTCAGAAATACCTTATCCTTATAATGAACAATTGGAGGTGTCATAAACTCCATCATATGTGCAAATTCTCCATCATTGAGCTTGCACATACACTTGAATACCAGATTATTTGCAATTTCCATTTTTCCATTTTCCACCATTTCACGTAACTGCTGCTGGGTCTCAAATGGTACTGCATCCTGTGAATGATACAAGGTAAGTGTTCCTGGCATTTCTTCAAAAAGCTCTCTCATATATGCAATACGACGTACACTTTCTCCTTTCAGTCTGCCCCCCTTGCTCCACCAAAGGATCTGGTTATTATCCATTTTCTCCATATAGGTTTCTCCATGGGTTGCATAAGCTCCCATGCAACAGGTCTTCCAAAACCTATTTACTATTTCAAACCCGGATAAATTACCCCAGTTATAAGGAATGTTTCCTTCATATCCCAACTCATCATAAATTACAGGCTTGTGATACTTTTGGAATAGTGCTGGAATTTTTGCTGCATCAGCTTGCTGCAGACTACAATGAGTTGTATATGGGTTGGAAAAATCCCAAGGATGTACAAAGTTGTGGTTGCTGAGAAGGTGTTGATATGGATCGTTAATACCAAGATATTCTGCAAAAGCTTCCCAATCCTTTTGTTCCAATCCATCCATCAGGTCATATTCATTGGCAAGAGACCACCAAACGTTCGGGTATGCAGCAACTCTTCGTATAAGATATTCCAAATAAATCTCATACTCTTCTCTGGTCAGATACATAAGTCCCCAACAATCATAAGGATGAAGAAGTATCAAATCTGCCTGAATTCCATATTCCTGTAGCTGGATCAGTTTCTCATCCAGATTCCTCCAAAATTTAAAGTCCGGTCTTTTCACGTCCCATTTTCCCTCTGCATCCCGTTCAAAAGGAAATATCTCTGGTTCGTTCCGGTTAAACTCAAAATGTTTCGGAAAAATACACATACGTACTTTATTAAATGGTGCTGTTTTCAAAGTTTCCATTGTCTCATCCATCAGTATCTTTTTCTGATGGAAAAGTGCATATACTGTTGTACCATATGGCAGATAGGGGGTTCCATCTTCATATTGGAATGATAGATTATTCACCCGAACTAATCCATGGTCTTTATGATCAGCAACTTCTACCCATTCTCTTCCTTCCATCGTTCCACATAGCTCTATAGAAGACTCGACTTTATATTCACACCATCCACTCTCTAATGGCAGATAACGAACCCGGTAATTTTCTTCTCCATCGTAAAATCCGTTGACACATATTTTTTTCCCATTTACTTGAAAAACTCCTTTGATATCAACGTTTACAAAGTCACCTTCTGGTTCTTTTCCCTTAAATGTAAGTTCATATATTTGATATTGTTTCATTCTTTTTCGCCTCGTTATTTACTTATCTAGAGTACTCCGAATAATACTCTGTAAATTCTTAATACCTGTTTCACTCGTTTAAGATTCAATCAAGGATGAAGTTCTTGTCCAAACAGGAAGACTAACAGCAGCCAAGATTACAAAGGTTTTTTTTAATCAGGACTCAGGAAAAACTCCGTAATTAGATACTTACAAACGTATCTTTATGAGTATCATTACTGAAGTTTTCCCTGTCTAAGCTGTTAAATAAAATAAATTTGTGTAATTAAAACCATTCAAATAAAATAAAACGTGATTAATGCTAAACTAATAAATGACTTCTTGCTTTTACCATCTTATTTCCTCGTCGCAATAACTGCTATCCCTTCTTTTCCTGGTAAATTAACCCTTACCTTTCCTTTTGCTCTCTCAAGCACTGTTTCACGCGTCATTTCCCAAATATCTATTACTTCGATTGAATACTCTTCACCGTTTTCTGGTAGCTCCATATCAAGGAAGCAACGACATTCCCTACCTAGATATGTAATGATATATTTGTCACCATATCCACCTGTCCAGGATGTTACGACCCTAGTCCTAAAATCATCAAATACTAAAGGGTCAGTATTCAAAATAGCTTTTGCAAATGGGTTATTCTGTGCAGCCTCTAGCTTTTCCTTTGAACTGAGATCATTAGGATCTGTATCAAACGCACCTCGAACTGGCTGAATTTCCCCTTCCAGTTCATACATAATATCCTTTAGAAAAGCAATGCGGTTTGCACTCTCCCCGTGTAGTTCTCCACCTTTTGACCACCAAAGAACCTCATCATCTCTATGAAAAGTTTCTCCATGAGTACAGAAGCCACCAAGCACCATAACAGACCAAAATCTGTGAACCATCTCAAAGCCAGATATATTGCCCCAACTTTCATCAATGTTTCCTTCATATTTGCACTCATCAATCATAACAGGCTTTTTATATTGATCACTGAACATTTTAGTTTTTTGAAAACTGTTTGTCTGAATAGAGCAGTGGGTAATCCAAGGTTTGGATGCATCATAAAACCCAAGCATGTTATGATTGGATAGCAAATGATGGTAAGGATCATTACTACTTATAAACTCACCAAATGCCTCCCAGTCTTGTTCATTCTTACTAAATACCACATCGAACTCATTTGCCAGACTCCACCAAATGTTTCTGAAGGCTGCCAGCCTCCTTACACAATAATCAAGATAAGTTAGATCATCCTCTCTGCCTAGGTCCGCAAATCCCCATCTGTCATATGGGTGGAACAAAATTAAATCTGCCTCAATACCTATATTGGAAAGTGCTGATAATTGACTCTCCAAATGTTTCCAAAATTCAACGTTTGGCTGATTAACATCCCACTTTCCTTCTCCATTTTTTTCGAAAGGAAAAAACTCAGGTTCATTCGTGTTATACGTATAACTTTTAGGAAATACGCACATACGAGCCTTATTAAATGGGCTTTTGGAGAGTGTTTCAATTGTCTTTTCAATAAGCTGCCTTGGTTGATGAATCCAAGCATATAACGTGGTTCCGAAGGGAATATATCTTGTACCATCGGCATATTGAAAATTCATACCATTCACAACAACAGGCCCATGATTATTTCCCGTTTCTCTTATACATTCAAATTCACCAGATTCATTAATCTCTTCTTCCGCTTTTAGACTTAACTCATAATGCCATATACCTACTTCATCAGGCATAAATCTAATTAGATATTCACCATTTCCATTGTAGAATCCGTTAATTTTAACCGTTTTATCATCTTTTCTGAATGTTCCAGTAAAATCCACCTTAACGTTTGATTTAGATGGTTCCGTGCCTCTAACGCTTCCCTCAAATATATTATATTTTTCTATTTTTTTCATAAACTGTACTCCTCTCTAGGTTTTCAAGTATTTATTAACTTCCACCAGATATATTGTCCACTTCAGCTTTTCCCAAATTACTAGATTAAAAGCTCATCTCCATAAAATTTTTTATACTACCATCATAAAGGAATAGATTTCATCGTTTAATCCTGGTAAAAACTCATGACCAAAATCAGGATAAATGTAATAAATCATCTGCACGTTCTTCCACTGAAAGCGAGGAATCCAAATATTTAATACTCGTTTTCTTCATATACTTACTCCTTATATACTTGTGAAGTAGGAATCTATTAACTCAGTATTTTTTATTGAATATTAAATCTAATCGTTATTTAATTAATGATTAATTTTCATAATCCACTACAATGACATTGTCTATGAATCCTGCTAATGAAGAAACAAACTCTTGGTGAACGGGATGTGGCAAATAGTTATCAAGCGATGGCTTACTTTCAAAGGTTATGCGTAATCCCAAAGTATAACCCTGTTTATTTTCTATTTCCTCGGTTACGTTAATTCCGGCAGTAAGTTCTGCAATTCCGGGAATTTTCCCTTTGAATGCTCTAAGTTGTTTAAGAAGATTATGTTCCTTATCTAATGAGAGATTTTCATTAAATTTAAAAACAACAATATGTTCGTACATTTTCTCCTCCTTTAAACTAAACTTTAAGAAAAAATTTCTTTTAGAACTATAGGCTGTTTTCAACGATAAGTGTTGATACACTTATCGTTGAAAACTAGTCTATCGGCGATTCCAATAAATGATTACAGAGCTATTGTCCAACAATGTCCAATTCCCTTTCAAAATTCATTTAACTCATCAATAAGCTTTTTTAGTCTGTCTTCAGTTAACTTCGACATTGGATGATATACTAGCTTTTGAATAGGCTCCGCTCTTAACCGGGCTAATTGGCCATGAGGGTTGGAGAAACCATGTACAAAATTTTCGTGGTTTCCTCATTCAAAATCAAGTCAATTAATCTAGTATTTGCCACGTTCATTCCTATAAGTGAAGTGATAATGACCAGACCCTACTATAAGCAACACACCTTGCTCTGTTTGGAAATATCAAAATACCTTCCGCTTTTGTAATAGCTTTCTGTTTTCGCTAACATCTCGAGTTTGGCGAGGATCTCTGCTGTAGTATTTACTTGAACTTCAGCTTCAACGGTTACTTCCTCGTGGGTCATATTACCTGCCGAAAAAGTAAAAAAAGGGTACCTTTCGGGTTACCCCCTTTTAGAACATTAATTGCTTCCACTTATCCATGACAGTTTTTACCATATATATTGATAGCGAATTCAAATAGCGAGCAGCACAACAAATTCTATTTTTCTAAAAAAGAAGACAAGAGCGAAAATCTAGTATTCTAGTTAATTGAAAAGATACTACTTATTTTTTCTCCACTCATCAAGTTGCTTTTGCTTTTCTTTAATAATTTTATCAGCGCCCGCAGCTTTTAATTTTTTTCTAAATTCAGGTAGCATTTTTTCTGGATCTAGAGTACCAGTTCCTATTCCTTTTTCATATTGTTGAACAACGTTACTAACTGCTGCAATTTCAGTTTTTACAGGATCCGGATTAAACATAAACCCAAAGGCAGGTGATCTTTTTCCACTTTCATTGAAAGCCTTCACTTGATCCCAATGATTCGCAGGTAGTCCATCCCAAACCTTCGTAAGGAAGTTATTCCCCATCACCCAGTTGTTACCAACATAACCTGTTTCAGTTTTCCCTTTTGGTAATGTAACAAATCCCTTTTCATTTACTTCATAATGTTTACCTTCTATACCAAGTGTGAGTAAATTCATAATATCTTTATCGGTATACATAAGATTTAAAAACTCAATTGCTTTTTCTGGATTTTGGCTATTTTTTGCTAAGGTCATTAGAATCTGAGGAGAATCTGTGAATTGAACAATGTCCTTAAATCTGACGGCAACTACAGGTTTACCTCCTATCCCATTAGATGCCCCTACTTCTGTACCCGGGGCCAAACCATTAAAGAATCCAAATCCTGTGCCTGCTTTCATAGCATCGGAAGGTAGATCTGTAGATGTTGCTGCATCTTTGCTTATATACCCGGCAAGATACCACTTTCTCATTAGTTTTGCGCCTGCTTCATATGCTGGATGCTCATATTCATTAATTACCTTAAAATCCCCCTTCGTCATATCTAAGGCTCCTACAGTTCCTCCTAGTTTATCAAAGTAAGAATAGGTATAGGCTAAAATTGGTAAAGTCCCACCAATACCTCCAACAATAGGAGTGACAGTTGGTTCATTCTTTTTAATCACCTTAAACACTTCTTCAAGATCTTCCAAAGTCTTGACATTTGATAAATTTATGTGATATTTATCAACAAAATCTTTTGTCATTAAAAAGCCATATTGCTGTGACCATTCTTTCATACTTGGTACCCCATAAACTTTTCCATCAACTTTAGCAGCTTCAAGTATCTCAGAAGGAACAGCTTTCAATATCCCTTTTCCATGAGATTTCAATAAATCATCTAAAGGCATAATTTGTCCTTTCACCGCTTTTGTGGCAAAGTCAGGACCAGTAAAAAGTAAATCTAATTTTTCATTACCCGTTAACATTAAATTTGATTGCTGATTCCATGCCCCATAGTTAATAGGTACTAATGTAACTGTAGCATTGATCTTCTTCTTGGCAATTTTATTAATTTTGTCTTGAACCATTTTAAGATCTTCTACATTACCGAATGATTGATAGGCCATCACAACATTGTATGGTTTTCCATCTTTAGAGTTAGAGCTTGAACCCGAAGATTCTTTACTTTTGCTACAACCTGCAAGGGCAGTTGATAGAACTAAAAAAGTTAATAAAAATACTGCTAATACCCTGAATCTCTTAGACATTTTTATCCCCCCATTTTACTTTAATAATTTCATTAAATCATTATCGTGATACTATTTTTTTATTGTAGGTCACCCCCTTTCCGGTAATTAGTAATACGAATAATGTTTCCATTATTCATAATCTTCCAATTTCCATTCACCTATCTAATCTAAATAAGCCATTTCACCATCAAATCTTATTGGAAGCCATACATAACCTACTATAAAGGTATCAACATTTAAATTGTCAAAACCGTTGATTCCTGAGTTCCTTCTTTTTTCATAATTTTCATCCAGCATTACAAACTTACCTGTTTTTTCATTAAAAATAATATGTGGTCTGTCCATAAACTGACTAGGATGCAGTGGAGAATTTTCGTCTTCTACATTTGGAGGTATGATGATTCCTTTATCCTCCCAGTTATACAAATCTTTTGATGAGTAGCATCTTACTCCCCAATGCCAAATTCCACTTCCAGCTTTCGTCTTTTCTTTATTTTCTCCATACCAATAAAAAGTATCTCCGACAGTTATGATGGATCTGCGCCTGAATACGCTTTCCATCTGTATCTAGCCAGGTCTGCCCTGGTCGAATTGATTTATAGTGCATTAAAATCTCTTCTTTCATTAGAATGAAATCATTCGTGCTTAATCTATTAAATGTCCTTTTAATCGTTGTAACTGTTTACAATAATATTTAGCATTTCCTTTCTCATCCTTTTACTCCAGCATTCTCGACAGACAATTTGACTGTTCTATTAAAAACGTAGTTTCTAATCCACATTAGTATATAAGAAGTTAAACTCCCACTGAAAAAAGGAAGAAGTCCTGGCAATTTTAAATAGATAAAACCAAGGAATCCAGTTAAAGTTGCCATGCAAAGCGTCGGTATTGGATTTACGACCATTAAGATAAAGGCATTTTTAATCCCTTCTCCCAAGTGGACATCAAAATGGGAGAACACCGGAAAAATATATAAAGAAGTAAGTAGAAAGATGAAAATGACAATGGTATTTGGAATATAAAGCAATTTAAATGTTGGTACTGTGGTTGCCTCCACAATTGTGATGTTTGAATACGTCAAGAATCCCAATGAACATATTACAAGTCCTAATAAATTAGCTTTCACAAATTCTTTTTTATAGGTAATCCAAAAACTTTTAAATACTGGGATATCATGCTGCTTCAATATCCATTTGCGAACAACTGCAAACATGGCAATTGTAGAGGGAAAAAAGCCAAAAACAACAAGTCCGAAGATAGTAAATAAGATCCACAGAATATTCACATAAGCAAACCTCAGAATCCATTCCGAAATACTATAAAATCCCCGCATAAAACCATCCATCTGTTATGTCCCCTTTGCTTTGTACTCAGGTATTTTAGTAGATATCTTATTTTGTGAAAGGGGGAGCCCATTGCTTAGACATGGGCCTCTTCTCCAAATTTAACAAATTGAATCAACCTTTTACCGATCCTAATGCAATCCCTTTTACAAGGTATTTTTGGAAAAATGGATAAGCAATTAAGATAGGCAGTACACCGACTAAAGCAATTGCCATACGCACAGCGGTGGTAGGAACTTGCACAGTTGCCTGGCTACTGTTTGTGCCCAAATTGTTGCTTGCCAAAAACTGAATGTCTGACAACATTCGGTTTAAAATGTTTTGGATACTGAATAGCGATGGTTCAGTGATATAGATAAGTCCATTAAACCAATCATTCCAATAAGTAATCGATTGAAGTAACCCAATCGTTGCCAGAATAGGCAATGATAGTGGCAAAATAATTGAAAAAAATGTTCTAAATTCACCTGCACCATCTATTCTTGCCGATTCAATTACCGGCTCCGGAATGGACGTTATAAAAAATGTCCTCATTAATAATACGTTAAATCCATTCATTAATAAGCCCGGAACTATTAAAGCCCAGATCGTGTTTTTCACATCAAATATTTGAGTATAAACAAGATAGGTTGGAACAAGTCCCCCATTAAACAATAAAGTGAAGAAAACAATGAAAGAAAACACGTTTTTGTAAGGCAAATCACGACGGGAAAGGGCATATGCCAAAAACGATGTCATGGCAAGACTTACAATTGTACCAAATACAGTAACGAAAATTGTAATCCCATAAGCCCTACCGATTTTTGATAAATTTTTCAGTAAATATTCGTAAGCATCAAGGCTAAACTCCTTTGGAAAAAAGGAATATCCTTCTTTTATAATCGATGCCTCACTTGAAAGTGAAGAAGACAAAAGAATAATCAACGGAATGATGCTGCCTATAGCGAGTATAATGAGAAAAATATGAGAAACCCATTGTGTGATTCGGTCAGATTTATACATTCAGCTTGACCTCCATTCTAAAATAATGCATTTTCTTTACTCTTTTTGCGGACGATATAATTTGATATCAGCACGAGAACAAATCCGACGACGGATTGATATAACCCGGCTGCTGCTGACATACCGATATCCCCAAGCTGCATTAAACCACGGTAAACATAGGTGTCAATAACATTAGTAGTATCGTATATCGCACCTGAATTCATTGGCACTTGATAGAACAGACCAAAATCAGAATAAAAAATCTTTCCTATTGCCAATAATGTCATCATGATAATGACTGGCATAATTGATGGAATCGTAATATGTATGATTTGCTTCCATTTACTGGCTCCATCTAGAGTAGCTGCTTCATAAAATTCTTGATCGATACCTATAATTGCGGCTAAGTAGATAACACACAAGAAACCGACACCTTTCCACATATTGATGAAGGTTAAGATATAAGGCCAATATTTTGCCTCATTGTACCAGGAGATCTCGTGAACCCCTAGCATCGGCAAAATTGTTTTATTCAGATAACCAACATCTTCACTAAGAAAAGCAAATCCTAGATAACTGACAATGACCATCGAAATTAAAAATGGCAAAAGAATCACACTCTGATAAAAGCCTTTAGCGAGCTTGTTTTTTATTTCATTTAGCATGATCGCCACACCAATAGCCAATACCGTATTCAAAATTATAAATACACCATTATAAAGAATCGTATTTCGTGTGATAACGATGGCATCCTTTGTGCTGAACAGATATTCGAAATTTTTAAATCCTATCCAATCGCTGGCGAATATTCCTTTAGCATAGTTAATATCTTTAAAGGCAATCACAAGTCCAAACATTGGCAAATAGTTGTTGATCAATAAATAAATTAATCCGGGAACCATCATGATAAATAGCGGTAAAGCCCTTTTCAATTTCATTAGTCTTGTGTTAACCCTTTTTTCAGGTATAGACTGAATGCCTGGTTCCAATTTCTTCACTGTAACTTGGGACATCCCCATTCCTCCTCCTGATCTCAATAGATGTTTCCGCTTACAACTTATAAATCTATTTTAATAGAGTCTAAACTCTGTAACTATCGACAATACGACTTTCCATGGTTCGCTCATCCGACTTTTTTTACTTTAGTAACAAAAACAATCGAGTAGAGGGAAAATAATTTAATTATTTTCGCCCCTCTCACACCACCGTACTTACGGTTCCGTATACGGCGGTTCAATTTATATTACAGTGTGTACTTTTAGATAATGTTCGAAAGCAGAGGGAATTCCCCTCCGCTTTAGTCTTTTGTTTGAGATTGCCCTTTGAACAACTTTCGATAGTCCGATGTACCGGTAACCTTTCCGACAGAAAGTTAATCCTTTCGCCTCTTCCTCTGGAATCCCTAGTTGAACAAGCGATTTGATTTGTTTCTTCGGTACCTTCCATTGCTTCCAGATGATAACTCTAATTCTGGAGCGAAGCTTCTGATCTATCTCAGTCATAGCCTTTTTCATATTTGAGATTCTAAAGTAATTAACCCACCCAAGTATGACTTGTTTAAGTTTTAAAATTCGGTAGTCTAGCGGAACACTCCAATTTCGCTTTGTTAATTTTCGAAGCTTCCTTTGAAATTTTTGTATTGATGTGAAATGGGGTTTTGCTTGGTATTTCTCATTTTTAGAATCGTAATAATATCCAAATCCTAAGAATTTCAAATCCTTTGGACGAGAGATTTCACTCTTTTCTATATTGACTATTAACCCTAATTTAATTTCTATAAATCTCACGATTGATTCCATCACTCTATTCGCTGCTTTCTCATTCTTCACGAAGATTAGAGCGTCATCAGCGTACCTCACGAATTGGAGTCCTCTACTTTCTAGTTCCTTATCCAGTTCGTTCAACATAATATTACTCAGCAGTGGGCTTAGGTTTCCTCCTTGCGGAGTTCCAACTGGTGTTTCTTCATATTTCCCATTCACCATCACTCCACTGACAAGGTATTTTCTTATTAGGGAAATGACATCTCCATCATCTATGGTATTAGAAATGATTCGCATGAGTTTATCGTGATGGACTGTATCGAAAAATCTTTCAAGGTCAATATCCACAACCCAATCGTGTCCATCATTTAGAAATTCCAAGCTTTTAATAATTGCCATCTCACAGCTTCTTTTCGGTCTAAAGCCGTAACTGAATTCGCTGAACTGCTTTTCAAATATTGGACTAAGTACTTGATGAATGGCTTGTTGAACCACCCTATCCACTACTGTTGGTATTCCCAATTTGCGCATCTTTCCATTTTCTTTTGGGATCTCCACTCTTAAGGCAGCTTGTGGTTGGTATTTTCTTGTTCTGATACGCTGACGTAGCTCATCTTTGTTCTCTCTCAGATATTGTTTCAGTTCATCGACCGTTATTCCATCGACCCCACTAGCACCTTTGTTTTTATATACACGCAAGTAGGCTTGATTCATATTTTGATTACTTAGAATCTGTTCTAAAAGTTCCATACTCGTTTCTCCTTTCCTCTCACGTAATAAGTGATAGCTCCATTTTGGTTATCCTTTGAGGTACGCTCATACTTTCACCATTAACACATTCGGAGTAGGTCACTTACGCATTCGTGGCGTTGAAACACTATAAATTGTTCAGCCCTTCATGAATTACTTCATTACTATGGCTTCTGCTGACTTCTTGCGGCAAACCTTTTCCGACTGTACCAATGTACATCCGCAAGGCCTCCCAGGGTAAGACAACTATCTTTCCTCTTTTACTCGCCTGATTTACTCTACAAAGTTACGCACATCTTTTGGACTTTGACTTGTTTAGGAGCCTTATCCCTTTGTAGAGCCTTAGTATCAGATTTCTGTTCGTCGAGCCAAGATTTTATTCCACGCTTCCTCCAGCCCTTATCTCACGATAAGTACCTTGCGCTTCCTTAGTGGTTGGTCGATGTGTACCCCCACAGTGGACTTTCGCCACCTAGATAGTTGCCATGCCTGGCACACTAAAAAAAGAGAACTAGGAAACACCTAGTTCTCTCAGGCTGTCGAACTGCCCTCGACAGCCTATTATTTTATTCGATTGCTTTAACAATTCACCGCGGTAATTTGTTATAACACTATTAATATATTTCGAACTTTCCAACAAGTCTGTTGATTGGCGCTCCAGGCACTTCGCTTTCCGCGGGCGTGCCGGGGAGCCTCCTCATCGCTTCGCTCTTGCGGGGTCTCCCTTGCCCCGTACTCCCGCAGGAGTCTTCGTGCCTTACGCGCCAATAAACAGAGTTTTTTCAATAAGGACTTCAACTGAACTTATAATATTAAAATGACGTGATGAATTCAATGTTTAAGCAAAAAAGAGTATAGCCAAAATGAATATGAATTTGTATCTATTGATGAATTAGTTCCGGACGATCACCTTCTTCGTTTGATCGATAAATATATTGATTTTTCATTTCTCCTTAAAAAAATTCGTCCATTTTATAGAGATGATAACGGACGCCCTACTGATCCCCTTATACTATTTAAAATGATGTTTATTGGTTATATTTATGGCATTCGTTCTGAGCGACAATTAGAAAGAGAAGTAAAAATGAACATTGCCTATCGCTGATTCTTAGGATTTAAATTCCATGATCCAGTTCCACATCATTTTACGATTAGCTGGAATCGTCAACACCGTTTTAAAGATACAAATATCTTTCAGGATATTTTTGATGAGATTGTTCTCCTAGCCATGAATCACAAAATGGTTGGAGGGCGTGTTTTATTTACAGATTCAACTCATTTAAAAGCAAACGCCAATAAACATAAGTTTTCAAAAGAAGAAGTAGAAGTTGAGACTCGCGAATATTTTGAGGAATTAAATAAAGCTATAGAGGAAGATAGAATTAAGTCTGGAAAAAAGCCGTTCCAGGAAAAGTTGAAAGAGAAGGAAACTAAAGAAATTCCGGTTAGTACAACTGATCCTGAATGTGGATTTATGTCTCGTGAAAATAAGCAGGAAATGTTCTGTTATCTTGACCATAGGACTACAGAAATGAAGTTTAATATTATTACGGATGTTTATGTAACTCCAGGCAATGTTCATGATTCTATTCCTTATCTGAATCGATTAGATCGTCAGGTCCAACGTTTTGGATTTAGGGTAGAAGCGGTAGCTCTGGATTCCGGTTATCTTACTAATCCTATTTGCAAGGGGTTTTCTGACCGTAACATTTTGGACGTTATTGCTCATAGAAGATTTCATCCTACTACTTGCTTATTCCCTAAATGGAAATTTACATATGAAAAAGAACGAGATCTATACATTTGCCCTAATAACCAGGAATTAACATACAAAACTACAACCCGGGAGGGTTATAGAGAATACAAGTCCGATTCCAAGAAGTGCCAGAACTGTCCACTTCTATCCCAATGTACACGCTCAAAAAATAAAGTAAAAGTTGTAACACGACATGTATGGGAGGAACATAAGATAAGGTAAGGGTAAATCGATTATCTAAATCGGGAAAAATGCTTTACAAATTTAGAAAGGAAAAAATTGAGCGAAGTTTCGCAGACTCAAAAGAGCTGCACGGCTTCGCTATTACCGGTTACGAGGATTGAAGAATGCAAGTGAACAGGCTCTTCTTACTGCAGCCTGCCAAAATATAAAAAAGATTGCAACACACTTGGCAAGGTTAGAAAAAGTATGTTGCAATACATTAGGTTGATTTGTCTCCCTGGTGATTGGAGCGGAGTGCACTCGACTCCTGCGGGATAGAGAGGTCACTGGAGACCCCGCAGGCGCCAAAGCGCCGAGGAGGCTCCAGGACCTCCCCGCGGAAAGCGAGTGCCCGGAGCGGAAATCAACAGGCCCAATTGTGGGGGCAATCCTTAAATTAGGTATTTAGATCCTGACAAAATAAAAAAATTGCCGAGAAAAATACCCTTTCTCGACAATCTGAGAGAACTAGGAAACAACTAGTTCTCTTCTCACGGCTATTAATACTTTTCTTTCGGTTCATTATTTTACTCTTCTTTTTCTTCTTTAATAACTTTACCGAAGTGACTCCAATGTTTTCCGATAGTCTACCGGATTTAATTGGGAAATCTTTCTAAAAACAGAAGAAAAGTGAGAAAAACTGGAATATCCTACCGACAAACCGACTTCACTAACAGTCAGATTTGTTTCTTTCAACAGTTTTTTAGCATATTCAATTCGTTGAAGTTGCAAATAATCAGAAATGGAAAGCCCTGTTTGTTTTTTAAATAGTCTTGTTAAATAGTCCGGATTTAGATATACATAATTAGCAATTATTTCCCGACTTAATCGGTGTTCACCAAGATTTTCGTTGATATATTTTTTTACGATTTCTACCACCGATTCTTTTTCTGGAGGCAGATGAAGCTGGTTCATAGCTACATCGGCGATATAGATAACCCATTCTTGCAGAGAGTCCAATGATGTTAACACTTTTGCAGGTTTTTCGGTCAGCAGGTTTTGGGAATAAACCTTATTAGCGTGTATTCCTTTTACTTGAAGTACATAGAAAACCAACTGCAAATAATCCTGATAAAATAAATGAAGAACTTGGGCTGTTATATCGTCGGATCTTTTCAATTCTGCAAAGTATTGATTAATTGCATCCAACAACTTTTCCTTCTGACCGCTTTTCATTAAACTTGTCCAATTGGCAGAAGGAATTTGCGGAAACGTGCAGGAACCCTTTTTCTCATTTTTATATCCAATTGCCTGGTTACTTTTGTTAACATTGTTGCGGTCAATTTCCTGCAAGTTATGGACCATACTCACAACCTCTTGAACCGGTACCTGTTTCCCAAGATAACAACATAAGTCACATGAAAAGTATTGAGAGAATTCAGATATAAATAGATTCATACTACTCACAAGTTCCCCTAAATTTGCGGGGCTAACCAAAGGGATGATGACAATAACATCCCCGGCTCCAAGATTAACCACATGACCTACCAGATTGTTCTTTCCAATGACTTCATCCGCTGCTTTTTGCAGGGCATACTCTCTTACTTTTTCTTCATGGACCGAAAATTCCTTTTTCCATCGTTGAACATGAAAAAGTATGGGAAGAAAGGTTGTACCATCTGGAAATGATACTTGATGATTTAGCATATGTTCTTCAATCTTTTCCACCGTTGATGGGATATTTTCCTGGATGAGGTCCAGCCAGAATCGATCCCTCAGCACCGATTGATACGATTCCTCCACCATTTTGACTTCCCGATCTTGTTTGATTTTTTGTAATGCTTTTTGGATTACTTCTTCTAGCTCCTGATAATCAACGGGCTTAAGCAGATAGTCAAAACTTTTTAGTTGCAATGCCTGTTTAGCAAAGGAAAAGTCCGAATGCATAGTTAAAAATATGACTTCTATATTCGGGTAGTGTTCCTTAACCCATTTTAACAAGTCAATTCCAGACCCTTTCGGCATTTCGATATCACACAATAGCAAATCCACTTTGTTATTTAAAATGATTTCTTGTGCCTGTTTTAAACTCTGTGCTGTATAGACCGTTGAAATGTCATGCTTCTCCCAATTTACCCACTCCTCGACTCCCCTGATGGCATGAATTTCATCATCAACAATCAGAACATGAAATTGGCTCATTGCAACTTCCCCTTCCACTCTACATCAAAATTTTCGGAATACGCACATAAACAGTTGCCCCTATTCCTTCCTCATTTGAAAAGTGTATGGCTGAATTTCCTTTATATAGCAATTTTAATCTTTGTTTCACATTCCAAATACCGATTCTTTCTCCTTCACTAGCAATCGGTGAATCTTCAAATTCTAATGCGTATAATACATCCTCAGGAAAACCCTCACCTGTATCTTGGATCTTAATATTAATAAAGTCAGAATCCTCATCTTCGTTTATCACAACATGAATATTCAAACGCTCATCCAAACTTATTGCATGTTTAATGGAATTTTCCGCAATTGTTTGAATGATAAGAGGCGGTATTTTACATTTCTCCAAATCGGCCTGAGTTTCAACAGAATAGTGAAAAGTATCAGGAAACCTAAGTTGTTGAATTCTTAAATAGTTAGCAGTATGCTTGATTTCATCTTTTAAATTAACAAAATACGAATTGCTTCGGAACATAAATCGAAAATAATTTATCAGACATTTTGACATCTCCTGAATAATCGCAAAATCTTTGACATTAGCCAAATTATAGATAATATTTAATGAGTTAAGAAAAAAATGCGGATTAATTTGCAGCTGCAAATGTTTCAGTTCTGCTCTTTGAAGTTTTAACTTTTCTTCATATACATTAATTTTCAAATCCTTAATTTCCGAAATCATTCGGTTGAATTGTTCATTCATAACCTCAAACTCGGTAGAATTCTGTTCTATGGGTAAGCGAGTATCCAAATTTCCTTGCCTCAGTTTTTTCATGGCAGTAACAATTCGGTTAATCGGTTGGAGAAACACCCTTCTCATAATAAAAATAAATAAACATAAAAACAAAACAGCTACAATCGTAATCAAATACGAAATCCTTTGAATAAATGGAAGCTTTTTTAAGACTTCACTATCTGGAATCAATGCAACAAGATAAAAATCAGCTTGGGATGATTTTTCCTTGATTAATAAAAAGTTGTCAGTTTTCCCGGAAATAGAATTGTGTTTGTTTGCAGAATTTAAATCAATGTTTTCATCTTCCATAAATTTTTTATTAGAAATTGGAGAAAGGTCGGAAGTTGCCAGCAAGGCTCTTCCTGTTTCACCAAAATCAACATACTTAAAAGGCTTAACTAGCTTATCCATATTTACCCATGCACCTACATACACATCTTCATTTTTTAAAATGTACAACATATAATAATGATCTTTCCCCTTCCAAATGGTCCACTTCCCTTCCGATAATTGATTCTTTTTATTATCAATTAAATGATGAATCTCTTCTCTTGCTGCTTTTCTCTCCGGATAAGTATCTGCATAATTCGGGGTATTCATAAAATCTTTATGTGTAGTGGAATAAATAAAAATAGAGTCGATGGTATTGTAAAAGTTGGACTGGCTACTGATAGAATCAAATAAACGTATTTTTGCTAGTTCGTAATAATTGGGATCAATGTTTTCGTTATATTGAAGTAAAGATATATCTGGATTGTTTTGTGAAATTTGAAATATATAGTTTCCCACTCCTTCTAAATTCCGGTCAATTTGATCCAAATAAATATTAAGCATGTTTTTGTTTGATTGGGACACCTGACTTATTAAGACTGTAACGGAATAATAGGTGTTCACAATCAGTACAACAATTAATGGCCCAATGATTAAAAACACACTCAAAAAAAGCTTGAATAGCAATGAACGTATAATAGGCTTGATTGTCCGCATGGTGATCCTCCTAATGTAACCCTTACAGTCTATTAAAGCGGAAACCTTGTGTTTAAATTTAAGATAATCTTATTTTTTCAAAAATTGAAAATTACGTATTTCACTTTTTTTGTTTATGTTATAAAAATTTTGACAATAATTATTGAAACTTGGTATCTAACAGGGTATACTTCAAAACAATTTAAAGAATTAATTATCGTCGAACATAAAGAAAGTGCCTGTCATCAGGCTAATTGCCTAGTAGCAGACACTTTGATCTTGTCAACTGAACTTGTTGCCTCATCCAAAATGAAACGGGTATCAAAGCGGCTAAATTTAAACCCTTCTTTTTAATAAACGGTAAATGGAAACAAAAGTGGTTCATGAAGATTTTATCATAGTGTTTTGGAAATACACACATGCGAATCTTAATAAATGGACCATTTTCCAAACTTTCATAGGTTTGCTCCTGAACCTCCTCATTCTGATAGTTCCATACATATGTAGTAGTTCCAAACGGATAGAAGGGTTTACCATCTGAATAGGAGAAATGTGTTTTACCTGAAACAATTACAGGACCATGATTGTTCTCTCCCGCTTCAATACATTGAAATTTACCTTTTAACAATTTAAACTTTCTATTTTACTTTCTGTTTAAAATAACCACTCTATGGCTTTTCTTGTCTTATTTTTTCTCTTTTCACAGCCTGGAATTTTTTTATTATCAGGTCCAAAAGATCAAGATTATTATCAATAAAAGTTAATCGTTCCTGACTAACTCGGTGCCATTCATAATTACCCATGTTAAGTGCGATAGAATAGCGTATTCCTGGTGAATATAGCTGATGTAGCTTGCTAATAATATAACTACTTCCGACAACACCATCATTTCGGTTTATTATGGTTTCAATGTCGTTTTTTACCCATTTTGGAGTTACCTTCATAGCCTTTTTTGTTAACACTTCGTATTCTCTCAAGATATCACCTCATATATCATTTGACTCATTTCCAAATCAATTAATAGAATGCAATAACAAGAACTGTAGGTATAATTTTGATTTGAAATAAAACGGGAGACTAAGAGTCCACCAGCTGAAGAGTTTACTTTATTTACCGTAATTCAAAGCCAGTTTGGCAAACATATCTTCGAGGGTATACCTCGAATCAACATAGTGATAAACACGAATCATTCTTTCATTTTGATAATGTTCATAATTTAAATGGTTTGTAATCCTTGGTGCCGGCTTTAATTCATATCCGTAATCATGATCATCCAGCAATAAGCTTATAGCAGGAGAATCCCCGAGGGACCATGTTTCTCCTTTTGGCCAAGGTATATCCGGGATCGCTGTCGCAGCCCAGTCGTTAAAGTCCACCAACTGTTGGTACAGATAATTACCTATTTCCCCACATGGTTTTACTTTATAGGCCAGTTCAGCAATACACACCCTCAGTGTTGCATACACATTTTGCGGAACTTGCCATAGTTCTAATTTGGATTGGAACACGACATTCGCAGCATGTGGGTCATTAAATAAGTTAAACTCCCAGCCGCCCTTTGGCCAAGGGCCACCTCCAATCCACACCGCAGTCAATTTGTCGGCAATTTTTGGTTCCATTAGATAGGCAGATGCCAAATCGGTTAATGGTCCTAAAAAGACAACGAACAACGGAGTTGGATCGTCAGCAAGTGCCTCGCGTATAATAGCCTCCGCCCCCTCCGACCTTTCAGGTGTGTTTTCATTTAAAATTGGCTTCTCCGCCCCTTTATAAACTGGAACTTGGCCATTTAAATTCATAATAGTTAGAACTTTTTCGATTTCATCGTAGCTTGCCAGCATCGAATTTTCAGTACGATTAAACATAGAAGCCCCATTAGAGTAATTAGCGGCAATGATTCCCTTGATTTTAAACCTTGGCGTAAGTAATCCATGAACAATGGCAAATTGGTCATCCGCCTCATTTTTTGCATCTGTATTGATAATTAATCTGATTTTCTTATTCTCCGGTATGTCAAACGGCAGTTTCATATTCATTCACCACTCTTTGTTTATACAGTACATGAAATGACAAATTAGACTGTCATTTTACCTTGTGCATTCTTTCTACGTTCTGCCAATTCCTTACCAATCTGAACTTGCTTTTCCTCTGTTAGATCAAACCATAAGATGGAAATTCCTAGTGTACTCAAAATTGAAGGTAGAACAAATATCACGAACTTAAGCCCAAAGAGGGTTGAACTACTTTGCTCTACTCCAGGTACGTAACCAATAACAGACAGTGCCCCTGCAGCTATCGCACCTGATAAAGCGGTTGCAAATGTTTGTGTAAATCCGCTGATAGAACTCATAAATGCATTGATATTCATCCCTGTTTTCCACTCGGTATAATCGATTGCAGCCGGCATCAATGCCCCCGAAGCAGGACCACTCAATGAACCAATTAATGTGGTAATAACTGAAATAACGATAAAAATGATTAAACCAGTATTATTAGCAGGAATGAATAACAATATCGGTCCTGATATCAGTCCTACAACAACGCTCGTTAAAATGGTAACTTTCAATCCAAAACGCTTAATGACTATATGACTTAAGGCTACACCTATAAGGGCCGGTACCAAAGCAATGATTCCCATAATTGCCATTAAGCCTTCATTGTGGAAAAAGTATTTAAAGAAATGTATTTGAACTGCAGACCTTACCCCAGCTGATAAGGCAGCTCCAAATCCACCCAAATAAATGATGACAGCCGTTTTATTTGTAAAAGTAGCCGCAAACATTTGTTTAAATGAGGGTGACTTTTCATCTTTTTTTGTTTCTACCATATATCTTTCCTTTATTTTCGATACCTGGTAAATTGCTACTAATACAGTGAAAACACCAGCTATTGCCATCAATAAGGAAAATCCTTTGGCATCATTACCGCCACCTAAAGCTTTGTATAATGGTACTGCACCTACGGCAACAACTAAAGCTCCGGCCATAATAGAAAGATATTGTAATTGCCCTAGTGATACCCTTTCATCCACTCTTTTCGTCACAGTCGGGACTACTGCGCCTCCTGGTAAAGAGATGATTGCTGATATAACACTATAAAAAGTATAAGTAATAATGGCGTACACTAAATTTCCGGTCGGACTTAAATTTGGATTTGTAAAAGTTAACCATCCTGTAATCCCGAAAGGCACTCCTAAGATGACAAACCACGGTGTGTATTTTCCCCATGGGGTTTTTACCTTATCGATAAAAGCTCCAAAAAATGGTGCTATGATCGCATCTAAAATACGAATAACTAGAAATAGTGCTGCTATATAAGCGGGATTAATTTTCATAAAGTCAGTGTAAAAGAAAAGCAAATACGTTTGCGTCATTTGAGTATGAAAAGTATTAGGCGCACCGCCGATCACGAGGGCTATCTTTTCACCTAACTTTAGTTTTGGAGCTTCAAAATCTTCATAATCTACCGTTTCAATCGCTTTTGTGGCTTCCATCGTAACTCCCCATTCATTGTTTTATTAAAGCCATTGTTTTGTGCACATTGTAGCCGGCAAAGAGTCTGTTTATGTTACAAAAGTGAACGAATCATAAGCAGCCTACTTCACCCGACAGCATTAATTTTAGTCTAGTGTAAACGATTTAAAGTCAAACTTTCCTGTGCCCTTGAACTGAAAAAACAAGGAAGATATAGCATCTTTAACTTCCAGTGCACCTTCAAAATTTTGATAGGCTTCACCCGCGTCGATAGGAATCCGGGCAACTATATTTCCTCCGATACTGGATAAAACGATCATTTCCCCTCTTGCATTCCCTCGAACTTGAACTGAGATCTTTGTAGTTTCTTGCAAATCAAAATATTTAAAACCCGCAACCGCTCCATCTTGCATGTTGGCAATAAATTGGTCACCGTGCTCCTCACGGTCTGCACCGCTTTGAGTAAAAAATGGATGAGTTTCATAATCCTCTAAGTTAATGCTAATGTGGCGTGCCCCATTCTTTGAATATAGATTACAGGCAATATAGGCTTCGTATTGGCCTTTTCCAACAAGTGGACCATCGTTGAGCCCGCAACTTGTCATCTCTACTTGCTTAATCCGTCCGTCTTCATCTAGAACAATCTTTTCCGCACAAGCTTGTCGTGAAAACGCGTGCTTATTGGTTTGTCTATGATAAAAAACATACCACTGTCCATTCATTTCTATTATGCTTCCATGGTTATTTCCTGTGTAGTTCAGCCTTTCAGCTTCCGTTCTCCCATTTAAGAAGATATCTCCATTACTGATAATGGTTCCTCCATATACAAAACCGCCATCAGGCCTGTCACTTGTTGCATAGCACAATTCATGACTATTAATGGAGGAGTAGATAAAGTAGTAGGTATTGCCTATTTTTCGCATCGAACTCGCTTCAAAAAACTCATGTCCTATAAAACTAGTCCCATTGGCATGTCCTGCCTTCGGTAAAATCAACTTCGGGCCTGCCTTTACAGTCAGCATATCCGGCTCCAATTCAAAACAATAAGCCCCTTCATACTTTCGGCTTTTAAACAACTGATTGCATTGCTCACTATCCTCAGGCCCAAAGCCTGAATAAAGGTAAATTCGCCCATCATCATCCATAAAAATTCCTGGATCAAATTGAAATATATCATCACTGCTTTCCCCTACTAATTTCCCATCTTGGTACTTAACCGAACCATAATATTGAAAAGATCCAGCCGGGGTATCACAAACCGCTACAGACATGATTCCCAGCATATCAAGGGCATAGTAAAGGTAATAGCGGCCATCGGGGCCTTGCTGAATATCCGGTGCATACAAACATCTAGCACCATCCGAGTTCATTGGATCTTGATTTTTGCGGTAGATAATTCCTTCGTGTCGCCAATCATAGAGACTATCTAATGGAGCAGACCAGCAAACATAATCGTTTTCGCAGAATCTTTCCCCATTGAACTTGTCGTGGGAGCCATAAACATATAGTCTATCACCAAAAACATAGGGTTCCCCATCAGGTATATACTCATAACTAGGAAGGAATGGATTAAACACTTGCCTTTTCATAATGCCTCCTCAAAGATTTAACAGAGAATTTCGTAAGTTAGAAATCCAACTCCAAATGTGTCCACCCTTTCTTAAGGATGGAAAGAGTGAGACACATTTAATGAAGTTTCGTAAAGAATATCTATTATATGGCTTATTTAACGATTACCCGTACACGGCAGAGGTTTTGAACCTGAGTATAGATATCGCTTACATTACCTTGCCGATTTGACTTCACTCTCAATACGGGGAAGTAAGTGCCAGGTTTTCTAAAAATGTATTTTGCTGCCACGGTGGCGATACTGCCATCACCTTTGACGTTTGTAAACTCTCCCTTAACAGGAAAATCGGTTTCACCCTCAAAACTCCATTCTGCAAATGTCAATTGACCAGAATGGGCAGGCACTTCAACCTCCGCTATAAAGTCCACTGGCTCACCAGCCTTAACGATTGCACATTCGCTTCCGTTCGCCTTAAGGGCAACGACCGGTTGAATTCCTTTTCGCTCATTTGCTTTTGATGGTACGGAAACTTGTCCATCGATCACCGAATATTGGGTGCTCTCAAGAGGAGTGATACCGTGCTCAACCCATTCACTAACATCGAGCAAAGCCTGATGGAGAGCTCCCAGATAGCTGATGAGATGCAGATCATCCGCGGTCTTTGCCTGATCATCGTGCATGGCATTATCCATATACCAAAGCCTGAAACTCTGTGATTCTTTATCCCCCAGTTCACCCTTAACCTTCGTGCGGTACCAATCAGGCTGCCACGGATAAGCGCTTTCATCGAGTAAAGCAGCTACTACGATCATCTTTCCGTTGAAACGGCCGCTCTGGATGGATCCCGCCCCTCCGCGGGTAATGTTAGGTCCTATATTAACCGGGCGTTGTGGATAAATTGGCGTGCCATCCTCATTGCGGAACTGATCCCACACATGAAAATCCTCCGATGGAACCTGATGCCGGTGATAGGTCTGTATTGCAATAAAATTCGAATTGTTCAACATAATTTCATCGCCTGGTTTTACTTTTTCAAGAATTTCAAGCATTCCCTCTATCCCAAAGCCTTCCGCGATAAAA
The DNA here is from genome assembly GCF_038440275.1 of Bacillus sp. OTU2372. Taxonomy (NCBI): domain Bacteria; kingdom Bacillati; phylum Bacillota; class Bacilli; order Caryophanales; family Bacillaceae; genus Bacillus; species Bacillus sp. OTU2372. The sequence continues at coordinate 58,289 of NZ_JASATK010000026.1, forward strand.
GCTTTATCTCCTTCCAACCTGTCAAGAGGTATCTTCGAGCCTGCAGCCTCACCACTAAGGAATACGATATCCGTGCCAGTTAAGTACACATCCCCTGCCGGTACGCTCTTTAGTTTCAGCCAAGGTTTAAATAAACTGATATCAATACTTTTGTGCCTGTGCCATGCATCATCGGCGCCTGTCTTAGTTTCATCATTTATCAGTAATTCTTTACTTATCAGATGAGTCTCGGTAATCACTGTTTTGTATTGAAGGCGGTCTCTTACTGCAGAACTGTTAGGGTCTGCACCCAAATAACCGGGAACCGTCCAAAAATCCTTTAAATACTCAGGATCTACTTGCTCTATAACAGGTACGAAAAGCGGAAGTGCTCCCAAACCAACATATTCATGTGAAAACCACACTCTTGTTGGGAATCCCATTTTCGTTACTTCTTCAAGTGCCGCTCTTTCCTCTTCATTGAGACCCGCATAGATATCTCCACTTCCACCAGGTTCCAATGCGTCAGCAATCATTGGAAGTTTATTCCTGAGAATCCTTAATGCATGGGCACGAACGGTGAATACATTTGGAATGGCCATTGGTGACCCGATGATATATGGCACGGCACCATCCCATGCATTCGTGTTTTCAAAACAGCTCATCGTCTTAAATCCGCCGCCGCTTCCCCCATAGATATATCCAAAGGGACGATGCGGTCCATAAAGTTTAACTGCAATTTCACGTGAATACTCTGCCACAGCTGCGCTTGAACGGTAAATAGTCGTATCGACAGCTGCAGGTCCACCCATATTCGACTCGACTAAATAAGCTCCATTCGTGATGGCAAAGCCAATTTTATCTTCTTCTCCCTTGCGGATTTGAGAAGCATCCTCATGTCCTTGAAAAGGAGCCATAAATTGAAAAAAACGTCCTTTATAGTTTTCCTTTTCCGGAAAATACAAAGAGAATCGGACTTCGGTGCCCTCGAATCCGCCATGAATATAATGGTACCGCACTGCTCCCTCTCGCCATTCATTAATATCAACATAGGGCGTATGGAATTCCGTGTCTAACTTTGGGTCGTAGAGTGTTGTTTTTTCTTGTAACATGTATACCTCCTAGAGTTTTCTATTTTAAGATATTTTTATTTTCACAAAAATCGTGAAATTTGTATTTCAATTTTTTTGTTTGTGTTATAAAATTTCTAGTATACTTATTGGAGGCAGGTATATTATGAATAATCACATAACCCTACAAAAGTTATACGAAGCTACGAAAATACCATTACAGCTTTTTGATAATCATGTGCCCATCCAAAGTTATGGGTCTGGTGAGTTTTATCCAAATCCAGCTATCAGCATGATTAACAGCGCTGTTGATACCATTCATTCCGTTTGCTATACCGTTTTACCTGAAAATTTATTTTGCGGCCTGATTCGAATTGACAATTCATCCCAATATGTGATTGTAGGACCGGCGATGGCATTCGAATGTACACGAAACCAAGCCGAGAAAATCCTTGAGAGTTTACAACAGCCAGTAAACAGAAGAAATGAATTCTTGCATTGGTTTCGGACAATACCTAATTGCGACCTCCAACGATTTCGTAGTATTTTAGTTTGTTTAGATTATTTTTTAAATGGGGCAGAGCATGAACCTGTACACATCGCATACCAAGTGAATCCTTCACCAACGCTATCAATCGATACGAATCCTACGTTTATCGACCATGTTAGTGATCTATTAGAAAAACAAATGCTTTCTTACATCGAATATGGGTATACGAACGCACTTGAAACCGTTTTAAACGATATGGAAACTACGAATGGTGGTGGAGTTCCTAAGTTAGCTCCCGACGTCGTACGATCCTTTAAAAACATATTTATTGTGTCAACAACACTATCTTCAAGAGCGGCCGTGAAAGGCGGCTTGGATTTTGATACCGCCAACGCGCTGACAACAAGGTATCTAACTCAAATTGAAAAGATTAAAAATTACAGTGAAATCTTCATTCTCTTAAAGCAAATGTTCTTGGATTTTGCAAAAAGAACGGCTCGATCTCGTTCCTATTTATCAGACTCCCTTCTTGTCAATAAAATTAGTAAAGAAGTACAAGCCCATCTTTATGAGAAAATTACACCTGCAAGTATAGCAGAGCGTTTAAGAATGAATGGTTCTTATCTTTCGACCCATTTTAAGAAAGAAACTGGAAAAACACTGACGGAATTTATTAATGAGGTGAAAATAAAAGAAGGCATACGCTTACTAGAAACCACCCAAATGCCTCTCATTCAAATTTCGGCCCAGCTTGGTTATTCTTCACAGAATTATTTTCATACAGTTTTCAAAAAAATAACTGGAATGACGCCAGTCGAGTATCGGAATAAAGCCTAAATCTAGGAGAAATGCCCATAAGATAGAAAACAGCACTGGTTAATATTGGA
>NZ_JASATK010000027.1:0-58232 GCF_038440275.1 Bacillus sp. OTU2372
TTTTGGAATAGTCCTCTTTTTTGTTTTTAGATATAACGTCCTTATCTTATCAATAGATTAGGAAGCTTTATTTTTGTTATAAATATCAAAGGCTACTGCTGCTAATAATACCAGACCTTTAATCCCTTGCTGCCAGTCAATTCCAAGACCCAGCAGTGACATTCCGTTATTCATGATTCCCATAACTAGACCACCAATAATAGCTCCGGGTACTGTACCGATACCACCGTAAGCTGAGGCTCCGCCGATGAAGCAAGCAGCAATAGCATCCAGTTCGAATAGGTTACCTGCTTTAGGTGTTGCTGCGTTTAATCGGGCTGCGAATAGCAGGCCGGAAAGAGCTGACAATACGCCCATATTGACAAATACCCAGAAAGTAACTCGCTTTGTTTTCACACCGGATAATAAGGCTGCTTTTTCATTACCCCCGATTGCATACACATGACGTCCTGCTTTCATCCGGTTGGTGAAAAAGCGATAGACTACTATTAATAGTGCAAGAATGACTAGTATATTTGGAATTCCTTCATACATTGCCAGCGAGTAGGTAAATAAATTCAGGACAACAACAGTGGCAGCCATCTTTGCAAGAAAAACTCCCTTAGGCTGAACATCCAGGCTGTGTTTGATTTGGTTTTTCCTATTACTGATTTCGCCAATAACATAAAGCGCTGACAATACGATACCAATAATGAGTGTTGTAACATGAAGTCCTGAACCGCCAAACACATCTGGCATAAACCCTGTGCTCATTTTTTGAAAGCTTTCCGGGAAAGGCGCGATGGATTTGCCTTCCAGAACAATCATCGTTAATCCTCTAAATAGAAGCATACCTGCAAGTGTCACAATAAAGGCAGGTACTTTCACATAGGCAATCCAAAATCCCTGCCAAGCCCCAATTAAAGCACCAATGGCTAAAGAAAGAACGACAGCAACAACAGTTGGTATTTCATAATTAATCATTAAGATGGCTGAAATAGCTCCGACGAACGCCGCAATGGATCCTACCGACAAATCGATATGGCCTGTGATAATAACTAATACCATTCCGATTGCCAGCACTAAAATATAGCTGTTTTGCAGGATTAAGTTTGTAATATTTAATGGCTTTAATAATAGCCCATCAGTCAAAACTTGAAAGAGCACCATGATGAAGATAAGAGAAATGATCATACTATATTGTCTTACATTACTCTTTAGGAAGTTTCCAAGCATATTGCCATTAGAATTTCCGCTTGAGGACGGCTTATTTTCATCTACCTTTTGCATGATTGTTTGCATTTTCATTACCCCCTTACTTTACTTTGTGTCATTAATTTCATTAAGCTTTCTTGGTTTGCGTCTTTACGGCTAAGTTCGCCGGTGATCCGCCCCTCGCACATGACATAGACACGGTCACACATCCCTAGAATTTCCGGAAGTTCAGAGGAGATCACTAGAATTCCTTTTCCTTCCCTTGCAAGTTCATCGATGATGGAGTAAATTTCATATTTCGCCCCTACATCAATACCTCGTGTTGGCTCATCAAGAATCAACACATCAGGCTCAGACATAATCCATTTACTTAATACAATCTTTTGCTGATTACCGCCGCTCAAGTTTCCTGCTTTTTGAAAAATACTTGGTGTTTTGATTCTTAATTTTTTTCGGTAGTTTTCCGCGGTCATGATCTCTTTATTTTCATCGATCACAAATTTCTTGACTAATTTATCAAGACTCGCCAAGGTGATATTTTTCTTAATATCCTCCATTAAGATTAGCCCATTACCTTTGCGGTCCTCTGAAACATAGGCAAGGCCCCGATTAATAGCTTGACTGACATCGTTAAGTGTCACTTCTTTTCCCTTCATTAGAAGTTGACCGCTAATTTTCTTACCGTAGGATTTTCCGAAGATGCTCATGGCCAGTTCTGTTCTGCCCGCCCCCATCAATCCCGCAATCCCGACTATTTCCCCTTTCCGGATATGGAGATTGGCATTATCAATGGTTTTACGGTCCTGATGCTGGGGATGATAAACATTCCAGTTCCTTACTTCAAGGATGGTGTCCCCAATCCTTGGCTTCCTTTCTGGATAGCGATGGGTAAGATCGCGTCCAACCATTCCTTTTATAATACGGTCTTCTGTAATCTCATCCTTTTTCATATCCAATGTTTCGATGGTTTTACCATCACGTAAAATGGTAATGGAGTCGGCCACCTTAGAGATTTCATTTAATTTATGTGAAATGATAATGGCCGTCATTCCCTGTTTCTTGAACTCTAACAATAAATTTAATAGATTCTCGCTGTCGTCTTCATTTAATGAAGCAGTCGGCTCATCCAAGATTAATAGTTCCACTTCCTTAGATAGCGCTTTCGCAATTTCGACTAATTGCTGCTTCCCGACACCGATGTTTGTGATCAGTGTATTCGGCGATTCGCTTAGACCGACTGTTTGCAGGAGCTCCCTGGTTTTCATAATGGTAGTATGCCAATTGATAACACCGTTCTTTTCCTGTTCATTTCCTAAAAAAATATTCTCTGCAATCGACAGATATGGGATTAAGGCTAATTCCTGATGGATGATGACAATCCCTAAATCTTCACTTTGCTTAATATCCTTGAATTGACATTCCTTGCCATTATAGTAGATATCACCGCTATAGGAGCCATACGGATAGACTCCGCTTAATACCTTCATTAAGGTAGACTTACCCGCTCCATTCTCACCGCATAAGGCGTGTATTTCACCTTTTTTAATTTTCAAATTAACATTATCGAGCGCTTTTACGCCTGGGAACTCTTTCGTAATACCCTTCATTTCCAAAATGATGTTTGTCATATGATCACCCGCCTGTTTTTAAATATGGGCTATAAATTTAATTTAACCTTCATCATTTAAGCTGATCTTTCGTATAATAGCCGCTTTTTATTAATAAAGATTCATAGTTCTTTTTGTCTACCGAAAGCGGATTCAAAAGATAAGCTGGTACGACCTTTTCACCGTTATCATAGGTTTTCGTATCGTTCACTTCTGCCTTTTTTCCCTTTAATACCGCATCCGCCATTTCAACTGCTTTTTCGGCCAATTTCCTGGTATCCTTAAAGACCGTTTGGGTTTGTTCTCCGCGGATAATCGACTTAATCGAAGCGAGTTCTGCATCCTGCCCGGTTATGACTGGCAATGGTTTGTCACCCTTGCCATAGCCCACGCCTTTTAAAGAGGAAATGATCCCAATACTGATACCATCATAAGGGGAAAGAACCGCGTCCACTCGCTCACTTGAATAATGGGCGCTCAATAGATTGTCCATTCTTGACTGAGCAAGGGCACCATCCCACCGTAAAGTGGCTCCCTGGTTAAATTTTGTTTGGCCGCTCCGTACAACCAATTTTCCCGATTTCATATATGGCTTTAGGACAGACATCGCACCATCAAAGAAGAAATAGGCGTTATTATCGTCAGGAGAGCCCGCAAACAACTCAATATTGAACGGACCCTTTCCTTCCTTCAATCCCAACTTTTCTTCGATATAGGTACCCTGTTGAACTCCGACCTCAAAGTTGTCAAATGTCGCATAATAATCAATATACTTACTGTTTTGGATTAAGCGGTCATAAGCTATAATCTTGATGCCTAATTTGTGCGCTCTTTCCAAGACATTTGTCAGTGCGGCCTGGCCGTCTATTGGGGCAATAACTAATACATTTACACCCTTAGTAATCATGTTCTCAATTTGTGCTGTCTGGTTTTCGACAACATCCTCTGCGTATTGTAAATCTACTTTATACCCGAGCTTTTTAAATTGCTTGGCCATGTTTTCACCGTCATTTACCCACCTTTCGGAAGATTTTGTCGGCATTGAAATCCCAACATAACCACTTTCCTTACCACTTGCTTGATTGCTGCTGCATGCTGTTAAGGATACTAGCATAAATAATAGAGTTATCACTGATAACCACTTTTTCACGTAATTTCCTCCCTTCTTTTACTACTGGAAAGTTTTCTAAGAAAGCGCTTCAGTTAAGTTCAATATATCACCCTATCAAAATTAGGTCTTTTTAAAAAAATAACTATTTTTATAATAATTTAACTTAATTTAAATCGCTTTCATTCATTTCTTTCCAGAAAAAAAAGGGACATGCCGGATTTTAACCGGCATGCCCCTTTTCCTGAATCTATTTATTTTGAAGTTCTTCGATACTGATTCGGGGAAACCCCCATCACTTTTTTAAAGGCCGTACTAAAATAATGCTGTGTATCATAACCGACTTTCTCTGCAATTTCAAGAATGGAGAGGTCCGTGGAATTTAACAGCATAATGGCTTTTTTAATGCGAAGGTTGGTGATCAAACTGACAAAAGATACTCCTAACTCCTGCTTAAATGTTCTGCTTAAATATACTGATGAGACCTGCAGAGATTCGGCTGCTTTTTCTAGTGTAATATCGGGCTCTGAAAAATGTTCAAAAATATAGTCTCTGGCCCGGCGCACTACAGGGGAAATAGTAGAATCTTGTTCCATTATTTGTTTACATGCTTTATAGGCCTTCGGAATCGTGCTTAAGCCCTTTTGTAACGGTTCAAAGCAGGAATGGATCGTCATCTTTAACTCCTGTTTCGCCCGTTTTCCTATCTTCATGATCTTTTCTTCATTGATGGAGTCCCAAAGCAAAATTAGTATACTTCCAGAGTAATCCCGTATATAAATTTTTTCGCGAGTCTCCAACTCTTCTAAAATAAGATTTTCAAGTGAAACAGAAATCAACTGATAATCTTTTCCTGCGATTACAGGATCATTTGCATAGTATTCCGGAGACTGAATGACCCCTAGTTGTTTCGGACTTTTAACAGGTAACCCTAGGAACTGGAGCTGCTCGAAAGCCTCTTCTTCACTCCATTTTCCTTCAAGTAAATCATAAAATAGTTGTTCACGAAGCAGGTCAATATTTTTATTAATTTGATTAGATGCCAATTTTACAAACTCATCTTGCTTAATAACCGCTTCCAGTTCGTTCTGGACTTTTTCAAGCACGGTTTGCAGCTGCACTGGGTTGGCCGGCTTTAATATATAGTCGGAAACATTTAATCGCAATGCCTCCTGTGCATAATTAAATTCATCATATCCTGTGATAATCACAATCTTACATTTCGGCAGATGTACCCGGACGTGTTTAATGACGGTAATCCCATTCATAATTGGCATATTCAAGTCGACCAACAGAATATCGATAGAATGCTTTAATGCAAGTTCAAGGGCTTCCTCCCCATCCTCAGCCTCTGCTACAACAGTCATACCAAGTGCCTGCCAATCCACTGCCTCTCGAATTCCTTCACGGATGATTGGTTCATCATCAGCAATTAACACCCGCCAGCTTTCCTCCATAATACCTCACCTCTTTATCTATCCTTTTCTCCTATTTGACCGCCGCTTTCGATTGGCAGCAAAATGGTCACGGTCGTTCCTTTTCCTTCTTCACTATCAATCGATAGACCATATTGGTCCCCGCATGTGAATCGAATTCTGGCCTGAGTGTTTCTCATTCCATATCCCAGACCCATCCTCTCCTCAGCCTCTGAAAAGCAAACTTCAAGATTCTCCTGAAGGGCCGTTAATTTTTCTTTTGGAATTCCCTTTCCATCATCCTTTATACGAATAATTAAATCGCCCATGTACTCCTCGGCTTTAATGAGAATTTGGCCTGGGCCTCTCCTCTCTTTAATGCCGTGGTAAATAGCGTTTTCTACAATTGGCTGGAGAATGAGTTTGGGAATAGGTACCTTTTTAATACTTTCATTAACTTCAAGCGTATAATTTAATTTATCCTTGTATCTTGCTTTTTGAATTTGAAGGTAACTGTGTATATGTTCGATTTCTTCGCTCAAAGGAATGATGTCCTGGCCCTTACTGAGACCAATGCGAAATAGTCTTGATAAAGATCCTACGAGGTTAGCGACATCCTCGGCTCCATGTTTGCGTGCCATCCAATTAATGGTGTCCAATGTGTTGTAAAGAAAATGCGGCTTAATATGTTCCTGGAGACTTCGTAGTTCCGCTTCCCTCTTTTGCCTCTCCTGTTTTTCAGTTAGTGAAATAAGCTTATTGATTTGAACAAGCATTGCATTAAAGCTTCTCCCAAGCATTCCCAACTCATCCTTACGATCTCCCCTATATCGAACGGTTAAATCACCGGTTTCAGCCTTATGCATAAACGACATTAGCTGGCCAATCGGCCTGGACATGGAAGTAGATAAATAATAGGATGCTGTTAATCCGAATAAACAGACGATAAAGACAAAGCTAATCATATAAAAATTGATTTCCTTGATTTCTGAAACTGCTTCATTAGAAGGGAATACACCTACCGTCGTCCAATTGGTAAAAGAGGATTTTTGATAGATAAATTGTGATTTACTTCCATTTACCTTTCTAAAAAACGTTCCGGCTTCACCGTCAGCTACCCATTTTAGAGGAAACCTATTAATGAGCTGTTTTGCCGGTGAATAAATGTTTTCGCCTTTCTCATCCAAAACCATCAAATAGCCTGTTTTTCCAAGACGGGCATCCTTTGTCGCTTCAGCTATGACTCTTAGTTTTAAGTCAATTAAGACAACCCCTTTGACTTTCTGTGTGTCGGGGTCAATTATCGCTCTTACGACTGATATCACTTCATCGTCCTTATACTGCACATAACTCTTCACATTGCGATTAGATGGGTGTCCGAGGATTTTAAAAATACCTTTATTTTCTTCGGCCTGTTTATACCATTTTTGCTCGGTTAAATTTTCATTGGAATCTGAATATAGTTCATTACTAATGTATTTCCCGCTGCTATTGGCGACGAGGATACCTGCTACTTCAGGATATAGGGTGGAAAGGCTGCGCAAAAACTCCCTCATTTCGTAGGTATCCATTTCTCCAGTTGATTGATTATCCTCTGTTTCCTCTATGAATCTCTTTATATCTGGATTAAAGGAGATCAAATAACTTATATTTTGCATATTATTGGCATAGCTTTCTAATGTTTTATTAACTTGACCAATTAATTGCAAGGTATTTTCTGTCACCTGTTTTTCAATAATCCGCTCAACAGTCATTCCAGTCAGAATACTAAGACCAATTGATGGTACAATACTTATCAATAACAATAGGACGATTAATTTATAACGAATAGGAAAGTCATTGATCCGCCATTTCTCTATACCACTAGGAATAAAAGGCAGGTTGGTCAGTCTCTTACTGGCCATAAAAATCCCCTACATTCTCTTTGGTGATCACAGAGACGCCTGTATCTACATTAGCCGGCAGTGGCGGTGCACTTATGTTGCCAAGCTTGGAATCAGCAGTAAGCTTATGATTTAGATGAAATAAAAACTGCAGTGACCAATACCCCATCTTCCATGTACCTTGCGCAAGTGTCGCCGAGATAGTTCCGTCTTTAATTAAATCAAGCGTTTGTTTATCCGTGTCAAAGCTGACAATCTTTACTTTGTTTTTTCCTTTTGCGGAACTTACAGCACTTCCAACTCCAATTCCGCCAATTGCCTCAGTGGCAAAAATCCCGTTTAAGTCCGGATATTGGGCTAACATTTCGTTAGCTGCCTTTCTTGAAACCGGTTCGCTTCCTTTCCCGTCTTTCACTTCTACGACTTCAATCCCTGGATAATCTTTCTCTATTGTTTCTTGAAAGCCCTTTAATCTTTCTTGATGATTCAACTGATTGGGTAAGGTTACAATGCCTACTTTTCCTTTGTTATTCAACAGAGCTGCCATTTCCTCTGCACCCATTACTCCTGCGTTGTAATTATTGGTGCCAATAAACGTTTGAGCCTTACTGGATGGTGCACCGGAATCAAATAGGACAACGGGAATTCCAGCATCTACTGCTTTATTAATCGTCGTTGTAATTTTATCGGGATCAATAGCTGATATGGCGATACCGTCCGGCTTTTTAGCAATAACCTGTTCTAATACGGTAATTTGCTCATTCACATCATACTGGGCAGCCCCTCGGTATTCGATTGAAACATTTAAGGCATCTGCCGCATCCTCAAATCCTTTGAGGGCTCGTTTCCAATAGTCATGTCCTGCTTGGAATGTAACCATTACATACTTTTCATTCATATCTCCGCGGATTCCCTCTTGAACCTGTTCTAAAGCGGTTTCATTTGGACTATTAAAATGATAGTAAAATAGATATAAAGCAAAAAGTCCGAGTAGAAAGATATAAGCAACTATTAGCTTTTTCAGATTAGTAAACCCCTTTCATAAAAATCTAATAAAGAAATAAACAATTCTACTAGCATGTATTAATAGTCTCCATTTTAATCTAATGCTGTTTGACAATAAACCCATTTTAACAACAAAAAACCACTTTCTAAAATGTAAGAAGTGGTTTTTAATAATAATAATGTAATTTATTTACACAACCAGTTTATAGAATAGGTGGGAATTAGCTTTCACTAGTTCTCTGATGTTGTTGGCTTAGAAAATCTTGCATCATTTGCGCCCATTCATCAGGCAATATTTGTCGACACCTACTCAGAATTTGTAGATATTTCCCGGGAATTTGTTGAAATTTGAAAAATGGTAAATCTAATTGTAGAACAATCGAGGAAATGTTGGAGCCGGGAAACGTTGTTTTAAGCAGGACACGCTATCTATTGTATATCGGGTATCGCAAGCTAGGTTTGATTTAATTATTCTAATCTTTTTCCTGATAACCAAGGTCTTAAGCTGTATCATCAAAGGGCTTATCCTATCCGTATCGCCCAGCGCTATAAGCCTTTAATGTCGAAAAGGCACCTTATTTTCGGAATATAGAGAAAAGCCCTCCCCATTTTTCTTTAGGTTTTTGTATCGCTTCTTCTAAACGTTTATTAAACTCATTTTGTGAAAGCCATTCTTTTTTCTGTTCATCCCGCATTTTTTGTAATTCTTTTTGTAAGTACTCACTTTTTTCTTTTTCTTGATAAAGCAAGGTTTCGTAATATGCATTTTGTTGTTCAGTTAATTTTTCAATTTTCGCATGAGTCCTTTGTGCTGAATTCCCAATACTAGAACTTATAACATGATGGTCTTGCTGGAGCCGGGAAACCGTTATTTTAAGCTCAGACATATCGTTTGTCAGTTGGACATTCATTTCACGTGTAGCTGCGATTTCATTGACTAAAAACATTAATATCTCTTTTAATTGATTAGGGTCTTGGGGCAAATTTTCATATGTATCGGGTATCGCAAGCTCTTTTTCACTGGATTCTTCTAATCTTTCCTTTTGTTGATACGCAAGGTCTTTGGCTGTATCGTCTAAAGGCTTGTCCGTATCGCGTAACGCTATAAGCGCTCCGATGTCAGATTGAACAAAAATACGCCGATCACCATCTTTTAAAAACTCATATCCATTCCGCTCTAAGATTTGGCCATACTTTCGAACAGTGGGTGTTGCAATCCCCACTTCTTCAGCCACTTCCTTAGAGGAGAATGCTCGTTCATTCGGTTGTATATCACGTCGCATATCGGGCCTCCTTTTCTATTAAATATGAGGGTTTTTAGATTAATTTGCAAGCTATATCGCCCGGCGATACGATACAAAAAAAGAGTAGATCAGCACTTTTCTTGAAGATTTCAACACTTATTTTTTTTCCTGTAAAAAATGGATGTTTTATGAGGAAGTAAAAAAGGACTCTTTGGTCCCTTTTTAGAAAGACTTCTTTTGCAAAAGCTTCCTATATACCTGTAAATTTATTGCTCTAAATTAATAGAGATAAAGTTTCTTCTCCAAACAATTTGTTTTTTAGTTAATGGCAAAATGTCTAAATACTTTTTTGAATTTGTTACAACTACAGGAGTTGTTAAAATGTCTGAGTGAATTTCCCAAACCAGATATAAATACTAAACTAAAAATCTATGCTGATATGAACTGCAATACGGAAGAAAAGGCCTCCCAACAGTTTAGCAAACTGTTGAAAGACCTTCTCGTATAGCCCCTATTCAGTATAGGTATCATCATTTAGCATCTTAACTCTTTTTTGATGTGTCCCTGAGATGGGTGTCTCTGCCTCTTATATCATCATAATGTGGGACTAAATAAAAGGGCTTTAATTAACTATATATGGAACATATTTAATGCGAACTACCTTCTTCGACTCTGCCAATAACCTTTTCATTCGCCCCATAAGCTTTTATTTCCAAAGAATTTATCGAGCTCGGCACTAAACCATCGTCCATTTAATACTTCACTTATAATTTTTTTCTTGGCTTCAGCGGATATTGAATTATCTTTATCCAATTCTTCGATGACGTCATCTTTGCTTATTTTTTCCTTAGACATCTTTGCACTTACATTTTTCTCATCTGCATTGAGAACAAAATTTTCTGGTTGCGCAAGGGTCCACTTATCCCATTTAGTTAAGCCTTCCCCATTTGGATTTCCCTGATGAATAAAGTTTGATAAATATTCTTTAAACTGTCTACTAAGCTCCTGAGCTCCCTCTAAATTATAAGATTCCTTAAACATAGACAGGTAAGTTTTATTATTACCGTCTAATAGAGGAACAAAAACACCATGGAATGAACCTGCCATTGCCATGTCAGTGGTGGCAGTAAGGGCTTCACCAAAAGGCATTTCAATTGTATAAATTGGAGCCTTATAATTAGGATACATTTTAGAAGCAGATTCATGTGTATTAAATAAAGAATAGAGTTTGCTGCCATACTTTTTCGCAAATGTAAATTCAGCTAGTTTCGATTGATTGGTGAATATACTTCCATCCTGTATACTTTTTGCAAAATAAGGATCTCCCATAGCGAAAAATGAGAATTCTGTTGTTCCAGTCAACATTACTAACGGGACTGAATTATATTTATCAGTATCAAATTTTTCCTTTGGCAGTACAGCGCCATCATTATAAAGATGCGGGAAGGTACTCATTCTTATAGCTGCATTACCCATCAAACGACTTAATCGTTCAGCTGATAATGAGTAGAGGTACTCTTTTACTTCTTTACTATCTTTTTGAAGCCATTGATAAGCCTCATCTTCTGAAGCTTTTACCCCGTCCTCTACAACTAAAGGTGCAATAGCTTTAGCAAATACTTTAATACTATCGTTTTGGTCAGCCATTGTCATTCCACCACTAAAAGCGATTGCTTTTTGGAATTTGCCCTTAAAAGTTGGGGAGGCCAACATGGCCATGACATCTCTTCCCCCAGCAGAAAATCCAGAAATGGTAATATTGTTAGAATCTCCGCCAAAGCTTTTAATATTTTCTTTGACCCAATCTAACGATTTAGCGATATCAAGTAAAGCATAGTTTCCTGAGTCCTCCAGCTTGTCTCCAGTATTTAATGCTGGAAGCGGGTTAAATCCTAATGGACCAAGACGATAATTGACAGAAATAAAAATTGCATTTAAATCATTAACGAATGCATCTCCAGTAATTTCTTGAGATGTGCCAGTTTGGTTGTTGCCTCCATGTACAAATACCATTACAGGTAAGTTTTTTTCAGCTGTATTTGGACGATAAATATCCAGATTTAAGCTATCCTCACTTCCTGTTATACCGTTAGTAGACAACTGTATAGCAACATTTCCTGGTTTTGTTGCGTCAAACGTACTTTTAAAGGGCCCTGGATCTGCTGGGGCTTTCCAACGCAACTCTCCAACTGGTGATTTTGCATATGGAACCCCTTTCCATACAAGTGTGTTTTCAACATTATTCTCATATCCCTTAACATTACCATACTTTGTATTCTGTATAGTTCCTTGTTTATAAGCTCGCGAGGAGGATACTTGTTCCTTTGCACTTGCAAGTCCATCAGTTGTCCCACTAAAACCCACTAAACTTACTGAAAGTAATAAAGTTAATAAAATACTAACTATTTTTTTCACTACTCTTTTTCACTCCCTCTAATTAAATCCTTTAGTACGTCTATCAAGCATTTATACTGCTATTAAGTCCTTATAGTTTTTTTAATTCACCCCTTTTCTCACTGTTAAAATAAAAAAACCTGAACAAAATTGAACAGACTGATAGTCCGGTTCAAATTTTGTTCAGGTTATGCCCAAAATAGGTAACATTCCTTGAATTATATACTTTATTAAATAAAAAATACCATTTCCCACAACAAAATGTCAACGCTTTCTTTATGAATTGTTGGACTTTTCAATAAATTATACCTATTAGACATCCCACCATCTTAGAAAAACGTTTCCGATGCTGGGAAGGCGGGTAAGTATACTATGTATGCATTATACGCAAACAAAAAAGAAAAATGGAGGCTATAACTATGAGTAAAACTGTTTTAGGCGTTTATAATTCCAGTGATGAAGTGGTTCGAGCTATTGAGGAATTCCAAAACGAAGGATATTCTGTAAAAGACTTGTCGATTATTGCTAATACAACAGATGTCCCTTCCTCCATCGAAGAGGAAACAGGAGTAACTTCTCAAGAGGTAAGCACAAGGAATCAAACACAAATAGAAGAGCACCAAGGGTTCTTAGCAAGTCTATTTTCCCCGTTTGAGGATAGTATGAATCAAAATGACGGAAGAACTACCTATTATGATCACTTGGTCGCCCAGGGTATTAGTGAAGTAGATGCTTTAAGATACGAAGACGATATCAATTACGGAAAAGTCCTGCTTCTTGCTGATAAGGGATCAGGGAATGTTAGTGCTGCAGGCGGTGTCTCCACAGGAACCATGGCTCGTGAACAAACGGGTTTTGAAGATACTTTCGACACAGATAAGCAGCGCTCACTAAAGCTTCGCGAAGAACAATTAGATGTTAATAAACACCGCGTTCAGACTGGTGAAGTAGAGGTTAAAAAGGATGTCGTTGAAGAAGAGAAAACGGTAAATGTTCCAGTAAAACATGAAGAGGTCTATGTAGAAAGACGGGCAGTGGACAAGAATGAAGCAGACACAACCGGACCAATAGGCGATGATGAAACCATCCGCGTTCCAATTGTCGAGGAAAAAGTTGAAGTTACAAAGAAACCTGTTGTTTCCGAAGAACTGGTAATTGGCAAAAAGCAAGTTACGGAAACCCAACAGGTAACAGAAAATGTAAAGCGTGAGGAAGCCAAAGTCAAAAAGGAGGGCGATGCTTCAGTCAATGAAACTACTACCGACAGCAATCGTGTGGATCCTGATAGACTCTAACCTTTAATAAATGAAAATATCCTAAAAAAATGCTCATCCTTTTACTTACTAAAGCAAAAGGATGAGCATTTATCTCTTTTAATTGCATGTAAAAACTTATATAAAGGCTTTATGATGTTTGTTTACATCATGCAGCCCATTCATTTTCAATTATAATAAAGTCCAAATACCCATACTCTTAATTTCCTTATACTCAGGTTCCCACATAGCCTCTTCAATAGCAGTCTCAACATCTTGGATATCCACTCTTGCAATTCCTTCGTATATCGCCGCATTGACTACTTCAATGGCTACGTATTTTGAGACCTCATGAAGTTTTTCAATGGATGGCAACAGGGATGCTCCAGGTTTACTAGAGTCAGACATTCTTGCAACCGCATAAGCAGCTGCTGCAAACATTCCTTTTGAGATCACTTCAGCTTTTGCCACAATGGCTCCAAGGCCTAGACCTGGGAATACAAATGCGTTATTTGACTGTCCAATTTCATAGGACACACCTTTGTATTCTATATTGGCAAACGGGCTGCCGGTTGCAATTAGAGCCTTGCCATCTGTCCATTTAATCAGGTTTTCCGGCACTGCTTCAGTCAGTGCAGTCGGGTTGGACATAGGCAAGATGATAGGACGCTCAACGTGCTTGGCCATTTCTTTCACAATTTCCTCCGTGAAGGCACCGGCTTGTCCGGAAGTACCAATCAAGATGGTTGGCTTCACCCTCTGAAGGACTTCCATTAATGAAATGATTCCAACCTCATTCTTATCCCAGTCCTTTACTTCATCTGCCTTTCTTACATAAGGCTTCTGGAAGTTCAGGACATCTGGTGTTTCATCCGTTAGTAACCCCCGATAGTCGATAGCCCAGAAACGGTCATAAGCTTCTTCTCTGGTCACCCCTTCAAGAACCATAGCATCTGAGATTTGGTCAGCTATACCGATGCCGGCAGCCCCTGGTCCGAAGACAACAATACGCTGTTCCTTCAAAGTAGTTTCTGTTACTTTCGATCCAGACATAACAGCAGCAAGAGTCACTGCCCCTGTCCCCTGGATGTCATCGTTGAAGGTAAGGATCTTGTCACCGTATTTGTCCAAGATCTTACGCGCATTCACGTTGCCAAGATCCTCCCAGTGAATGAGAACCTCTGGAAAGAACCTTCTTGCAGTCTGAACGAATAAATCAATGAATTGATCATAACGCTCACCACGGACACGGGCGAATTTGTTGCCAATATAGATAGGATCGGCAATCAAAGCCTGATTGTTCGTACCCACATCCAACACGACTGGCAGAACTCGGCTTGGATCAATACCAGCTGCCGCTGTGTACACGGCAAGCTTACCAATCGCAATATTAATACCGCCTACCCCTTGGTCCCCAATTCCCAGAATACTTTCTGAGTCGGTAACAACGATTAAATCAATGCCATTTTTGGGCTGTCCAAGATTATAGAATGCCTTTTCTACGCCCTCAGGATCGTCAATGGAAAGATATAAACCTCCTGGACGGCGGTAGCTATGGGAGTATGACTGGATCGCATCACCGACAGTAGGAGTGTAGATAATTGGAAGCATTTCTGCTAGGTGTTCTTTCAACAATCGGTAAAACAGAACAACATTGCGGTTATATAAATCATAAAGCAGACCGTGTTTAAATAGATTCGTCGTCCGCATCGAATATTGTTCATAAACCCTATTTACTTGTTCATCAAGGGTGAGCACTTGGGGCGGTAACAGACCGTCGAGTCCAAGGTCTTCCCTTTCCTCTTTCGTAAAAGCCGTTCCTTTATTTAAAAAAGGATTTGAGAGAACTTCTTTTCCTTTTAATGTTGTGATAATAACATTCTCTGGTACATTCATGGTGTTTCCTTCTTTCTATTAAAATAGCTTTTCGGACAATACCGGAAAATAGATTTCTTACTTTTTCATGTTAATAACATTTTCCCTATGACACTAGGTTTTTTAATTTAATGACCCTTTTTTGTAACTAAACAAAGCAGGCAGTAAAAAACGACTGACTGCTTTGTTCTATCTTCCACTTTTTTCGTGTTTATAAAATGCACTTTACTTTTTATCAGGCTGCCCTGGCAATCGATTGTTTCGCTTTTTTCTTTTGGGACCTTTTAAATACATAGCTCACAATAATCGGACAGACGATGGCAGATATGACACATGCAGCTGCAACTTGTGCAGTAGCTGAAGATGCTACCGCAGCTAAGGTTGGATCTGCTGCAGCCACCACAGCTGGTGTAGCTACCGCATTTCCTGCAGTTGACCCTGTTGCTAAACCAACGATAGGGTTTTCTTTAAATAACTTCAATAGGAAGTAAGCTCCAATTCCAGTGAAGGCAGCGATTAATCCTAGTAATATCCCAGGGCCCCCAGCTTTTACAATAGTTGAAAGATTCATTCCGGCACCTAATGGGAATGAGAAGAATGGGATTAATAATAATTTACTGCTTCCAAGGAACTTTCTCATATCAGGATCAATATTTCCTAAAATCATTCCGATTACAATTGGAATTAATACTCCTAGAAGTGTTTGAAAAGGAATAGTAGCAAGGCCGGATGCACCTAATGCCACTAATGTGAAAAATGGACCATCTTTTAAAGAAAATAATGCATATGCGCCTACATCTGTTTCTTCACCATAAGATGAAGCAAGAGATGCATATAACCCGCCATTAGCATTTAATAATGCTGCAAGGATGGCTAATGGTGTTAATCCTAGTAATCCGGCAGGCCCAAAAATCGCTGCTACAGCTAAACCAATACCAGCACCTACAATAAATTTTCCTGTTAATAAAATTGCACCTTTTTTTAATGCTTTGGGTGCTAATTTGAAATTAATTTGGGAACCAATTAAAAACATAAAACATGCCAAAATGGTTGATGATGCTTCTTTACTGAATAAGGCGGTTGTAAAACTACCAATTTGTAAAACCTGCGGAAAAAATGTATTCGTTAATACACCTAAGAAAAGTGGAACAACCATCAAACCGCCTGGAATTTTATCAAGCGTTTTCTTAATTGGAATTTGCATTTTTAATCCTCCTAAAATCATTTTTATAATCTTGCTATCTAGTTTTTTTAGCTGCTTTTAAGATTTTTTCTGCTATATTTGCAGCCACTCTTTCTAGATTTTAAATTAAAATGAATAGCGCTTTCTTTGTTATCATATTCCTACGTAAACCGTTTTCATAGATTATGAAAGTTTAATAATTCTTTTTGTAAATAAAAAAAGTAAGCAGCTGCGTAACTGCTTACAGAAAGTTTCCTAACTTCGAAAAAGGCGAGAACTGTGATTACTTCATAAAAAAAGGGTTGAAGACTTAGTCTCCAACCCTTAAAATTTCACAGTTTTTCGCGAAAGGATTACATCATGCCGCCCATAAGGTGAAAAGGGGTGACTTCTTCAACGTAAAATTACGTTTTTAACTTCATTAGCAAAATGTTAGCATTTCTCTCCCATTTTACCTGAAATCCTCCACTCTTCACTATTTAGTTTGAATTAATAAAATTTCATCAATGATGGGAATTTCTTTTTTCAATATGGTTAAGAGATTTCCCTCGATCTGATTATCGATTTCACAAATCGTTATCGCCGAACCATTGATTTTTGAACGTTCATTCGCCATACGGGCAATATTTAACCCTTTTTGATAAAGAGATCCTGATAGCTCGGCAATAACCCCCTTTCGATCGGTATGGCGGATTACAAGTGTTGGTCGGTCTCCGGAAAATTTTAATGGGTAATCATCCAATTCTTGAACTTCCACTTTGCCGCCGCCTAAGGAACTTGCCAATACCTTTACAGTTCGCGTTGCCCCTGATAATTCTACTAGCACCGTATTCGGGTGGTAACTTCCAAGCACCCGTTTCGTAAACTCGTATTGTAAGCCATTTTCTTCGGCAATGGATTTCGCATTTGGAATGCCTTCATCCATTGTTGTTAACCCAAGAGCCCCTGCTAATAATGCTAAATCCGTGCCATGGCCCTGATAAGTTTCAGCAAAGGAACCCATCAGAGAGAACTTTGCAAATAATGGTTTTTCGTTTAACAGCTGACAGGCTATGTTGCCAATGCGGACTGCACCTGCTGTATGTGAACTTGATGGCCCAACCATGACGGGGCCGATAATCTCATAGGCGCTTTGATATTTGGCCGGCCCGCGGCCGCTTGTCTTTTCGCTGAAAATCTGCGCTTTCAATTTTTGACCTGTCGGGGTGCCTGCCAGACCACCAATCCCGGTTTCCCTTAGCGATTCAGGCATTTGCTGCCCGACTTCATGCATCACATGGATCACCTCATCCGCTGGAATGATGCTTACCACCCCTGCTAACGCCATATCTGCCGCAGCCTGGGCGGTAATCGCGTGTAATCCGTTCCGAAGGATACATGGAATTTCCACCAACCCGGCGACCGGATCACAAACTAGTCCCAGTGAATTTTTTAAAGCTATTCCGATGGCATTTCCTACCTGCTCTGGAGTGCCGCCGGCAAGCTCAACTAAAGTGCCGGCGGCCATCGCGGTTGCTGAGCCTATTTCCGCCTGGCATCCGCCGGCTGCCCCTGATATGGAAGCTTTATTGGCAATCACCAAGCCAAGGGCAGAGGCAGTGAACATCGACAGTACAATCCGCTCCCGTGGGAATTTCCCGCTGTCCAGAGCGTGTACGAGTACTGCCGGCAAGATTCCCGCTGAGCCTGCAGTCGGTGTCGCCACAATCCGCCCCATTGTCGCATTGACCTCTGATACGGCCAGTGCATTGGCTGCGGCATTTAATGTCACGGGATTGATAAAGGATTTTCCATTTTCGGCATACTGGTGAAGTCGGTACCCATCGCCGCCGGTCAAGCCGGTACGGGACATGACAGCACTTTTCGTCCCCCTAAGGACAGCCTCCTCCATTACCTTAAATTGCTCGGCCATTTTTTCGATAATCGCTTCCCGTGGGATGCTCTTTTGCTGTATTTCAGTTTGGATCATTAATTCCGCAATCGTTATATTTTGCTGCTTAGCTAGTTCAATTACTTCTCTTAAACTTGTGAAAGACATAGTATCACTCCCTCAAAGAAGACGGTCCCCATGCACGAAGCATTAGAACCGTCCCCCTGTTTCATCCTTTGTTTTCTTTATATTATACTGCTTTCGTTTTTGTGCCTTTTTCGTTTTCAGACTCGTCTAATGGTACGCGTTTTTCCATTTTTAACAGATAGAAAATGGCTGTCATAATGGCAAGGAATCCAATTCCCGCGATTAACGGGATGCGCGTGCTTGGATTGATCGCCATACCGACAAGGACGACCAGTAAAAATACAATGGTAGCGTAGTTGCTGTACGGTGTAAGAGGCATTTTAAATGGATGTTTTTCCATTGCACTAGCGTTTACTTTTCTAAATTTGATTTCACTGATGAGCAGTACAAACCATGGAATCATTCCTGGAAGTACACTCGCACTGTAAACATACACAAAGATGGATGGCGGTGCAACATAGCTTAACACAACACCAATAGCCAAACCTATTAAAACCGTTATGGTTGAATAAACAGGAACTTTATTTTCCGATAATTTGGCAAAAACCTTTGGTGCCTGTCCATTTTTCGCCAATGCGTAAAGCATTCGTGTGGCGCTGAAGATGCCGCTGTTACAGCCGCTCATTGCTGCCGTAATGACGACAAAGTTGATAATACCAGCTGCAGCCGTTATTCCAATTTTAGCAAAAACCGATACGAATGGGCTGCCAACTTGATTGAGCTGGTTCCAAGGATAAACGGTTACAATTACAAAGATCGCACCAATATAGAAAATTAAAATACGCCAAACGGTGGTTTTCACAGCATGTGTAATTGTTTTTTGCGGATTTTCTGCCTCTCCAGCCGTCATCCCTATTAGTTCCACCCCTTGATAAGCACCGATAACGATGGAAAGAGCAAAGAAGAAACCTTTAAATCCCCCAGTGAAAAAGCCGCCGTTTTTCCAGATGTTTGAAAATCCAATTGCATGGCCGCCATTTCCGAACCCAAAGAGAATAATGCCAATACCAGCAATAATCATGAAGACAATCGTTAACACTTTAATTAATGAGAACCAGAATTCAAATTCACCAAAGTTTTTAACCGAAATCATGTTGGCAACGCCCAGAATCACCATCGCGACCACCCCAGGGACCCATGTTGGCAGATGTGGGAACCAATAATGCATATATGCACCAACCGCGATGATTTCCGACATGCCGACAGTGATCCATTGGAACCAATAGCTCCAAGCTGTCAAATAGCCAGCCAAAGGATGGATATATTTATTGCCGAGGTCAGCAAATGAACCGGTGGTTGGTTCCAAATAAAGCATTTCCCCCATCGAACGCATGATGAAAAATAAGAAGAGGCCGGCAACTGCATAGGCAATCATAACCGATGGACCCGTCCATTTAATTGTACTGGTCGAACCCATAAATAAACCAACCCCGATCGTACCACCCAAAGCAATCATTTGAATATGACGCGACTTAAGCCCACGCTTTAATTCCTGGTTTTTTGACATAAACTTCCCTCTTTCCCCTTGTATTTTTTAAACCCTTTCTTCTTGATGTTATTCTTTCCTTTAGACCAATATAGGTTCCCCAAATGGAATGTCCAATTTTTTGGCTAAGTTTTCGAGCATTGATTTTGTCATACGGTCTAAATCGTACCGCGGATTAAAATCCCATTCCTCTTTGGCAGCGGTCGCATCAATGGAGTTTGGCCAAGAGTCGGCAATCTGCTGCCGGACTGGATCCACTTGATAATCCATCGTAAATTCCGGTATAAATTTCCTGATGGAAGCAGCAATTTCTTCAGGTTCAAAGCTCATCGCTGTAATATTAAAGGCATTTCGATGTTTTAATCTCGATGAATCCGCTTCCATTAGTTTGATAATCGAATCAATCGCATCTGGAATATACATCATATCCATGTAAGTACCTTGCGCAATATAGGACGTATATTTTTTTTTCTTTAATGCTTCATAGTAGATATCAACCGCATAGTCTGTCGTTCCTCCGCCCGGCAGTGTTTTGTAGGAAATCAATCCAGGGAAGCGGACGCCTCGGGTATCGACGCCAAATTTTGCAAAATAATAGTCACATAGCAATTCGGCGCTGACTTTGGTGACACCGTACATCGTGTTTGGCCGTTGGATTGTATCCTGGGGCGTATTGTCTTTTGGCGTAGATAGACCAAAAGCGCCAATCGAGCTTGGTGTAAAGAACTGTGCATTGGAATTCCGCGCCACCTCGAGTGCATTTACCAATCCGCCCATATTTAAATTCCAGGCTAGCAGCGGTTTTTTCTCGGCTGTGGCCGATAGCAGCGCTGCCAAATGGATAATCGTATCAATGTGATAGTCATTGACCAACTTCTGCAGTTTCTCTCCATCCAGCACATCCAATGTATCAAATAAACCATTTTCCACCACTGGGTTGCCATCAACATGGCGGATATCAGTGGCAAGGACATTTTTCTCTCCGTAAAGTTCCCTAAGTCTCAACGTTAACTCTGAACCGATTTGACCTAAGCTTCCAGTCACAAGAATTTTTTTCACCGAAAACAACCTCCTGAGTATTTCCCTTATATAATGAACACATGCTATCAAGTTGTAACAGAGAGGGACCTATTCCGGAAACGGGGCCCTCCCTGTTTATCTTCTAAACTTAGATGACGCCCAGCTCTTTTCCAACTTTTCCATATACAGCAAGCACTTGGTCCAGCATTTCTTTTGTATGGGCTGCAGTCGGCATATTGCGCACCCTGCCTGTTCCCTTCGGCACTGTCGGGAAGGTGATGGCTTTGGCGTAAACTCCCTCTTCCATTAGACGGCGGGAAAATTGCTGCGTTAATGTTTCTTCTCCGATAATACATGGAGTAATCGGTGTTTCTGAGTGGCCAATATCAAAACCTAAGTTTTTCAAGCCTTCTTTTAAATAGCGGCCATTTTCCCATAGCTGATCGACTCTCTCCGTTGATTCCGTCATGATGTTAATGGCTTCAATGCAGGCAGCAGCAGCTCCTGGTGTAAGCGATGTTGAAAATAAAAATGGACGGGCGCGCACCTTTAACCAATCAATCAATTGCTGGGTACCGGCCACATAGCCGCCCACGACACCAATGGCCTTGGAAAGCGTTCCAATTTGAAAATCAATTTGATCGGAAAGGCCAAAATGTTTAACCGTGCCGGCCCCATTGCCCATAACGCCTGATCCGTGTGCGTCATCAACATATGTAAGCAAGCCATATTCTTCGGCGATTTCCACGATTTCCGGAAGCTTTCCCACATCCCCATCCATTGAAAAAACACCATCGGTAATATACATAATTTTTTCATAAGCGCCGCTTTCGACTGCTTCTTTTGCAACCCGCCTTAAATCATCCATGTCCTGATGCTTGACCCGAAGGATTTTTGCTCCGGACAAACGGCAGCCATCAATAATTGAGGCGTGATTCAATTCATCAGAAATAATCGCGTCCTTCTTCGTCATGACTGCCGAGATTGCGCCCATATTGCAATTAAATCCTGACTGGAACGCAATCGCCGCTTCCGTATGCTTAAATTCAGCAATCCTTTTTTCCAATTCATTATGAATGGTCATCGTTCCGTTGATTGTCCGAACGGCACCAGCACCCACACCATACTGTTTTGTGGCTTCGTTCGCCTTTTGGATTAATCTTTCATTGTTTGCTAATCCAAGGTAATTGTTGGACGACATATTGATGACTTCTTTGCCATTGATTGTCACAATTGGGCCATTAGGTCCCTCTACTGTATCAATGACGTTATATAGCCCTTTCTCTTGCAACTCTTGCAGCTGGGGAGTTAATATCTCTTCTAAAACTTTTCTTGACATCGTATAAACCTCCATCGATTAACTTTTCAGTGAAAATTTCTTTCTATTCTCAATTAAGAGGAGTTAAATTGAAACCGTTTTCATATCCCTAGTTTATATCGTTTTTTGTCGATTAACATTCCCATCTTTGTTGTATGTATCACCCATATTTGCCCTTCTTCACAATTCCGTCACATTCAACCACAAAAAAAGACCATTAAGTTTTAACTTAATGGCTTAATTTCAAAGAGATGAAAAGCGTTAAAGGTCAGGGTGGATTGTAAATAAAGCTCTGCTTCCACTTTTTCCTCATAAATTTGCAGATCAGGCCGGGTTCCTTGCTTGATAAAAGAAATGACCTCCTGGTCGTAAATATCCTGATGCTGCAAATTTATCCAGTTAATATAAAATTCGCCGTTATTTTGATCAAGAATGTGCTTGCGAATTTGGTAACGTCCAGGCGGCAGTCCCGAAATCACGACTTTCTTTTCCTTTGTGATGGATTGCAAAAAGAAGCTCTCGACCGAATAAGAAGGATTGATATAGGAGGGGTTATAAACGGCCAATTGAAAGCCGCTTTCCCCCATTGCCATGACAAAATCCTCACCTTCAGCTAAGATCCTCAAGTCCATTTTTTTCATTAGCTGGAAATTAAAATAAGCAGGGCGTTTAATTTGATAATAATAAAGGAGGGCAATTCCATTCATGGCAATATGGTCTTGATCCAGATTATTTTTTTCCAGCGAGTGGGTATCAATCCAAAACCCCAAACCGGTAAGTTCCTTCATCGCATCCAGCATTTCTTTAAAAATAAGGGCTGAACGGAAAAAGGTGCCGCTTAAATCCATCGTATTTCCATATAGCGTATTCCAATCCGTAAGAAAGATCGGAATCTCCTCCAAACCCGAAGAAGATAAGCATTCCTTTAATCTGCTGCAAGCTTTCTTCACATAATTTTTTACTCCTTCAAAAGTAAGATTATCCATATCGGTAAAATCCACTTCTTCATTCGGATTGCAGGTGAAGCAGACCAGGTCACAACGATTGGAAATCTGGTTTAAAAAATCATCAGCATGATCGGGTATCGCCTTTCCTAAAGAAAACGGCACATGAAGACCCACTTTTGCGGCAGAAGCCCACTTTTTAACAGTTTGATAAAAATCTTGATAAAAGCTCTTTGCTGTTTCACCCCATTCCGAGAAAACCAATTCAAACTGCCATTTGCCTACAAAGGCACTGCCAAAATAACTAAGACTGTGCTGTAAGAATTCATCAAGCTTTTTAAGATATTCAGAGCTGCTTTCCACTTCCTTCTCAACTTCTACGCGAATGAAAGGAACCAACCCTAATTGCTGAAAGCGGGTGAACAAGGCATCCATCTGATAAAATTGCCCACCGATTTGATAGAGGGGCGTTGTCATCGTAAAGCTGTCCGAAAAAAGTTTCGTAAAATAGATATAGTCAAATCCAAGTTCCTCTTGAATTAACTTTAAGTCTGCCTGCACCTCTTCATGCAGAGCATATTCCAGCTGCCCAATCACCAGTACCTTTAAGGCCTTTTCTTTGATAAGAATGGGCTCCTGCGGCAAGTCCACATATACGGCTGAAGCAGCCGGTTCCATCAGCGTAGTGCTCTTCTCATTTCCTGAAATATATTTGCTGATTTCCATTAAAAAATTAGGCGATTGCAATAAAGTATATTGTTCCGTTTCATGTTTCATTTCCTCGACATCCATCGGTTCCACTTTATGAAGGCCGCGATATTCAGTAGGCGTTTGCTGGTACATTTCTTTAAAAGCCTTATTAAATGCCTTCACATTGGGAAAACCATTATTCAGCGAGATCTGAAGAATGTTATGGTCGGTATACAGGAGCTCATGAACCGCTGATTTCAAACGGACATTTTTGACATATTGGGAGAAACTAACTCCAACTTCCTGCTTGAAATAACGCGATAAATAATAAAGAGACAAATACTGCTGCTTGGCGATTTCCTCCAATGATATCGGTTTGCGATAGTTTCTTTCAA
The DNA here is from genome assembly GCF_038440275.1 of Bacillus sp. OTU2372. Classification (NCBI taxonomy): domain Bacteria; kingdom Bacillati; phylum Bacillota; class Bacilli; order Caryophanales; family Bacillaceae; genus Bacillus; species Bacillus sp. OTU2372. The sequence goes on from NZ_JASATK010000027.1 coordinate 24,032, forward strand.
TAAAAGCCAGGAGCTCTCTAATTCTTTCATCCTTCATTTCGGTGAATTGATGACTCCCGAGGTGTGTTGTTTTAAAATTTCGAATCAACAGTGTAACTAACTGAAAAATCAGTGCGTTAATCTCGATCTCACTTCCATCCTGCTTTTGATAATAGACAATCAAAATTTTCGCCATTAATTGGCGAATTTGATCAAAAAGCAGATACAGCCCGTTACCCTCTTTGGATGAATTGCAGTTAAAATAGCACTCATGAATATTCGGATAATGCGGCTCGATTAGATCCAAGGGGATTTTTAACGATAAGACCACATTCTCCTTATTCCCCTTAATAGAGCGTATATCATTGGCGTTAATAAGCAGTAGATCATTTTCAGCTAATTGAAAGGATTGTTGATTGACCGTAACCTCAATTTCTCCCCTTATTACAAGAAGAATCTCAATTCCTAAATGGATATGGTGTGAGGAATATTCAATGTTTTGTAAACTTATTTGATAGGAATTATCTTTTATTGACCGGTTCATGAACATTCACCTCAGGACTGGATTAAAAATGTGCGATGCACTAGCAAAGAACCTGGAATTAAAGTTGATTCCATGACTTTTAAATACACGCCTAGAGTGTATTAACTAGGAACTGAACTTAATGCAGGTGACTTGGGATAAACCAAATTTGAACTATTGAAATATAAGCATAATGATGGAAAAGCATTCTAAATAGTAAATCAAAGGAGAGAAAACTGCAACTTTTTGTAAGTAGTTTAATGCATTGTTTGCCTTCCTCACTCTATCACATATGGGATTTTAGCGCGGGTGAATTACTATCAAATGAAAAAAGGCATGGGTAATACAGGGGACCTTTATCTCTTTATTATTTATCAGTATCATTTCACTTTTACTATGGGCGATTCCAATTGGAATTTAATTTTTCAAAAGAAGTAAGGATGTTTATGAAGTGAGAGGATGTTTTACAGAAGAGATTGTGAATGCGAATAGGAAGCAAAAGGATGCACTTGCGGGGCCAAATGGGTATTCACGATCGACGTTGGTCCAAATGCAGTGACTAGTAAAAGACCTGAAGGCCTCTCAGGAAAAGGCTGAAAAATGATTAGGCGATGTTTATGTAGATAAAAACTTTGTGTTTGCCAAAACAGAGAGACATACGGGTTATCCTATCTTGTTCCAAACGGTTGAAAACAGAATGGAGCGAACTGAAATTAGCGGGATTAATTGAACCCTCCCCCCTCACTCCCTGCATCACACGCCCACATTGCTGGTAGAAGCTGAGGTTGTGTTAGAAGATGGAAAGCTGGGGCACTCTGATGACGACACCACACGGATCATCTATCGTCATGTGACAAAAGAAATGAAGAAAAAGGCTTCTCACAAGTTTGGTAAACTCATGAGAAGCCTTCTTATGTTAGCAAAATGTTAGCATTTCACTCTCACCTTACTAAAAAAACTAGTTATATCAAGGGTTGAAAGGCGTTATTACATCATGCCGCCCATTCATCAAGTAATGAAATAGAAGAAAATAGATTGATAGAATCATTGATTTAATGGGATTTTCAGATTGCATTTAAAATGTTCTAAAATAGAATAGAAAATGACTATGAGCAAAATTATGAGCAATTTTATGAGCAGTGGGTAAGGGCCTTTTCCTTACCCTGCTCCAAACAAACTATTTTTAAACCGTATTTTTTACGTTCCTTCATATATATTAAATATGAAGAGCAACACAATAAATTTGTTGTTGCTCCTTTTAAATATTAGCCCCCGTTCGTAATATAAAGTTAGCCAGATTTTAAAGTGTACCCGTTGTAAAGGACATTTTTAAAAAGGTTATGCCACATTAAGGAGATGATTTCTGTATTCAACAGGGGTCATCTTCTTTAAATTCCATTGGTATCTAAAATTGTTATAGTAATTTATATAGCTTCTATTTTCCTGTTTAAGTTCGTTTAAGGTAACACACGATTTTATATTTGCTTCATCTTTAAAGTGACCGAAAAATGACTCTTGTGGAGCGTTATCCCAACAGTTTCCTCGTCTGGACATTGATTGGCCTAACTTTAATTCTTTTACATGCTTCTGAAAAGTAGGGCTAGTATAGTGTACTCCTTGATCCGAGTGAATAAAGGCTCCTTCTGCAAGCTTTACCCGTCTATTTTTCGTTAGCTTTACTAAAGTATCAGTAACTAAATCTAATGTTAGGCGATCTGAAACATTATAGGCTAATATCTCATTTGTTGAACTATCCTTAATGGCAGACAAATAAGCCTTTTCTCCCTTTCCGTAATATAAATATTGAATCGGCTACACTTAACTGGACAAAAAAATTAAGGTCAAGTAGACTAACCGCCAAATCAGGGCATACTGCTTACTAGCATAAGAGATCCTTACTAGCAACTTTACTAGGAGATGTGGGTATGCTAGCCTGTTCGGCAAGCCAGATGTCATTGCCATCTGGTTTCCTGGCTGGGAAAGCATGCCCGCAGAGGCTCCTTGTCAAGTTGCGGTGGTTACCCGCAAAATTTGGAAGTCTACTTTATCCTATTCAGTTATGGAGGAAAGCCAATATGAAGAAGGCTCGAAGGACATATACACCTGAATTTAAAGCCCAAATGGTCAAGCTATATGAAAATGGCAAGCCCAGAAAAGATATAATTAGCGAATACGATTTAACCCCTTCTGCATTAGATAAATGGGTGAAACAAAGTCAAACCTCCGGTTCTTTTAAAGAGAAAGACAATAGAACTCCGGAAGAAGCAGAGTTGATTAAACTTCGTAAAGAAAACCAACGTTTATTGATGGAGAATGATATTTTAAAGCAAGCAGCGCTGATAATAGGACGAAAGTAAATGTGATCAGAAATAATCGACATAAATACTCGATATCAGCAATGTGCGACGTCCTACAAGTCTCAAGAAGTACTTATTATTATGAGGCAAAAGAGCAATCAAAATCCGTGGATGAACTTACAGCTGCCATCACAGATATTTTTCACAAAAGCCGCCAGAACTATGGCACAAGTAAAATTAAACATGAATTAAAAAAGCTTGGCATTGTCTCTTCGAGACGGCGTATTGGCAGAATCATGAAAGAGAATGGGCTAGTATCGAAATATACAGTTGCCCAGTTTAAGCCTCATGTGGATAAATGTAATGAATCGAAAGTTAAAAATGTGTTGAATAGAGAATTTGATCAACAAAAGGAATTAACTGTTGTAGTAAGTGATTTAACATACGTAAGAGTCGAAAATCGTTGGCATTACATATGTTTATTTGTCGATCTTTATAATCGAGAAATTGTAGGCCATAGTGCCTGTCCTAATTAAGATGCTGGACTAGTCTATCAAGCCTTATCGACAATTAAAGCCGATTTAAGGCAAATTCAACTATTTCACACAGATAGAGGAAACGAATTTAAAAACAAGACCATTGATGAAGCTCTTGAAACTTTCAACATTAAACGTTCATTAAGTATGAAAGGTTGCCCGTATGATAATGCGGTAGCTGAAGCCACCTTTAAAATTATCAAGACAGAGTTTGTAAAAGGTATATATTTTGAAAATTTAGAACAGTTAAAATTGGAATTAGATGATTATGTTCATTGGTTTAATCACATCCGAATCCACGGGACACTTGGATATTTAAGCCCTATGGAATATAAAAAAGAACAACTTAAAAAAATTGTCTAGTTTAGTGTTGACATACCAAAGCGTTTTTAGATAAGGGTAAACCATATCGTAAGAGTTTTAGTATTACTCATGATCTTAAAGGATTAGGATGTTTATTAGAGTTCCTTCAAGATGTTGAAAAGGCTGCTGGTGGTTATGTTTATATTATCGTCAATCCTCTTATTTCTCATAGAGCCAAGAGCTCCAGCCTTCGAAAGGTAAAAACTGATGCAAATTGATGCTTATCACCTTTGTGAACTGTTTTATAAAGAGGAACTAGAGCCTTACAAAAAGCGTGGTGTTCAACTTTTAAACCTTCGTAATCTGACAAGACAACAAGAGAGTATTGCGGAAATATCAGCTAAAACAAAGATACAGCTTCATTCTTTAATTGATCAGGTTTTTCCTGAGTATCGAGGGGTATTTGGAAGCCTATATTCGAAAGTATCATTGCTTACTTTACTAGAGTTCCCTACTTCTAAGCTGTATTAGGTGTGAGTGAAGAAGAGTTAACGGGTAAAATAGCTTCATTATGTATGAGTCGTTCGGAGTCATGGGCAAAGGAAAAGGCACAGAAGTTAAGAGAAGCAGCCCTTCGTGATCCTTTCAAAACAATCTCTACGATAGTCATATTTTTAACCTTGAAATCTTGGTTAAGATTGTTCTTCAACACCAAGAGCATCTATCCCATATTGCGGATGAAATAGATGCCCTCGCTAGTGAAATTGAAGAATATGAGATCCTTCAATCTATCCCTGGAGCCGGAGAAAAAATCGCTGCAACAATTATTTCTGAAATCGGAGAGATAGATCGGTTTAATGATGCCAAGAAGTTAGTTGCATTCGCTGGAATAGATCCTAGTGTGTACTCTTCAGGAAAGTTTACTGCATCGGTAAACCGTATAACCAAACGTGGCTCGTTTAGGCTTCGCCACGCCTTGTAAATGGCTGTTCAAAGTGGTATTCGAGATTCCCGTAAAAAGAAAACGACTGATGAGATCATTCCACGCAATAGAAGGCTACGAGAGTTTTACGATAAGAAACGAGAAGAAGGAAAACCCTTTAGAGTAGCGATTATTGCATGTGTAAACAAACTCTTACATTGGATTTACGCCTTACTAAAAAGCAGAACTTCCTTCCAAGATATAGCTTAGAAACTATATCTAACTAAATACAACAAAACCTTCCAATCACAATACAACGGAAGGTTATTTGGCATGAAAATTTTTAGTATATCATGAGATTATTAAACTTTTTATTGAAAAATGTTGACAAACTATTAGCTGGTTTAGCCATCCATGCAGCACAAAATCAGTGCTGCACCACAGAGATTGAAAATGGTTAAGAAGTGTCAATACTGTTACTGACCTTAATCCAGTCAACCCTAATCCATAGACTTATTAATTATCCGCTCTCCTCTTTTTTTAACGATTGAGCAGGGTCTTTTTAAGTTTTGTCATTTTTCTTATCTTGAAGAAACTTATTTTCATGGTAGAACATCATTGGCCCGTGTTACTTAATCGTTCCCATCCCGCCAATGGTTACACGTACCTTGACGTTTACATCAGCCTTCGAAAAGGCTTTCCCCCAATGATTTTGGACTTTTTTCCACTCTGGATACGTATAGGCTCTTGCATAAATCCCAAATCCAAACGGGTCAATGGTGGCGGTTTGCGTTTTCTTTATTAAGCGCTCGAAATATGCTTGCAGTTTCGTTTCTATACTCTTTTGCAGTTTCGCTGAGTCCTTCCTTACATTGAATGGAAAAAGCTGTTCTGTAATGAAAATTCTCATTTTTACGTCTGTGTCAAAAATAAAATGATCGTCATACCTAACCTTTGTTTTTACCTTGATGTTCGGCGTACTAAAGCTGATCCAATGTTTATCCTGTTCATTCGATTCCAAAGGGACTGTAATGGTAAATGGGAAATCACCTTTTGTTTTATTCTGCAGGATGCGTAATAATTTGTTTTCATTCGGTGTGATGCTTAACTTATATCTGCTCTGTTCATCCAGCAGAGCCGTGCCGGTCAACATGATTTTGTGGTCTTTTTTCATTTCGGTGATGCTTGCTGTCATCCCTTTTTCCGTCGTTTGCTCATGAAATTCTTGAATGGTGGTTTTTACAGTGACATTTCTTCTGTATGCCGTATCCACTAAATTTGCCAAATACAAAGGTAGACGCGGCTTGTCTTTTGGCCTAAAAAAAATGACGTCAGAAACAGGCCCATCTACGGCGACAACTCTTGTGGTTACCGTATTTTTGGGGTCCCGGTAAAAGGGATCGATATAATCAATCCAATTTTTTCGTTTTAGCAGCTTTTTCCCAATTAAGATTAATTGCGTTTTGCTTCCCGAAGTTAAAGCCATTACCGTCATGTCAAACAGTTCCCTAGAATCGCGAATCGTAACAGCTTTCACTTCGACTTTCTCCTCTTTTACCTTTGCTTCTTTATTAAACACCGGACTTGACATGTACACCACTAAATGGTCATCCTCATCCAAGTCTAAACCTAGTATAAGTGACAGAGTGACATCTTCAACATTTATTTGGTCCACGCATCCGGTCATCATCATAGCCAAGAGCGATAGGCAAAGTAGTGTCTTCCTTTTCATTGGCTTACCCTCCGACGGAACTTTTCATATATCCAGCTATAGACCCATAAAAAGGGAGGAGCTACGAATGCCAATTGCAGTCCTCCTTTGGCAACCATTTGCTGCCACTTTTCCGATTCAATCCAAGTAGGATCAAGCCAAAAGACCAATCCAATAATGATCAATAATAAAATAATGACGTGCCGGCTGTGATCCTGTTTTCCCAGCAATTGACTAGAACAAAAGGCAGTTATGAATACACAAGGTATCCAGGCTGTGGAAACAACAATCAGATAAACAGCCAATAAAACCATGTCAAAACGCTCCAAAAAACGAAATTCAATTAGTTTAAGCAAATTCAGGACGGGTTGATTAAATTCGATAATCCCATCGGGGCTAAAATAGGCAAAGCAGGCAATTGTCACAAATACATAAAACAACATCGTTAAGGTGTTCGCAATCGTGATTCCGAGAACCGCATGCTGCTTTTTTTGCAAAAAGGGGTACAGGAAGAACGCGACTTCAAATCCCAAAAAGGAAAAAACAGTAGTCGGCACAGCGGATAATACTGGTCTCCACCCTTCTTTAAGGACCGGAAGAAAGTGCAGCCAATTTCCGTCCCTTAGCGGTATCAGGAAAAACAAAGGAATCCACATGACCATGTAAAAAGACAGCTCGGAGTATCTTGCTAAAACGCGAACCCCGTTACGGGCTACAAAAAAAGTAGGAATCGAAAATAACAGTAAAATGATATAATTAGGGGTTTTAGGCAGGAACCATGCCTTGATATATAGACTGCCGTTCACAAGAATGTCCCATGCGTAAAAAGCAAAGTACACCATGTAAACGATGACGACTGCTTTTCCCACAATTTTTCCGAATAAACGGATAAGAATTTCGGTAAGGGTTTCATCAGGATATTTTTGGCACGTTTTAACCAAAAAAATACTGGCAGCGACAGAGAAAAACCAGCCAATCAGGATAGCGATCCACCCGTCGGTACCTGCTTTTTCCGCAAGTATGCGCGGGAGAGATAGGACGCCTGTCCCGACCTGTGTTCCATTTATCAAAAAGATATACTGCATGAGAGTGATTTCATTATAGGCATATTTTTTCATCGTTTCACCTTTTAGTGCGATTTCGCCCTTGTCGAATAGTTGGAATAGCTCCTGTGCCTTTAGGGCGACTTTTCATTACCCATAAAGGAAAGCGCAGAAACGCATCCTTCATATCGGCGAATCGGAAAGGAGCTAGAGGAGTTCCATAGGGTGTTCCTAATGATTCAAGACTAGTCAGGTGACCAACTATGGTCATCCATCCGATCACAATCCCTACAATTCCAAACATGGCAGCGGATAACATCATAGGAAATCTTAACAGTCTAATGGACGAACTCATATCATAATTAGGGATGTTATAGGAAGCGATGGCTGTAACGGCAACGACTATAATCATAATGTTGCTGACAATTCCCACCTGAACAGCCGCCTGACCAATAATAATGCCGCCCACAATGCCAATGGTCTGACCGATTGGAGTCGGCAGCCTTAAGGCAGCTTCCCTCATCAATTCCAGGGTCATTTCCATAATCACAGCTTCCATCACGGGTGGGAGAGGAACTTGTATCCTTGATTCCGCAATCGTAAGCAAAAGTTCCATAGGGATAACCTCAAAATTATAGGAAATAAATGCAACGTAAGTGGCGGGCAAAAATAAGGCAATCATAAAGGCAAAAAAACGCATTACCCGGATAAAGGAAGAAACTAACCAACGGGAACCGTAATCATCCACAGCCTGAAAATAGGACATAAAGTTTGTCGGAGCAATCAATACGCTCGGAGAACGATCCATAATAATCACAAATCTCCCCTGAATAATTTGGGATGCAGCTGTATCAGGTCTTTCAGTCAACATAATTTGCGGAAAGGGAGAATAAGGATTGTCTTCAATGAACTCGATAAGTTCGCCGGTATTAATGATAGCATCCACTGTAATATTTTGAATCCGTGTTTCCAGTTCTCTTAGCACGTCTTCAGAAGCCACATCTCTCAAATATAAAAGGGAAACCTTTGTTTTCCCTCGAATACCGACGGTCATCTCTTTCAATATTAATTCCTGGTGGGGAATATACCTGCGAATTAATGCGATATTTTGACTCCCTGTTTCCACAAATCCTTGATGAGCACCTTTTAAAGAAATTTCATTTTGAGGATCATTAAGTTGTCTTTGCGGCCATCCTTTTGTATCTAACCGATAACCGGTGTTTAGCCTGTTTAACAATAAAACGCTATCTCCTCCCAGAATCGCATTTTCTATCTGGCCCCACGTATAGACGATTTCGACATCGCCTATTGTAATTGGCAGATCCTTATTAGAATCGAAGGAGCTATTCATCAATGGCTTCAGAACATGATTATGGATAGTATCTTTATTCGTCAATCCACTCAAGTACACCAAAGCGGCCTCCGATTTACTCGCAGAGATTGAAAAGCGACGAATCACTAAATCCGGTGCTTGAGAAAATAGCAGTTGGAGATTCTCTGTATTTTTGGATAAATCAAAGTTCAGGACATCATCTTCCATATTTTTTTTCTGAAGATTAGAATTATTGCTTGTTTGATGGAACCAAGAAGAGCGCTTTCCTCTTAAAAACTTCAGAAAATAAGACATCAATTCCGTCCCTTTCTGCATTTGTTTTAAAATATGTATATAGTATGCATTGTCTAAGGAAAAATATTCTAATTCTTCCTCTGATTCATCATTCAAGAACAACAGTGAGCAGTTGACAAGTTTACTATTTTAGAACCGCAAACAGAACAGCTATTGGTTTTATTCTAACCATCAATTAGAAGCATGGTTTGTCTGATAAGAGAGAAAAGAAAAGGCTTATATGACTATTTAACTATCGCTTCAAAACTATATATTGGATTAAATTTTCTTCCTTAATATCGGCATAAAAATACCCCTACAATGGTAGACAGTATCGGCTTTTTTTTACCGTGTCTACACTAGAGGGATCTATCACGGAGACAGCTCCAAACTGTAACTCATGCACCCATTCGTAATATAAGGTTAGCCAGATCTTCTTCAGAAATAAAAAAACTCTCTTTCCCCGTAAAAAAATATAGTTCCCTTCCTATAACGCATATGTAACTCTTAAGATTTTTTAACACATAGGCAGTAAGCTACCATTTACTTCAATATGAAAAGTTACCGTTAATTGGCAATTTTCACCCTTATCTCCAAAGTAAATGGAATTAATTTCATTTTGAATCCATGTGAGCAAAAATTGATACCCGAATTTTAACAACACAAAAAACCACTCCCTAATTTTTATAGGAAGTGGTTATTGCTATTGATATAAATTATTTACATGACTACTTCTCAAAATGGGCGAAAAATAGCATTAACTATTTCTCAGATGAAGGCTCAAAAGCCTTACATCATGCCGCCCATTCATTTTCATATATAATTGAAAGAAATAGTGTAAAAAAAAAGGCTCTAAATTAACATTTATAAAAAATTCGACTTAAAGATTTTAAATGCAATATAAAACATCGGAGGACAAACAGGAGGACAAAAGAGGACTATAGAGGACACATTTAGATGTAAGAATGTATTCAGCCCTTCTCCATTGAGTGGGGCTTTTTCCTCTTCACAATCCTTCTTCAACAAACGCACTCGTAGCATAAGTGTATTTCTTCACATAGTTTTTTAAAACTGAAAAATCAGCTATTTTCCAATTAAGTAATAACGCCAATTATTGCCCCGCATAAATCTAATCTTCCTGGAGGATATACAAATTCATATTCAGAGATAAACTATTCACACTCTTGTATTTGTTAAATTGCAGTCAACAAGCTATCCAAAATTTATTTTATAAACTTATTATTCTCTAAAAAAAACGCCCCTTTCGTCATAGAAGGGACGTTTCTTTAGCGTAACAATATTAACATATGTTTTTCCAAAATCGACAATTCTCCATACGGTTCAAGTACCGCCAACTTTATTTCATCTATGGAAAACTATCCCTTTTGCCTTAACGTGCTTTTTAGTCTATCTCGGTCAATCTGCCCTTTTTTTATCGTTTCTTCTATATTAGGGGTACCACCAGCAAAACGCGAATTTGCAACGTTAAGGAGATTTGAGTAAAAAAATTACCGGTTTTTACCACGGTAAGGTGTAACCCGTGTTCATTATTACCCCTGGTAGTTCAATTACCGTAATGATTCTAAGGTATTAGCCACTCTTTGATCAAAGCGATACTTACATAGTACTCCGGAATAAAGGAGTGTTACTAAAAGAGTTATTAAAACATATTTCTCCATTAAGATGGGAGCATGGATGCTCTTCGCTAAACTCTCAGAAAAAAAATCTATTTTTATTCTTCTTCTGGACTATTGCATTTATCGTCTTCACACCGAGAATAATAAATGATGACTCTATTAGTATCAGCTGTATCTATAAACTTCCCGCAACGGTCACATATAATGGTCCCTAATGCTACTTCACAACCTTGGGAAACAACCATTCTTTTTCCATCCTTTCTTGAACCGCCTGAGCCAAATCAATTACCCTGCTAGCATAAGCCCATTCGTTATCATACCAGGCAAGTAATTTTATTTGATTATTTGTAGCCATGATTGAAAGCCCATCGACAACTGCAGATTTATCACAACCAATAAAATCTGCTGAAACTAAAGGATCATACGTGTAAGATACATAATGATTTTTATTTAATTTTCCATTAAAAACTGATTTTACTTCATCTAGTGTAACCGTTCGTGACACTTCAATAGTTAGATCTGCTAAAGAAACATCTTGGGTAGGAACACGTATAGATATTCCCTCCACAAAACGGGAAAGATGTGGCAGTACATCCTCAAGTGCCTTGCCGACTCCAGTAGTTGTTGGGACTATCGATTGTGTACAAGCTCTTGCTCTTCTCAAATCCTTATGAGGGTTATCTATGTGCTTTTGATCAGAAGTAAAGGCATGAACCGTCGTCACCCAGCCTCTTTTTACTAGAAAAGCTTGATCAAGGATATTTAAAAGAGGAGCCACACAATTCGTTGTGCAAGATGCCGCTGATATGATTTTATGCTTAGAAATGTCTAACAGCTGGTCATTTACTCCCATAACGACTGTTAAATCCATCTGTTCACCGGGGGCGGTTACGATTACATGAGATGCCCCTGCTCTAAGATGTTTTTCTGCACCTTGACGGTGTGTGAATTTACCAGACGCATCCATGACAATGTCAACACCCATATTTCCCCATGGGATATTCTCGGGTTCACGTTCTGATACTATATCGTAAATTTTCCCATCAATGACAAGATTATCATTTTGAACTGATATATCTGCATCCCAGGTTCCATGAACAGTATCATATTTTAATAAATGAGCAACGGTTTCGGCAGGATAAATCGAGTTAATGGCTACTAATTTCAATGATTTATTTGTATCGGATAAAATCTTTCTGATTAACAGCCGTCCAATTCTTCCAGTACCACTAATACCTACTTTTGTATCCATCAAGCTACATCCCCTTTATTTGTTAAACATCTGATTCAATGATTGCAAATGTAAACCTATAGGATGTCAAGGGTGTTATCTATCTTTTTTAGCTGTACATCCAATTAAATTCCAGACTGGAGTTGGAAGAAATCTGCAAATGCCGCTCCAAGTCCGGCAGCACCCGCACATTCTCATTTCCCAAATTTCTCAATGGCCTGCGCTAACTCAAAGTGAGTCTCAGCATATTCATCAAGAGATACACCAGAAACGGCTGCTTCCCACCCTTGAATCATGCTTTTAACCCCTGCTTCAGAACCACCTGGGTGCCCAATGATGCCCCCACCTGCCAAATGCATCACATCAATCGTTTCCATCGACGAATAGGAATCTGGTGCAGTTCCTGCCCATTGGCCGGAAGATAATACAGGCATCACGGTATAACCGCCAAACATCGGGGTTATACAATCTTTTACTGATTTAATAACAGACTCATTAGACTCATAGAACTTGCTGTCGAGAGCATTACAATGCAAATGATCCACTCCGGCCAGGCGACACATCTTTTGGTAAGCCGTAAATTCCATTCCTAACTGCGGGCAACGGGTCATAGCTCCCCATTGATTACGGTGTCCGTGAATGGGAACCTCACTATATTTCCGTAAATGTGCAACACCAGCTAGCCCAACGCTGTTGATACCGACCATCACGCAAGTTCCACCGGCTTTTACAACTGTTTCATGGTTACGTTCGAGCTGGTCTATGTCATCCGTAATATTAAAGGCATACATAACCTTTTTTCCTGTTTTATCTGCGACCCTTTCGATTTCTTCCATTACCGCTTTAACACGGTTTTTCAAAGGAGCGTAAGGAGGATTCGCGTTGAGTTCATCATCTTTGATAAAGTCAATTCCAGCAAGCGCCAGATCTCTTACCACTACACGAAGTTCATCAGGTGTTAATCCAATACTAGGCTTCACAATCGTTCCTATAAATGGACGATTGTACACATTGGCTAATTTTCTCGTTCCCTCAATCCCAAATTTAGGTCCAGGATACTTTTCCATAAATGCATAAGGCAACTCCAAGTCCATGAGCCTCAACCCACTAAATTCACGGAGTTCATACAGATTCCCTGCCACAGTGGCCAATAGATTCGGTATTGAAGGGCCAAAGTTATGTAAGGGGAATGATAAAACGACCTTCCCTCGGTGATAGGAAATGGATCCATTGGATCCTTTAGGTGGTTTGGATCCGGGTAAAGTAGGAGTAGACACCACCTCTAATTCTTCAATCGACACCACCTTGGCTGAAAACTTGTCCTTAAGTTCTTCTGTTTCTCCAGGAACAGCAATAAAAGTACCGGTAGATTGCTCACCCGCCATGACTTTTGCAGCATATTCCAAATCATAGGGTGTCTCAATGTGATATGTAGCAAAAACACGATCCTGACTCATTGGTAACTCTCCTTTATAGTTGAATTTTAAAAAAATTAAATTTAGATATGCGGTCCGAATTTTACATTTTTTTGTTATGGTGATCTACTAAACTAAAAAGTTACTAAAACCATTAAAGGAAATCCATGAACCATTCTAATGAACCCTCGAACGTCTAGCTCTTCAACACATCTCTTAGTTTCTTCTTTCTTTCCCTCAAGCTTCCTTGATTTTAACAAAGAAATCAGGGCTGCCCATCTGACCACCTTTTAAGGCAATTTCGATACCATTCATAATGGGATCTGAAGAATAGCCACAGCACAACGGAACACCTGGATCAACTTGAAGAATCATTTCCAATGCAAAGAGTTTCAATTCTTTTGTCACAAAGCCCGAAGTATCCCCTCCAGCAGCAATGATTCGGCGAATATTTGTTGCTTTTATAATTTCCAATGTCCATTTACCTAATTGACTACCAATCAACTCGCCTGATTCCCTTTTTTCGATTCCCATCTCATCAAAAAGTCTGCGAGTTTCTTCAATAGCGGGATCTTCTGGTCCTTGAGCTGTATATAAAATAACACTTTTACCGTTTTGGATATGTTTAATTACCTTTTCCAATAGATTTTTTGGCAGTTCTTCTTTATTAATAATATCTTGGGGAGAAACTTGAATTCCCACGAAACCCGCTTCACTTGCCGTTTCGATTTGGAGTTTGGTAATTGGTGAACAGCTGCCAGCAACAACAAGAACTTGATTGGCAGCGGGTATTTTTGTTTTCCCATTTTTGTTGCTTGTTGCCTGCAATCCTTGCCGATTCCATTCAGCTGTTAATGCATATTCAACACCTGATGATCCGACAACGAAGCGTAAACCTTCTTGGCCTTTTTCCCATATTAGCCGGCCAACCGTTTGACTATGGATATCATCTAACGCATCAAGAAGAATGATACCATCGTTTGATTCTAATTTTTGCTCATACACTTCTTTAACATTATGATAAGCTCCAGAGAGCTCCACCACATTCATCAAACCAATTTGCTTGGGTATTTGAAATTGCTTGTTTAAATGAACTCGTAAATCTGATTCGTTCATAGGTGTCATTGGATGTTTTGACATAGTTGGATGCCTGTCCAACCGATAAACCGTATCATACATTTTTGCAAAATGGTTTCCAAATACCGTATACCTTCCTAGTGGCGGCGCTGCAACAAAAAGCGGCACTGTTTTTTGTGATTCTTCCGTGTAATCAAGCGCAATTTCAATTGCTTTACCAATACTGCCAACATCCGGATTTGAATCAAATGTTGAACATGTTTTATAATGAATCACATTCGTTCGCAACTTAAATAATGCCTCAAACACTGGTCGTAATTCTTGTTCCATTTCTTCCGGATTTTTAGCCCTGCTGGTTCCAGGAACTCCAATACATTGAACACCTTTGAAGTTTTCCAACATGTCTGGTGAAGGCGGCTCCAAAAATAGGATTGTGCGATACCCGTTTGATGCTAACGCTTCCATTGCATCCGTAGAACCAGTAAAATCATCTCCGTAAAAACCAAGCAATAAATTATTTTCGGACATTCCTACACTTCCTTTCTGTTTAGATTTCTTTAAATAATGTTGAACCAGTAAGATTTGCTTCCGATCCTTGTTTCAACTTATAACCCCTAACGGAAACACCACCTTCACAGACATTTCCTGAATGAATAACTTCCTACTAATTCATCAGACATATTTTATTTCTTTTTATAAATGTTATAAAATTTGTCTGATGTTACTATTTAATTTAATTATATATTACGCCAATATTAGCCGTCAATAACAAAAATTAAGTACTTTATCTGAAGTTTTACCATAAAAAGTCTGCTTTTTATAAAAAAGCGGCACTCTTTTGTCTGATGTTTACTTAAATCGTCATTCCAATCGAATATCAAAATTTTTATTTATATGATGTTTAGGCAGTCGAACTTTCTTATACTTCTGAGTTTTTGTTAAGGTTAGAGAATAACTAGGGACCAAAGAGGAATTTGAGGGTCTATAAGAACAACAAAAGGCAAGGGATCAATACAAATATGACTCATTTTAGATATAAATACCAAAATAAAATCAATACACTTTACCCTTCAACAGAATAAAGGATAAGCCAGCAAAAACTGTATAGTAAAAAGGCAAAAATAAAGGGAACGGTTCTAACTTTCGTTCAAAAGAAACAAAAGAACCATTCCCAGTCAGACCATCTGAGCATTCAAGAAAATGTACTCGTTTATTTAATCACTATTCTGACATTTTATTATTTTCATTTTTACTTATCCACTTTTTCCATAAATTAAGAGCTATTTTGACACCATGAATCCCAAGATAAAAATCCTTGTTTTCTATTGCTTCAATAATAATCCTATGATTTTCCGATGTTGGTTCCTTGTCCTCACTCTCAATTTGACCAGAGGCATAGTTTTCCAAGATCATGGGTGAAAAAATCTCAAATGAAAACAAATAAATTTCTTGCATAAGCCTGTTTTTTGTGGATGCCGCTAAGGCTTTATGGAACTCCGAGTCCAATGTATGAAGCCTTTCATAATCTTCTGGATTATTTTCAATGCACTCTAAAAAATCTTGATAATTTTTTCTTAGTACTTCAATATCTTCCTGAGTTGCATAAGAAATGGCCAATTTAACAACCGCAATTTCAATCTGTTCACGGAAATCAACCAATTCTTTCAATTGCATATTGTTTAAAATCATTTTAAACAATAGGGATTGAGAAATAGAAATATCCTCAGGTTCCGATATATACGTACCGTCCCCTCTCCGGATTTGGATAATATTAATCGCTTCTAAAATCTTCAACGCTTCCCGTACAGAACTCCTCCCTACATTTAATATTTCACTCAGTTCGATTTCTGTAGGGATTTTATCATTAGGTTTTAGCTCTTTAAGAATAATTTTATTCTTAATGTAGTCTGTCACTTTATTTACAGCCGTCTTATTATCCAATGATATTTCACTTTTAACGGCCGCTGATGTAAGTAGGTCCATCTCATCATTCACCTTTAATCCATATTTTTAATTTTGAACCCTTCTTATATGCCTAAATAAAAATAACTATTCATTTTGAATTATACAGTAATTAACTTAATCTTAAATATACTTTTAATTCTTAATGAAAGCAAAAAGAGAATCGAGAAGGAAAGTTCTCCTTCTCTTTAAGACAATTTGCGACCCATGTGATTTAAGGGTTAGTCACATCTACTAGAATTTGGGTCCCTTATGCTACAACATTATTAGCAGACTGTGCTTTTCTTTTTTCCACTCTTTTCGCATACCACGTCGTCATAATTGGGACTAAAACGGCTGTAACGATAACAGCTGCCGATACTTGAAGTGTGGCACTTGCAGCAACTTCACTATATATAGGTTGAACAGCCGCAACAGCTAATGGTACAGCCGCAGCATTTCCGGCGGTAGTGGCAGCAGCCATACCCCCTACACCATCTCCACCCGTGACAAAGTCCAATATAACTAATACAATCCCAGTAACCACAACAACAGCTAGCCCTAGAAGAATACCGGATAGACCAGCTTTAAATAAATTACCCAGGTTGATTCCACACCCAATTGCTAAACCTAAGAAGGGAATAAAGAGGCTCTCACCTACACTTAAAAACTCCCTCATTTTTTCATCCAGGTTTCCAAGAATCATCCCAAGGACCAATGGTATAATGGTAAATACAAATGCCGTAACCGGAAAGCTCGCTAAACCAGTAGCACCTAAAATCAGCATAGTGAAGAATGGCCCAGATTCAAGGGACATCAGAGAATAAGCCGCAACATCTTCTTGCTTCTTGCCTAATTGACCCATGAGAGCCATATAAATAGCGCCGTTTGTATCGGAAAAAGCAGCCACAATCGCTAATGCAGATAATCCTAAAAATAAATTATTTTGATCCGGAAAAATTGCTTTAATCAGGAAAGCAATTAAAAAACTTGTTCCAATTTTTCCAAGCCATAAGGATCCGCCTTTTTTTAAGATGTAACCGGTTGCATTAAATCGTATCGTTGAACCTAAACATATGTAAAATCCACCGAGCAGCGCTGTGGTTCCAGTTAATAATCCCCCGGTAAAAGAACTTTTAAATTCGGGCATATCAAATACATTTGGAAAGAATGTACGAATCACTGCTCCTAAAAGCAAAGGGATTAACATCATTCCTGCTGGAAATTTATCAATTGCGGCTTTTAACTTCATCTATAGACTCCCTCTCCATATCTTTATTTTAGATTTTACTTACCCCGAACGATTATTAATAGACTGTTAGATGTTCTAACTATAAATACAAGTAGCCTTGATATTATAGCCTACTTGTATTTATATAACTTTTCAAAAGTTTGCATTATCGCCGAACCCTGCTTATGCTATTATTTGTCCTTTAAAAACATAATCTTTCCTGAACCCTGTTTAAGCTGTTCAAATGCTTCATCCACCTGTGAAAATGAAAAACGATGTGTAACGACATCGAGAATATTTATTTTCTTCGCCTCAACTAAAGCTGATAGTTTATACCAAGTAGACCAAATGCCTCTTCCAAATAAACCTTTAATTGTAGCCCCTTTTAAATTAATGCTTTGTGTAATATTAATTGGAATAGAACCGCCAGGATGACCCACTGTTACTACTCTTCCTTCTAAACGAAGTAAATCGAATAGAGTTTCATAGACTTTAGGAGAACCAGTCATTTCGAAAATAAAGTCTACTCCACCTCTCTCCGCTGTCAATTCTTTTACAACAGCTGGAAGATCTTCTGTCAGCGAATTAACACCAATCGCACCAAATTTTTTGGCCATATCGACTCTGTACTGATCAATATCAACAGCAATGACCCTTGAGACCCCACACTCTTGCAGGATTTGGATAGCTAAAAGACCAATTGCTCCACATCCAAAGATGAGACCTGTATCACCTGGCTCTAGACCTGACAATTCCACTGCACGCATGGCAACACCGGCTGGTTCAAATAAGGAACCTTCCTGGAAAGAAACACTGTCCGGCAATTTAAAGCATACACTTTCCGGAGCAATGGCATAATCAGCAAAACAGCCGTCACAGCTCGTTCCATAAATACCCATATTCATACAGTTATGGGCATTGCCTGTTTTACATTGAAAACAATCACCACAAGGAATATGAGTCTCAAGAGATACTCGGTCGCCAACTTTAATCTTTTTAACATCACTGCCGACTTCCACAACTGTTCCAGCACATTCGTGACCAACAATAAACGGAAATTTCACATTAAATTTTGAGGCAAAGTCCTTTGCTGATTGCCCCCACTTAAAGTAACTAATATCCGTTCCGCAAATATTCGCTGCTTCTACATCAATTAATACTTCATTCGGTTTTGGTGTCGGTTTCTCTACTTCCATATAAGAGAACCCTAGATTCTCACCAGTCTTTACAACCGCCTTCATTATATGCTTTCCCTCTTTTGTGGATAGGTGAGATTCTCCTACTTTCACGACAGTTTCCATTTTACTACACCCCTTGGTAAGAATTTTTTTAATAACTTTGATCATTGCCTTTTCGATATACTACGAATTCTACTTATCCAGTAAACTATCATGTTTTCGTAACTCTATGAACATGTCTTCAATTTCAATTCTATTCATTAATGTCAGAGAGTTGAGCAAAGTCCAGTGGTTTTGTCCGCGTCCGCACTTACCGCTATACAGTATTATTCATTTTCGTATAATTAGTAAAACGCTTCCATTAAAGCTGCACGTGTTAAAATTTCATTGTACACGATATCTTTAACTCAAGACTTCCTTACTTTAAGTCCGCCATTGCTTTCTCATATTCCTCTGCAGTTGGACTTTTTTTGATGCCTAGCATCTGTTCTCCTACTCTTCATACTCTTAAAATACAATGCTGTGATGATATTGGCGGACGATAAAGCAGGACCTGAATATGATGGATTTTTTGATATTAAAACAATATCAATTACGCCCTGGCGAATTTGATTTTCCATAATTTTAAGTTCTTCCCTAAAATTTTAATTCTTAATTTTTGTCTGATGATTTTTCTCCATTTAAAATCTCCTCCTTTGGATTTGTATGATGTTTTTTATTGTTTATAATTCCAATAAAAATACATTTGTTATCATCCTCTATAGAAATTGTATATTATAATGGGTTTATTCGTCAATATTAATTATTAAAATATTATGTATTTTCGGTTGATAACTAATTTTTGTCTGATGTTTAAAGAAATGATATAACGAATGTAATTATATACTGACAAATTCATATGATGACTCCATGTTTCCAAAGGGCTTATTTCCTATTAAATCAATAACAAAATTACTAGTAAAATCCACGACAATATTAAATTGAACCTAGCCCCCTAAGCCTACATCTATTTCAACGTCAATCGTATCTCAGTCCACTACATTAGTGCATATACAATTATTTAAATCAAATTCCGTCACCAGTAATGCCTCAATCATGGAATATAGTATAATATTAGTTGAAGCCAGCTCAGACTAGTCACCTGAGCGTAAAACCGTTTTCTCCTGAATCGGTGGGGCTTCTTATTTTTTTGGACAAGAAAAAAACACCGACAGGAGGTCACTGTCGATGCTTTTTCCGCACCACTGTAAGCACTGTTTTAATGCTTTGTATTGTGGGCGATTAAAATTTTTTCCGCTTTTTTTATCTATAAATATATCCCTTTCATTCATACTTAGTTCAAGCATTTCGTTTAGTTGTCGATCAACATGTTAAAGAAGCATCGGCTTAAACAAAATGAAATTAAATTAAAGACAGACTTGTTTACCAAGATAACGGATTTATTTTTGCTCGAGAGGATGGACATCCACAACTACGAAAGGTGGTTGAGACAAGACTTAAAAGACTACTTAAAAAAGCAGAAATTGAAAAGAACATTACTCCACACTCATTTCGACATACTCACACTTCACTATTAATTGAAGCTGGAGTAGGCATTAAAGAAATACAACGGCGGCTTGGACATACAGATATTAATACTACAATGAATATCTATGCTCATATGACCGCCAATATGGAAGAAAAGGCCTCCCAACAGTTTAGCAAACTGATGAAAGACCTTCTCCTATAGTTAGCTTTTTTGTCACAAGTTGCCGTGCTTTTTTAAAAACGAGGACAATTCCAAGGACAAGAAAAGTATATTATCATTTTAAACGTTGATATAACAAGGTTTTTAACCCCTTATTACATCATGCCGCCCATTCCGCCCATGCCGCCCATGTCAGGCATTCCAGCAGCACCAGCTGGTTCTGGCTTGTCAGCAACAACCGCTTCAGTTGTTAAGAACATTGCTGCAACAGAAGCTGCATTTTGTAGAGCAGAACGAGTAACCTTAGTTGGATCAACGATACCAGCTTGAATCATGTTTACCCATTCGCCATTAGCAGCGTTGAAGCCTGTGCCAACTTCTTCACGCTTTAAGCGGTCAACAATAACAGATCCTTCAAGACCAGCATTGTGAGCGATTGTGCGAACTGGCTCTTCCATTGCACGTAGAACAATGTTAATACCTGTTGCTACATCGCCTTCTTCTTGAAGCTGAGCAACTTTGCTATATACGTTAAGAAGGGCTACACCACCACCGGATACGATACCTTCTTCAACAGCAGCACGAGTTGAGTTCAATGCGTCTTCGATACGAAGTTTGCGCTCTTTTAATTCAGTTTCAGTAGCCGCACCAACTTTGATTACTGCTACACCGCCAGCTAACTTAGCTAGGCGCTCTTGTAATTTTTCACGATCAAATTCAGAAGTAGTTTCTTCTAATTGAGAACGGATTTGATTTACACGAGCTTGGATATCTTCAGTTGCTCCAGCACCTTCAACGATTGTTGTATTTTCCTTTGTTACAACAACTTTCGCTGCACGGCCTAAAGAAGAGATCGTTGCAGACTTAAGGTCACGACCAAGCTCTTCAGTGATCACTTCACCGCCAGTTAATGCAGCGATATCTTCAAGCATCGCTTTACGACGGTCACCAAAGCCAGGAGCTTTAACAGCAACAGCATTGAATGTTCCGCGAAGTTTGTTTACTACTAATGTAGATAATGCCTCACCTTCGATATCTTCAGCAACTAGTAATAATGGCTTGCCTTGTTGTACTACTTGCTCAAGTACTGGAAGGATTTCTTGAATGCTAGAAATCTTCTTGTCAGTGATTAAGATATATGGATTATCTAGAACAGCTTCCATTTTGTCAGTGTTCGTTACCATGTATGCAGAAACATATCCACGGTCAAATTGCATACCTTCAACAACATCTAACTCAGTTGTGAAGCCTTTAGATTCTTCAATTGTGATAACGCCGTCGTTACCAACACGCTCCATTGCTTCAGCAATCAATTGGCCAACTTCTTCGTCAGCAGAAGAGATTGCAGCAACTTGTGCGATTGAAGCTTTGTTTTCGATTGGTTTAGAAATCGCCTTTAATTCTTCAACTGCTGTAGCAACAGCTTTCTCGATTCCTTTGCGGATACCCATTGGGTTCGCACCAGCAGTAACGTTCTTTAAGCCTTCACGAATCATTGCTTGAGCAAGGACAGTTGCAGTTGTTGTTCCGTCACCGGCAACATCATTTGTTTTGCTAGCTACTTCAGCAACTAATTTAGCACCCATGTTTTCGAATGCATCTTCTAATTCGATTTCTTTTGCAATCGTTACACCGTCATTTGTGATAAGCGGAGAACCAAATTTTTTCTCAAGAACCACGTTGCGTCCTTTAGGTCCAAGAGTCACTTTTACTGCATTTGCAAGAGCATCAACACCACGAAGCATTGCGCGGCGTGCATCTTCACTAAACATAATTTCTTTAGCCATTGTAAAAAAACCTCCTCGTATTTTTTACTCTGAATCTATTCTTTGAACTTCAATACCTATCAAGGGTCAAGTTCTAGCGTATTAACGCTTTTTATTACTCGCCTACGACAGCAAGAATATCGCTTTCACGTAAAATTAAGTATTCAACACCCTGGTATTTCACTTCTGTACCAGCGTATTTTGAGAAGATAATACGATCGCCTACAGCCACATCAAGTGCTACACGCTCACCGTTTTCAAGGACACGGCCATTACCTACGGCAACAACTTTTCCTTCCTGAGGCTTTTCTTTCGCTGAATCCGGTAATACGATTCCGCTTGCAGTTTTTTCTTCGGACTCAACAAGCTCAATAACAATACGATCACCTAATGGTCTTAACAATTCAAACAACCTCCTCAAATATATGTAGTTTTCTCATTATTAGCACTCTCTTCTAATGAGTGCTAACACAATTATTATAATAATGAATCTGAGATTTTTTTGCAAGTATGATGCATAAATTTTTACAAAGAAATTTTCTTTTTTGCAACCTTATAAAGTATGTGAAAAAGCATGCATTCTATACCTCTTTTATAAAAGAAAATAGACAAATTTCTATATAGTGCCGTTATAGTTCAGAAGCCATCATTTTTCATAAAACAATTCTTCTAAATTGATACAATCACGGCTTTAAGAGTAAAATAAATATTAGTGCTTCTATTGGATCGATTAATAATCGTACGTTACTCGCTGTATCATATAACTGTATTTAAAGGAGATTGTCATTTGAAAAAGGAATATTGGTGGGTCATTATTGTTTATATTGCAATGCAGTTTTCAAGTCTAGTGGGGCTACCCATCTTAATCTTTGGCTTTAAACAATTTGATATCAGTCAAAAACTTGCTGTTCCTGTTTATCTGATTGCTAGTTTTTCAATCGCCCTAATTATTATTCTTTTACTATTACGGAAAGAAATGAACACTCGCAGCCTGGATGTGAAAGGAACTTCATTTGGCTATTCGGCGATGTGGGCCGTGTTAGGGGTATTTTTAGCTTTATTTGCCCAGTACGTTGCCGCTATTATCGAGAGCCTTTTAGGAGTTGAAATGGGCTCTGAGAATACACAGGATATCCTGAAAATCATTGAAACCCTGCCGCTGGCGATCCTTGTAACGAGCATTATTGGACCTATCCTAGAAGAAATTGTTTTTCGCAAAATTATTTTTGGTGCACTGTATAAAAGATATAATTTTTTCATTTCTGCATTGATTAGTTCCGTCATCTTCGCTTTGGCCCATATGGAACCTGTACATATTTTGCTTTATTCAGCGATGGGCTTTACGTTTGCCTTTCTTTATGTCAGAACTAACAGAATCATTGTCCCAATATTTGCTCATGTATCGATGAACACGATGGTTGTCTTGGTTCAATCTGTTTATAAAGATGATATTGAACGGCTAAGGCGTGAAGCGGAAGCGATTCAAAACATTATCGGAGGCTTTCTATGAGACGTTCACCCTTGTTTTCCGGTTTTATCTACATTCTGCTAGGCGGGCTGTTTACCTATTTTGCCATCGACCATGTCCATACAAACGGCTGGGGCTTCTTCGGCTATCTGCTCGTTTTACTAGCTACATTCGACTTTGGCTCCGGCCTAAAAATGATCCTATTTCATATAAAGTACAAGAATAAGGTGAATAAATGAGAAAAGGTGACAGGCGCCATTTGAAACATGGCGCCTGTCACCTTTTCTATTATTTCGTTGTTGCCTGTGTGTTTATTCTGAGACGGTCTTTGCCGAGGATAAAGATAAAGAGGAAGGCTATTCCAGCAGGGACTAGTGCCCATGTAAAGGTGTGGACGATTGAGCTTGATAGGACATCTGTGATTTTGTCTAGGATTTGTGGCGGGATGTGACTTCTGGCTCCTTCTGATAATAATGATCGTGAATCGCCAAACGATTGCCCTTTCACTGGTCCCATTCCAGAGAAGGCATCCTCAAGCCCCTCGTTAAGATTACTTCTTTGAATCGTACCAAAGATGGTTATTCCAATTGTCATTCCAAGTGAACGAATAAAGTTACTTGTAGAAGTAGCGGAACCCCTCTGCTCCATGCCAAACGGATGAATCGCCGCCATACTTAACACCGAGAAGGAAAACCCAACTCCTAAGCCGATGACAATCATATAAATCGTCAGCAATGCACGGCTGGTGTCCGGCGAGATGCTGCTTAAAAGCAAAAATCCAATAATCAAAATAACCCCAGATAAAAACATGATGTTACGGTAACTCATCTTGGTCGTCAAAAATCCTCCTGCTTGAGCCGTTACCACTGAACCAAGCATCATCGGCAATAAGATCAATCCTGAATTGGTCGCTGTTCCTCCATATACCCCTTGCACAAAGATGGGAATATACACAGTAGCGGCCATAAATGCTGCTCCATAAAATAAGCTGACAAGTGTACTTCCTGCAAACAGACGATTCTTAAACATAGCAAACGAAATAATAGGATCCTTTGCCTTCTTCTCAGCGTACAGAAAAAGTAATAGTAAGACAGCAAAGCCAGCAAATAAGCTCAAAATAATACTAGAATCCCAATCATATTTCTGCCCGCCAAGCTCAAGGGCAAACATTAAACAAACAACGGATCCAATTAAAGTAATAGCTCCCCACCAGTCGATCTGCTGTTTTTTGTGAATTGGCGATTCTTTATATGCAATCGAGACAAACACCAAGGATAATATTCCGAGTGGTAAATTAATATAAAAAATCCAATGCCAGCTGATATGATCCGTAATATAGGCCCCTAATAACGGACCGAAGATACTTGATAATCCAAAAACAGCCCCAAACAATCCGCCCATTTTCCCGCGCTTTTCAGGAGGAAATAAATCAAACATGATGGTAAAGGCAATCGGAACCAGTGCCCCGCCGCCGATACCCTGAATCGCCCGGTAGACGCTTAGCTGCGTGATCGTTTCCGCTGTACCGCAAAGTGCGGAGCCACTCATAAATAAAATTAACCCAAATACGAAGAAATGTTTACGTCCATACATATCGGATAACTTACCAAAAATCGGCATCCCGGCCATTTCTGCCACCATGTAGGCCGAAACCACCCAGACAAAGCTTTCCAGCCCGCCAAGGTCACCAACAATCGTTCCCATTGCAGTTACAACTATGGTATTATCCATCGAGGCCATCAGTATACCCAGTAACAATCCTGCAACGACCAGCCCTAACTTACTTTCCTTTGTAGCCATTCGATTACCCCTTTACACTTTTGTCTTAGATTTTATTGCTGACGATGAATCGCTTTTCAATTCCGTTGTATATTCAACAAGGCCTATTTGACAGCCGGGACCGATTTTAACCGTATTACCGCGTACGACTTCAGCCGTTGTATTTTCTAAGTAAATATCATCACCCTCAATCACTTTTGCCGAAAGAGTCCCTTCCTCTCTTCCAAACGGAAGGATCGAGTTTTTCTTTCTCTTGACCATAATTTTTCCGCCGCCAATTTCTTCAGCTTTGCTTTGCCCGAATCGCAATGCGATCTTAACTTTGTCTGCTGTTAGTAATCCTTTGATGTCGAAGCCGCCGGTGGAATCAAAGGTCTCATATTCCACATTTCCTTTAACTGAGATACTTCCTTTAATGGTCGCAACATCTCCGCTTAACTTTTCACCAACTTCGAGCAGACCAAACACCTTCATCTTCTTCAAACTAGCATTCCGTCCGACCATCATCGTGCCCATAACAAGTGTATCGTTGGACGCCATATCACCTTTAACCTCGGCCTCGCCCATAATTTTTACCGAGCCTGTTTTCACATTATCTCTCGCCTCACTCGTTCCATAAACATGAAAGGCGGAACAATCCACGTCATTCACAATGGTCCCTTCACCGCGGATGCTGATTTTATCATATATGCCGCCTGGATAGCTTCCCGAACCATTAATAATTAAATTTTGTCCTTTGCCCATTCTCTTCCCCTCCTCCTAAACCTTCTGAATATCGCCTACAACCGAATTTTTATCTTGAGAAAATTCATCCGTATATTCCACCACACCGATCTGACAATTCGGACCTATCTTCACTTGGTGACCCCGGACCACCTTCGCCACGGTATTTTCCAGTACAATTGTGTCACCCTCAATCAAATCAGTTTCTAATTGGTTTTTGAAAAAAGGTTTAAATATAGCGCCAATAAAGGACCCTTTATGTTGTTTAACGGTAATGGACTGCCCGCCTATTTCCTTTGCCCTACAATCCCCATAAACCTCCACATCGATTTGCTCTGCATTGAGAAGTCCCCCAATTGTAAAGCGATATTTTCCTTTAAAACTCTCAACTTCACAATCTTCACCCACTGTTAAAATACCATGAATGGTAATCTGTTCCGCTTTTACTTTACCTTCAACATTGACTTTTCCGGAGACCTTTACGTTTTTTACCGAAAGATTTTGCGCAACCTTAGCTGTCCCATCCACTTTCAGTTTCTCGCCCTCAATATTTCCGTGAAACCGGGCATTGCCGTTAACTTTTACATTAGTGGCTGCTACATTTCCCATCAAAGTTCCTGAGCCGTTACATTCTAATACATCACATTCTAGGTCACTATTTACGGTCCCACTTCCATTCAGTGTAACCAGAGAAAAATGTCCTCCATTGGACGAACCAAGTCCATTGATGACCAGGTCCCCTCTTCGATTCGTTTCCATAGTCATTCTCCCTTATAATAATTTAGCTTTAATTTCTTCCATACATGTCATCATAGATAATACAGTGACCACTTTTGTTCCCGGTTCAAAATGAAAGGCCTCTGAATTAATCAGCAACAGGCAGGAGGAAACGCCAAGCTTTCTTGTTATCACTAATTCACATTTTTTCTGTTTTATCACATGCGCGTTGTCCTTTAAGACCTGAAGCAGCATTTTACCTTCATCTAAATTTATTTCACCCGATTGTAAAAGTTTCTCTAATACATAAACTTCGAGCATTCTTGAAAAGGTAAACTGATGACCGCCCTTATCCATTTCCAAATAGATATCCATTACAGGTGGTGAAACAATGTTGCGTTTTATAAGATCGTCCTTTTCCAGCTCTAAATCACTAATATTAGGTGAAAACATATCTGCTAATTCATCCAAAGACAAATTATCCTTCATGGTCTGGATTTTATTAATCCGCTCTAAAACCTTTTCTTTTGGAAAGAACGTTTCCTGTCCAGTAAAGGTGGATTTTCGGATAAACCACTCTTCGGGGATAAGATCTTTCCGTTTCCATCGGTAGAGCTGCCCATAAGAGATACCGGCAAGTTCCAGTAGCTCCTTCTTAGAAATTAAATCGTCGCTCATTTTAGATAACCCCTTTCTGAAAACAGTGTAACATAACACTGTTATGCTAGTAAAGTGATAAAAAAAGTGTTTCACTAATTTTTGTAAGTGAAACACCCTTTTATCATTATTCCTCTATTTCTTCTGTTGGGTAATGCTTTAAGAAGTAAACTAAAGACTGCAGTTCCACTGCCAAGTCGATGTGATGAACCCTGATCGATGAAGGGACATTTAATCGTGCTGGAGTGAAATTTAAGATCCCTCTCACTTCAGCTTTTGCCAGCCTGTCGGTAATCACTTGGGCAACAGGTGCTGGAACCGTTAGAATGACAACAGATATTTTTTCCTCTAAGAGCACTTTTTCGAGATCATCCATCGGATAAACCGGAACTTCACGAATTTTTGTTCCCTCTTTTGCCGGATCGACATCAAAGGCAACTTCAATTTTTGTATTATTGTTTTTTAAGAAATTATAATTTAAAAAGGCAGTACCTAGATTCCCAACCCCAATTAACGCAACCTTTGTTAATTCATCTTGATCAAGTGTCTTACGGAAAAAGGTCAACAAATAGTTGACATTGTAGCCATATCCCTTTTTCCCCAAGGCCCCAAAATAGGAAAAGTCTCGGCGGATTGTCGCACTGTCTACCTTTACCGCTTCACTTAGTTCTGCAGACGAAACTCTTTGTTTACCTGAAGTATGCAGATTTTTTAAAAATCGATAATAGAGGGGCAGCCGTTTTGCTGTCGCCTGTGGTATCTTCATCGTTTCATTACTCATAATCTCCCACACCCCATTATAAAAATTTGATAATATTATTTAACTTGTTCGGTTCTTTTGAAGTCCCCATTTTTTCCGCCCGTTTTCTCAACTAAGTAAGTTGGTCCAATGATCATACCTTTATCTACTGCTTTGCACATATCATAAACGGTTAAAGCGCATGCTGATGCAGCTGTGAGCGCTTCCATTTCAACACCTGTATTCCCTTTTGTTTTAACGGCTGCAGCAATATGCAACTGATAGCTTCCATTTTGATTCTGTTCCCATGAGAAGGATATATTGACCCCTGTTAATGGAATCGGGTGACACATGGGAATAATATCCCAAGTCTTTTTCGCTGCCATTACCGCTGCAACTTGTGCGACAGCTAAGACATCACCTTTTTTCATTTCATGGTTCGTTATTTTTTGATATATTTCTTCACTTACGATAATACTCGATTGAGCAAGAGCCGTGCGTGCCGTTTCGGGTTTGTCGCTGACATCAACCATTTTAGCTCTGCCTTCTTCATTAAAGTGCGTAAATTCTGCCATAAAAAAATCCTCCTACAAAAAAATAATACACTATTTTTAACACTATGTGTGTGAAACTTTGAGCGAAATATACATTTTTCTTGAAAAAAGTGCCATCGATTACTCTTTATTGCTGTCATTACGCTTATAAGGTACACTATTTGTATGGTAGGTAATTTTGAAAGCTGAAACTTAGTGAAGTTTTTCACTAAACAAATGAAATCGAATACAGCCGTTTTTTATAAAAGATCTGACGTAATCCTATTTTACGTTTTGTTGTTAATAGAGGTGATTTAAAATGATTTTACTACAAGTGAACCAGCTGCAAAAATATTATGGCGCTGAGCTTATTTTATCGAATATAAAGCTTGAATTACAAACCCGCGACCGTGTGGCCCTTGTCGGACGAAATGGTGCGGGAAAATCAACGTTATTAAAGATTATTGCCGGACACCTGTCCCACGATGGCGGAGAGATCATTAAACCAAAAGATGTAACAATCGGTTATTTAGCGCAAAATACCGGCCTTGAATCCAATTTGTCGATTTGGGATGAGATGTTAACCGTTTTCGAACCACTTCGATTAATGGAAAAATCGCTTCGCAAGCTCGAAGAACAAATGGCTGATCCTACTATTTTTGAAAACAGTGCCAAATACGAGCGCATTTTAAAAGAATATGATCTGCTCCAGGTGAGATTTAAGGAACAAGGCGGCTATCAATATGAGGCAGAAATACGCTCTGTTCTCTCTGGTTTAAACTTTCATGATAATTCCCTGATGATTGCCTCTTTAAGCGGAGGACAAAAAACCCGTCTGGCCTTAGGAAAACTATTATTAACAAGACCTGATATTTTGATATTGGACGAGCCAACTAACCATCTTGACATCGATACCCTTTCCTGGCTGGAGCAATATTTGCAGGGGTATAATGGTGCGATTTTAATTGTTTCCCATGACCGTTATTTCTTAGATAAAGTCGTGACGCAGGTTTACGAAGTATCAAGGAAACAAATTCAACGGTTTACAGGCAACTATAGCGCCTACCTTGACCAAAAAGCAGCCAATTATGAGCGTGATATGAAACTATACGAGAAACAACAGCAAGAGGTGGCTAATCTGCAAGATTTTATCCAACGAAATCTTGCTAGGGCCTCGACGACAAAGCGCGCCCAAAGCCGTCGAAAAAAGCTTGAAAAAATGGAGATAATGGATCGCCCGCTTGGAGATGAGAAATCAGCCACTTTCACCTTTGAGATTGAAAAACAAAGCGGCAACGATGTATTAACGGTAGAATCCCTGGCTGTGGGCTATGAAGGTAAAAAGGTATCAGAGGATATTTCGTTTCGTGCCTATAGAGGGGAAAGTATTGCCTTAGTCGGTCCAAATGGGATTGGAAAATCTACTCTCCTCAAAACGATTATCAAGAAACTGCCTGCACTAGATGGCTCTGTTCGCTATGGAACCAATTTAGCTCTTGGATATTACGATCAGGAACAAGCAGAATTAACTTCTAACAAACGAGTGTTAAATGAACTATGGGATGATTATCCTTTAAAAAGTGAAAAGGAAATACGTACGGTTTTAGGTAATTTCCTATTTTCCGGTGATGATGTTTTGAAAATTGTTTCCACCTTAAGCGGAGGTGAAAAGGCACGGCTTGCACTTGCCAAGCTCATGCTTGAAAAAGCCAATTTACTTATTTTGGACGAGCCGACAAACCACCTGGACCTCGACAGCAAAGAAGTGCTTGAAAATGCGTTAATTGACTATCCTGGCACCATCCTTTTTGTCTCACACGATCGATATTTCATTAACCGAATTGCTACAAAAGTGTTGGAGCTGAGTCCTAAGGGTAGCTTAGAGTATTTGGGAGATTATGATTATTATGTTGAAAAGAAACTCGAGCAGGAAGAACTAGCAGCACTCGCTCAAAGTGAATCTGCTAAGAAAACAGCTGAAAAGGAGTCCACAGAAAAAAATAGTTATCAACAGGATAAAGAGAGTAAAAAACTTGAACGCCAGCGGAAAAGAAGATTAGAAGAAGTGGAACTGCGAATTGAGGAACTTGAGGAGCAGATTCTAGAGTTTGAGCAACAGTTATGTGACCCAGAGGTTTTTCAAGATCATGAAAAGGTATTAGAACTAAATATACAGAATGAACAAGCAAAAAATGAACTTGAGCAGTTAATGGATGAATGGGCTGCACTTGCCGAATAATGTCGAAACCGGGAGTATTTTCCCGGTTTTTTTTATACAATAAATTCAGTTGTCCACAAGGTTACTCACATCTTAGATAGTATTGATATAAACATTCATCGAAGTTTTCCACATTATTCACAGTTATCCCCGATTTTATCCACATTATCAACAGATTGTTGATATCTATCCACAAATTGTGAATTCTTTATTTACTTTTCTGAAAACTTTATCCACAGGTTTTTTAATTTCACTGCATGAAAGTCATTTTTTGAAACATTGAAAAAGCCCTTCCATTCGGAAGGACTAATTATATAATTCGATATCAAGTCCAGGGTTGGCATTAAGGTTCAATCCAGCCCTGATCCCTTTTTCAAACATGACACTGCCGGCAGCAGCAATCATCGCTGCATTATCCGTACATAATAAAAGTGGGGGTATGACCAATTCAACCTCAGGATGTTTTGAAAAGGTTTGTTCCAAAGCCTTTCTTAATCCCTTGTTCGCTGCAACACCACCAGCTACTAATAGCTGTTTCACTTTATACTCTGAAACAGCCCTCTCTGTCTTTTTCACAAGCACTTCAATGACACTTTCTTGAAAGCTCGCTGCCAAGTCCTCAGGGGCAATCGTCTCACCACGCTGCTCTGCGTTGTGCACAGTGTTAATAACTGCTGACTTTAGTCCGCTAAAACTAAAATCGTACGAGCCTTCTTCAAGCCAAGCCCTTGGTAAGTCAATTGTTGGTTTTCCTTCATGTGCTAGACGGTCAATATGCGGTCCGCCCGGATAAGGCATATTCAGGGTTCTTGCAACCTTATCGTATGCTTCACCTGCAGCGTCGTCCCTTGTTTCACCAATCACCTCAAAGTGACCATGCTCCTTCATATAAACAATCTCTGTATGCCCGCCAGAAACAACGAGGGCTAGAAGTGGAAATTTCAATTCTGTCACAAGTCTGTTTGCGTATATATGACCTGCGATATGATGTACAGGGACAAGTGGCTTATTATGGGCAAACGCAAGGGCTTTGGCCGCATTTACCCCAATTAACAGCGCCCCTACTAAGCCTGGGCCTTCTGTTACCGCAATGGCATCTATTGCTGAAAAAGTTAGATTTGCTTGACGCAATGCTTCCTCGATTACTATGGTTATTTGTTCAACATGATGACGAGAGGCTATTTCAGGTACAACCCCGCCAAATCTTTTATGACTCTCAATTTGCGAAGCTACCACATTTGCCGCAATCTCACGGCCATTTTTTATTATCGCTACGGCTGTTTCGTCACAGCTTGTTTCAATCCCTAAAATCCATAAATCTTTTTTCATAAGTTCACCCACATAATTAGTGCATCTTCCTGATTATCGGAATAATAATTTTTTCGAATCCCGCCGTTGTGAAAACCAAATTTCCGGTAAAGGGATTGAGCGACATGATTGGTCACACGGACTTCAAGTGTCATACTCTTTGCTCCCATTTCACGGGCGGTTGATATTAGTTTTGTTAACAAAGCTTCGCCTAGTTTCTTCCCTCTATATTCCGGAAGGATCGCTATATTGGTTACATGTGCTTCATCAATTACTATCCATGTGCCACAATAGCCGATGATTTTATCACTTTCCTCTAGGACGATATAGACGGCAAATTTATTATTGTGTATTTCATTAAAAAATGCCTCTCGACTCCATGGTGTGGTAAAAGAGGCATGCTCAACTTCTAATACCTGATCGATGTCCTCTTCCCTCATTAAACGAAAAACATAAGAATCTACCATTTATCTCTAACCCTATCCATTTAGAATTTTCCCTTTTGCCTCCAGCCATTTCGCTTCAGCTTCGGCCAAGCGAATATAATTTGGAACAAAGGAATGTAAATCTTCCCCTGGTTTATCCTGCCCTAACCCAGCCAGCTCTGCTGGGCGAGGATTGTGCTCAAGTTTACTGGCATAAATCGCTTTTTCTCCCAATATTTCATCTATCTTAGCTTTATGAATCGGTAAATCATTTCCGACAAAAAGAATAGGTTTGTCCATTTCTTGCAGTTCCTCGGCCCAATCGGCTAACATAACGAGCTGATCCTTTTTTACGGCTGCCAACTTACTGTTTTGATATTGATAGAGGGCTGTATATACTTGTCCTCTTCTGGCGTCAAATATAGGTGATACGTACCCATCAAAGTAACGTCCTGTACCAGCGGCCAATATCTCAAGGCTTGAAATCCCGACAAGAGGTATATTTAAGGTCCAGGCTAATGTTTTCGCAACAGTTACGCCAATCCTAACTCCTGTATAGGACCCCGGCCCTTTTGCAACAACTATCTTCGTTAGATCAGCAGGCATTCTTTCGCAATCCTTCATTAAGGTTTGGATAGCGGGCATAATTCGAACTGAGTGGTTTTTCTTTATGTTGGTAATATATTCACCAAGTACTTGATTATCCTCTAACAGCGCTACTCCTAAAACATAATTAGAAGTATCTATCGCTAAAATGGTCATCTAAAATATCTCCTTACATAATTGCTCATATCTTGGTCCTTTAGGCTTTAAGACAATTTTCCGTTGTTCCTGACCTTGATGGTATAAATAGATCGTCAAAAGCTCTGCCGGTAGCTGCTCTTCAATAAGATGAGCCCATTCCACGACTGTAACTCCATCACCTTCAAAGTATTCATCAAAACCCAGGTCTTCGTATGCGTCAGCTACTCGGTATACGTCCATATGATACAATGGAAGCCGGCCTCTATATTCCTTGATTATTGTAAATGTGGGGCTATTAACGGTTCTTTTTACCTCTAGTCCTTTTGCCAGCCCTTTTGTAAAAGTAGTTTTTCCTGCGCCTAGGTCGCCTTCAAGGGCGATGACGTCACCTGGCTTTAGAAACTCAGCGAGTCTTTCAGCAAACTGAGAAGTTTCCCCATCATTCGTTGTCATTAATTCAAATTCTTCCATCCAATCACCTTACTTTACCATAACGATTCTTTATTTTCATTTTACCCTTATTTAGGTATAAAAAAAACCTTAGGATGCTTCCTAAGGATGTATATACTATATGTAGTTTACAAGAATTTTTCGTTTAAAGCAAAAAGACGACGGTTCGCTTTATTCTTATTGTGGTATGAAAGACAGTTTTGGGGGGATTCCTTTGGATTTTGTCCTTCATTGCAGATTTAAGAAACCTTCCCAGCTTCTCTTATATAAAAACATCTACTGTAAAATATTTAAATCTTTATTTTAATGCAAAAAACTAGCCGAAACAGTGTTTCGACTAGTTTTTAAAAAATATGA
>NZ_JASATK010000028.1:0-53062 GCF_038440275.1 Bacillus sp. OTU2372
ATGGGAGTTCTTCGGCCCGATTGCCATCGCTTCTAAGCGAAACGATTCAAACTTCTGGAGAAATCCTACAGGGTTTTTAAAGCAGGCAGGCTCTCAGCATGGTCAGCTATACCAGCAAAAGTGCCAGCTTAGCACCCTATTAATTAACTTACGAACGGTCTATGATGTCTCAACTAGTGAAATGCGTACCAAACTTGATCAAGTGGAAGCTTATTGCTTATCAATTGTCGCAACCGAACAATTAGGCTATTTTATCTTAGCTGCTATGGAAAGCCCGCGTTTGGGTTAACCACTTAGAAATGGAATTTTCTCGTTTTCCGAGGAGGAATTTATTATGAACAAGAAAGTTATAGCCATCCTGGTAGTAATTATCGTTATAGGAATTGCCCTAAAGTGGTACATAAGCTTATCGTCGGATTCCCCTAGGTCTGATAGAAATACGGCAACGGATACAGCCGCTTCAACAACAGATGATACGCGTAACATCGCTCCCGAAGCGCCTGAGACGCCTGCAGAAACAACAACATCAGCGCCTAGGGCCGAAACTCCACTCAATGACGTGAAGTTTGATTAAGATCTTACCCCGCCTCAACCGAAGATGACGTCGTTAAAGTAATAGGGGACAAGGAAGCGACGGGTTTGGAAATGAATTCCTTTATTGTTCTAACCAGGACAACCGTTTGACAGGAGATTATATGCCAAATTGGACCGGGTACTTTAAATAGAAGTGTTTACACAAGCTGGAAACTGGTCAAGCTACCCACCACATAAACACGATGAGGAATATCTACTATTACAATTACAAAAGAATGAAGGCAAAATTAAAAGACCTGAGTCCGGTTGAAAACCGTACTCAAGTCTTAAAAGTTGCATAAAAATATTTGTCTAACTTTATTGGGTCAGATCATACCAGTAAGGTAAAGCTGCTTTTTTTGTGCAATATAGAATATTTTTCAACTAAAGTGCTCTTGTGCTTAAGAATTTGTTTTTCTTAAAATTTGTAGATTATTTACTTGGAGCAACAAGTATGCGCATGCTATCTTCTAATTGTTGAGCAATATTTTGATGAATTTTTCTAGTTTGTTTTAAATAGTTGTCTGTGATAGCTTCCCAAGCGTTCCATGCTTCATTAGTATATTCAATGAATGACTCACTATTTTGTTCAACAAGCTTCTCTGATCTTTCCATTAAGTCAAAGGCAGTGTTAATTGGAGTTAAATAAAGCTCCTCAAATTTATTGGCTACTTCACTTAATTGACCATTTAAAGATTCAGTCACTTCTTGAATAGATTCATTTGTTTTAATAATAGAGATTTGGAATAAGCGTTGCCGCAAATTGCTATTAATTTTTGTTGTATCCTCAAAAAGACCCTTTAAAGTTTTTCTGTTTACTCCATTGAACTTTGTTGTTTCCTTTATAGCTTTTAAGAGAAGTTCTTGGCCTTGTGCTCTAATTTCCCTATTACGAGATATTGCACCCTCGAATTGATCCCAAAATGTTTCAATAAACGACTCTGAAACATAGCTTGATTCTTCTTGCTGCTCTACTTCTTGAATCTCAACTTTTGGATTCTCTACTTTTTTAACTACCTTTTTTTGAACTTCTTCTTTTGGATCCATTACCTTTTGTGCCATCTTCATTCCTCCTCATTTTCTTTGTTAATTTCTCTATTTTTCCTCCTATAAAACGGAGTATGTAGAGTTCAAGAATACTAGGATATGTCTATAATTCACAAAAATACATATATGTATTTTACACATATGGGTCATGTTTCGTCAATTAGACATAAACAATGAAATGGGTAAATTTTATTAATTTATAAAAAAATGGTGGATTTTGAATGATTTCCTAAAACCACCATGCTTTTATTGACAATGCTTTCATTTCAAGACATGTCCCATCTATGAACCTATTACTTTTGAGACACCCACTTTTCAAAAAAAATTAACTCTTCTCTCAATGCAGGACTTAATGTACGTTCAAGGTAAGCTTTGTTGCTCCTCCAATTGCCACCATCATCCTTATCCAAAACCGGGTGAAAACCAATTGCATTTTAGGACCATGAACCATAATAAGTAGAATACAGAAAGCCAGTCTTTACATAAAGTAATGTATAATATGTTTTATCATATATGTTTACATATTGTTTAATGTTATTTTTAACATATAGTTCAAATAGTAATTAATCTAACCCCTTGACTCAATTCATTTTGAGTAAAACCTGTAATAGCAGGAATTCAGACACTGAAATAAAAAGCCTCTAAAATTGTTATTCGATTCATTCATTTACCTACTTTTACGTGTACTCACAAATTTCAAGGGTCTCAAGCAGTTTTGAAGTTAGAGGGAAAGTATCTCTTTTTGATTCCATTCAGTTTTATGAATGCTGTAAAGTCTTGATTTAATGCACTTTTTATCAAGTCATATATCATTTAATTTTATCCAATTTAATATAAAAACATCTAATCTGTGACCAAGTTGTAACCAAAGGTGTGACCAGGTTTTTGTTTTATTAATGCGATTAAATAAGTAATTGAGGAGGTTTATAGTAACCTCTTCCTCTTCCATTCGTTACAAACGGATAATGCTCCTATTGGAGACCAAGAATTATTACATCATGCCGCCCATTCATTTTCATATGTAATAGAAAGAAATAGCGTATAAAAAAAGGCTCTAACTCAACATTTATAAAAAATTCGACTTAAAGATTATAAATGCTATATAAAACATCGGAGTACAAAAGAGGACAAATTCATAAGTAAAATGTATAAACAACCAACTGTTTTCCAAACAATATCCCTTGGCCTTATCCCAAGGGATATATCAATTATTCAGACTAAATATCGATGTGTTTTATTAAATGCTTAACAATATATTTTGCATCTGCTCCGACACCCCGTATGGTTGCTGAAGAAAGTGATCGTTGTCCTGAAAGACCCACGTAGTATAGTCCATCATTCTTAGTGCTAATCCCACTTAGTTGCATTGGGTTACCTGAATGATGTATCGCATCTTTTAGTGATGTTAAATGATTAATATTTGGCTTATAACCAGTAGCATAAATAACTGAATCTACTTTTTCCTCTCCCCCATCACTCCACATAACACCTTCTTCTGTATAGTTAGTGAACATAGGCTTAATATCGGGCCTTTTATTTAATATAACTTCTTTATAGACCCCTGTATCCATAACTGACGTATTCATGGAGAACTTTCTACCATAAGGTAGCGTATCCACACCAGTTACTTTCAACCAGAAATGAATGTCTTTTCCTAAAATTCGCTATGGTGTATAAGAAATCGGGTTTCTGGTTGCAAGGGACACGTTTGAAACCTTGGCTAATTCATAGGCAATTTGA
This sequence comes from Bacillus sp. OTU2372, assembly GCF_038440275.1. Classification (NCBI taxonomy): domain Bacteria; kingdom Bacillati; phylum Bacillota; class Bacilli; order Caryophanales; family Bacillaceae; genus Bacillus; species Bacillus sp. OTU2372. The sequence goes on from NZ_JASATK010000028.1 coordinate 3,361, forward strand.
ATCGCAGAGTTCCCTCCTCCAACCACTACTACTCTTTGATTTTTATATTCTTCTACGTTTTTGTATTGACTGGAGTGAATCATTTTGCCTTTAAATCGCTCACTACCTTCTATAACAGGGATATTAGGATATGCAAAAGCACCAGTAGCGGATATGACAGCTTTCGCATAAAATACGTTCCCTTTGCCGTAGTAATCACAAACTCATTCCATTCTTACTTACTTCCATCACCTTTTCTCCTGTACGAACGTTGAGTTTATGATATTTGGTATATTCGTTAAAATAAAAAATAACCTCGTCTTTTGTGGGATAGCGGTTTGGGTCACCAGGGAAACGCAAACCTGGGAGAGATGAATATCTTGCTGGAGAGAATAAAGTTAAACTATCATAATATTTTGGCCAAGATCCAGCTACGTGCTCACTTGCTTCAAGTTCCGGATCGTAAGTAGCAGAATAATCTTTTGCCGGACAAATTTATGTAACGACATGTGCATATGGCACATCCGTAGAAGCTGCCCCAGTAGACTCAATGACAATGTAATCGATATTGCCCTCATCTACCGATGCTATCGTTAAGGTTTGTTGGGTAAGGAAGTTTTTTCTCCTTATCCGCATTTCTTTGGTATAGTGTAAAAAAGGTTAGGGGTTCTCTTGGGGCTGTTCCAGCAGTTGCCCGTAAAAATTTTAACGGTAGCACTACTGATTATTATCACGGTTTATTTTATCCGCAAATCCATCAAGCTTTTCTTTGACAAAACGAGCTTCTTGGATGAAAAGTGGGAAGAGACATTGATGCATTTCGCCAACCAGGTGACAAAGGTAGTGGGACTGGCTTTCTTCTTTGTTTATGTGCTTAGCCATTTCTTCGACCTGGCAAAGCTTGTCACTGGTTCTGTCGTGGTGGCAGGTGCCTTGGCATTGATCCTCCAGCATATCATCTGCGATTACATTATGGGGTTGACCTACTTGTTTGAGCTCCAGATCCATCACGGGGATTATGTCATCATCAATGGAAATGCTTCGAGCAATTGCTGACGGGGAAGATGATCCTATAAAACTCGCAAGTCTCGCTCGCAGAACATTGAAAAAGAAAAAAGAAGAACTAGAATGAGCCTTACGTGGTTATATCTCATTTTCAATCCTTAACATTCGAATTTCACGTTGTAGTTTTTCGAGTTCAACGGATTCTTCCTTCCCCTGGTTGTGTTTATGATTAGTTGTCATATCTTTAGGTCTTCCTCTCCGATTGAACAGAGCTTCGACCCCTTTCTCTTTGTATTTCTTCTCCCACGACCAAATTGTACTAGGTGTAGATATATCAAAATGAAGAGCAGTTTCGGGTAATGATGCTCTGTTACTCCACATCCATTCTTGTACTTCCATCTTAAAGTTACCATCATAATCACCTTTAGAACTTCGTATATTGAATGCTTTATCCCCATATTTTTTGTAGCGATTTACCCGATCAAGTATAGTTTGAGGACTACCAATGCTATATTTCTTTGCCAGTTCTCTTGATCCTCCCCCTCCTTCTAAATACTCAGATACGATCTTTTTTCTAAAGTCACTTAAAAACTTTACCATATTAAAAACCCCCCTAAGTTGGATTAGTAGTCCAACTTAGGGGGGTCACTTCATTAGAGGATTAACACATGACTTTTTGGTAAAGTAACAGCATTGTTTGTTAAAGTGGAAAAGAAAAGCCTCGTCTTAGAGGATAAAACAAAGAGAACTCCCTTCATTATTTGGAGGGAGTTTTTGTTTTGGATATAAATTGTGAAAAGTTGTACTTAAACTCCCTCAATTTAATACGATTTTTTCCCGAATACTCGCTTATTCGCAGGATTTCATACAACTTGAAAACCAGGAATGATAAAATGAAGGGGAGGACAGATCCGTAATAGGCACGTGAAGGCATAGTGAAATAAAAGAGTACTTGAAAAACTCCACAATTTACCATATAAGACCGTCAAAAAGACGATTTTTTCTTGATTAAACATAATCGGCAAAATGTTTACTCCTAATACAAATTTGTGAAGGCATGAACTCTCTTGACTTGATCGCCCGGTACTTGAAAAAACAGGACAGCAAGGGACACCCCCGCCATCCTATTTCTTTGTTCATTCTAATCCTGCTGCACCTAGAGCCGGATTCAGCTTTCTATTTTTTCCTTTATCTCTTAATGTTTTGACTGGTCATGAGCCACTGCCACGGCTGTTGACACATTTCTGGCGTTGCCGGCTCCGCCCGTAAATCGAACTCGAAGTCCGCCTTACCATATGCGGCATTTTGGATATCCTGTGCCGTATGACCGTCTCCAGACCCGTCAGGAAGCTCATTGCTTGTGATCGACTTCAGTACGATTGACTGAATGTCGGATAGTGCGTCTTTCCATTCCGCCGTCACTTTAATCGTCACCATTTTATGGTTCGGCGGCCAAAGCGACCCTTGATTCAGCCGTCAGCTCCGGCGCCGTTTTATCGATTTTGATTTGAAGTGTCTTCGCATCCTCTGTGTTGCCTGCGTTGTCTGTGCTGCGGTACTCGATGGTGTGGACGCCTTCCGTCGACAGCTGGAGCGGTGTCCCATACGGAAGCCACTGGCTGCCGTCTATCCGGTACTCCGTTTTGTTCAAGCCTAACTGCTCATCCGCTGCCGAAAGCTCCACTGTGACATCCTTCGTATACCAGCCGTTCGCCCCGTCCGGCCGGACCGGCGTCACGCTTGCGGCTGTCACTGGCTTTGTTTTATCCAGCCTCACTGTCACAAACTCGCTTTCTTCCGCGTTTCCGGCTCTGTCGATGCTCTAACCTTTTCATTGAGACATCTTGTTTCCCATTATTCAGAATAATCGATTGTTATATTCTCTTGATACCCTTTGGAAAGAAGCTTACTTTTTTTGCGATTTTCCTTTGATTGAAAAATATTATCAAAATCATAATTCTCCGGATATAGCTCATCTGCTCTGATATATATGGTCAATCGTTTGTGGTTTATAGATACTTTTTCACCTTTTACTTGAACAAGGTAATTTCCATGCTGGTCCGGACCCTTGTACACAATCCCAAACTCATTTGCTGGTGAAATTTTAACATTATCACCTTGATGATAAATTGGTATTTCTGTTTTTACTGCAGCTTGTTGCTGCTGGTACTTATTTATCATCACCTGTTTTTCTAATTCTTTTAATTTCCATTGTTCTGTTTCTTGACTTAGATATTGTTTTTCTTCCTTATAAGTGATGTAATGAGCTCTTTCAACAATTGCCGGGTGCATCCCGAGCCTCAAGGCAATTGCAAACGCCTGGCTATCTCCTCCCCGGCCGATCACTAACCGGTATGTTGGCGAAAGCGTTGTTAAATCAAACTCCATTGAGCCATTTATAAAGCCTAAATGTTCTTCTGCAAACTCTTTTATTTCACTATAATGAGTCGTTGCTAGGATGGTTGCTCCTTTTTGATAAAGAGTTTCTAAGATAGCAGTAGCAAGCCCCATTCCTTCTCCCGGATCTGTACCAGAGCCAAGTTCATCTAATAAGGCTAATGTTCGATCATTCGTATCCTCTAAGATATCAATAATATTGACAATTCTAGAACTAAAGGTACTTAAATTTTCGGTAATACTTTGCCCGTCACCAATATCTACTAATATTCGATCAAAAATTCTAATGTTACTTTCTTCAGCGGCAGGAATATGCAGACCACTTTGCACCATTAATGTTAACAAGCCCACTGTCTTAATGGTTACAGTTTTCCCCCCAGTATTTGGTCCGGTGATAACAAGTGCCTTTTCTTCTCTACTCATCGTAAAAGATAATGGAACAGCTTTATCACCTAAAAGAGGATGCCGCGCCTGTATTAATGTTAATTCCTCAAATTGATTTATACCCACCTTAGAGCCTTTAATCATTCGGCAATATTTTGCTTTAGCAAAAAGAAAATCGTATTGAATCATTGTTTCAACGGCAAGACAGATTTGCTGCTCCTTTTGTTCCACTAAACCTGTTAAATAGGTTAACACCTTTTGAACCTCTACTTCTTCATCTGAAAGAAGCCACGTTAATTGATCTTGAAAGACAGCAATTTCTTCTGGTTCTATAAAAAGTGTGGACCCAGATGCAGATGTATCGAGGACCGTCCCCTTTATCTTGTTGCGATATTCTTTTTTTATCGGAATCACATATCTCCCATTTCGTTGACTTACCACATTTTCTTGTAAATACAATTTATATTTATTAGAACGGATCAGTTGCATCGTTTTTTCCTTCAAACGTTCCTCTTGTATCGCAAGTTGTTTTCTTATTTTTAATAATTCCTTGCTTGCGTAATCATCTACCCTACTATTACGGACACAGCGAATAATTTCAGCGGCCAGTTCAGGTAATTCATCAATAACCTCGACATAGGCAGATACCCTTGGTGCATAAAAAGCTTTATCCTTCATGTATCTCCTCATTTTTCCACAGCTATCCAAAAAATCATATAGCTTTGTTAGTTGCTCTACTCTAAGTGCTGCTCCTTTATTCATGTTCTGAAGGATGGCAGTCATTCCATCCAGACCATGCACAGGAACACTTGCACTAATTTTCAAAATCTCGACTGCCTCCGTAACTTCTTCAAGCCATGCCTCTATTTGCTTAACTTTTGTTGATGGGACAAAATTCTTTATTTTCTCTTTACCTTCTTTGGTTAATGCAAAGTTAGCAATTTTGTCCTTAATTTGCTGGAATTCCAACATGTTAAATGTGTGTTGATTCACTTTATAAACCTCCTAATAATAAAAAATAGCCGCAATGAACAATGTCATTGCGGCTCTAAGAAACGAATGGTAAACCATTCATTTTTCCATACTTAAATTAGTCCAAAATAAAAACTGTCTACACGAGTGTACACAGCTACATTGGAATAAGATGTATGCTTATGCTTGCTCATTGTTCTTAACCTCATTCCACAACTAAAGAATCCCTCATTTTTCGAAAAAAATGAACGAGAATAATGGAATGAACATATCCAATTGATTGGATTAGTTAAGAACGACACCTAACATAAAACATACTCCCTTATTTGAGTAATTAAATTCTTCTAAAATATAAAATAATTAACAACATTTGTCAATAAGCATTAACCCATTATATGATGAAATTTATTATATACGGAACAATAAACGAAGTGAAGACGGCGGCAATTCCCATTGCTGCACCTGAAACAGCACCTTGTATTTCCCCTTCCTTAACCGCCTCAGCTGTACCAATACCATGTGAAATCGTACCAATGGCCAGACCACGGGCAAAAGGATGGTCTATCTTAAACCAGTTTAAAAGTTTTGTCCCAAACATGGCCCCAATCATCCCTGTAATGATGACGTATGCTGCAATAAGAGAAACATTCCCATGGATAATTCCCCCTATTTCTGTAGCAACCGGAACAGTAACGGACTTTACCGTCAAACCAAGGAGATAAAAGTTTGAAAGATGCAGTCCTTTAGCAAGTAAAAGAGCTGCTGCAATCGTGGAAATACTGCCAATGAATAAACCTGCTACAGCTGCCCCTATGTATTTTATAAATAATTCACGATTTTTATAAATCGGGACTGCCAGGGAAACAGTTGCCGGTCCGAGCAGGTAGGTCATTATCGCTTTAGCCGGTTTATATTCCTGATATGATATATTGGAAACAAGCAAAATGATGATAATGATAACAGTACTTAAGAAAACAGGGCTCGTTAAGGGCGAAGGATATTTTTGTGTTAAAAAACGAGCAAATAAATAGACACCAATAGTTAGTAGGATGCTATAAAGCGTGATCATGATAATTTACATTTTCCTTTTGATTTTTCGTAATGACAGCTTGAGTTGTCTTTCCCGCTGCAATGATCCCCATGATGGCACTGATAAAAAGAATAACAAGTAAAATCCAACCTTTTGTCTTGAAAATATCTCCTAATGTCATTAGGCCGACTGATATTGGAATAAAAAAGAAGCCAAGATGTTTAAGGAGCCAACCTGACGCCCATTCAATTTGTTCCACCTTAATCAAACCTGACCAGAGCAATACCAATAAAACAACAATCCCAAGCACATTCCCGGGAATTTGTAGGTGCAAGTACTTAACTGTTAAATTCCCAACTTGGTAGATGACAATAAGAATAATCAGCTGAATCAAGAATTTGCATGCCTTTTTCATCTAATCACCAACTCTCTAATTTTGAAGAAATCAGATGTGAACGCTCGTTTTATAATAAGTATAAAGGAATAGAGTTTAGGGTGCATCCACTTTTTTTCACAAAATATCCATATCTTTTTCTGGAAAACTTATTTATCTTTATGGTAGGAGGGGATCTTTTTGAAAAGGATTTATATTATTTGCAGCCTGGCTGTATTTCTGGGGATTGCTGGAGGAATCTCGTTTTTTCTTATCCGTGATGCAAATGCGGCCATTCCAGCTAGCACTACTTTCATTACACAAAGTGGAGATACATTTAATTTCGGGAAAGATAAAACAAAGTTAAAACTAATTGAATTTATTTATACTCATTGCCCAGATGTATGTCCCACAACTACACAAAAAATGGTTGATTTAAAGGAAGATTTATTGAAAAAGGGGATCTATGGAAAGGGCATAGAATTTGTCACTATAACCATTGACCCTTACCGCGATACAACCGAGATTTTGCAAGAATATAAAAAGGGGTTTGGAATAGAAAATGACAACAACTGGTTGTTTTTAACGGGTGAAAAACAACAAATAAAAGATGACCAAAAACAACTTCGTAAGATTACGAACGCCTTGCAATTCCAATACAAAGATCCTGGAAACGGCCAATTTATTCATTCTACCTTTACGTACCTTGTTGATGAAGATAATAAATTTATTGCCAAGTTCCCAATGGGAAAAGAGTTTAATAAGCAGGATGTTTACGACAAAATACTTGATAAAATAGAGTAATAAAAAAAGCGGTTAGTCCACTAGGATTAATCGCCTTTTGCTGTAGTAATATCATTCAAAGGATCGGATTTTATTTAATTTGCTGCAATGTTAATAGATAAGTTGACTTTGGTTTGGTCAGACTCGCTTTAATACCAGCTTTTTTTAATTTGTTAACGAGTTCAGTAAGCTGTTTTTTTGCCATACTTCTCACCCTCTTTAAAACTTCTTAACCCAATTCTACAACAAAATTATGAATAAAGTGTGAAAATGGAAAAATTTTTTTAGAAAATTTTTCTTATAATATTAATAAGCTGTAAAGAATTCGCTCTTCCTCTAGATTAATGGTATAATTAGTAGATATTTTTGTTCTGGAGGATTATTACTATGATTACTGTAAGTAACGTAAGTTTAAGATATGGTGACCGTAAATTATTTGAAGATGTAAATATTAAATTTACACCAGGAAATTGCTACGGACTAATTGGCGCGAATGGAGCCGGAAAATCAACATTCCTAAAAATATTGTCTGGTGAAATTGAAGCACAAACAGGTACAGTACAATTAGGGCCAAATGAGCGTATGGCTGTATTAAAGCAGAATCATTTTGAATATGAGGATTTTGAGGTTCTCAAAACCGTTATCATGGGTCACGCGAGACTCTATGAGGTAATGCAGGAAAAAGACGCTATTTATATGAAAGAAAACTTCACCGATGAGGATGGAATGAAAGCAGCTGAACTTGAAGGTGAATTTGCCGAACTTAACGGCTGGGAAGCGGAGCCTGAAGCAGCAATTTTGTTAAAAGGCCTTGGAATTGGTGAGGATCTTCATTATAAGAAAATGGCTGAATTAACTGGTTCTGAAAAAGTAAAGGTATTGCTCGCACAAGCATTGTTCGGCAGACCAGATGTTTTACTTTTGGACGAACCGACTAACCATTTGGATATCAAAGCTATTCAATGGCTTGAGGACTTCCTAATTAACTTTGAAAATACGGTCATTGTTGTATCCCACGACCGTCATTTCTTAAATAAGGTTTGTACTCACATTGCGGACCTGGATTTCAGTAAAATTCAAATTTATGTTGGAAACTATGATTTCTGGTATGAATCTAGTCAATTAGCATCCAGAATGGCTTCAGATGCGAATAAGAAGAAAGAAGAAAAAATTAAAGAACTTCAAAGCTTTATCGCCAGGTTCAGTGCCAATGCCTCTAAATCAAAACAGGCTACATCCCGTAAGAAGTTATTAGATAAGATTACACTTGATGACATCAAGCCATCTTCTCGCCGTTATCCGTTTGTAGGATTTACACCAGATCGTGAAATCGGCAATGATTTATTACGTGTTGAAGGATTAACAAAGACAATTGATGGAATAAAGGTCCTAGATAACATAAGCTTTTTTATGAATAAAGGCGATAAAATTGCCCTTGTCGGTACGAATGAATTGGCAAAAACGACTCTCTTTAAAATCTTAATGGGGGAAATGGAAGCTGACAGCGGCACATTTAAGTGGGGGATTACCACTTCCCAAGCTTATTTTCCAAAGGATAACTCCGAGTACTTTGAAAATAGCGATTTGAATCTTGTGGATTGGCTTCGTCAGTTCTCACCAAAAGACGATAGTGAAAGCTTCTTAAGAGGATTTTTAGGAAGAATGCTATTTTCTGGCGAAGAAGTGTTGAAAAAAGCCAGTGTCCTGTCCGGTGGTGAAAAGGTTCGCTGCATGCTCTCTAAAATGATGCTGAATGGAGCAAACGTTCTCTTATTAGATGAACCTACAAACCATTTAGACTTGGAGTCGATCACGGCTTTAAATAATGGATTAATTAATTTCAAAGGTTCAATGCTGTTTTCATCACACGACCATCAGTTTATTCAAACAATTGCCAATCGAATTTTTGAATTCACACCAAAAGGTCTTGTGGATAAGCAAATGAGCTATGATGAATATTTAGAAAATGAAGAGGTTCAAAAGCAAGTGGCAGAAATGTATCAATAAAGATGAAGAGGATGTCTAAAACAGACATCCTCTTTTTGATGAGATAACAAAGTATAAAAGTTTTTGACCTCGAGAATTGTCCAGCTCCAGGCGCCATCGGCTTGTGCTTGTCGCCGATAGGCGGGCGCCTTGCGCTTTTCTTACTCTAATATCTTTTTTGTTTCTTTCTAGACGAAGGTACTTCAGTTGAACCAGTCTCTGTGTTGGTAGTACCTTGACCTTCTACTTGTGAAGAATTAAGGCCGATGGTGGATGGATCGGCTTTACCTTTTCTGCCTCTCGACATTTCATACACCTCCCCTATTATCCTTTGGACAAATATCGCAGCTTATACGGAATATTTCCCAAATCTTAAGGCAAAATAACCTACAGGAGGAGGTGTTTTGTATGGCAAAAGTTGGAGTAGAACAATCTCTTACAAATATTCAACAAGTATTAAGGGAAAAAGGGTATGATGTGGTAGAATTAAAGCAGGAGTCAGATGCACAAAACTGTGATTGTTGTGTAGTTACAGGTCTAGATTCAAATGTGATGGGTATGTCTGATACCAGCACAAAAGGCTCTGTAATTGATGCAAATGGAATGTCTGCTGATGAGGTATGCCGTCAAGTAGAAAGCAGACTTCAATAAGAAAAGCGGATACGCCCCGTTTAGCGCACGACAGGACTGGAGCTCATCGACTGAGATAAAGGAAACACGAAGAGCGTTAGCTTTTTCGTGTTGACTTATCGTAGGGAGATGGGCGAAGTCGTCTCTCCGCTGGGCGCTAGAGCTGGACAATTTTCAAAGCAAATTAACCTTATTTTCACTTCAAAAAGACTAAAGTACCTTTCACTTTAGTCTTTTTTTGTTTTAATATTAACCTTCATATTTTTCTCCGGTTCATTTTGTTGTCTCCCAGCCTCATTTTTCATAGGCTTTTTCGCCCCTTCATCAAAGGTCGGTGTAAATTCACTTCCATATGTTGCTCCAATATTTAATTTCCCTTTCAACTCTTTAATCCCGAGCTGTCCAAAGTTATTATTTAACTCATATTTATCTAAAATAATTTTTTCAATATTAATTTTCTCTATAATAATCGGCGGGTCCTTGGTTTTAGCCTCCCCTTCTGGTAAACATTTCTCTAGGGAGGTTTGTAGTGATTTTTTCAGCTCCTCAATATTCATTTCTAATGAAATCAATTTATTCTTTAATTCCTTTTCATAATCATTTTTCTTGAATATAAGGAATAAATCTTTTAATGACATTATCACAAACTCCCTTTTGTTTACCCTTTCTTTATCTATATGGAAAAAACCATTGAACATGTCCAAGAAAATCTGGGGAACCATAAAAATCCGGCCTCCCATTAATTTAAGCAAGCTTTCTACTCAATTGGAATAATTTCACCTTTTTCTATCGTACGCTGATAACTGACAATCAATAAACCATTCCAAAATTTCGCACTCAATTGTTGAGGGCTCACTGTGTCTGGCAGAGTGATCTGTCTCTGAAATTCACCATAAAACCTTTCGGAATAAGTCAACGTTAAGTGCGGGTGGAGGGGGTTCACTTTTCCTTTAATGGTTAGGTTATTACCATTGAGACCTAATTCCAAATTCTCCTTCGCTACTCCTGGAAGCTCAATCACCACAACCACTTCATGCTCACCTGCAAGGATATCAATTATCGGGAAAGTCTTTGAATTTTCTGCCCTCCCCGATTCACTATCCGCTGTGGTTGACTTTGCAGGCTGTTCATTCATAAATTGTTTAGCAAATTCCTGATCAAAAATATTGTTCCAAAAGTCACCGCCGTGCATATTTTTTGCAATATCCATCCACTGTTTTAATTTATCTATATCCATCACTCGACACCCCCCTTTGTCCGAATTGTATAGCCGCCTATTCTCTTATTAATTAATCCTACTTTCATCATACGAAACTTATTCACTAATTAATCCAACTATTACGCTTGTTTCATAAACCATATAAAGGTGCATATAATGATAATTAGTTGGAAGGAGGAGATTGAATGACAGTACCTGTTCCGTTTATTAATATAAATATATTCATGATTAAAATTAATTCCTTTGAAAATGCCTCAGCAGTAAATATTGGCCAAAACCTTCTAGCTGAATGGCATAATTCAGATAAGAAAAATCAAGGCTATGGGCAAAATTTTGGTGATCAGAGCGATTTTGTTGCTACAAGGAGTTTTGTAGATGATAAAGATCAAATAGACTCTCCTGCCTCTTTCAACTCTTGTCCGTTATCAGTTGACGATGTATAACAAAAAAATAAACCATGGGTGCTTACATCCCATGGTTTAACTAGTATGTTTATATTCTGTTGAACGTTTCTTCCGAACAGCTATTATTAAAACAATCAGTACAACCATCATGCCTAAAACGACATTTACTTGTAGCAGCAATTGAGGACGATTATCGTGGTGCTTTTCAACTTTTTTCTTAGTTGCTGCTTTTGGTTTAAGAGGCTCCTTGTAGGTTAATTGTACAGTCTGAACTAATTGGCCCTTATTGTCCTGGATTGAAAGAAGCCCATTGCTTGCAACATTTTTTTTACAACCCTCAATACTTTCTGTAATCAATGTCTCTTTCTCGGGGGAAAAATCCTTATGGCCTGCTGTAAAAATTTCTCCCTGCTTAATCGTAGTATGTTGGAAGTTTTTAAAACCATAATCAAGTAATAACGCAGTATCATTATACTTATCATTCTTTAAATTTGATTTTAATACCACTGCCGTTAGTCTGATCTTTCCGTTTTCAGCCGTCGTTGCCAGGGTTTGTTTTGTTTCACTGGTATAGCCTGTCTTTCCGCCAGTAATTCCCGGAAAGGCAATCTCTCCTTTAAGCATTTTATGGTGGGTTACAAGAGTCGTCTGCCAAGACTGTCCTTTCCATGGAAGTAGCTTCGTGCCAAAAATTTCTGCAAACACAGGATTCTTTATTGCGTAATTAGTTATTAAGGCCATGTCCATTGCCGTCGTATAATGGTTGGCATCAAATAAACCATTCGGATTCGTAAAGTGTGTGTTGGTTACACCGATTCTTGTTTTTAAATAAGTATTTAGGTTTTCTGCAAACTGCTGAACCGTGCCATCCGTATACTCCGCAATTGCAACGGCCGCATCATTTCCTGAATTAATAAGCATACCTTGTATCAGCTGTTTTAAAGGTAATTGCTCCCCTTCATTTAAATAAACTCGGGTACCATCTTGCCTCACGGCATTACTGCTAACGGTTACAATACTATCTAAATTGCCCTTTTCGATTGCATAAATAGCTGTAGCTATTTTTGTTAAACTTGCTGGATACATTTTTTGATTAGGATTTTTAACGTAAAGAACAGCTCCAGTATCAGAATCGATTAAAGCGGCAGCTTCACTCTTCAGTGGCAGCTGAACTAACTCTGCCGCCGAAACATGTAATTGAGCTGTAACAAGAAAAAGAAAAAGAATAATGGCCGGTAAAAACTTCTTCAATAAGAAACACCCTTACTTTTATCATAGATCCCTCCTTGATTTTACCAGATTATTTGAAGAAATAAAGTACTATTTTACGGATTTATCCTCCTAATATAGTAATTTTTAACCATAAATAAACGGTTGGCAGTTGCCAACCGTTTATTTATGATCTTTTTTTGGAAATTAACAAGGCAATTTGGGCCATAATAAACGGCAATGACGATTTTCTTCTAAATGCCAAATATTTAGGTTCCCAAATATCAGTATATTTTTCTTTGAACTTCCTAAGACCTTGAAATTGATAGATAAAATGACCATGAAGAAAAATTTGGGCTGCTATTTTTTCGCTCAAAAAGGAAAATTTCGACAGACCTACATTTGCTAATGGTGCCATTCCCATATTAAACCGCTGATAACCTTTTTGGATGGCCCAATCAATTACCGATAAGAAAAAAAAGTCAATTATACCTTCCGGTGCTGACGGTTGAACTCTGATTAAGTCAACCGAGACAGTCTTATAATCATCGTATACATACATAATGCTCATAAAACCTAATATGTGATCTTCTTTATCTTTTACAATGGCAATCGGGGCTCTATTTAAATAATCTTCATTAAAGTATCCTAATGAAAACCCTTTTTCCTTTCGGCCAAGAAGCCATTCATCGGAGATTTTTCTCAATTCCTCCATAATGACTTTTGAATAAGGGGGTTTAAGCATTTCAAAATAATACTGTTCACCATTAAATTTATTTTTCAGTGCCCTTAAACCTTGCATTTTGTTTCCTTTAAGCGTAAAGGTCTTCAAGTCAACAAAAGCCTCTTCCCCTAATTTAAAAAACGCAAAGCCGTGACCATGTAAGTATGGGAGCATATCGTCGCTAACTTGGTAGAAAACAGGTGTATAACCGTATAAATCAGCAGCTTCTTGGAATTCCTCAATCGCATTCGAAAAATCCTGTTTCTCACCAACTGGGTCTCCAAGGATAATTAATTTGTCCGCATATTTTTGGAAAGAGATTAGAACATCCCTCTTGCTATTCCAAAAAATATATTTATCATGCAGGAAAATTAAATGGGACAATACCTTGCCTGAATATATGGATAAATGATTCATGATTTCCTGTTCATGGTCAATTGACCTTTCAAGTTTCCACTTTTTAGGCAGGCTAATTAAATAACCTATAAAAAGAATACTTAAAGCAATAATTAAGCCAATAATCGCACTTGAAAACAAATCCCGGTAGTCCACAATAACATACGGGATAAACTTTTTAGGAATGGTGATTTTCGCATTTGGCAGGTTAAAGTACCCAATTAAAATATACATTGAAGTAACAATTACAACGATTGCCACATCAAAGATTGTTTTTCCCCATGTTAACACATAACTTTCACGATAAAATTGCCCTTTTGACATTCTAAGCAACAGGGCAACAATAATTAAAAAGGAAGCCTCCTCGTAATCAATCCCCTTAAAAATAGAAAATATAGCAGCAAGAATCAGGGCGAGCATGGTTAAATCATAAGTTCTTTTTACACTGTATTCAATTCCACGCGATAGACCCAGTAACAAAAAGCCGGCTGCAACGGATAGCTGGTGTGAGACATTGATAATTGGAAATGACAGCAGTTCCTGAGCAATTCTAAGTCTTGACATGATCCCTGGTACACTGGCAGATAACAGCAGGATTACTCCTGATAAAAAAACAAGCATGGTCAAAATAACATGACTTAGTCCTTGAACGATCGCTTTCGGTAGATAATTCCATAGTTGATTCCATCTTTGCCAATAAAGCCGCACAAAAAAGACTAAGCTGATTAAAAATGGGATGAAATAGTAGCCGATTCGGTAAAACAAAAGAAGGACAAGCACTTTTTCCTCTGGGATATGTAAATCCTGCATCCCCCAAAGAAATACTAGATCAAATGAACCTAAGCCTCCGGGAATCATACTAATAATTCCTGCACAGGCAGCAATAATGTAAACAGGGAACAAATCAAGGAACGAGATGTGAATTCCTATTATTTTAGTTAAAATGAAAATAGCCACAAACACAGCAAACCATTCAATTACTGAAACGATAACCAACTCAATACTAGTCTTAAGAGTCAGTACACGTTGATTGTTTTTATTTGTCTTAAATATATGTATACCTAAAAATATCGGTAGGTACAGACCTACACCTAAGACCGCGAAATAAAGCCATCTTGTATCCACTAACACAGGGAAATTCCGATAGTCGATTGTTACTATCCAGGAAAGGAAAGAGATTCCTGTTAAATAAAAAAGTGAAACCGAGGCAATAACTCCAAGTAGTTTCCGTTTATCCTGCTCAAGCTTATGAAAGAAATAGGTTCTCAGCATGGCTCCGATAAGTCCGCCAAAGCCTATTAGATTTGAAAATGAATTGGCAATAAATGATTGCTCTACCAATTCCCTTTTCGAGACTTTTATCTTCAAAATCTTCACTAATATTACATCGTATAAAACCATCGGCAAAACCGCCGCAAAGGCTACGCTTAAGATTACTAATAACAGCCAAATATTGAGATCATTAATCTCACTTTTAAGTAACTCTCCATTAATATTTCCAGTAAATTTCTTCATCTCAATGATTGCGAAAATTAACAAGAGCACCGGAAAAATAAATTTCACAACTTTTAGCACTTTTTCTTTTTTAATCCCCAACCAGATTACCACCCATTTTTTCATTCCTGTTTTTACTATAAACGCTCTACAACGAAAAACAAAGTAATATCTTTAATTCCAAGGACACTTAAACTTATTTTAGACAGACAAATGATGGTTCAACCGCTCATGTTAAGAAGCAATAATTTAAATTTATGAATATGTACATAAAATTTCTAAAATGAGACAAGTTTTCCAACCCCCTCAGCATAAACATTTAATAGGACAAAATATGAGGAGGTCTGCTGGTGAAATTTTTAGTCTTTAAAAAAGAAACCCTGTTATTTTTTCTAGCTGTTGTCATCGTATTGGCAAGTATTTCTGCTTGGTTCATGTTAAAAGCCGGCGATACAACGGTATTTAATCAACATCAAGAAGGAAAAATTCGTCAGATCCACATGGTAACAGGGGAATTCAAAACCACTATGAAAGACGGTAAAGAGATAGAAGCTTATCGCTGGGACCCTGGCACCATCGTCTTAAAAAAGGGAGAAAAAGTAAACCTGATTATTAGTGGTATTAACGGGACTGAACATCCTTTTTACATCGAGGGTACCACCCTTAAAGGAACTGTAAAAAAGGGCCAGGATACCCTTGTTCCCCTTCAATTTCAAAAAGAAGGCACCTTTCGATTAATTTGTGAAGTTCATCCTGACCGAGCTCACAACGGTCCAATGATCGCCTATATCGTGGTCAATTAGTAGCAGGAAATGACTTTCCTGCTTTTTCATTTGACAAAGGAGCTGTTTCGTGAGTTTTCACTATTAACATGTTGATATTGTTGGTTCCTTTCTATATAACAGTTTTAACTTTTTATTATTTTTATATAATACAGTTTTTCTAACATCGTTCATAAAATATTCATAAACACCCTTTAAAAACCCTTAAATTTAAAGGGTTCACAATTCCTTAACAATTAGTGCTTTTTTACATCTTTTCACCTGTTATACTAGGGGCATGAAATAAATAACTTTCTGTTATATATTCTTCTACTAATTTAAGAGGTGAAAAATAATGGAGCAATGGCAAGGTTTTAATAAAGGAACATGGTCAAAAGAAGTAAACGTACGTGATTTTATATTAAGAAACTACAAACCATATGAGGGCGATGATTCCTTTTTAGCTGGTGCAACTGATGCAACAAACAAGCTTTGGGAACAAGTAATGCTTTTAACAAAACAAGAGCGTGAAAATGGCGGCGTCCTTGATATGGATACAGAAACAGTATCTACGATTACTTCACATGGTCCTGGATACTTAGATGAAGATCTAGAAAAAGTTGTTGGCGTTCAAACAGATAAGCCCTTTAATCGTTCACTACAGCCATTTGGCGGCATTCGTATGGCAAAGCAAGCATGTGCTTCATACGGTTATGAATTAAATCCGGAAATTGAAAAAATCTTTTCTGATTTCCGAAAAACACATAACCAGGGTGTTTTTGATGCTTACACAGATGAAATGGTGCTTGCTCGTAAAGCTGCTATTATTACTGGTCTTCCAGATGCTTACGGACGCGGTCGTATTATTGGCGATTATCGCCGTGTAGCATTATACGGTGTTGATTTCCTTATTCAACAAAAACAATTAGACAAAAAAAATACAAGCAGCGTCATGTCAGAAGAAAATATGCGTCTTCGTGAAGAGATCGCAGAGCAAATTCGTGCCTTAAATGAATTAAAAGAACTTGGCTCGAGTTATGGATTTGACTTATCACGTCCTGCACAGAATGCACAAGAAGCATTCCAATGGTTATACCTTGGCTATTTGGCTGCTATTAAAGAACAAAACGGCGCTGCCATGAGCCTTGGCCGTACATCAACATTCTTAGATATTTATATTGAAAGAGATTTAGAAAATGGCACATTAACTGAATCAGATGCACAAGAAATCGTGGATCACTTCATTATGAAGCTACGTTTAGTAAAATTTGCCCGTACACCTGATTATAACGAATTATTTAGTGGTGATCCAACATGGGTAACAGAATCTATCGGCGGAATAGCTCAAGATGGACGCTCACTAGTAACGAAAAACTCTTTCCGTTTCCTACATTCACTAGATAATTTAGGACCTGCCCCTGAACCAAACTTAACGGTTTTATGGTCAGCTCAGCTGCCTGAAAACTTCAAGAGATATTGTGCTAATATGTCTATTAAAACTAGCTCAATCCAATATGAAAATGATGACATTATGCGCCCTGAATACGGCGATGACTACGGAATTGCCTGCTGTGTATCAGCCATGGAAATTGGTAAGCAAATGCAGTTCTTTGGGGCTCGTGCTAACCTTGCAAAAGCTCTTCTCTACTCAATTAACGGCGGTGTTGATGAAAAGTTAAAAATTCAAGTAGGACCACAATATCGTCCAATTACATCAGATGTTCTAGATTACAAAGAAGTGATGCAGCGCTTCGACCAAATGATGGAATGGCTTGCTGGTCTTTACATTAATACATTAAATGTTATTCACTATATGCATGATAAATATAGCTACGAAAGAATTGAAATGGCCTTACATGATACAAAAATCCTAAGAACTATGGCAACTGGTATTGCTGGACTAAGTGTTGTTGCTGACTCGTTAAGTGCCATTAAATACGGTGAAGTAAAGGTTATTCGTGATGAGAACGGCATAGCTGTTGACTTTGAAACAACTGGTGACTTCCCTAAATATGGTAACAATGACGATCGTGTTGACAGCATAGCTGTTGAGGTTGTTGAAACCTTTATGAAAAAATTACGTAAGCATGTAACCTACCGTGATTCACTTCATACACTATCAGTTTTAACCATCACTTCAAACGTAGTATACGGAAAGAAAACTGGTAACACGCCTGATGGCCGTCGTGCTGGTGAACCATTTGCACCTGGTGCAAACCCAATGCACGGACGAGATACAAAAGGAACATTAGCATCATTATCATCAGTTGCTAAGATTCCATATGCATATGCAATGGATGGAATTTCCAACACCTTCTCCATCGTACCAAAAGCATTAGGTAAAGAAGAAGAGAGCCGGATTACCAACCTTGTATCTATCTTAGATGGCTATTCCATTAAACAGGGCCATCACCTAAACGTTAACGTCTTTAATAGAGAAACATTGATTGATGCAATGGAGCATCCTGAGTTATATCCACAATTAACAATTCGTGTATCTGGATATGCTGTAAACTTTATTAAATTAACCAAAGAACAACAGCTCGATGTTATTAACCGTACATTCCACGAATCATTGTAGTTAGAATAAATTGGAGTTCCCTAATCTTAGGGGGCTCCTGTTAAAAAATAAGGGGGATCATCATGATTGGAAATATACATTCAATAGAAACTTTAGGGACAGTAGACGGACCAGGAATTCGTTATGTTATTTTTACACAAGGATGCTTATTGCGCTGCCAGTTTTGCCATAATGCAGATACTTGGGAAATCGGTTCTGGAAAACAAATGTCTGTTTCCGAAATCATGGATGATCTGACTAGTTATCTCCCTTTCATTCAAGCATCAGGCGGCGGAATCACAGTTAGCGGCGGGGAACCCTTATTACAAATACCCTTTCTAACCGAATTATTTAAAGAGTGTAAAAAGAAAGGAATTCATACTACCATTGATTCTTCAGGAGGCTGTTTTTCTCACGCGAAGCTTTTTATAGAACAATTAGAAGAACTGTTACAATATACAGATCTAGTTTTACTTGATTTAAAACATATCAATCGAAAAAAACATATTCAACTGACAGGTATGGCTAATGATCACATCCTTGAGTTTGCTAGTTTTTTATCCGAACGGAAGGTGCCAATTTGGGTGCGCCATGTTCTTGTCCCAACCGTCACAGATGATCCGGAGGACTTGGAGAAACTTGGAGAGTTTATAGGAACACTTGAAAATGTTCATAAGATTGAAATTCTTCCCTACCACAAACTCGGAGTTTACAAATGGGAAGCCCTTGGACACGAATATCCTTTAAAACATGTAGAGCCACCAACTGAAGAGATAGTTGAATTTGCCTATCAGACGTTGACAGCACACTGGAAAACATTATTACAACACTGATTCATAAGGATCAGTGTTTTTTCTTAGCTATACTGGGATTTTAGAAAACCTTACTTTTAAACTATTAGCAATGTCTTCATATTATGGGATTTAGTCTGTGATAAAATTGATTCTTTTCGATTTCTCCTATATACTCATATCATTGGTATTTAAGTGAGGTGATAATTTTTGTTTCAATTGCTGATTGACCTTTCAGATATAAATGCTCTAAACGCCCTTTATGTGAGTATTTTTCTTGGAATCACAATAAAGTTTTTGTGGGCTTGGAGTGTAGAATATACCTTTTTAGGTTCTCTTTCAGAATCTGCAAACACAAAAATTAATTACCCGCATGTTTTCTACAGGAATCAAAATACTATAAATGGAAGTTTTATTCTGAAAAGAATTGTTAAATATATTCGTAGAAAAGAATGTTCACAGGATGATTCTGAAGAACCAATTTCCTCCCTCATTATTTAAACACATAATATTCTAAGACATTTTAGGAGGAAATATGAAAAAGAATCGATCTTCACTTATACTGGCGGCTATTTTTATTTTGTCAACTTTACTTTTATCTGCTTGCTCATCACAAGCACATACAACAACTACTAATAAAACAGGGTTTTTTCAAACCTATTTTGTCCATCCTTTCTCGACTATTATCCATTCAACTGCTGAATTTTTTGGTGGTAACTATGGTTTAGCGATTATCGTTGTCACACTGATTATCAGACTTGTATTAATGCCATTAATGCTTAAGCAATACAAAAATCAGATGGCCATGAAAGAAAAAATGGATGCTTTAAAACCGGAGATGGATTCCATTCAAAAGAAAATGAAAACCGAAAAAGATCCAAAAAAGAAACAGGAACTTCAAGCTGAAATGATGGCACTGTATTCAAAGCATGGTGTTAATCCATTGAATATGGGCTGTTTGCCAATCCTTATTCAGATGCCGATCTTAACAGCTTTCTATTATGCTATTCGCGGTTCACAGGAAATTGCCACCCATCAATTTTTATGGTTTAATCTAGGGCATTCAGATATTATCATTACGATTATCGCTGGCCTTGTTTATTATTTCCAATTCAAGGTCTCCCAATCTAATATGCCTACTGCCCAGCAGCAACAAATGAAAATGATGGGCTTGATGTCACCGTTAATGATTGTGATGTTTTCTTTTAACGCACCAGCAGCTCTCCCTCTTTATTGGGTTGTCGGCGGGTTATTCTTAACACTACAAACCTTGGTAAGCCGAAAGCTTTACCAAGCCAAAAAGCCAATTGAAACTCCTGCCCACCAAAAATAAATGAACAAAAAAGAAGCATTGAACCAATGCTTCTTTTTTTGTTCATAAAAGGGATCTCTTTCTGGAAGGCTTTTAAAGTTAACCGAATAGGATAATTTGTTCTAAAATAGGAAAACTATCTGTAGGGTAACTCGTAGAAGGAGTGCATACATATAATGAAAAAACCATTGTTTGTTCTTGTATCTCTCATCATTTGTTTGTATATTTCTGGCTGCTCAAAGAATAATGTAGACGATGATGTTTCAAATCAGAAGCTAAATAAAACAGAACCAACAAGAGAAAATTATAATACACCAAATCATGGTGGTCCAGCCATCACGAGCGTTGATACCAGTGACCCGGAAATAGACCGGCAACAAAATCAAAACAACAGACGCTCGACGAACACTCAATTTCATTACAGCACATCAAAAATCATTGTTGCGAATCGAGCAGCAGATCAGGTTGCCGATTTATCTGAGATTGACCATGCAAATGTCATTGTTACTGATAATAATGCTTATGTAGCTGTTCAATTAAGTACTTCTAACGGCAATCAGTTGACCTCATCCCTAAGAGGTAAAATTACAAAGGCAATAAAATCGGTTGATGGCAATATCGACAATGTTCATATATCGAAAAATCCGCAATTCTATAAACGAATGGCGAGATATACAAGAAATATTAGAAATGGGCAAACCTCTTCCGATTTCATCGATGAGTTTGCCGATACCATTCGCAGAGTTTTCCCTGATGCACGTTAATGATTATAAGATGCAGCTGCCTGGTTCCGGTTCAGGCAGCTATTTTGTTTTGAATTAAAAAAAGACCGGAGGCTTTTACCTCACAGTCTTCATGTTATGCATCTTGAAAATATTCCTTGTAAAACCCGCCTACTTTTCCAGTATTATCAATAATGTAATAAAACTCTTCTGTTTCGTTTTTTACATCATAAATTTTCCCTGTTGTTAATGCATTATGAACGAGATATTTCTTAGCATCTGTATGCACGCATTTTACTTTTTTATTGGTTTCGCGATTTTTCCATGCTAAATGAATCAATGCTGCCACCGTCCTTTCAGTCTTTGTCCAAGTTCTAGTATAATCAATTGCAGTGGTGCTGTGCAACCATATCATTATTTGCAGAAAATAACACAATTTTAATGAGTAACGACTTCCTTCACCTTTTTCCAGCTGCTTCTTCAATATTTAAAAACCATAGCCATAATTTGTGAACCTTTTTTTACAATCAGTAAATAAGTGTTCTCAAACTATGGCTAAACTATTACAATAGTAAAAACTGAATATACAATCCATTTTCAGGAGGAGGGCATTCTAAAATTGAAAATTATGAGTAACGAGCAGTTGATTGTTTCGTATCGGGATGCATTAAAGTCTGGTGAAAAGGAATGGATTAAACTTTTAAAAGATGAAATAAAGCGCAGGGGACTAAAAGCCCTAAAAAACTAAGCTGTTGAAACTGATTATAATAAAACCGCTGAACTTTTTCAGCGGTTTTTAATTTTATATTGAGCATGGCAAAGCCATTTTTACTGTTGTTCCGACTCCTTCCTGACTCTCAATTGAGATAGTTCCATTATACTTTTTGATTAAACGCTGGGCAATTGACAGTCCAAGTCCCGTTCCTCCATTTTCTCGGCTTCGAGCTTGATCCACCCGATAAAAGCGATTAAATACTTTCGCTAAATCTTCGCTCCTTATGCCAATTCCACTGTCAACTACAGAAATGATCATTTCCTCACCTTCTAGCTTTGCCGTAATCCAAATTTCCTTATTATTGCTTGAGTATTGAATGGCATTATCTAATAAGATGATCATGATCTGCTCCATATGTTGTCTTGAAATCGGGATTTTTGGTAATCTCTGACCCACTTCTAAAAAAAGATTGTAATCCGGATGGACGATTTCCAAATTTTTCACCAATTGATGAAGCGTTTCTGAAATATCGGTTTTTTCCTCATTTATTAATCTAGGATGCTCTGCTCTTGTAATATGTAACAAGTCATTGATTAATTTTTTTAATCTTGTTACTTCTTGGAGTGAAGCTTCAAGAGATTCATCTAGAATAGCAGAATCCTTTTTACCCCATCTGTTCAATAAGGAAAGATGTCCCTCCAATATCGAAACAGGCGTTCTGAGTTCATGAGAGGCATCTTCGACAAATTGCTTTTGAAGCAGGAATGATTTCTCGATTTCATCCATCATTTCATTAAAAACATTGGTCAGGGCTGTTAATTCGTCTTTTTGTTTATAGCCATTCATCCTTTCTTGAAAGCCGGTTTCCTTAATCTGCTTCATTGCTTTAGCCAAGTCCCTTACAGGTTTTAAAAGCTGCTTTGCAAGTAAATAACCGCTGATCGCACTAAAGATAATTGCAGCAACCCCAAATATGGTCATAACCCAAAAGAGGTACCCCATCATTCTTCTGTAGTTATTTAATTGACGGACAATTTCTACGGTCCCTGTAAAGTCATCCCCCTTTAACGGGGCTCTTGAAACAAATGCTTCATCTCCTTCGATTGAAACCCTTTGGGTGACCTTTTTTCTTGTAGGAGCAGCCTCTAAAACTGGGAAGTCACCATTTTTATCCGAAACAAGAACATGGCCATCTTTGTCATACACTCTAATTAATTGGTCTTTATCATTCATTTTCCTTAAAAATGTTTGGCTGTTTTTAATCTCTCCTCGATTAGGCTTGTTTGATTTTGCATTGTAAAATGTTGTGATATCACTCATTGTTCGATTGATGGCAATTTCTTCACGATTCAACATCCATTTTGAAACGATATGATATTCTAAGAAACTAAATAAAAAGAAAGTCAAAAAAATAGCTGTTGAGCAGCTTAACACCAGTTTAGTCTGCCAGCGGAGACGATTAAAATGACTGCTGATTTTCTTTATCATCGCATAACATATCCTATACCACGAACCGTGTGAATATAACGGCCTTCATCATTTGAGTCATCTATTTTGTTTCTTAAATAACGAACATATACATCCACCACATTTGTTTCAACGCCTGTACTATAGCCCCAAACCTTATTAAGGAGTACTTCTCTTGTTAATACGATATTTAAATTGCTCATGAAGGTAATTAATAAATCGTACTCCCTTTTTGTAAGACTAATCACCGTTTCTCCCTTTTTGACCACGCAGGATTCTAGCTCAACAATCAGATCCTTAAATACAAGGGTCGTGACCTCATTAGATTGCAGGGCTTCAACCCTTCTAAATAATGACCTTAATCTTGCTAATAACTCTTCAATCGCAAATGGTTTTACAATATAGTCATCTGCCCCGCTATCAAGTCCAGAAACCCGATCAAGTACACTATCCCTGGCTGTTATCATAATAATGGGAATCGTTTTATTAGTTTGCCTAATTCTTCGGCATACCTCCATCCCATTTAATTCAGGGAGCAGTAAATCAAGTAAAATGGCATCCCAACTTTCTGTAATAGCTAATTGTAAGCCAATGCGCCCGTCAGTGGCAACAGTTGTTTCATAGCCCTCATGCTGCATTTCTAGCTCAATAAATCTGGCTAAGCTCTTTTCATCTTCAATAATTAGTAATTTGGACATACTCCCACACTCACATTACGTTTTCTTTTATTTTAACTGATGTTTATCTCGAATAAAATCGAAGACTGCATGAATAATTTCAATTGATTGGTACGACACAAGAGAAAGTGCAGTAAACGAAAAGAAGCCAACAATAATTAATCGAAACCAGAACATATTGTATTCCTCCTTTTTGAACTGTTTTTCAGTACCTTAAGATTTGATTATGATTGAGGATAAGTTATTTAGAGGATTGTTATCATCTTACCTGTTATTCCGAAAACTGCAATGAGAAGAAGATTAGAATTCCCTTAGAAAAATAGAAGCACACGTCTGTATTGGCGTGTGCTTCATTATTTTTGTTACTTATACGCGGCTATTTGTTTCTAGAAAGGGAGGTATAGATAACTCTTTAAGTTTTATAGCAATCTGCTCGGCTGCATCAATAGGATTTTCAGCAAATATATCTATAAACTCCCCCAAATAATCTTGTCTTGCATGATCGTAACGCGGATCATAATAGTGTTCAAGTAAAATTAAAATCATGTCTCGATAATTTTTTTCTTGGAGTGTTTCAATTAATCTTTTCCTGATCTCGGTATCCTTCACCCGTTTTAAAACCTTATCGATTCCTAACGATATTTTTTCGTCATACCAAGGTTCCTGTTCATAAGGCAGTACATATTCAGAAACAAGAAGCTTTACCCTTTGTTCAAGCGGTGAATGAATATAAAAATTTAAGCCTTTAAATTTAACATCCATTAATTTTTCAGGTTGAACAGCTTTACCGATTCGCTTACTTTCTGCCTCAACAAGAAAATAATTGCTCCCGTAGATTTCGTTAAGTCCCTTGAATAACAGTGAATCAAATGTCTTTTGATTATGACCTTCTCCAAGACCAATTGTGCCAAATATGGAGCCGCGATGACCAGCCATTTCTTCCAAATCAAGTACAGGATAACCCTTTTTCTTTAGAATTTTTAGAACCTCTGTTTTTCCTACTCCTGTCATCCCATGGAGCACAACGGTTTTTTCCGGTATCATTGTCGGTATTTGTTCAAGGATATGATGACGATAAGCTTTATACCCTCCTACCAAGCGCCATGCATAAATGCCAGCAAACTCTAAGAAGGTTACAACAGCTTTACTACGCATACCTCCACGCCAGCAATGGATTACTAACTCCCCATCCGTTTGGTATGATTTAATTGTATTTAAAAGGACAGGAATCTTTGGAGAAACAAATTCCATCGCCTGCCACTTGGCCGCCGCTTGCCCTTCATGCTTATAAATCGTACCAATAACTTGACGTTCTTCATCCGTGAATAATGGTATGTTGATGGCGCCAGGAATTGCCCCATCTGCAAACTCAATCGGTGAACGTATATCAATGATGACTGAATCCTTTAGGGTTAATAATTCTTCAACAGTTATTTCCTTCATCTATATTACGCCCCTTTAAAAAACGAACAAAAACTTCCACTACTGGAAGTTTCAAAATAACAAATGCATCATAAAAAAGTTTTTTCTTATTATGATTATATATCTATTATAAAGAAGTTTACCCCTGCTATCAAGAAATTGAAAAATCATGTCAAGATTTAACACTTCACAATCAGTTGAATGATAAAAGGGTCCATTCTGAAAACAGAGTAGACCCTTTCGTTTATCATACGTTTGATTTCAGTTTACTAACAGACATTAAATCTTCCATTTCACTAAGAAGATTTTGTTCAAATAGGTCTACTATTTTACTGCCTACTATAACGCCATCACTATATTGGGATATTTCTTGAATTTGCTCTTTACTTGAAATACCGAACCCTGCCATAACAGGGATCTTACTCACTTCTTTAACAGACTTTAAAAAGTTGGTTAGTTCGGCATCATACTCATTTCTTACCCCGGTGATTCCTTTAACAGTTACCGTATATAGAAAACCTTTTCCCTTACTTGAAATTGTTTTAATTCTTTCGAGTGGTGTTGTCAGGGTCACTAACCGGATTAATTCCACTTCGGCTGCTTCAAGTTCCGGCACAATAATCTTTTCCTCTTCAATTGGCAGGTCAGGAATGATGCAGCCATCCACCCCGGCATTCCGAATGTCACGGACAAACTCAGCTATCCCGTAAGAATAAATTGGATTTAAATAAGTCATAAGTATAATTGGGATTGATACTACCTTTCTAGCCTTTTCAATTTCTTGAATAATCCCTCTTAAGGTGGTGCCATTAGCAAGAGCCCTTAGGCCAGCCCGTTGGATCGTTGGCCCATCTGCTACAGGATCAGAAAAAGGAACCCCAACTTCGACCGCAGTAGCCCCGAACTTTTCAAGTAAAGCAAGTCTGTCAACCAGCGTTTCTAAACCTCCATCACCTGCCATTATGTAGGGAACAAAGGCTTTCTTTTGATTTTCTCTTAATGCCGCAAATGTTTTTTCAATTCGATTCATGTTAGTTCCTCCCCTCAAGTCTTGCTTTTACTGCATCTACATCCTTATCTCCACGACCGGATAAACAAACGACGATATTTTCATTGTCTTTCATTTCAGCTGCAAGCTTGATAGCATAGGCAACCGCATGAGAACTCTCTAGCGCAGGAATAATTCCTTCAAGTTTTGATAAAAGTTGGAAAGCATCAAGTGCCTCTTGATCGGTAATGGAAACATAATTAGCCCGGCCGCTATCTTTTAAGTAGCTGTGTTCAGGACCTACTCCAGGATAATCAAGTCCTGCCGAAATGGAATGGGCCTCTTGAATTTGACCATCTTCATTTTGCAATAGATACATTAATGAACCATGGAGAACCCCTGGTTTCCCTTTTGTTAAGGACGCAGCATGGAACTCAGTTTCCACACCCTGCCCTGCAGCTTCGACCCCATATAAACGAACTTCCTTATCCTCAATAAATGGATAAAACATTCCGATTGCATTACTACCGCCTCCGATACAAGCAACAACAGCTTCAGGCAGGCGGCCTTCGCGTGTAAGAAATTGTTCTCTCGTCTCCTTGCCGATGACACTTTGAAAATCTCTCACCATCATTGGAAATGGATGCGGCCCCATAGCTGAACCCAGTAAATAGTGTGTATCATCCACATTAGTCACCCAATACCTTAATGCTTCATTGACAGCATCCTTAAGAGTGGCACTGCCTGATGAGACGCCCACAACCTTGGCACCGAGTAATTCCATCCGGAAGACATTTAACGCCTGTCGTTTTATATCTTCCTCACCCATAAAAATGATACAATCGAGATTTAATAATGCACATACCGTTGCTGTCGCGACACCATGCTGACCTGCTCCTGTTTCAGCAACGATTCTTCTTTTCCCCATACGGACAGCAAGCAATGCTTGACCAATAGCGTTATTTATTTTATGGGCACCCGTATGGTTCAAATCTTCTCTTTTCAGGTAAATATTTGCACCGCCCGCATGTTTGGACAAGTTTTCCGCAAAATATAATGGTGTCTCTCTACCAACATACTCACTAGCTAATCTAGCAATCTCAGCATGAAAAGCAGGATCCTTTTTTGCCTCTTCATATGCTTCATTTAATTCAATTACCGCCTTCATCAGTGTCTCCGGTACAAATCTTCCTCCAAATATTCCGAAATGGCCTTTTTCATTCGGCAATGTATAGGTGCTCATTTTGTTTTCCTCCAATTGGTATAGTTTTCACCTTTTCAATAAATGCTTTTATTTTCACAAGATCTTTTACTCCATTTGTTTCAACCCCAGAGCTCACATCGACCATATAAGGGTTAATGATCTGTACGGCCTCAGTGACATTTTCAAGATGTAATCCCCCGGCAAGAATGACTTTTTTTTCTTTCAAACATAAAGTGTTAACTTGCCTCCAATCAAACGATGTTCCATTTCCGCCCCGATACTTTCCTTTTGGTCCATCGAGCAAAATATAATCGGCTGGGAATTGAACAATCCCCTCTAAGGCTTCGTTATCCTCAAAGCTGATCGCTTTTACAACGGCTAGTGGAAGCGATTGAGAAAAGACAGCAGACTCCTCACCATGAAGTTGAATATGGGATAAACCAACTAGAGACGCAATCCTTTCAATCTCTTCCTTCGTTTCATTAACAAAAACACCAATTTTCATAACATTTGCTGGTAAGCAAGAAACGATTTCTTGTGCTTTAGCTGGTGTTACCTTCCTCTTACTTTCTGCAAATACTAGACCGATGGCATCTGCGCCATAATCAACAGCTTTAAGTGCGGTCTGGCTATCCATGAGTCCACAGATTTTTACCTTAATGTTCATTTATTAACACCCTCTTGAAGTGGAAGACGGAGATTAGAGAAGGATTTCTCAATATCCTGGCTGACCATTAAGGCCTCGCCTACTAAAATTCCATTTGCACCCGCGTTTCGAACTCTATCAGCATCCTGCTCAGTATGGATTCCACTTTCACTTATTAAATAAGCTCCTGATCTTTTTACAATCGAGGCTAATTGTTCGGTTACTTCTAATGAAACTTTAAATGTCTTTAAATCACGGTTATTGACACCAATTAACTTTGCTCCTGTTTTAAGTGCTTTTTCTAATTCATTTTTGTTATGGACCTCTACCAGCACTTCCAAGCCTTTTGATTTAGCGTAATGAAAGAGCTCAGCCAAACTGCTTTCTTCTAACGCTGCAACAATTAGCAATATGATGTTAGCCCCATTGGCAGCTGCAACATCAATCTGTAATGGGCTAATAATAAAATCCTTACATAATATAGGCAGGTTAACTGCTTCACGAACTGCCTTTAAGTCGGCAAATGAACCTTTAAAAAAGGTGGAATCCGTTAATACAGAAATGGCAGACGCTCCTGATTTCTCATAAATTGCGGCCTGTACTTCCGGTTCCACTCCATTATTGATTAATCCCTTTGATGGGGATGCTCGTTTATATTCGGCAATGATTGAAAGTTCCTCTGCTGTTTGCAGTTTTTCTAAAAAGGATCTTTTTGGATAAGCTGTTTCCTGAATGATTTCTGTCCTTTCTTGAAGCATCTGGACCTCCTTTTTCTTCTGTTCAATGATCCGGTCAAGAATGGTTTCCACTTAAATCGCCTCTTTCTGGCCTAATTTAGATTTTTCAATAAGAGTTGTCAGTTTTGCATATGCCGCACCTGAATCGATTATTTCCTTGGCTACATCAATACCTTCAATAATGGAACTAGCTTTTCCAGCTGTATAAATACCGATTCCGGCATTTAATAATACTGTATCACGAGGGGCACCTTTCTCCCCTTTTAGTACTTTTAATAAGATTTCCCCATTTTCTTTTGAATCCCCGCCCTTTATCTGGCTGTTATCGTATTGCGGGAGATTAACGTCTTCAGGTGTAAATATATGACTAGTAATTTTTCCATCCTCCAAAAGGGTATAATGATTTTCTCCCTGAAGAGAAGCTTCATCCATAAAACCAGCACCATTTATGACAACCGCCCTTTTACGTCCCAGCTTTTTGAGTACTTCTGCAAAGACATTTAATAAATCCCTGCGATTAACGCCTAACAATTGATAATCGAGTTCAATCGGATTTGTTAATGGGCCAATATAATTAAAGACCGTGGGAATTTTCAATTCTTTGCGTACTGTCATTACTTTCTTTAATTTTGGATGAACATGTGGAGCGAATAAAAAGGCGATCCCGATTTCATGAAGTATTTCTTCCGTCCTTTCAGAGGGTAAATTTAGATTAACTCCCAGATACTCAAGGACATCTGCACTTCCTGTTTTACTTGAGATGCTTCTATTGCCGTGCTTAGCGACTGGAATTCCAGCACCAGCAATAACAAAGGCTGAAGTTGTACTAACATTAAAGCTTGATGAACCGTCTCCGCCAGTCCCACAGTTATCCAGAACATTCGGAAATTTCTGGTTAAAGCTTAGGGTATTGCCCTTCATAGCCCGAACAATTCCAGCGATTTCGTCAACTGTTTCACCCTTAGACTTTAACCCCATTAGAAAGGCGGCAATTTCAGATTCAGAAACTTCCTCTCCTAAGATAAAATCAACTGCTTCTTGCATTTGCTCTTCAGAAAAGGATCGCTGCTCAGCTAATTGGAGTAGATAGTTTTTCATTTTCCCTCATCCCTTCTATTTCAATTAAAAAGTTTTTTAACATTTGTTTTCCATCCGGAGTTCCAATTGATTCCGGATGAAATTGCAGCCCGTAAACCGGATATTTCTTATGTTTTATTGCCATAATTTCATGATCATCATTAGATTGAGCAATGCACTCCAGCTCCTCTGAGAGATTACTTTCTTCTAACGTCAACGAATGATAACGCATTACCTCTAATGGAGTACTTAAGTTTGCAAATACTTCATTGCCTTGATGAGTGATGAAGGAAGTTTTCCCATGCTTAATGTAATGTGCCCTCCTCACTTCACTTCCAAAGGCTGCTCCAATTGCTTGATGGCCAAGACATATACCTAGTAAAGGAATGGTCTTATGGAAAGTTTGGATTAACTCGATACAAATACCTGCATCCTCAGGCCGGCCAGGCCCTGGTGATAAAATAATCGCTTTCGGGTTCAAATCTCGAATTTGTTCCATACTCAGCTGATTATTCCGATAAACAACAACCTCCTCACCCAGCTCCCCTAGGTATTGATAAAGATTAAAGGTAAACGAATCAAAATTATCAATTAATAAAATCATTTTTCACCCTCCAAAAAGGATCTCAACTTGTTTAGTGTTTCCTCATATTCAGACTCTGGATTTGAATCGTGAACAATACCTGCACCTGCTTGGATAATTGCTTCACCGTCTTTAATGATCATGGTACGAATCGCCAAGGCAAAATCCATATTTCCGTTTACAGACACATAGCCAACTGCCCCGGAATAAAGACCGCGCTTTGATTTTTCTAACGTATTTATAATTTCCATTGCCCTAACTTTTGGGGCACCAGAAACCGTCCCTGCTGGCAGACAGGCAGCCAAGGCATCTAATGCCGTTTTTTCCGAATGAAGCTTTCCGCTGACCTCCGATACTAGGTGGATAACATGGCGGAATTTTTCTACCGACATATACTTCTCAATTTGAACCGTTCCAAATTCACAAACTTTGCCTAAATCGTTTCTTCCAAGGTCCACAAGCATTCGATGTTCGGCTAGCTCTTTTTCATCGTTAACTAATTCCTGCCCAATCCGTTCATCCTCTTCAGCAGTTGTTCCTCTTCGCTTTGTACCGGCAATCGGGTTTGAGATTACGGTATTGCCGCGTGTTTTAATTAAGCTTTCTGGCGACGAACCAATGACGCTATATTCATCAAAGTCGATATAAAACATATACGGTGTTGGATTGGTGCTTCGATGCTTCCGATAAAGTGATAAGGGTGTACCTTGAAACGATGATTTCATACGTCTTGAGAGGACTACTTGAAAAATATCGCCTGCAAGGATATGCTCTTTTGCGGTTTCAACATTTTTAAGAAACGCTTCTTTTGTTGTATCCGATTCAAAACCGCTAAAAGTATAAGGTTCCTCTTCGTAATAATAATTTGGCTTTTTTAATTCTTCTATCCTTTGCATTATTCGTTTTTCGATTATCGCTGTACTACTACTTTCTGATAATGGAAGACCGCAAATTTTTACTTTTTCTTGCAGATGATCAAAAACAATCACTTCTTCAAAAAACATAAGATGCACATCAGGCATTTCTAAGCCATTTGGATATTCCTCACCAATTACTTCAAACTCTCTAATGATGTCGTAGCCAACATACCCCACTGCGCCTCCTATAAAAGGAAAATCACATTCGTCAAATATCCCGTCAGGTAATAGCCTCTTCATAACTTCTAAAGGGTTTCCATTCAATATACGCTTTGCACCATCGCGATAAATAATTTCATTTATTTCGCCTCTGGAAATGAGTTCAAAGGCAGGATCTGCACCAATAAAAGAGTACCTCCCCGAGTCATTGTATTTATGAGAGCTTTCCAATAAGAATTTCTTAGTTCCGCTTATCTTTTGTAAGATCGAGATGGGAGTTAATGTATCTCCTTTGATTTCCTGTATTATACATCGTTTTATTGTCTTCATGTCACAACCCCTTTTCGAAAATAAAAAAATCGTCCTCTATACGCGCAAATAGATTGCGCATATAGAGGACGATTCTAAGACCGTGGTGCCACCTCTCTTTGAAACAGATCAAGTTCTGCTCCCTCATTCAGATACAGAACATATTCTGTCCGATATCCTATCCTTTTAACGGGGGAAACCGGGCGTCCCTACTAAAGTTCAAGACACCTCTCACAAGTCCATTCCACAAATTCATTCATATCGGGCTCACACCTCCCCCGACTCTCTGGAAAGAATTAATTTTGTGTACTACTCTTGCTCAACGAGTTAATTATTTTATTTAAAAATACAAAAGGGCCCTCCATCCAAAAAGGACGGAAGACCCGTGGTGCCACCTTCATTAGCTAAAATTAGCTCACTCAACCGATATCGAAGCAAAGAAGCTTGAATATCTGTCTCTTGTAACGATGAGATCTTCGCCAAAGCCTACTGCCTATAAGGGTTCGGTTTGGAGGCTCGGAAGTCCATTCGCTTAAACGTCTACACTGATTTGCACCAACCATCAGCTCTCTTAAGTATCCGTGGAAGTTACTACTCTTCGTCAACACCTAAATGATTTACTTTATTGATTATTATCCTATCCAACTTCACTAATAATGTCAAGAGATTATTTTTCAAAAATTCAAAATTAAATATTCTCCTTTGGGATTTTTCATTCCTATTTCACTGTTTAAATTATCCACTTCCAATTAAAGGATACCTTAAACTTGTGTTTTTTTAAATGTATTAGCCAATATTAACATTAGAAAGCAAACATGTCTCTTCGGCGTGGTATGTTAGAGCATAAAATGAAGGCGGGATAGAAGATTCATGGAACATATTGAACGATTAAGCCAAAACCAAAAGGCAGCAAAGAAAAAACACTCGGCGGCTGGACAAAAAAAACAAAGTGAAATTGCTAAACAAAAATGGGCAATTGTCTCGCTGTCCTCCATTCCTTTAGTGATGACTTTAGGAAATTCAATGTTGATTCCTGTATTACCTTCTATGGAAAAAGAATTATCAATCACCTCCTTTCAAACCAGCATGATTATAACAGTTTATTCTATTGTGGCGATCTTTCTAATTCCAGTTGCCGGCTACATTTCCGACCATATCGGCAGAAAAAAAGTGATTATCCCTAGTCTGATTATTGCGGGGATTGGCGGACTTATTTCTGGTTGGGCTGCCTGGAAGTTAACAGATGCCTATTGGCTCATTTTAGTCGGACGTGCCCTTCAAGGAGTAGGAGCTGCAGGGGCAATGCCTATTGTACTTCCCTTAGTTGGTGATATGTTTAAAAGTGAGGATGATGTTAGTAGCTGTTTAGGACTAATCGAAACATCTAATACGTTTGGAAAGGTTTTAAGTCCGATATTAGGATCCTTTCTTGCCGGATTTATCTGGTTTTTACCATTTTTTTCATTCCCAATATTTTGCGCTATTTCCGTTATTCTCATGATTTTTCTTGTCAAATGTCCAAAAAGTGAAGAAAAACCAATCCCATTTAAACAATTTTTTATAAATGTGAAAAAGACCTTTACTGAAAAAGGACGTTGGCTTTATGCCATCTTTTTTATTGGCGGGATTCTTATGCTCGTCTTGTTTGGAATCTTGTTTTACCTTTCAGAAACCTTTGAGAAAGAATATGGGATTAAAGATCTAAAAAAAGGGTTCTTTTTATCATTACCACTTGGTGCACTATGTTTAGCATCTTTTATCAGCGGAAAGATCATTAAGAAAAATAAAGTATTAATGAAATGGATGACCTTGATTAGTATTATCCTTGCTGCAATTTCAATTGCTGCACTTTGGTTTTCGATTAAACTTTGGTATATGCTAACTATGTTTTTGATAACTGGGGTAGGGATTGGATTAAGTCTTCCATGTTTAGATGCATTGATCACGGAAGGCATCGAGAAAAAGGAACGCGGGACCATTTCCTCCATTTACAGTTCGATGAGGTTTATTGGAGTTGCTGCAGGCCCTCCTTTGATTGCAGTCCTAATGAAATATGCAAGCCATTGGATTTTTATTGTTCTAAGCAGCCTTAGTGTTATAGCCGCATTCATTACTATGTTCGCGATAAAACCAAAAGCAGAAGCTTAGCGAAGTGCTGAGGAATTCCTCAGCACTTTTTGTTTTTCAAAGCAAATTCTTGGACAAGAAATGCTCTAATTATGCTATAATATAAGTGTTCTTATTGAACAATGCGGGTGTGGTTTAATGGTAGAATTTCAGCTTCCCAAGCTGACGGCGGGGGTTCGATTCCCCTCACCCGCTCCATTTGGAGAAGTACCCAAGTGGTTATAAGGGGGCGCACTCGAAATGCGTTAGGACGGGTAACCGTTGCGTGAGTTCGAATCTCTTCTTCTCCTCCATACTATAGTTCAAAGTTCAAACACTTCTTATCGAGTGTTTTTTTATTTTTTCTAACTGTAAAAAAAGAGGCCTCTTAATGGCATGTACCTCTAAGGAGAAAGAACCTCCTTTTTTCGTTGGTCTTAAGGGTTTAACCATTCAGGATTCCGATCGTGGCAAATCGGGCAGCTGGCTTTTTCCTGATGAATGTTGAGAAGGGCTTCCCGCAAGTTTCACATTCTTTAGTCATAAACGGGTGATGTTGATTTTGATTCTTGGTTATTTTCGGCTTAATATGTAAGGCATCTTCCGTGCATATATCCGTACAATCGAAACAGTTTACGCACTTTTCACTGGCTACCCGCAAAAAACCTTCCTCTAAGGAAAATACTTTTTTAGAACAGAAGGAAAAACAGAGTTGACAAAATGTACATTGGGCAAGATCTAAATCCACTTCATAGAATTGATAGTCAGGATAATAGCGGGATAGATTCCATTCCTTTGCTTCCAATTTCCAAACTGCTGGTGCTATGGTTTTTGCACATTGTTTACCCTCTTTTTGTAAGGAAGTTAAAAATGCTCTCCTCGACATTCCCTTCTCTTTTCGGTTTTCTAGTATCCTGATTGGACTTTCTTCAAATAACTGTAAGATTTTGTTGGCTTGAAAAAGAACATTTATCCAATTTTGATTAAGAGGGGGTGAACCTGACTTAATAGCGGTTAACCCTCTTTGTTTGTAAATGAGTAATTCCTTTACAGTTGGAATATAAGACTCTTTATAGACAAGACTACCCTTATCAAATTTCCTTGTTTCTAAAACACCTTCGATTGCAGAAAGCGGACAGGCAATTATACAATCACCGCATGAATTACATTTCTCAAGATCGATTTCTATGGATGTCGAAGTAATGATAAGGGCTCCATAGCGACAAGCATCAGCACAAGTCCTACAAGTAGAACGGAGATGTTTCTTCCTGGAACAATTATTAGTTACTTTGGCATATACATGCATGCTTTCAAGCCAATTAACAAGCAGCGACATATTATCACCCGCCTCAAGTTTTTGTTAATTACTGGACAGCCTTGCATCCCTATGCGGATTAATGACAAGGTTTGGCTGTGTTAATGTATTACTAGGCATCCCTTTAATTTGGCTTACCGTGCCAACTTTTTTCGCAGCTCTTCAATGGGGCCAAATTCAATTGCCCGCATCGGACATGCAGCGACACACACGGGTTCTTCGCATTTTTCCTGCAAATCTACACAAAAATCACATTTATTCGATTTAAATACCTTTTTATTGTATTGAGGAGCCCCATAAGGACAAGCCTTAATGCATAATTGCGCACCTTGACATACATCTTGGGCAATTGTAACGACACCGTTTTGTTTATTCTTTAACATTTTCCAATGCCTCCCTTACTTCCAATAAAGATGTAAAATCAAAGTCTAAAAAGTCCTCAAGCAGCATGGCAGCCCCTAGATATAAGCAACTATTGGTATGATCCATAATCCTTTTACAAAATTCTGGAATCCAAATGGATAGGTGCTCTTTATGAAGGAGAATTTGACTTGCAATCAGTTCCTGAATCTTTTCTGGCTCCGAGGCTTGCAAACTTAGTTCTATTAGAAAAATCATAAACTCTAATTCTAGTAGTAAATGATCATCAGGTTCATAATTTTCTCGTAAAAATTGGACCCCAAATTGATGATATAGCTCTCTAATCTGGAGAGTCCACTCTTCAAATAAAAGTCGTTCTTTGCTTCGATATTAAGACTCCCAAGGAGGGGCCACTAGTGTTCCTGGACCAATAAATAACCGTCGGTATTCTTCTCTTTCCAATTGCACTTTCTCTATCTTGGTCAATTGCTTAAAAAAGGAAGCTAGAATTCTGCCACCTTCATGAAACTCTTTTAATTCATCAAAAGTCCTCATACGAGCTAATTCTAGTAATAGGTTTTCATTGGTTGGCTCTAAAAATAAAGTATGGAGTATTTGGTATAAATTTTTCCTAGCTAATAAAAATGGTTGTAATTCGATATGTATTGGATCCTTTGCTGTTATCATTTCCTCTCTCCTCGTTTGTGATGTTTATACACCAACATCCATGATTCGTATCCCCTCATAAATTTATCTTACCTTAATCTATTTAGGTTAGGTTGACTTTGTGCAATTATTCACATTAAATTCAAAATCATGAAAATTGCAGTAAACTAAATCACTTTTTTGGGTTATGACCGAAAATGTGTATAATAAGAGAGTCAATAAACTGTAAAGGATGATATGGTTGAACATAACTGGCCACCAAGTTGAAAAATTAGAAGATCCCTTTGGTTTACTATCTGGAGAGCGCTATGAGTTTTTTCTAGAACTCGAAGTGGATGAAGATGATGAATTGTATTCTGAAAAAGGGATCGGTTTAAAGTGTATTTTTGTTCGTAATGAAAGCGAAGATAAAATAACCAGCTATCACTTTTATGAACGCGGGACCGAAAAGGTACTCGACTTTGAATTGGAGGAGGATGAAGAAGAACTAGTCCTTACTTACTGCCAAAAATTTGCTGAAGAAGAATAATAAGAAAGCAGGGAGCTTTGCTCTCCCTGCTTTCTTATTGATCACATAAAATTTTTACTATGGTTATGAATGACTTGTAGTTCTTTGGTTGTTTGACTCATTTCACTTTTGCAGATTGGGCAAAGTGGAAGTTCACTGCTTTTAAAATTGTCCCGAACCCAGCACTTACAAGTTTCAGAAGTACAAACCCAAATTTTTGTTTCCTCTAATTTAATTTCTTCTTCATTTTTTCTGCCAAACGCCAAAACGATCACTCCTTATAAGTAGTTATGACTGTTTTTGAACCTGTAATTGAAACCAACTATTATTCTAGTAAAATTAAATATATAAAAAGGTGATGCTTGCATCACCCTTTTATTTTTTCTGACCATTTTACATAATAAAAAAGACGTAACTCTGCACGATAGGTAATAGTTATCCCCCACTTTCGTGCAGTTACGACCAATTAAACCAGATAATACCGCAACATTAAAATGTATTTTAATTTTAACACAATTTCCACTTTGAGTCAATTTTATGAGCATTCCTAAAAATGAAATGAAGACCAAGTTAAAAGAACTTGGCCTTCAAGGACTTTCATCTCTAAGCTTCTTTCTTAACTTTAGCTGGTGCCTTTTTTCTTGGTGCTGCAGCTGTTTTTTTCGGTTTGACTTTTTCCGTTGCCGCTGGCTTTAATGCAGGTGAAGTTGTTTTATTAGGTTTTGTTCGATCAATGGATGCCTGAAGGGCTGCCATTAGATCGGTAACATTAGATGTAATTTCCTTAGTCGCTGCTGTTACTGTTTCTTGCCCAGTACGTTTTGACTCAATGAGTTCTAAAAGTGCCGTTCGATATTCATCGGTATACTTTTCAGGCTCAAAATTAGTGGTTAATTGATCGATGAGCATAATCGCCGTGTCTAATTCTCTATCTGTGACCTTATCCTCCGCAGGAACATTCGGCACATCTCCCGCTTTACGTACCTCGTCAGGATAATGAATGGTTTCCATAACTAAGGTATTTTCGTATACGCGAATTACGGCAAGCTGCTCTTTGGAACGAATAATAATTTTAGCCAGCCCAACCTTTTGGGACTCCTGTAAGGCCTTGCGCAGTAATGAGTATGCCTTACTGCCGCCCTCATTTGGGGACATATAATACGTTCGATCAAAGTAAATCGGATCTATTTCTTCCATTTTTACGAAATCAATAATTTCTACAGCCTTTTCTTCATTCTCTTTCCGAAGCTTTTCTAGTTCTTCATTATCTAAAACGACAAACTTTCCTTTTGTATACTCATACGCTTTGACAATATCTTCTGGTTTTACTTCTTCCTCACAGACTGTACAAATTTTTTCGTATTTAATCGGAGCATGACATTTATTGTGCAGGGTTCGAAGTTTTATATCTTTGTCTTCAGTTGCTGTATGGAGCTTAATGGGGATGTTAACAAGCCCAAAACTAATGCTGCCTTTCCACATTGTATGCATAAGAATTCTCCAATCTTTTTGTTATTAGTTTGTGGTACCGTCTTATCTTCATTCCTAAAAAGTATTGGAAAAGGATGAAGTGGTATTAATTGAAGCAAAATAAGGAAAAAAGAAAGGAACAATACCATGAAACCAATGCTGCCAAGTTTAACTTTTGACCTTCCTGTACGGCCAGATTGGCAGTACGAGGTTAAATTTGATGGATTTCGGGCCATGTTAACCTGGAATTCAAAAGGAATTGAGTTCATTAGCAGAAATGGCAAAGATTTATTACCACAATTTCCAGAAATCAAAGATTTCCTTTTGCGATATGAACCCCTTTTTAAACCCTATTTACCACTGCAAATAGATGGGGAACTTGTTTATTTGGAAAACACGCATAAGGCTAATTTTTCCGCTATCCAGGTTCGAGGAAGACTGAAATCAGAAAAAAAAATATCAGAGCAGGCAACTCGTTCCCCATGCCGACTGATGGTTTTTGATCTATTGATGTTAAAGGGAAAAAAGTTCTCTACTGAACCCTTTTTTAAGAGAAAAGAAGCGTTAAAGGAATTATTCCTATCAATAGGGTTTGAGCTAGAATCTGATCCGTATAATAATCAGCTGCTTCAATTCGTAAAAGCCCATGATGATTATAATGAATTATGGGAAAAAGTCGTTCTATATGATGGAGAGGGCATTATTGCTAAATTTAAAAATAGTTTTTGGGAAGAAGGAAAACGCACACTACAATGGCTAAAGTATAAAAACTGGAAATATGTCAGCTGCTTTATTACCTCCTATGAAAAAACAAATGGGTATTTTTATATTGGAGTTTATCAAGATAAAAAAATTTATAGCATCGGCCAAGTGCTATTTGGTTTTAAACCTGAAGAAAAAGATGCCTTAAAGCTAACCATAAAACAGAATATGATCAAAGAGGATGACAAATTTATTTATGTCGAACCTGCCATCTGCCTTGAAGTGAAATACTTAGAACTATATGATAATCAACTGCGTGAACCTCATTTTGACCGTTTTCGCTTTGATTTAGAACCTGCAGATTGTACCTTTGACCGCTTTATGTTTGCCCAAAAAAACCTGCCTCAGGACTTGGAAATAACACATCCGGATAAACCCTTGTGGGAAAGGCTCTCCATTCAGAAAGCTGATTATATTCTGTACCTGCGGGAAATTTCACCATATATGCTGCCTTTTTTAAAGGACCGCCTCTTAACAGTTATCCGTTATCCGCATGGCATGTTTGGCGAAGCTTTTTATCAAAAAAATTGTCCTGATTATGCACCAGAATTTGTGCATACAAAAGAGGCTGAAGGGATTCATTACATTTTGTGCAATAACCTCAAAACCCTTGTATGGCTTGGAAATCAGCTGGCCATCGAATTCCATATCCCTTTTCAAACAGTTTACAGCAAAGGTCCGAGTGAGATCGTGTTTGATCTCGATCCGCCATCCAAAGATGCATTCCCATTAGCCATAAAAGCAGCTCTATTGATTAAAGAGGTGCTGGATCAATTAAATCTAATAGGTTTTATAAAAACTTCAGGCAACAAAGGGTTGCAAATTTACCTTCCTTTGCCTGAAAAAGTTTATTCCTTTGATGATACACGGTTATTCACCAGCTTTATCGCTGAATATTTAATCTCGAAGGCTCCTGATTCTTTCACCATTGAACGAATGAAAAAGAATCGAGGTAACAGGTTATATGTTGATTATGTACAGCATTCTGAAGGAAAGACAATTGTCGCTCCCTACTCAATGAGGGGAAATGAACATGGCGGTGTCGCTACTCCCCTTTATTGGGAGGAAGTGAATGATAAACTTAAACCAGTCTCCTTTAATATGGAAAATGCTCTTAAACGAATCCGCAGTCAGGGTGACCCTTTTATGGATTACTTTCAAACAAAGCAGCTCCAGGCTTTTACTCCGGTCCTTGAGTTTTTAAAAAACTCAAGCAAAAAAGGATAAGGTGGTATGCCTTATCCTTTAAAGTGTTTGCTTAATTACTTCCTGAGCAGCTGATTGGAGCTTCTCATAGGTCTGTTGTTCTGATAGTTCGGTTCTTGATGTGACGGAAAAAGTTTTTTCATTTAGAGCTAACTGGATGGAGGCACGATAAAGATATGTGGCATTTCCAATTAGATCAATTGAATAGGTATCATCTAGTTTATGGACAACACATTGGACTTTACCGCCATTATTATAAACATTGATGACTTTTTCATAATTGTTTAATTCAGTTAAACAAGTAACTAGTGAAGAAGCGGACATGGCAGTACCACAAGCATTTGTAAAACCTACACCCCGTTCAAAGGTTCGAACGTAAATGGAACCCTTTTCGAGCGGCTTTACAAAGCTGACATTTACCCCATCCGGGAATAAATCATTGGGGCCATTCACTTTTTCACTAAGCTCTTTTTGGAGATTATTTTGAAACATCTCTGTTTCCACAATCGCAATCAAGTGCGGATTGGGTACCGCCAGAGCTGTAAACCTTAACTCATCTGAAAGCTCTTTAATCTTTTCGTTAAAAAGAGTCGGTTTAGGTAGGTTTAATGGAAGTGCCTTTAATTCAAACATGACCGGAGAAATCTCAACCTGATAGGTGTGAACCTGGGGAAATATATCCTCTTGTTTCATGACCTTTAGATTTGCTTTCATTGTTTCAATAACCGCCTTATTGAGCCCCTTCAGCTCACAGATATATCTGGCTACTAGACGGAGGCCATTTCCACACATGGAAGCTTCTGAACCATCGGCATTGAAGACACGCATTCTTCCATCAGCACGGTCACTTTTCATTATAAACAAAATTCCATCTGCTCCAAGCTCATTTCCACGGTTACATAAAACCTTGGCAAGATTTGCTCTATCTTCTTCTGTAAACAAATACTCATTTGATATTTCATCGATGAGGAGAAAATCATTTCCTGATCCATGACCTTTAATTAAATCAATTTGCACAAGCTT
Source organism: Bacillus sp. OTU2372 (assembly GCF_038440275.1). NCBI lineage: Bacteria > Bacillati > Bacillota > Bacilli > Caryophanales > Bacillaceae > Bacillus > Bacillus sp. OTU2372. Next base: position 44,809 of record NZ_JASATK010000028.1, read on the forward strand.
TACCCCCAGAATAATATCTTTAATCCATCATATCAAACATTATTATGGAAGGAAACTGTCTTGTTTTATCTCTCAATAAAGTATTCATTAATTAATAACGACATTCTAAGAAGCTTGTCCTTTTCTGATAGGCCCTCTTTAAGTGACAGTACAGGTGTATTAGGTTCTGGAAATAGTGGACTCCATTCGATTGGCATCCACCCTCTTCGCAGCCTCCCCACCTGATGCTCACCATGATCATAAACTAACTCATCCATAAAAACAGAAGATCCTTCTATCTCTCCTATAAACCTTCCAGTATGGTCAAAAAGCTCCTTCTTTGCTTTCCGAAAACCTATATTCCTTTTTTCAAATCTGCCTAAAAAATCTTGATTTCTATCAAATACATCAATTTTTAATACTTTTCTGCCTTTTAGCTCAAAATATCCCAATACTTGGTCTTCTTCATTATATAAGGCGTAGCTTCTTGAGAGCTTGAACCTTTTCTTTCCGGTTCCTCTAAATTTTTTTATTTGTCCCGCCATATAGCCATTAGGAAAATAGATGAATAAACTTGAGGACTGGGAGTTCCTGTAAAGTACTAAAAGATGACGGGCTTTAAAAATAGATGTGGAAATGTCCTTAGAAGCTTTCATATTACGTCTAATCGTGATAGATTGTCTCATTCTAAAAAGGTAGACTTGAAAACTTATCAAACTATAAATCATAAATGGAAGGGCAAGCAGCATGATTTCTCTATTCTTTAAAACAGAAAAATTCCCTATAATAATTATAGTGGTTGGAACTAGAGCGGCAATACTACCATTTAAGTTCATATGAGCTGCATCCCGGTAATATTCATTTATTTTCATCCAGATTACCCCTTATCGATTCCTCTACTAAGAGTTTATTTAATAGGATTGAAAAAAATGATAGAAGTTTTTAAAAAGTAGACTGTGTTAAAGTTGGGTGTTGATTTCCGCTCCAGGTGCTCCAATCAACATGCAAAAAATCAACAATAACCTTTAACACTGCCCAAAAGTAAGAGGAGAGCCTGCTAGACTCTCCTCTACTCTTCAATATAAGAATAAATTTTATCCATGGATGCCTTTGCATCCCGGTAGCCTTGGTTATATAACTCTTCAAGTCTCAGTGGATTTCTTTCCATTCGTCCCACTTTTAATGGCTCGGATGGACGAATAATCAGCACATTCCCTTCTTTTTCCTCTTTTTCCAAATAACCAAGTGTATCGTTATAAATTTGATACCTGGACCGTAAAGATTGACGTAACCCCTTGTAATTCGGATACTTCCTGTCTACAAGGAAATGAAATTTGGAAGGTTTTTTTAAATACCCCTTATTTCTAGTTAAAATGACAATATTCTTCGTAAAACCATCACTTTGCGCTTTTTTGATTGGAATGGGATCACTGATCCCGCCGTCTAGTAAAATTTTGTCCTGATAACGAATTTCAGGTGCGATAAATGGCAGAGAACTTGATGCCCTTAGAACGGTTAGCAAATCTTTTCCATAATCCTGCTTATTAAAGTACACGGGCATACCCGTTAAACAATCCGTTGTCCCGACGACAAACTCGGATGGGCTGCTGTAAAAAACATCATAATGGTAAGGGACATGTTGATTAGGGATTTCATCAAAAATGAAATCCATCCCAAAGAACTGCCTGTTCTTAAAGTAATTCTTCCACGAAATGTATCTTGGGTCACTTGCATATTCAACTGTAACGGTTTTATTTCTTCCTTTTTGCTTTGATAAATAAGACGCCGCATTGCATGCCCCTGCGGAAACACCAATAACATAAGGGAAAAACAGTTCCTCTTCTAAGAAATATTCCAGGATCCCGGCAGTATAAACCCCACGCATCCCGCCGCCCTCCAAAACTAATCCTGTTTGGCTTAACAAATTGCCTCACCCCTTTTATTTTTATTAGTAGCAATACATACACCTAATAGTATAGAACAACCGTTTCTCTAAAGAAAACGAATAGACTTTAAAAGAAAAGACTAAAAAACCATCTGGAAGCTTATGGGATATGTAAAGAAATGCATACCAAAACCCGACAAATTTATATGCCGGGTTCTTTACTGCAGTTTATTTTATTAATCTAAAAATCCATGGAAACTGATATTCTTTTCCTTCATAGGCTTTAACGGCTGCTATAATGCTAAATATAAGCGCTGCAATCCCTAACACCCATAATAGGAATATCCCAATAATTACGATTGTTAAGATTCCGGCCACAATGGAATAGATTAAATAAGAAATGAAAAAGTTAAAGTATTCTTTTCCGTGATTATCAATAAAAGTGGACTCTTCCTTTTTTAATAACCAAATGATCAGTGGTGCTATAATAGGAAAAAACAAGCTTAGGACATACATTCCTGCCGCTAATAGCCTTTCTTCACTCTTTATCATTTCATCTTCCCCCATTGAATAAATTTTTTCATTACGCTAATATTTACGCTGCGTCTTTATAAAGGTTTCGTGATTTTCAAATTAATCCGTAAAAGAAATTATCAATAGGCCGCTTTTCCTATGACACATATGTTGCTAAAATAGATAAAATACCATTAATAACGTAAAGAAAGGTTTTACTATGGATAAAATACTTTTGAAAAATGCAAATGTATATCCGGTTACTTCAGAACCGGCCAAATACACCGATATCCTTATTGAGAATGGCAAGATTAAAAAAATAGGCAAAAATTTAAAGTCAGATTTAACAGTAAAAATAATGGACTGTTCGGACTCGTATTTATTCCCCGGTTTTATTGATGTTCATACACACTTAGGCTTATATGATGAAGGGACTGGATGGGCCGGCAATGATGCTAACGAAACAGTCGAAGCGCTTACACCCCATATTCGAGCGATTGATGGAGTTTATCCATTAGATCAGGCTTTTAACGATGCGATTAAAAGCGGTATTACAACGGTTCATGTGATGCCCGGAAGCGCAAACGTGATTGGTGGTACCACTGCGGTTATTAAAACCACCGGGAAAAATATTAAGAAGATGATTGTCCAAGAAATAGCTGGGTTAAAAATTGCCTTAGGGGAAAATCCAAAAAGGATTCACAGCCATGGCAATAGTGATTCGATTACTAGAATGGGGATTATGGGAATGCTTAGGGAAGCTTTCTACAAAGCCATTCATACGGATAATCCTGAAGATCTTCGAATTGCTCCGCTTGTAATGGCGTTAAAGCGGGAAATACCGGTAAGGATTCATGCGCACCGTGCGGATGATATCATTACAGCGGTTCGTTTTGCAGAAGAATTTCAGCTTGATCTACGCATCGAACATTGTACGGAAGGCCATTTGATTGCCAATGAACTAGCTGGACTTCAATTAAAGGTTTCTGTTGGTCCAACATTAACAAGAAGATCAAAGGTTGAATTAAAAAATAAAACATGGAAAACGTATCAAGAATTGACAAATCACGGTTTAGAAGTATCGATTACAACTGATCACCCTTATACACCGATCCAATACTTAAATATTTGTGCCAGTCTTGCTGTTCGTGAGGGTTTACCGGAACAAAAGGCCCTTGAAGGAATTACCATTCTTCCTGCAAGAAATCTAAGAATTGACGATCGATTAGGCAGTATTGAAGAAGGGAAGGATGCTGATTTAGTCCTCTGGACCCATCACCCTTTCCATTATTTAGCGAAGCCGAAATGGACGATGATTGGCGGTGAAATCGTTTATTCGGAAGGCTAAAAATGTGTAGAAAATTGGTAAAAAATATTAGCGAAAAACCGCAAAAAACCTATTTCCTTTTTTAAATTTTTCTTGTATTATACTCTAAGTGAAATGATTTTGGACCTAATGGATTTGGGGGTTTACAAACATAATTCGGTAACAAAAAAATGATATAGGGAAGGCAAATGGTGCGCCACCAGTTTACTGGTTCTAGTGGGTTCGATTCCCACCCCGAAATTTTTTACGCAATTTTATAAAAAATTTCGAGGGTGGACCGCTTCTTTACACATGGGATCGGAATGCCCTAATGGAGGGATTTTCATGTTGAAAAAACGTGATCTTCATGACAGCCATACTCTGTACGAGTTAATGACGCATCCAGATGTCTTCCCTTTTGTACGTCAAAAAGCTGACTCATATGAAGAATTTTTATTTATGACGAAACAAACCATTGAGGCGGAAGAACGCGGTGAAATAATTTCACGGACCATTCTTGATGAATGGGGTAACCCCATTGGTACAATCAATTTGTTCGACATTGAAGAAAATGCAGGGTTCTTAGGGACTTGGCTTGGTAAACCCTATCATGGGAAAGGGTATAATAGCCCAGCGAAGGAAGCATTTTTTAACGAACTCTTTTATGAAGCTGGAATTGAGACTATTTTTATGAGGATTAGAAAAGTCAATATTCGCTCGATCAAAGCCGCAGAAAAACTTCCTTATGTTGTGAAAGCAAATGAAACGAGAGCATCTCTTTACGCGCAATTGAATGCAAATGGAGAAGTTTATGACATATATGAAATTCCAAAAGACTTGTATACCTTCCATTTTTTGCGAAACGGAACAGACCAAACAGATTCTCAATTACTAGAAGCCTAAAAAAAGCAATCGGCATGCGCCGATTGCTTTTTTTTTAGTATAAAAACAATTATTCCGATAAATTTTGTTCATTATTGACTTCACTTAGTCCCATATGGAGCAAAAATTCGTTTAATTCCTCATTTGTTAACGTTTCAAAGCGGCCATCATGAAAAAACACTTGGGTTTGATTGGGATTAATTCGGTTCATGTTAAAACTCATAAATTACTTTGCTCCTTTCATAGATGAATAAATTCTATTATCTACAAAAGCAGCCAGTTTCATTCAGAAAATCAAATTGTTCAAAAACTTTTGAACTTATTTAATTTTTAAGTTCTTAATGCCTTACCAAGGACATCTACCCCGCCGGTTACTGGTATTATACTACCTGTAATAAAATCAGATTGATCATCAATTAAAAATTGGATAACGCGAGCAATATCCTCACCCGTGCCTAGTCTTCCCACCGAGTGCTTTTCACCGCTTAACGAAATGGATTCTTTAATGCTTTTTTCCTTCCACTCTTTTGTAATATCCCCAGGACAGATCATATTAGCGGTAATTCCATGCTCCGCCTCTTCCATTGCAATTGTTCTTGTTAAGGAAGCCAAACCCGTTTTTGCTGCTGCAAAGGCCGATCGGTAAATCCAGCCAGGTGTGGTTTCAACACGATCAAATCCCAATGTAATAATCCTGCCCCAGCTTTGTTTTCTCATCACTGGAATAATCAGTTTTGATAGATAAAAAACAGCTGTTAAATTACCTTGGATTAAATAATCCCATTCCTCAAAGGAGTAATCTGTCAGTTTTTTTCGTTCATGTATGTATGGACCGGCATTATGAACTAAAACATCCACACTTGAATAGGCTGAGAGAGACTCATTCACAATGCGTATGCAATCCTCTTTGTTGGCAACATCGCCTTGGATAGCGATATTTTTCGTCCCGTAATGATCATTTAATTGCTTTACTAAGAAAACTGCCTCTGACTCACTTTTTCGATAGTTGATCACAAGTTGATACCCATTTTCCGCTAGTAGTTGTGCCGTTTTTTTGCCGATACCAGAAGCTCCTCCTGTAATCAAAGCCGTTTTCTTTTTCACAATCATTACCTCGCTTAAAAGAATTCTCTCCTTAGATATATGTTAAAAAGAAATCATTATATATGCAAATTTTTTCTCATGTCCCTTTTTAAGGGATTTGAAGTTTTGATAACGGATGGGCGAGTGGTTGCATATGATACGGATAACAACAATAAAGGATGTGACAGGATGCAGACTGTAATTAATATCTTCAGCCTGAAAATCAACAGTGTTTCTAACAACGGGTCTGTCAACATCGGCGAAGCCCTTCATAATGCCCATACAGCTAATTCAAAATCCCAAGGTCAAAATTCATCCTATGGAGATTTTGCACCGCCGACAGCGGCCATGGAGAATGTCTTTATTGATCCAGATATCAATGATATGGGTGATATCGCAAATCCATCGAACGTCTTTAGTAATTCGAGATAAAGGACTGAAAAAAATGCCCTTTCAGATAAACATTTTTAATATAAAGACGAATTCCATTGCTAACAATGCCAATATTTCTCTAGGACCATCCGTTCAAAATAGCCATACGGCTAACCAAAAATGGGTCGGATCCAATTTTGCCTTAGGGGATCTTTCTCCATCAAGTTCGTTTTCTCTAAATGGCTTCGGTGACACAGATATTAGTGACCAAGATCAAATTGCAAACCCATCCTCACCAATTGCCAATCAATTTTAGTTATTAGAGAGGTTGAAAGACATGTTTCCATGGAATATGTTTCCTTTTACAAAGGATATGAAAGAATCATTACAAAAAATGAAACCGGATGAGATTAACAATTATGTTCAGGATCTTATTGGAAAAATAATGCCCAACATGGGCAATATGATGAATGGCCAAGATTTATTTAGCAGCTTTCAAACACCAGAAACAAAACAGAGGTCGGCCAATGTATTAAATTCATCCGCCTTTGAGACTCATGATTATGTGTTTGTAAGAATTCCCATTCGAAACGAAGACTGGCTGAATCAGCTTCGCCTGTATCATACTTCTAATCAGCTTATAGTTGAACATATTCCGGAGCGAGAGGATTCTAATACCATCACTCTTCCAGCTATTGTTAAAAAGAAAGGCGGTACGGCAAATTATAAAGATGGAATTCTGGAAATAAAAATTCCCAAAAATATTGATATGCAATACTCACAAATCGACGTGACAGAAATTCTGTAGACGTTGATTTTTTTTTGCATGTTTCCGGTTATTACAAATAAGATTAACTAAGGTAGTCATCCAGGTTCGGTTTTGAACAAACCAATTCTGAATAGAGGGTTTTTATGCGATTCATCTTTCGCTTGTTTACTTCAAATAAAACTTTTACGAAAAAAATATCGGAATTGGAAAATAAGATATCCTCTTTAGAATCAAAAATTATTGAGGTCAAAACAGAGGTAAAATCCATTAGTGTCCCTGCAGATAAAAAAGAAAAAGATAGTCCTCCAACTGTTCAAATTAACCACCTGCAGGTTGACCAAATCGTTATCGAACACTTAGATTATGCTAATAATTTTGGCCAATTAGGTATTAAAGAATTATCAGGCAAGTTAAATATCGGTTCAACATATGAAGGAGATATTTCCGAAAAAGTAAAGGAAATCGTGAATCAGAAGCTTGGAAAGGAAGCAACGGTAAATATTAAGGCAAAAAAAGAGGAATAACAATACTAACTTAAAACTTAAAGACAGCCGAGTGGCTGTCTTTCGTGTTTACAAACCCGTATGATTATTGACTTTTGTGATCATCCATGTTCATACCATCCATAGAGTGGTTAGATGTGGAATCTTCCTTCTCACTTGGTTTCCCAATCGTAAACTCTTTCTTAGGCATATTATGCATGTCCCTTGCGGTTACATGAGAAATAATATAATAAGTACCTTCTTGTTGAAATGTTTTTTCTAACCGATAAACACCATCTTCTGCGTGTTTAAGGGCAATTTTTTCGTGATTTGGATCTTTTGATCGCCAAACCTCAAAAGTAACTTCCGCATCATTAATTTTTTCCTTTCCTTGCGTAACCTTAGCCTCAAATATGATTGGCTTATTTGCTTCACCGGGATTAGGTTTTACTGATAAATTTACATCCACCATTTCCGGCATATCACCTGTTTTCTCTTGCTCATTACTACAGGAAACAGCTACACTTAAAGACAGAATTGTAATAAGCATAAGTACTATCTTTCTCACGGCTTTTCTCCCCTAACTTAGTTCGTTCATTAATTGAGGATTGAACACTTCCTTCACTAGCATTGTTACATATTTACCAATATTATTGCAAAAAATAATGTTTAACAAAAGTAAGAAAGGAGAACCCTATGTCAACCCCTTACAAATGTCCGAATTGTAAAACAAACCGAAGCCGTTTTAATATTATTCAACAAGTTTCTCAATCTGTTAAGCTTGATCCTCAGTCTGGAGATGTTATCCGCCAATATGGCGAAAATGAGTTGGAACCATTTCATCTCCCCTATAACGGACCAGATTATCGAGTCCAATGTGGTGCTTGCGGTTTAATCGAAGATGAACTGACCTTCATCAAATTTGGTGAACAAAGATAATTTATTAAAAAACACCTTTAGTGTTTAATGTGTACCCGTTGTAT
>NZ_JASATK010000029.1:0-52033 GCF_038440275.1 Bacillus sp. OTU2372
GCACTAGGGACAATCCAGAAGGATTGTCTTTTTTGCGTTTATGGCGAAAAAGATGAGTAAAAAGCAAAAAGTACGAAGTGTTTTCAAAGAAAACACATGTAGACATACACCCATTTAGAGGAATTAACATAAGATAATACAGGAGCCGGCTGAAAAGATTATTCAAAAAATTGTATACAAATCTGGCGTATCGGACAGAATGGATGTATGGAGGTGGAGGGGATTGAGTTCATTATTAGCACATAATCACTTTGAGGAAACGTGCGTTATTTGTGAAAGTCTAAAACCAAAAGGCATACATCTATACACTTCTTTTATTTGTACAGACTGCGAAAATGATTTAATTCATACAGATACAAATGATCCAAGATATAAATATTTCCTTAAACAGCTAAAAAAGATTACCACACCTGAAATATTTTCATAATAAGTCCTTAAAGGGCTTTATTTTTTTGTTGAAAAATAGGAAACTAAATAAAGTGATCTTAAAAAATGTGTTTTAATAGGCAAGGAAGATATAAGATGAAAAATCAATTGGAAACACCTTTGTATAATGCCTTAAAGGGACATTTAAGTAATAATCCTGTATCCTTTCATGTTCCCGGCCATAAATACGGTGAAATAGCTGCATATAAACAAGATGATTTTTTTAAAGGAATACTAAAAATAGATGTAACAGAATTAACCGGCTTAGATGACCTGCATTCACCAGAAGGTGCGATCAGAGAAGCGGAAGAGCTTTTATCTGAGCTTTACAAAACAAAAAAAAGCTACTTACTTGTGAATGGTTCTACTGTAGGGAATCTGGCTATGATCATGGCAGCTTGTGCTGAGGGTTCAATAGTGCTCGTACAAAGAAACTGCCATAAATCGGTGTTAAATGCACTAAAATTAGCAAAAGCAAGGCCTGTATTTCTTGAGCCAGAGGTAAATCAGGAATGGAAGGTAGCTGCAGGCATCAGCACCCAAACCGTCCAAAAGGCCATTAACCAGTATCCTGATGCTAAAGCCATCATCTTAACTTACCCGAATTATTATGGGATGGTCTATGACTTAAAGGGAATCATCGATTTGGCTCATCAACATCATATTCCGGTATTAGTAGATGAAGCACATGGGCCTCATCTTATCATTGGTGACCCTTTTCCGGCATCGGCACTACAATTAGGTGCGGATTTGGTAGTTCACTCTGCACATAAGACCCTTCCAGCGCTGACAATGGGTTCTTTTTTGCATGTAAATAGTAACCTGGTAGACTTTAAAAGGGTAGAAGAATATCTAGGGATATTTCAATCAAGCAGCCCGTCCTATCCAATTATGGCATCACTGGATATTTCCAGACATTACCTAGCTGCGTATGAGCAAGAGGATGTACACTTTCTTCTATCTGAAATCCAATCCTTTAAAGAAGCTTTAGCTAAGATTGAGAGCATAAAAGTGTTAACATATCCAAAAAACATTGGTGATCCTCTTAAGATCACCATACAATCTAAATCTGATTTAACAGGATTTCAATTACAAAAAAGATTCGAAGCGAATGGAATATATACGGAATTAGCTGATCCGTATAATGTCCTATTTATTTTACCTCTTTTAAAAAAAGGACAAGTCTATCCATTATCCGAGACTGCGGCGGAAATTAAAAGTGCGCTTTACGGTTTGCCGTTTAACGACATAATAGAAGAAATACCGACAGGCGATGAAAGGATTTCGGAGTTAGCCATCAGTTATAGTGAAATGGAAAAACTAAATGTAATGGAAGTCAAGATAGAGAGGGCGTCAGGATTGGTTTGTGCAGATACGATCATACCCTATCCACCTGGGATTCCTTTGTTAATGAAGGGAGAAAGAATAACAAGTGGAAAGATTGGACAGCTTAATCGTTTATTACAAACAGGTGCAAGATTTCAAGGGGATGCCTCTCTATTAAAAGCAGGTTATCTAAAGACATTTTCTATAACGTAGGAATATACATACTGGAGGTTTTATTTTGAAGGAAAACGGAACTTTTATTACATTTGAAGGTCCGGATGGGGCTGGAAAGACAACTATTATAAATCTAATAGCCAAAGAGTTGGAGCACGCTTTGTTGACCAGGGAGCCAGGAGGTATTGAAATAGCTGAGCAAATTAGAAAAGTTATTTTAGATAAAGAAAATACCGCTATGGACCCTCGAACAGAAGCACTGTTATATGCGGCAGCAAGAAGGCAGCATTTAATTGAAAAAGTAAAGCCGGCATTACAAGATGGAAAAGTAGTTCTATGTGACAGATTTGTTGATAGTTCATTAGCGTATCAGGGATATGCCCGTGGATTAGGAATGGATGAGGTTTATGCGATTAATCAATTTGCCATCGAGGACTTGAGCCCAGAGCTGACTATATATTTTGATATTGAACCTGAATTAGGAATGAAACGAATTAATAGAAATAAAGGAAGAGAAGTAAACCGTCTCGACTTAGAAAATCTCGATTTCCATCATAAAGTCAGAGAAGGATATCTTCTACTATTGAAGCGTTTCCCAGCTAGAATGGTCCGGATTGATGCGTCAGGTACCATTGATGAGGTCTATCAAAAAACGCTAAATATAATCAAAGCAAGATTAGAAGAGAAAAGCCTTTAGTATAAGGCTTTTTTATTTAGGTATACCGGCAGATAACCTGTTATAATAAAATAAAGGAAAAAAGAGGAGAGGGTGTTCCATATGAAAATGATCATAGCCGTCGTTCAAGATCAAGATAGCAATCGTTTATCTAAAGCATTAGTAGATAATAATTTTAGAGCAACCAAACTAGCTAGTACAGGTGGTTTTTTGAAGTCGGGGAACACAACCTTTATGATAGGTACCGAAGATATCCGGGTAGATCGGGCTCTTCAAATTATTAAGGATAACTGCAAATCCAGGGATCAGCTGGTTGCCCCTGTTTCACCAATGGGAGGAAACGCTGACTCATACGTCCCTTATCCGGTAGAGGTAGAGGTTGGCGGAGCAACCGTATTTGTGTTACCAATTGAACAATATATGCATTTTTAAAAAAGATAAAGTGGTATAACTTTCGAATTTGAGAATTGTCTAGCTCCAGCGCCTAGCCCCTCGATGGTCTACAGCTTATCCAGTTGCGGCTCCTTGGGACTCGAGTCATAAGCCACCCCCTGAAGAAGGCAAAAGGCGCCTTCTTGCAGGGTACGTCTTAGCCTAGAGTCCCAGGACAGTCGCCTCCACATTTAGGACAATCCGTCCAAAAGGTTAAAAGCAACCTTTCGGCCGGCTCGTCTTATGCTTGTCGGGGCTGACCAAGGCGCTTGCGCTTTTCTAAATAGTGTTTATAGATAGCGAGTGATTAATTTGGTTAAAACATGGGATCAACTACTAGAGCTGCAGCCGAATGTGTTGAAAATGTTAAAAAACAGCTTGTTAAAAAATCGAGTGGCCCATGCGTACCTTTTTGAAGGCATGAGAGGGACGGGGAAAAAGGAAATATCCCTATTATTTACAAAATCTTTATTTTGTGAACAGTTAGTAGAAGAATATAAACCTTGTGAGTCATGTAATAACTGCCTTCGAATCAATAACGGAAACCATCCTGATGTTCATATAGTCGAGCCGGACGGATTATCGATTAAAGTAGAGCAGATACGAAATCTGCAGGCGGAATTTTCAAAAAAAGGTGTAGAATCTCAACATAAAGTATACGTAATTTCTCATGCTGATAAAATGAGCGTGAGTGCTTCTAACAGCTTACTAAAATTTCTCGAGGAACCTAATCCGGGCACGGTAGCTTTTCTTTTAACTGAGCAAGTCCAACAGCTGCTTCCGACGATTTTATCTAGATGCCAGGTATTGGTATTTCAACCGTTAGCACCACAGATGATGATCAAACAATTAATAGAAAATGGAGTTCACCCAGCTAAGGCTCCATTACTAGCACAGTTAACCAATAATTTGGAAGAAGCTCTCAAATTAAATGTTGATGAATGGTTTGCACAAGCCCAAAAAATAGTGGTAAAATTATATGAGGTGTTAAAAAAGAATTCACTGGAGGCGATGGTTACACTTCAGGGAGATTGGTTTTTACACTTTAAAGAAAAAGAACAGATTCAACGTGGTTTAGATCTTTTACTTCTAATCTTTAAAGATTTACTATATATACAATTGGATAGGCAGGAGCAGCTTGTTTTTATAGAGGAGAATGAGCGGTTAAGACAGTATGCCCTGCAAACATCTGGACGGCGCTTATCGGATCAAATGTCAGCTATTCTTGATGCAAAAAGGAAGCTGCAGGCAAATATGAATCCTCAGCTGATGATGGAACAGCTTGTGTTAAAATTGCAGGAGGGATCTTCATTTGTATGATGTTGTAGGAGTACGCTTTAAAAAAGCGGGGAAAATCTATTATTTTGATCCGGGAGACCTCTTAATTGAAAAGGATGACTTTGTCATTGTCGAAACTGTCCGCGGTGTAGAATATGGAAGGGCTGTGATTGCCCGCAAACAGGTTGAGGAACATGATGTTGTCCTTCCGTTAAAAAAGGTGGTCAGAATTGCCGACCAAAAGGATCGAATGATTGTTGAAGAAAATAAGCAGGCAGCCCAAGAAGCTTATGAGGTTTGTAATGATAAAGTGAATGAACATCAGCTGGATATGAAACTAGTGGATGTTGAATATACATTTGATCGAAACAAAGTAATCTTCTACTTTACAGCAGATGGAAGAGTTGATTTCCGGGAGCTTGTTAAAGATTTAGCAGCCATTTTTAGGACACGTATTGAACTGCGACAAATAGGTGTCCGCGATGAGGCAAAAATGCTTGGCGGTATTGGACCTTGCGGGAGAATGCTATGCTGTTCTACTTTTTTAGGTGACTTTGATCCTGTCTCCATTAAAATGGCAAAGGATCAAAATCTTTCATTGAATCCAACCAAGATTTCCGGGTTGTGCGGAAGACTAATGTGTTGCTTGAAATATGAAAATGATGAATATGAGTCCGCTAAAGAAGCTTTACCTGATTTAGGGGAAATTATTGAAACGCCACAAGGTAAGGGAAAAGTGGTTGGATTAAATATATTAGAGCGGGTACTTCAGGTGGAACTAAAGGAACAAGAACGGGTTCTGGAGTATACTTTGGATGAAATCATTAAAGAAGGTGCCTTTTCTATACAATCCACAGATTAAGAGGTGGAAGCCGTGGATAAAAAGGAAATTTTTGAATCAGTAAGTAATATGGAAACACAAATTGGCCATCTTTACCAGCAATTAGGGGAATTAAAGCAGCATTTAGCCGAGATACTAGAAGAAAATCATTATTTAAAGCTCGAAAACGAGCATTTAAGGCGCCGTTTAGATGTAACCACTGAAGAAGGAAAGAAAGAAACAGAAACAAGGGCTGCAGCAGCTGCGGAAACCCCAAGTGGGAAGCATTTTGATGTTGGTGAAGGTTATGATAATCTCGCAAGGCTTTATCAAGAGGGGTTTCATATATGTAATCTTCACTTCGGCAGCTTGCGTAAAGAAGGCGATTGTTTATTTTGTCTTTCTTTTCTTAATAAGAAATAACCTTAAGAGGCTGATTGATGCAGCCTCTATTTTCATAGAAAAAAGGTTAAAAATCGACTTTGAACATTGTCCAGCTCCAGCATCCAGCGGCTAGTGTCCTTCGCGCATCTCCCTATGATAAGTCAACACGAAAAAGCTATCGCTCTTCGTGTTTCCTTTATCTCAGTCGATGCACTCCAGGCCATACGCCGCTAAACGGATGCTTGCGCTTTTCTTATATCATTATTAGTTAGGATGGATCGTTAGTGGTGATTTTAAAAGAAGATGAACGGCTTGATTATTTACTGGCTGAGAAGCTTCGAATTATTCAAAGCCCAACTGTATTTGCTTTTTCTCTTGATGCCGTTTTGCTTGCCCGATTTGTTTATGTTCCGATTCAAAAGGGGAATTTAATTGATCTCTGCAGCGGCAACGGGGTGATTCCTTTATTTTTAAGTGCACGGACAAAAGGGAATATTACGGGTGTGGAAATACAAGATCGATTATATGATATGGCTGTTCGAAGTATTGAGTACAATAAACTAGAAGGCCGTTTAAAAATGATCCATGGTGATATTAAAGAAATGCCTCAGCAGTTAGGGTATGGAAAATTTGATGTGGTTACCTGTAATCCTCCGTACTTTATAACTCCTTCAAAAGAAGAAATAAATCCTAATGAGCATTTAGCCATTGCCCGTCATGAAATTCTTTGTACGCTTGAAGATGCCATAAAAGCGTCAAGTCATTTAGTCCGACAAGGCGGTAAGGTTGCCTTTGTCCATCGTCCTGGTCGTCTCATTGATATTATTACGTTAATGCGTCAGTACAGGCTTGAACCAAAGCGGATTCAGTTTGTCTATCCAAAGCAGGGCAAGGAAGCTAATATTCTTCTAGTAGAAGCGATAAAAGACGGCAGCCCGGATTTGAAAATACTGCCGCCGCTAATTGTTTATAATGAAGATGATGAATACACTCCTGAAATCAGAGGGATTTTATATGGAGAGTAACGGCCATTATTTTTATGTCCTAACGTGCAGCGATGGAAGTCTTTATGGCGGTTATACAAATGATCTTGACCGTCGAATCGAGCAGCATAACGAGGGCAAGGGAGCAAAATATACACGGGGAAGAGGACCGGTCAAATTGACCTATTATCAAGTCTTTGCAAGCAAAGGGGAGGCCTTAAGGGCCGAATATCAGTTTAAGCAGTTAACAAGAAAGAAAAAGCTGGAGTATTTAATGAAAGAAGGTGAATCGGATGTGGCAGCAGAAAAGCTTTGAAAACGAAGCGGATAAGGGAATCCTTTATCTTGTTCCTACTCCAATAGGAAACCTAGAGGATATGACCTTTCGGGCTATTAGAATCATGAAAGAAGCAGATTTGATTGCTGCTGAGGATACCAGAAATACAAAAAAATTGTGTAATTACTTTGAAATTGATACCCAGATAGTCAGCTATCATGAACATAATAAAGAAACTAGCGGGGAAAAGTTGATTGAAAAGGTCAAGCAAGGCTTGAAGGTTGCCCTAGTCAGCGATGCGGGCATGCCCGCGATTTCTGACCCTGGATATGAGCTTGTTCAGGCTGCGATAAGTGAACAGGTAGCGGTGGTTCCGTTACCCGGGGCAAATGCTGCACTCACTTCATTAATTGCCTCAGGACTAACTTGTCAGCCTTTTTATTTTTATGGGTTTTTACACCGGAACAAGAAAGAGAAGCGGGCTGAATTAGAGGTTTTGAGAAAACAAAAGGCTACCTTGATCTTTTATGAATCACCGCATCGTTTAAAAGAAACCTTAGCCATTATGATCGAGGTTCTTGGTAACCGAGAAGTCGTGATTTGCCGGGAATTAACAAAGAAATATGAAGAGTTTATTCGGGGAACCCTTGAAGAAATCAACAGTTGGGCACAATCTAATGAAATCCGCGGAGAATTTTGTTTGATTGTAGAAGGTACCGAAATCCAAGAAGAGGAAGAAGAAATAAACTGGTGGCAAGATTTATCAGTGGAGGAGCATGTCAATTACTACATAACGGAAAAAAATATCTCCTCAAAGGAAGCAATTAAGCAAACAGCTAAAGACCGAAGTTTAAACAAACGTGAGGTTTATCAGGCCTATCATATTGAACAAAATTAAAAACTCCAGCACGATTTCGTGCTGGAGCATTTTTTTTATTTTACAAGTTCAAAATTCTTTTGAATTTCTTCTATTAATTGTTCTGCACCTTCACGGCTAAGAATTAATTTTCCGCCGGCAAGAGCCATGTTATCATCAGAAACTTCACCAGTTACTTGGCAAGTCATATTTGGTTTGTATTTTTTTAAGATAATGCGCTCATCGTCAACATAGATTTCAAGAGCATCCTTTTCTGCGATACCAAGTGTACGTCTTAATTCAATCGGAATAACTACGCGGCCTAACTCATCAACTTTACGAACAATACCTGTAGATTTCATTTAATTATCTCCTCTCATAAACACTTAAATTATTTATCTATCTTCTCTATTAATTCGCCACAATTCGACAAATTTCTTATATTTTCATAATACCAGTACTTCCCATATCCGTCAATTATTTTATTTTAAAAAGCAAGGATGCAATTTTTTCCAGTAACGAGACGTTGTAATAACAAGGTTTGTAAATAAATTTAAACAATTAGGTAAGTTAATAATACTATTGTGTTGAAAAATCCATTTGTCGTAGAAGTATGATTCAATTCGACAAACTTCTACATATTCCTATTCTCTCATATATTACGCTTATTTAGCAGCCTTTGTGGGTGTAATAGGAAATAATTTTAAAAATCTGGAAGTCTAGCAATACGCTTTCTTGCACAAAAGTTTATTTTTCGGTATATTTTGATGATAGAAGCGTTAAAAAGAGGCAATAATGGTTTAATGGGAGTTGCATTGTTTAGGAGGGAATATGATGGAGGAAAAATCAAAGACTTTTTACTTAACCACACCGATTTATTATCCAAGTGGGAATTTACATATTGGACATGCGTATACCACAGTTGCGGGTGATGCGATGGCTCGTTATAAGCGGATGCGCGGCTTTGATGTAATGTATCTAACAGGTACGGATGAACACGGACAAAAAATTCAGCGTAAAGCCGAGGAGAAGGGTGTAACACCACAACAATATGTTGATGAGATTGTCTCAGGTATTAAAGATCTTTGGAACAAGCTTGATATATCTTACGATGATTTTATACGGACCACTGAAGATAGACATAAGCAGGTGGTTGAAAAAATCTTTGCTAAACTCTTAGAGCAAGGAGATATCTATCTTGATCAATATGAGGGCTGGTATTGTACTCCTTGTGAATCTTTTTACACGGACCGCCAGCTGGTAGATGGTAACTGTCCTGATTGCGGCCGATCTGTTGAAAAGGTTAAAGAAGAATCATACTTTTTTAGAATGAGTAAGTATGTTGACAGGCTTTTGCAATATTACGAGGAAAATCCAGAGTTTATTCAGCCAGAATCCCGTAAAAATGAAATGATTAATAACTTCATAAAGCCTGGCCTTGAGGATTTAGCAGTATCAAGAACAACTTTTGATTGGGGAATTAAAGTCCCCGGAAATCCTAAACATGTCATCTATGTATGGATTGACGCGCTTTCCAATTATATTACCGCGCTTGGGTATGGTACAGAGGATGATGCCAAATATAAAAATTATTGGCCGGCGGATGTTCATCTAGTTGGTAAGGAAATTGTCCGTTTTCACACAATCTATTGGCCAATCATGTTAATGGCCTTGGATTTACCACTGCCAAAGAAGGTATTTGCGCATGGCTGGTTGTTGATGAAAGACGGAAAAATGTCGAAATCAAAAGGCAATGTAGTCGATCCAGTTACCTTAATTGACCGCTATGGCCTTGATGCCCTTCGCTATTATTTACTACGGGAAGTACCTTTTGGGGCAGATGGTGTGTTTACACCAGAGGGATTTGTTGAAAGAATTAATTTTGATTTGGCTAATGATCTAGGCAATTTACTAAACAGGACAGTGGCGATGATTGAAAAGTATTTTGCCGGTGTGATTCCTGATTATGCTGGTTCTGTTGGTGAATTTGATGAATCGCTGCTCCAGGTAAACCGTGAAACAGTTGCAAAATACGAAGAGGCAATGGAAAAAATGGAATTCTCCGTGGCATTAACTTCCATCTGGCAATTAGTCAGTCGGACAAATAAGTACATTGATGAAACACAACCATGGACATTGGCTAAAAATGAAGAGCAAAAAGGAGAACTTGCTAGTGTAATGGTTCACTTGGCAGAATCTTTACGCCGTACTGCGATCCTATTAAAGCCATTTTTAACTCGTACGCCTAATGGGATTTTTACACAATTAGGTATTCAAGATGAGGGTTTGAAAACATGGGAGAGTCTTGAAGGCTTTGGCAAGATTCCAAGTGGTGTTAAGGTACAAAAGGATGCTCCGTTATTCCCAAGATTGGATATTGCTGAGGAAGTAGAATTCATCAAAACAAAAATGCAAGGAAGCACACCGGTTATCGAAGAAAAGAAAGAAGAAGAGAAACCAGAGGAGCTTGCGGAAATTTCCATTGAAGATTTCATGAAGGTGGATTTACGTGTTGCGGAGGTTATTCAAGCAGAGCCGGTAAAAAAGGCAGATAAATTGCTAAAGCTTCAGTTAGATTTAGGTTATGAAAAGCGCCAAGTTGTCTCAGGTATTGCTCAATACTATAAGCCTGAAGAGCTTGTTGGCCGGAAAGTGATTTGTATTACCAACTTAAAGCCTGTTAAACTTCGCGGTGAATTATCACAAGGAATGATTTTAGCAGGATCACAAGATGGTCAGCTTTCAATCGCTACTGTCGATCAAACCTTGCCAAATGGTTCGAAGGTAAAATAATTATAGACAAAAGCGCCCAAATCGGGCGCTTTTTACTTAGAAAAATGTCAGGATTTGCTTTAAAATGTTTCACGTGGAACATTTATCCTGTTAATTAGTTGTCTTTAGACAATGGAATACTAGAAATACAAAATAACGAGAAATAACAAGAAAAGAGGAGTATTGATTCGTATGTTATTCGACACACATGCACATTTAAATGACACGCAATATAATGAAGACCTAGAAGAGGTTATTGAACGGGCCCAAACGGAGGGAGTTTCCAATATGGTCATCGTAGGTTTTGATCGCCCGACAATTCAAAGGGCAATGGAATTAGTCGAACGCTATGACTTTATGTTTGCCTGCGTTGGCTGGCACCCAGTAGACGCAATCGACATGACGGATGAGGACTTAGCATGGATCGAGGAATTGACTTCCCATCCTAAAGTGGTTGCTATAGGTGAAATGGGCTTGGATTATCATTGGGACAAATCACCAAAGGATATCCAGAAAGAAGTGTTTCGTAAGCAAATCCGCTTAGCAAAAAAAGTGAAATTGCCAATTGTTATCCATAACCGTGAAGCCACAGCTGATATCGTGGAAATATTAAAAGAAGAGGAAGCGGAAGAAGTAGGAGGAATTATGCATTGTTTTAGCGGCAGCCCTGAGGTTGCAAAGGAATGTGTAAAGATGAATTTTTATATTTCTTTGGGCGGCCCCGTTACCTTTAAAAATGCGAAGAAGCCAAAAGAAGTGGCCGCGGAAATTCCTCTTGAGAAGCTGTTAATTGAAACAGATTGCCCTTATTTGGCTCCTCATCCTTATCGGGGAAAACGGAATGAACCAGGTTATGTGAAGCTAGTTGCTGAACAAATTGCCGAAATTAAGGGCTTGACATTTGAAGAAGTGGCCAAGGCTACGACACAAAATGCTAAGAAATTATTCGGCATAAAATGATAAGGAAATTTGTCGAAGACGCTAGAAGCTTGTCCTAAATTTTTATGATAACAAAAAGTTCTACATGTCTCCTTTTCAACATAGGATTACCGTGTCGATAAGTTTTTCTTTGCAAAGCTTTAAAGGTTGTGCATAATTAGAACTACCTTAACAGGATTAGCAAGGATTGACAGCCGGCGTATGGTTCTCTATAATCTCTCCAAAGAAAAGGAGGCGTTTTTCATCGTATTCCAAAACATGAAAAACCTGTTTCCAGAGTCTTTGAGCGGGAGGTCATGGACCATCATATTTGCTAGTTTTGTAGTTTTGCTTACAACTCTGGGGATTTTCTTTTTTGAAGGCTCAAAGAATACTGTAGCAATGACACTCAATGGCAAGCAGATGGTTGTGAACACACATGCAGATACCATCAAGGAATTATTAGATGAACTGGATGTATCCCTCTCGTCAAAAGACTACCTGTATCCAAAAGCAACTGCAAAGGTTAAGGATGACCTGAAGGTTGTATGGAAGCAGGCGAACATGGTTCACATTGTCAAAGACAGCGAGAAGAAAACGATCTGGACTACGGCCGATACTGTGGCTGAGCTCCTAAAAGAGCAGAAGATTTTATTAAAGGAACATGATCAAATTTCGGCAAATCCACAAGCAGCAATTAAAAATAAGATGAATTTGAAGATTAATATTGCGTTTCATCTTACATACGTGGACGGCGGAAAGACGCAAAAGGTTTGGACCACTTCGACTACGGTCGCTGACTTTTTAAAACAACAGGGCACCAAACTAAAAGAATTAGACAGAGTTGAACCACCATTAACTGCAAATATACGAGAGAATGGTGTTGTAAACGTTATTCGAGTAGAAAAAGTCACCGATGTAGTGGAAGAACCCGTTCAATTTGCCGTGGTAACGAAAAAGGATGGTAATTTGCAAAAAGGGCAAGAAAAGGTCATTGCTCCTGGAAAGCACGGGCGTGTTTCAAGGCAGTACGAAGTCATGCTTGAAAATGGCAAAGAAGTGTCTAGAAAATTGATTAACGAGCAGAATATCTTACAAAAACAGGATAAAATTGTGGCTGTCGGTACGAAGGATTTGGCGTTACAAGTTTCCCGCGGTGAGACTCCGCAAGGACAGGAGTTTTATGTGACGGCAACAGCGTATACGGCTTATTGTAATGGCTGCTCTGGACGTACTGCTACTGGCCTTAATCTTCGTGCTAATCCAAATATGAAAGTAATCGCAGTTGATCCAAGAATTATTCCGCTTGGTTCGAAAGTGTATGTGGAAGGCTACGGATACGCTGTGGCCGCTGATACAGGCGGAGCCATTAAAGGGTATATTATTGATTTATTAATGCCATCACATGCGGATGCATACCGCTGGGGGCGTAAGAAAGTAAAGATTACAGTCTTAAACTAATTTTCACGGGTGCAGAGGATTTCATTCCTCTGCATTTTGCTTTTTTCCTAAAATTCTTTATACTAACAACGAATACTAGCTTTTATTTTCTATCAGGGCGGATACTTTATTGTATGAAATCATTCAATAATATAGACGAGGGACATTACAAAAATGTTTCAATTTTTTCATTATTAATTTTATTATTACGGAGGCTTTTATTCTTAACATGAAAATCAAAGAAATCATCGTCGTTGAGGGAAAAGACGATACGACAACAATAAGACGGGCTGTCGATGCCGATACGATCGAAACCAACGGTTCGGCTGTCAACCAAACTACTATTGAAAAAATCAACCGTGCCCAGGCTACACGAGGGGTGATTATTTTTACCGATCCAGATTTTCCTGGTGAAAAAATCAGAAAAACGATCGCAGCGGCTGTTCCTGGTTGTAAACATGCTTTTTTGCCAAAAGAAAAGGCGATTGCCAAAGGCGGCAAGGGTCTTGGGGTAGAACATGCCAGCCTGGAGGATATAAGAGAAGCGTTAAAGGATGCACAAATCATGCACGAGGTGATATCGGAGGAAATTACCCAGGAGGATTTAATTATGGCCGGCCTAATCGGCGGTGAGGGCTCGAAGGAGCGAAGAACTTCGTTAGGCAAGCTGTTGAAAATTGGTTATACAAACGGAAAACAACTGCATAAGCGATTGATGATGTTCCGCATTAGCAAACAAGAATTTGCAGAAGCATTAAGCGTTATACGTCAGGAGGAACAGAATGAATAAGGATATTGCTACACCAGTCAGAACGAGAGCAATACTTGAAAAATACGGTTTTTCTTTTAAGAAAAGCCTTGGGCAGAACTTCCTAATTGATACAAATATATTAAAAAAGATAGTCAGCTTTGCTGATTTAACGGAGAACTCAGGTGCAATTGAAATTGGCCCTGGGATTGGTGCCCTCACGGAACAGCTGGCACGTTCAAGTAAAAAAGTGATTGCATTTGAAATTGATCAAAGATTGCTGCCTATTTTGCAGGATACATTATCACCCTATGAAAATGTCAGGGTTATACATAAGGATGTATTGGAGGCAGATGTTCGAATTGTGATGGAAGAGGAGTTTCAAGGGATTCATGATATTATGGTAGTCGCCAATCTGCCTTATTATGTTACGACTCCGATCATTATGAAGCTCCTTGAGGACCGCCTGCCGATCCGCGGGATTGTTTGTATGCTGCAAAAAGAGGTAGCAGACCGAATTTCTGCCAAGCCTGGCACAAAGGAATATGGTTCGCTCTCAATTGCCGTTCAATATTACACCGAAGCAGAGACCGTCATGATTGTGCCAAAAACGGTTTTTGTCCCGCAGCCTAATGTGGACTCTGCTGTGATTAGATTAATTAAACGTGAGAAGCCTGCAGTTGTGGTAAAGGATGAGGCCTTCTTTTTCCAGGTGACAAAGGCGAGCTTTGCTCAGCGAAGAAAAACATTATTAAATAATTTAACTAGTCAGCTGCCTGATGGGAAACAGAAGAAGGAAGAGATTCTTGCAGCTTTAAGTGCAAGCGGAATCGATCCTGTTCGCCGAGGAGAAACACTTTCCTTAGAAGAATTTGGCCGGTTAGCTGATGAACTTTATTCATACTTTCATTAACATTTTATCCTCATGATGGATTCATGAGGATATTTTTAGCGTTTAGGAAATTATAAATTTTTCGCTTGTGGATAACTGCTAATAAAAGGACTGTCAACGTCCAGCTCCAGCGCCTAGCCCCTCGATGGTCTACTGCCACTCAGGGAATGAAGGCAAAGAACGCCTTCTTTCCCTGAGCGTCTTATGCTTGTCGGGGCTGTTCAAGGCGCTTGCGCTTTTGTTCTCCCAACGAATACCTCCTCCTTATGTATCATTTTTCTTGAATTTTTAACAAGGACAACATTCCCTGCATAGCCTATGAGAGAACCCATAATTAAAAGTCCTAAGAGGGTCTTATTGGAGTGACGGCAGTGGATATAAAGGTAATGGATATTGTCGGAAGAAAATCGTATAACTGTGATCTCTTGTTCCGCGTTATCGATATTCAAAATATAAACAACGAGAAGGTAGCCATCCTCTATGGGGAGGATTTCCGCCTAGTAGCAGATGCACCATACACTGATTTGGTCATCCCTAATCAAGATGAACGGGTAAAGCTGCAGCAAGAATACAGAACACTTGAAGAACAGTCACTTAAATTATTTAGACAGGATGTTGATTTGATTAAACATCGTCGGGAATATGAAGCGACTGGCGGTTATGCGAAACCGAGCAATTATTTTCAAATTCCTGGAAAGGTTCTTCACTTGGACGGTGATCCCACATATTTAAAAAAATGCATGGCCGTATACGAAAAAATCGGTATCCCCGTGTTAGGGATACACTGCAATGAAAAAGAAATGCCGGAACGAATTGGCGGCTTAATGGACCAATATCGTCCTGATATTTTGGTTATTACAGGCCACGATGCCTATTCCAAAGCTAAGGGGAAGATGTCCGATATTAATGCTTATCGCCATTCAAGGCATTTCGTCCAGGCAGTCAGAGAGGCCCGAAGAAAGGTTCCACATTTAGATCAACTTGTTATCTTTGCTGGTGCCTGCCAATCTCATTTTGAATCACTTATCCACGCAGGAGCAAACTATGCTAGTTCCCCAGCAAGAATTAATATTCACGCACTCGACCCCGTCTATATTGTGGCAAAAATTAGTTTTACCCCGTTTATGGAACGAATCAATGTATGGGATGTATTAAGAAATACCCTAACAGGTGATAAAGGACTCGGAGGGATTGAAACAAGGGGAGTATTACGGACAGGAATGCCTTATCGACCCATCACCGAAGAGGATGCATAAGCCTATTAGTAAAGTGGAGCTGAAGAATATTTATAAATTGGCTCCCCTTTATTCTAATAGTGCTTCATTTTTAAAAATGAATACATATTAAACAACTATTAAGGCAACGATAACATTGTTGAAAATTAGAAGAAAAAGTAGAACAAAAAATATTGACAATCATTTTGTTGGACTGATATAATTTATATTTTTGTTTGACAGAACCTATGTCAGTGTGTTATACTTTACACAGTGAGGTGGACCGAATGCCAAAAACCTTAGCCGATATTAAAAAGGCTCTTGACACGAATTTGGGAAAAAGATTATTGCTGAAAGCCAATGGTGGACGCAGGAAAACAATTGAACGTTCTGGAGTTCTAGCAGAAACTTACCCATCTGTTTTTGTTATTGAGTTAGATCAAGATGAAAATTCGTTCGAGCGTGTTTCATACAGCTATGCGGATGTTTTAACGGAAACAGTTCAAATTACTTTCTATGATGATGCAGCAGGACATGTAGCTTTAAGCTAGTATATAAGCAATGGGTGGCAGTAAACTAAGGTTTACTGCTTTTTGCTGTATATAAATTCAAAAACCTTCATGAAAATGAATAATCTTTTACATACTAAGAATGCTGTGGTATGAAAGGGGTTGTTTAGATGGGCAGAAGAAGAGGGATTATGTCTCATCGCTTTAAAGAGGAGCTAGCAAAGGAACTTGGTTTTTATGATGTCGTTCAGAAAGAAGGCTGGGGCGGCATTCGAGCAAAGGATGCAGGAAATATGGTGAAGCGTGCCATCGAACTCGCGCAGCAGCAGCTAGTCAATCAAAATCGCCAATCTTAACTAACACCACAGCTTGGTCAGTGCAAGGAATTTTTGCACTGGCCTTTTTTTGTCCAAAAAGTGGCTTTTTTCGACGTAAAACGACTGATATAATAATAAAATTGGATAGATATCTCATATCGGACGTCTTACATTTATCTTTTTGTGGTAAAATAGGACAAAATGTGGATTTTTGGAATCGTATGCAGAGGCGCCCAATGGGTGCTTATTGGACAAAACAAAAGTAGGTGACGTAGTGAAGCTTTTAGTCAAAGCACCGGCTAAAATAAATTTAGCATTAGATGTTTTACATAAACGCCCAGATGGCTATCATGAGGTTGAAATGATCATGACGACGATTGATTTAGCCGATCGGGTAGAACTATCCTTACTAGAACAAGATAAAATACATATTCTTTCTCATAATCGCTATGTGCCGGATGATCAGCGTAATTTAGCTTATCAGGCGGCACAGCTGTTAAAGGATCGTTTTGATGTAAAGAAGGGTGTATTGATTTCAATCGAGAAAACGATTCCGGTAGCAGCCGGATTAGCAGGGGGCAGCAGTGATGCTGCAGCAACCTTAAGGGGTTTGAATAAGCTGTGGGGTCTTGGCTTAAGTTTGGATGAACTAGCCAAGCTTGGCAGCGAAATCGGCTCAGATGTTTCCTTTTGTGTCTACGGAGGAACAGCCCTGGCAAAAGGCCGAGGCGAAATCATTAAAGAACTTCCACCGCCGCCAACATGCTGGGTTATTTTGGCCAAACCCTTTATTGGGGTCTCGACCGCTGAGGTTTATCGCAGGCTTGATCTGAATGGAACAAAACACCCGGATATCTATGGAATGATCCAGGCCATTAAAGAACATAACTACCAACGCGTCTGCGATAACGTCGGTAACGTGCTTGAAGGTGTGACTTTAAATCTACATCCGGAAGTTGCCCAAATTAAAGAGCAAATGAAGCGCTTTGGTGCGGATGCCGTGTTAATGAGCGGAAGCGGCCCGACCGTATTTGGAATTGTTCAGCATGATTCGAGAATGCATCGAATCTATAATGGATTAAGAGGTTTTTGCGACCAAGTTTTTGCAGTTCGAATGCTGGGAGAACGACATTCGCTTGATTAAAGGCGTACAATAATGGTATCCTTTAATTAGAATATTCGGATTCTGGGAGGGTAGATATGAAATTTCGTCGCAGTGAACGTTTGATAGATATGACAAATTATTTACTGGATCATCCTCGCCAGCTTGTTCCGCTCACTTTTTTTGCGGATCGATATGATTCAGCAAAGTCTTCGATTAGTGAAGATTTAGCAATTGTGAAGGAGACCTTTGAGCAACGAGGAATTGGAACTTTGCAAACAGTACCGGGAGCCGCCGGTGGTGTGAAATTTTTTGTAAAAGTAAGCCGGGAAAAAGCGGAACCTTTTGTAAATGAACTTTGTCAGTTAATTGCCAATCCCGAACGGCTGTTACCGGGCGGTTATTTGTATTTAACTGATATTTTGGGGGACCCGCAAATAGTTCAGAAGGCCGGACGAATTATCGCTTCTGCCTATGCTGACACTAAAATTGATGTGGTCATGACAGTAGCAACCAAGGGGATTCCTCTGGCATATGCAGTTGCAAGCCAATTAAATGTTCCGGTTGTGATTGTTCGCAGAGACAGTAAAGTGACAGAAGGACCAACGGTTAGTATTAATTATGTTTCAGGTTCTGCTAAAAGGATTCAAACAATGGTACTTTCTAAAAAAAGCATGAGACAGGATTCCCGTGTCCTCATTGTGGATGATTTTATGAAAGCAGGCGGAACGGTAATGGGAATGATCAGTATGCTTGAGGAATTCAATTCCCAGCTTGCTGGAATTGCTGTATTAGTCGAAGATGAGAAAATACAGGAACGGTTAGTGGATGAATATTTATCGCTGGTACAACTAGCAGATGTGGATGTAAAAGAAAAAAGGATTAGTGTACAAGCGGGGAATTATTTTAATATATGGAGGGGTTAACATGAAAGTAGTTCAAACCAATCAAGCACCGGCAGCAATTGGGCCGTATTCCCAAGGGATTGTCGTCAATAATTTATTCTACAGCTCTGGGCAAATCCCATTAACGGCTGAAGGGGATATGGTAACAGGTGATGTGAAGGAACAGACCCATCAAGTATTTAAGAACTTACAGGCGGTTTTAGCTGAAGCAGGAGCATCGCTTGAAACAGTAGTGAAGGCAACTGTTTTTATTAAAAACATGGATGAATTTGTTGCTGTTAATGAAGTTTATGGTGAGTATTTCTCCACACATAAACCAGCCCGTTCTTGTGTAGAGGTGGCTCGTTTACCAAAAGATGCATTAGTTGAAATCGAAGTTGTAGCGCTCGTGAAGTAATCCGAGTGCTTTTTTTTATGAAATCGTCCAGTGCCAGGGCCCGATTAAGGCGCTTGCGCCATTCTAATAATGCGGAAGGCTTATTTTACCGACTATTTTCTACGATTCACGTGTTGAAAACGTTTATTCTTACAAATGTTCACGATTTTGCCGTAAATTTTCAAAAAAAAATAAAAATTAAAGAAGGATAATAGAATTAATTGTTGAATTTATTTAACTAGCATTTTATATAACCAAAAAGGGTGTGAGCACATGGAAGTAACTGACGTAAGATTACGCCGGGTTAATACGGATGGAAGAATGAGAGCGATTGCATCAATCACATTGGATAATGAGTTTGTTGTTCATGACATCCGTGTTATTGACGGAAACAACGGTTTATTTGTAGCTATGCCAAGTAAACGTACTCCAGATGGAGAATTTCGTGACATTGCGCATCCAATCAATTCAGGAACACGTGGTAAAATCCAAGAGGCTGTCTTGGCAGAGTATCACCGATTAGGTGAATTGGAAGTAGAATTTGAAGAAGCCGGAGCTTCCTAAGGATTTTAACAACTAGGGCCTTTCTTCTATGAAGGCTCTTTTTATTGTTTTTTTTTCCCCAAAAACAAACCCCTCAATTCATTTTCTATTCTAACTTTCATTCTACATAATATGACAAAATTAGACACTTTCCCATCATTCCTTGAAAAGCGAGCTCATTTACGTTAATATTTTTAATGGATAAAAAGGTAAATTGGAGGATTGAACATGCCTAATCGTTATGCTGTGATTTTGGCTGCAGGGCAAGGAACGCGGATGAAATCTAAGCTTTATAAAGTTTTACACCCAGTGTGCGGTAAACCTATGGTACAACATGTAGTTGATCAAATAACAAAGCTTAATATTAAAGAAATGGTCACGATAATTGGTCACGGAGCTGAAATGGTTCAAGCACAATTAGGTGATAGAAGTTTTTATGCATTGCAAAAAGAACAGCTGGGCACTGCCCATGCGGTTATGCAAGCTCAAGAAAGCTTAGAGGGAAAAGAAGGTATAACGATCGTTGTTTGTGGTGATACCCCGTTAATTAAAGCCGAAACAATGGAGTCTCTATTTAAACACCATGAACAATTATCGGCAAAAGCAACCATCCTCACTGCTAAAATTGATAACCCAACAGGATACGGACGAATAATTCGCAATCAAGAGGGGCTAGTCGAAAAGATTGTCGAGCATAAAGATGCTACAGAAGAAGAGCGGGAAATTAATGAAATTAACACAGGTACCTATTGTTTTGACAACCGGGCATTGTTTGAGGCTTTAAAAAATGTTTCAAACGATAATGTACAAGGGGAATATTACTTACCAGATGTGATTGAAATTATGAAGAAACAAGGTGAAGTGGTTACTGCCTACCAAACTGACGAATTTGAAGAAACCTTAGGTGTAAATGACCGAGTTGCCTTAGCAGAAGCGGAAAAGACTATGCGTTCACGAATTAATGAATCCCATATGCGTAATGGGGTAACGATTATTGACCCTGCAAATACCTACATAGAAGCAGATGTCGAAATTGGGCAAGATACAGTTATCTATCCAGGAACCATGATTAAAGGTCATTCAAAAATAGGTACAGAATGTATAATAGGGCCAAACTCTGAAATTGATACATGTGAAATCGGGAATGAAACGGTTATTCGTCAATCAGCCGCTTTTAACAGCTCCATTGGTTCTCATGTTAACATTGGGCCATTTGCACACATTCGTCCTGATTCGACCATCTTAGATGATGTCAAAATCGGCAACTTTGTCGAAATTAAAAAGGCGGTTTTTGGAAAAGGAAGTAAGGCCTCACATCTTAGCTATATTGGGGATGCCGAGGTGGGCAGTGATGTAAACATTGGCTGCGGCTCTATAACAGTTAATTACGATGGGAAAAATAAATACTTAACAAAAATTGAAGATGGTGTCTTTATTGGCTGTAATTCTAATTTAGTTGCCCCAGTCACCATTAAAAAAGGCTCTTATGTTGCTGCGGGTTCGACGATCACAAAGAATGTGCCTGAAGAGGCTTTAGCGATTGCTCGTGCAAAACAAGTTAATAAAGAGGATTACGTTCAGAAACTTAATCTTAAGAAATAAAGCTATTACAATTGGAGGGCAATCATGTCTAATCAGTATTTAGATCCGAATTTAAAAGTATTTAGTTTAAACTCAAATATGCCTTTGGCAAGAGAAATCGCAAAATTCATTGGCGTTGAGCTTGGAAAATGCTCTGTAACCAGATTTAGTGACGGTGAGATTCAAATCAATATTGAAGAAAGTATCCGCGGTTGTGATGTCTATGTTATTCAATCAACGAGCCAGCCTGTTAATGAGCATATCATGGAATTACTCATCATGATTGATGCCTTAAAGAGAGCTTCTGCAAAAACCATCAACATTGTTATGCCTTATTATGGCTATGCACGTCAAGATCGTAAAGCACGTGCTCGTGAGCCAATTACAGCTAAATTAGTGGCGAACCTGCTTGAAACTGCTGGAGCAACCAGAGTAATCTGTCTGGATCTTCATGCACCGCAAATTCAAGGCTTCTTTGAAATCCCAACTGACCATCTAATGGGTGTGCCGATTTTAGCAGAGTATTTTAAAAGCCGTCAATTCAATGGTGACGTGGTCATTGTTTCCCCAGACCATGGCGGTGTAACAAGAGCACGTAAATTGGCTGAGCGTTTAAAGGCTCCAATTGCTATCATCGATAAACGCCGTCCAAGACCAAATGTTGCGGAAGTTATGAATATAGTTGGTAACATTGAAGGTAAGATCGCGATCTTAATCGATGATATTATTGATACAGCAGGTACGATTACCCTTGCAGCTAATGCCTTAGTGGAAAATGGAGCACAAGAAGTATACGCCTGCTGTACACACCCTGTGTTGAGTGGTCCAGCAATTGAAAGAATTCAAAATTCAAAAATAAAAGAATTAGTGATTACCAACTCGATTGAGCTTCCTGAAGAGAAAAATATGGATAAAATTATTCATCTCTCTGTTGCACCATTACTTGGTGAAGCGATTATCCGTGTTCACGAAGAACAGTCAGTATCTACCTTATTTGATTAATAAATAAATGTTTAGACCCTCCTATTTTAGGGCATTTTTATATAGTAAGTGTTAAAAAAGGAGGGTATCTAAACATATGAGTACTGTTTTACAAGCAAAGGAACGGACGGAACTCCGTCATTCAGCATTGAAACAACTCCGTAATAATGGAAATATCCCCGCAGTGGTTTATGGAGCAAAGGTTGAAAGTAAACCGGTATTTGTGAGTTCTGCAGATTTAACCAAAACCATCCGTACGGTCGGCAGAAACGGTGTCATTTCTCTTGATGTAGATGGCAATAAGTACGATGTCGTTTTATCGGATTATCAAGAGGATTCATTTAAAAAGGAAATTCTTCATGTTGATTTCTTAGCAGTAGACAAATCCTCCAAAATTAATGTGGAAGTCAGGCTTGCACTTGTTGGCGAAGCGATTGGCGTGAAAGATGGTGGTGTCTTGCAGCAGTCTATCCACCAATTATCGATCACATCCACTCCGGATAATATCCCGCAGCAAATTGAAGTGGATATCACCAACCTTCAAGTTGGTGAAACTGTACTAGTAGGAAATATCCCTACCGGTGGCGGCTTTACTATTAATCATGAGGATGAGGAAGTGGTTGCTTCCATCTTACCTCCAAGACAGGAAGAAGAAATTAACTCGGGTGAACAGCAGCAGGAAGGTCATCCTGACCACGAAGAAGGCAGAGAAACTACTCCAGAATAGAAAAGCTAAAAGCGGCTGTTCAGCGAAGGACACTAGCTGCTAGGCAGTAATCAAAGTTTAAGAGTTCGAGACGTAACCAATTTAAGGTTACGTCTTTTAACGCATAATTAAGGAAATCATGTTATTATGGGAGAATGGCGATGTTCCGAAAATTTTTTAAAAGGATGACTAAACCGGAAGAGGTGGGAACACAGATGAAATTAATCGTAGGTTTAGGAAACCCTGGAAAACAATACGATCAAACAAGACATAATATTGGCTTTGAGGTAATCGATACACTCTCGGATCAATTCTCTATTCCGTTAAATCAATCAAAATTTAAGGGCGTATATGGGATTGGCCTACATAACGGGGAAAAGGTATTACTTTTAAAACCATTAACCTATATGAACTTATCAGGGGAATCAATCCGGGCGGTAATGGATTATTATCAAATAGAGTTAGAGGATTTATTAGTCATTTATGATGACCTGGATCTGCCTGTTGGCAAAATAAGACTTCGCCAAAAAGGGAGTCCAGGGGGGCATAACGGAATTAAGTCTACTGTTGCCCATCTGGGGACGCAGGAGTTTAACCGAATTCGGATAGGAATTAACCGGCCAACCCCAGGAATGAGCGTACCTGATTATGTCCTAGGACGTTTTCGTCAGGAGGAAAGACCTTTTACTGAGGAAGCGGTAAAAAGAAGCGCAGATGCTTGTGCTGCTTGGCTAAAGAAGCCATTTCTACAGGTCATGAATGAATATAATCAATAATTGTTCATGATACAAGTCTTTCATTCATACATTGAAGAAAAACAATGTTAATCCTCCACAAAGTAATCTAGTTGAATAACTTCCATTTATCAGGTTAATACTAGTAATGGAATCCTAGATTAGGGAGGGACAGGCATGCCCATCAAGTATTATTGCCGTCATTGTGGTACAAAACTTGGCTCTATTGAACAAACATCGATACATGCAGAAACTCTAGGCCTTCATAAATTAACGGATCTGGAAAGACAGGAAATGGTCTCGTATGAACCATCTGGTGACATTCATATCAAAGCCATTTGCGAGGATTGTCAGGAAGCATTAGAGCGAAATCCAGATTACCATCAATATGATTTTCTTATTCATTAAAATAGTGGGTAAAAACACTCTACTTAGATAATAGTCTAGCTTAGCTTTTTAGCGGCTAGTGTGCGCCGCTAAAAAGGGCGCTTCCGCTATTCTAATCAGCTTTGGAAGCTCTCCAAAGCGTTTTTCTGTTTAAAAATTTACTAATATAAATATTGTTTTAATATAATTATTTCTTAAGGGAGGGAGGAGAAACCTTGAATGGTTTAAAATCACTATTTTTAAAGCAAGAAGATGTTCACTCCATCATTGCCGGGGTTGAAGAGGGATTAAAAGAACAACTAGTTGCAGGCCTATCCGGATCATCGCGGACCGTCCTAACTGCGTCTGTCTATGAAAAGATGAAAAGGCCGATCATGCTTGTCACCCATAATCTACTACAAGCCCAAAAACTCTATGATGATCTCGTCAATCTATTAAGTGAAAAGGAAGTCTTCCTTTTTCCAGCTAATGAATTAATAGCTGCCGAACTAAGCATTGCAAGCCCGGAATTAAAAGCCCAGCGAATTGAGGCGTTAAACTACTGGAGCAGGCAAAGTAAAGGGGTATTGATTGTCCCAATTGCCGGATTAAAAAAGATTGTTCCTCCAAAAACACTATGGAAACAATACCAGCTGTCATTAAAACTAGGGGAAGATATTAATATAGATAAGATGTTAACAACCTTTGTTAAAATGGGTTACGTCCGGTCTGAGATGGTATCGACTCCTGGGGAATTTAGTGTAAGGGGTGGAATTATTGATATTTACCCACTTACTGAGGCAGACCCATTAAGGATAGAGTTGTTTGATACTGAAATTGATTCGATCCGATATTTCTCCCTTGACGATCAGCGGTCAAAAGAAAAAGTGAAAGAAGTTTTAATTGGACCAGCTACGGAAATCATCCTCAAAGCGGAGGACTATAGCCGAATGACCGGCAAGCTTGAAGAAGGATTGGCGCTGTCTTTAAGAAAATTAAAAGATGATAAAGCAAAAATGCAGTTAAGCCAAAATATCAGTTATGAGCTTGAGCAGTTGAAAAATGGCCAAAAACCAGACCAAGTCTATAAATACTTATCATTAGCCTACGACAGGCCTAATAGTTTACTAGACTATCTGCCAAGCGATGGACTTGTGTTTGTAGATGAAATTAGCAGAGTTCAAGAGATGAATGATTCCCTCGTAAAAGAAGAAGCTGAGTGGTATACAGGTTTACTAGCAGAGGGGCAGATTATTCATGACCTGCATATTTCTCATGACCTTGGGGCAATGCTGCAAAGAAAAGAATTTCCGCTTCTCTATATGTCGTTATTTTTACGACATGTTGCCAATACAAGTCCACAAAATATTATCAATATTACTTGTAAACAAATGCAAAATTTTCATGGTCAGATGCATGTATTAAAAGCAGAAATCGACAGGTGGAAAAAAGGAAATTATTCTATTCTATTTTTAGGACCGGATGAAGAAAGGGTAAAGAAATTAGAACGGGTCTTAGAGGATTATGAAATAAATTCAAGCACCATGAAAGGTGATCAACAGCTCTTACCAGGTAAAGTTCAGATTATGCAAGGGAATCTTCATGCAGGATTTGAACTTTCTATTCAAAAAATTGCTGTCATCACTGAGGAAGAATTATTTAATAAGCGCGTCAAAAAATCAGCTAGCCGGCAGAAATTATCGAATGCCGAACGGATCAAGAGTTACTCCGAGTTGAAAATTGGTGATTATGTTGTTCATGTTAATCATGGAATCGGTAAATACCTGGGGATTGAAACGCTAGTTATAAATGGTATTCATAAAGATTACTTGCATATTCGCTATCAGGGTTCAGATAAACTGTATGTTCCAGTGGAACAAATCGACCTTGTTCAAAAGTATGTTGGATCTGAAGGAAAAGAGCCGAAGGTTTATAAGCTCGGCGGCAGTGATTGGAAGAAGGTCAAGAAGAAAGTTGAATCATCTGTACAAGATATTGCGGATGACCTTATTAAGCTGTATGCGGAGCGGGAAGCGGCGGTTGGGTATGCCTTTTCTCCTGATGGGGATATGCAGCGTGAATTTGAAACTTCTTTTGCTTATCAAGAAACCGAAGACCAGCTGCGCTCGATCCATGAAATTAAAAAGGATATGGAAAGATCGCGTCCAATGGACCGCCTTTTATGTGGTGACGTTGGTTACGGTAAAACAGAAGTGGCCATCCGTGCTGCATTCAAGTCGATTGCTGATGGAAAGCAGGTAGCCTTCTTGGTTCCAACAACAATCTTAGCGCAGCAGCACTTTGAGACTTTGAGAGAACGTTTTCAGGATTATCCGATTAATATTGGCTTATTAAGCCGGTTCCGAACAAAAAAACAGCAGACTGAGACAATAAAAGGATTAAAAGCAGGGACGGTTGATATTGTTGTAGGTACCCATCGTCTGCTATCGAAAGACATTGTTTACCATGATTTAGGACTATTGATTGTCGATGAAGAACAGAGATTTGGTGTTACACATAAGGAAAAAATTAAGAAGTTAAAAACAAATGTCGACGTGTTAACCTTAACGGCAACACCAATTCCAAGGACACTTCATATGTCAATGCTCGGCGTACGGGACTTATCGGTCATCGAAACACCGCCGGAAAATCGTTTTCCTGTGCAAACATATGTTATGGAGTACAATGGTTCATTGGTAAGAGAAGCGATTGAACGTGAGCTTGCCAGGGACGGACAAGTATTCTTTTTATATAACCGGGTCGAAGATATTGAACGTAAGGCTGAAGAAATTTCCATGCTTGTTCCGGATGCCCGCGTAACGTTTGCACATGGGCAAATGACGGAAAATGAACTGGAATCAGTTATGATCGGTTTCTTAGCAGGGGAATTTGATGTGCTCGTGAGCACAACGATTATCGAAACGGGTGTTGATATCCCGAATGTAAATACCTTAATTGTGTTCGATGCAGATCGAATGGGCCTTTCCACGCTTTATCAGCTCCGCGGCCGGGTAGGCAGATCCAATCGTGTTGCTTATGCCTATTTTACGTACCGAAAAGATAAAGTCTTAACGGAGGTTGCAGAAAAGCGCCTTCAAGCGATTAAGGAATTTACGGAATTAGGGTCCGGATTTAAAATTGCCATGCGCGATTTATCGATTCGCGGGGCAGGGAATTTATTAGGTGCTCAACAGCACGGATTTATTGATTCCGTTGGATTTGATCTTTATTCACAAATGCTGAAGGAAGCCATTGAAGAGCGGAAGGGCGACCTAGGCGGTGAAGTGAAAAAGTCTGTTGAAATTGATTTGGAAATTGATGCCTATATTCCTGATACCTATATTAAAGATGGACATCAGAAGATTGAAATGTACAAACGGTTTAGAGGGGCCGAGAGTCTTGAGGATATCGAAGAGCTTCAAGCAGAAATGCTCGACCGGTTTGGCGAATATCCGGAGGAAGTGGATTACCTCTTCCAAATTGCTGAAATTAAGGTCTACGCCTTGTTAAACGGTGTTGAGCAAATTAAACAAGTAAAACAAGAGGTCACCATTTTAGTTAATGAACAGGTTACCGGTGAAATTGATGGAAGTAAGATATTCCATATAGGAAACCAATTTGGCCGAAACATTATTCCCGGTATGGAAGGCTCTAAATTAAAAATCATGATTAAGACAAAAGAGTACGATACAGCTGGGTGGCTTCATATTGTCCGAGAAATGGTCAAAGGGGTATCACTGGCTAAAAGGGGTCAAGGCAATCCGGTAAACTAGTCATCAAAGGGACATTTCAGTTGTCCTTTTGATCTAGCTATTATTATCCATTTATGTGATATTTCGCTTAAATGTGAAAAAATATTATGTTTGTGAATAGAACTTTCCAGATGAAAGATACTAATTTCAAAGCTGGTGATGATTAACATCATTGCCAAGTTAGTAAAATCATCAGATGAAAGTGAGGCAACATTGGATGAAAGCAACTGGAATTGTTCGTCGAATCGATGATTTGGGGCGTGTTGTTATTCCTAAAGAAATACGCAGAACCTTGCGTATCCGCGAAGGGGACCCGTTAGAGATTTTTGTGGATCGAGACGGAGAAGTCATTTTAAAAAAATATTCACCAATCAGCGAGTTAAGCGATTTTGCCAAAGAATATGCAGAAGCCCTATTTGATAGCCTCGGTAATCCTGTTTTAATTTGTGATAGAGATACCTATATTGCAGTCGCTGGCGGTTCAAAAAAGGATTATTTAAATAAGAACATCAGCGAATTAGTTGAAAAAACGATGGAAGAACGAAACTCCGTTCTACATACCCAGCAAGGTGAAATGGCGTTAATAGAAGGGAATAATGAAACTGTCTCATCGTACACCATTGGACCTATTATTGCAAACGGGGACCCCATTGGTGGCGTTATTATCTTTTCAAAAGAAGGAACCCTTGGTGAAGTAGAGCAAAAAGCAGTAGAAACAGCTGCTGGGTTCCTAGCTCGACAAATGGAGTCATAATAAGAAAAGCGGAAGTACCCGTTTAGCGCACGACAGGACAGGGGCCCAGTCCGACTGAGATAAAGGAAACACGAAGAGCGTAAGCGATTCGATGTTGACTTATCATAGGGAGGATTGGGATGGCCGTTAGTCGCTGGGTGCTGTAGTCTAGACAATTATCAAATTATAACGAAAAGACAGCAGATGCTGTCTTTTTTATATGTCCAGCTCCAGGCCCAGCGACTAGTGTACTTCACTAAACGAGCGCTTCCGCTTTTCTTTTATGCTATAATACCTTGGAGATTTTATAAGCAGGTGAAGAAATGCAAAAGTCCATCCATCAATCAAAAGCCGTCTTTAAAGGGGCGTTTATTTTAACCATTGCGGCTATTGTAACCAAAATCTTAAGTGCCTTTTACCGGATTCCTTTTCAAAATATTGTCGGTGATGTCGGCTTTTACATATATCAACAAGTATACCCGTTTTATGGGATGGCCGTGGTTTTGTCGACCACTGGCTTTCCAGTTGTCATTTCTAAGCTTTATGCAGAGCAGAAGGAACGAGGAGATGATGTACGTTCTCGTTTACTGCTGTTTGCCTCGTTTCTCTTTTTGCAAGTATTTGGATTCATCTGTTTTCTGATTCTTTATATAGGTGCTGATGGAATTGCCCGTTGGATGAATGATTCGCATTTAGCCATTTTATTAAGGGTCGTTGCGATTGTTTTTCTCGCCTTCCCGATTAGCTCTTTATTAAGAGGATATTATCAAGCAATTGGGGATATGGTTCCAACTGCCTTATCACAAGTGGGGGAACAAACAATACGGGTGTTGACGATTATCTTTTTGTCTTCTCTTTTTATGGCAAAAGGTTATTCGTTGTATTTAGTCGGAGGAGGGGCGATGTTTGGTTCGATCACCGGAAGTATCATATCCGCGATCATTCTGTTTATGTTCTTGCGGATTCGTAAAGAATGGAAAATAATCATGCCTGTTAGAGGGATGTTTCAAAACTATAAAAAGGAAGTTGGAGCTATTTGGAGGGCGCTCTTTTTCCAAGGATTGATGATTTGTTTAAGTGGAATGCTGATGATCTTCATCCAAATGGCAGATTCTTTAAATCTTTATTCTCTGCTTGTTGCAAATGGAATGGAAGCAGAACTAGCCAAGGGGATAAAAGGGATTTTTGACCGTGGTCAGCCCTTAATCCAATTAGGGACCGTTGCTGCCACATCCATGTCACTAACCCTTGTGCCATTGATCACTAGGGCACGATTAGCATCTAAGCCAGTGGAATTGTATGAACATACCCAATTAGCATTAAAGGTTAGTGTTGTAGTTGGTGTTGGCGCCTCTGCAGGCCTCTGGGCCATTATCGAGCCTACGAACATTATGCTGTTTGAGAATCGCTCAGGTTCATCTGTCTTGGGTATCCTTAGTTTTGTTATTTTCTTTACATCGATCATCTCAACGGTTATTGCGATTATGCAGGGAATGGGAAAAGTGTTGTTTCCGGCCTTTGCCGTCATGATTGTTTTTCCATTGAAATATCTATTAAATATTATTCTTATTCCGTTATTAGGAATCATGGGGGCTGCAGTTTCCTCGCTTATTTCACTAGCAATCGTTACACTAGTCTTAATGACCGGATTTAGAAAAATGTCCGGAGGGCCGATATTATTAAATGGATTTTTAAGAACGGTTCTAGCGGCCACGATGAGTATGGTGCTGCTTTTAAAGGGCTATTTATACATAACAGAATATTTCTTTGCTTCTTTTGGAATGGAGCGGCTAGGGGCAGCTATGCAGGCAATAAGCGCTGTAGTATGTGGAGGCCTCCTGTTTTTATCAATTATTATCCGGGGCCGAGTTTTTCGCGAGGAAGAACTGGCATTATTTCCGCTTGGCAGCAAACTTATTCATTTATTAGGAAGAAAGGATAGGGGTTAACATGGGTAAAAAAATTGAGGTACTCGGACTGGGTGCAGGTGACTTAGAACAGCTGCCAGTCGGGGTATATAAGAAATTATTGAAGGCAAACCATCTTTTCTTACGGACTAAGGAACATCCTGTTGTATCAGAGTTAGAAAAAGAGGGATTGACCTATGTTTCGTTTGATAATGTCTATGAAAAACATGATCAGTTTGACGACGTCTATGAGGAAATCGCCCGAACCCTATTAGAGGAGTCGCAAACCGGGTCCGTCATTTATGCCGTTCCAGGTCATCCGCTTGTGGCGGAGCGGACTGTTCAGCTCCTTTTAGAATATGGACCAAAGGAAGGGGTTACCATTTCTATTGGAGGAGGACAAAGCTTTTTGGATGCCATCTTTGCTGCATTAAAAATTGATCCGGTTGAAGGGTTTCAGCTGCTCGATGGCACAGCACTGTTTGCCAGCCAGCTTCAGCTGGAACAGCATATGTTTATAAGTCAGGTATACGATCAACTTGTTGCTTCGGAAGTTAAACTAACCCTAATGGAGAAGTTGCCTGATGATTACGAGGTATATATTGTAACGGCTGCCGGCAGCAGTCAGGAGTCGATTGAAAAAGTAGCCTTGTATGAGCTGGACCGAAACGTATCGATTAACAATTTAACCTCCGTTTATGTTCCGCCTGTTAAGGACGAACAAATACTATTGAAAAATTTTGGGAAACTTCGTGATATTATTGCGATTTTAAGAGGGCCAAATGGATGTCCATGGGATAAGGAACAAACTCATGAATCGTTAAAAAGGTACTTAATTGAAGAAACATATGAAGTAATTGAAGCAATTAACAGCGATGATATTGACCATTTGGTTGAAGAACTAGGAGATGTACTGCTACAGGTCATGCTCCATGCTCAAATTGGAGAAGATGATGGGTATTTTTCCATCGATGATATTATCGAGGGGCTCTCAGAAAAAATGATTCGCAGGCATCCACATGTATTTGGTAATACGAAGGCTGATAACGCAGAGCAAGTGATTCAGAACTGGCAGGAAATCAAGCAGAAGGAAAAAGGAGAGCAGCAACCCGCTTCCTTGTTAGAAGGTGTTTCAACAGCACAGCCCAACCTGCTGCGGGCCTATGAACTGCAAAAGAAGGCGGCAAAGGTTGGTTTTGATTGGCAGGAAATTAACCCGGCGATTGCGAAAGTGAAAGAAGAGCTGGATGAATTTGTGAATGAGCTTGATGGAACAGAGGAAGGACTTATCCTTGCTAAAAAGGAATTTGGCGACCTGCTGTTTGCCTTTGTAAATGTAGCGAGATTTTTAAAAATCCATCCAGAGGAAGCCTTATTTGAAACAAATGAAAAGTTCATTCGCAGGTTTCAGTACGTTGAAGAAAAGGTAAAGAATAGTGGGCGGTCATTTGAAGAGCATACACTTGAACAGCTCGATTTTTATTGGGATGAAGCGAAGGAAAAGGGATTATAAGAAAAGGGGGAAGTGCAAATGCGTTTAGATAAGTTTTTAAAGGTTTCAAGAATAATTAAAAGAAGGACGCTGGCAAAGGAAGTCTCTGATCAAGGCAGAATTGAAATCAATGGAAAAGAGGCAAAGGCTAGTTCCACGGTTAAGGCAGGCGATGAGTTAACGATCCGCCTTGGACAGCGGAAAATTACCGCTCGAATCGATCGAATCCAAGAAACATCACGTAAGGAAGAAGCCGCTGAAATGTATACCATTTTAAAAGAAGAGAAGCTGGGCTCTTCCGACCCTTTTTAAGGTTCGATTGTTCTAATTAAGATTTCCCTCACATAAAAATGTACAAAAGGGTTGTACAAATGATTGTGAGGGATGAAGGATGAGCCAATACTATGATAATAATCCACAAAAGAGCAGTGTTCCAGATCATGATGTGATTATGAGAGGAAGAAAGCTGCTCGATATTACTGGAGTTAAACAAGTAGAAAGCTTTGATAATGAGGAATTTTTATTAGAAACAGTAATGGGCTTTTTAGCCATCAAGGGGCAAAACCTGCAAATGAAAAACCTTGATGTCGAAAAGGGGATTGTCTCCATTAAAGGGAAAATTTTTGACTTAGTTTATCTTGATGAACAGCATGGGGAGAAAGCTAAAGGGTTCTTTAGCAAGTTATTCAAATGACCCTTTCAACGCAATTTCTTACCATGCTTTCCATGATTGGCATGGGATCGTTGTTCGGTGCCATGTTTGATACGTATCAACGGTTTTTAAATCGTCCAAAACAAAAAGCTTGGATTGTCTTCATAAATGATATCTTATTTTGGGTTATTCAAGCTTTAATTATTTTTTACACCTTATTCATAGTAAATAGTGGAGAATTGCGGTTTTATATCTTTATTGCACTTCTTTGCGGATTCGCCGCATACCAAGCCTTGTTAAAAGGTATTTACCTTCGTCTCTTAGAGATAGGGATTCAGTCCGTTATCGCCATTTATAATTTTATAAGAAAAATGATTCAACTCCTGATTTATAAGCCAATCGTTGGTCTTATACAACTATTGATTGTGATTATTCTCGCACTTGGCAGGGGACTATTAACCCTTGTCAAATTTGTTTATAAAGTTTTACTATTTATTCTGAAGGTCATCTTGTTTCCATTGCAAAAAACCGTATTATTATTTTGGAAACTTTTGCCGAAAAGTCTTAAAAAAACCGTCGAGAAGTTATATAATAAAACGGCAGGAAATTTAAAGGAAATAATGAATTATATTAATAAATGGCGAGATAAATGGAAGAGGAAAAAAGAGTAAGGAGGTTTTAGGGGAATGGGTGCGGAAACAAAACGAAATGTATCAAGAATTCAGACAACCTATGTGGAGCAGCAACAATATGCCGAGATTGCCTCAAGCCGAAAAAGAAAATTAGTGCGAAGACGTTTATCGGTGTTTTTTGTTTTTGCTAGCTTGCTAACCTATTTGATGATTTCAAATCACATTTCCCAAACAGCTAAACTCGAGACGAAACTGGCGCAAAAGAAAAAGCTTGATCACCAGCTTGCAGATATGAAAAAGCAGGAATCCATTCTTAAAGAAGATATTATTAAGTTAAATGATGATGATTATATCGGAAAGTTAGCGAGGAAAGAGTACTTTTTCTCAGAAAAGAATGAAGTAATTTTTAATATTCCTGAAGACAATAAAGAAAATTGACCCAGCTGCGCGAGTTATTGACACTGATTTTTTAGTTTCTGTATAATATATAGAAACATTGATTTAACATTTTAAGGAGGAACATTCTTTTTATGTCAATTGAAGTAGGCAGCAAGTTACAAGGAAAGGTAACAGGGATAACAAAGTTCGGAGCGTTTGTGGAGCTGCCGGGTGGATCAACAGGACTTGTACACATCAGTGAGGTTGCTGACAATTATGTAAAAGATATTAACGATCATTTAAAGGTTGGCGACCAGGTTGAGGTAAAAGTCCTAAATGTTGAGAAAGATGGAAAGATTGGTTTGTCGATTAAAAAGGCAAAGGATCGACCAGAGCCGGAAAAAAGGCAATATTCGCATTCGCAACGCCCTCGTCAAAACCGTTCAAACGATCGTAATAGCAATAAAGGGGAAACCTTTGAGTCTAAAATGGCCAAATTCCTAAAAGATAGTGAGGATCGTTTAACTTCCTTAAAGCGCAACACGGAATCCAAGCGTGGAGGAAGAGGAGCTAGACGTGGTTAACTTGCTGCACACTTAATGGGATAAGGGCAGGTTTCACTTTAACATACAAAGACAAGTCAACGGCGGCTTGTCTTATTTTATCGTTAAGGGAATTATAAAATTTTCGCTTATGGATAACTGCTAATAAAAGGACTGTCAACGTCCAGCTCCAGCGCTTTTGTTCTTTCTATTATTAATCTTAGTATATTGTAAAAGGTGACAGGCACCATGTGAATTCTTCACATGGTGCCTGTCACCTTTTCTACTTTAAACGACATAAATATATTATTTGAATGATTATAGTGAAAACCGTCGAACGATTATTTGATCTTGTTCACTATTTTGACAAACTTTTAAATCTATTAATTTTATAATTGTTTCCAACGATGAAAGAACAAGGGAGTGTGATTTATGGAAAAGGCTAACGTAAGTTTCATAGAACCAGTCGGGGAAGTCAACCTTCATTCATCTAAATGGGATATAGGAAAAGGAATACGGAAATTCCAATTAATGCTTGAGTCCTTTTTTATAAAAAAAGGTTATTTATTAGTATTAATAGGATTCTTACTTGGACGGGCCTTGATTTTGGCGAAGTTAACACCATTTTGCCTGCCATTTTTCGCATCAGTCTATTTAATTAAAAGAGATCGGGCACCGCTTGCTCTGATCGGGCTGATCGTCGGGGCTGCCACAATTTCTTTAGGGAATGCAGCCTTCACCTTTGCTGTGACAGTTCTATTTTTAACCATCTATCGAATTAGTGAAAAGTGGCTGACGAATGAAGTTCGATCCCTGCCATTTTTTGTTGCGATTATCCTAGGCCTTGGGAAATTGATAGAGTCGTTTATTCTATCAAGACAACTAACTCTCTATGATTTAATGATGGCTGGGGTTCAGTCAAGTCTTGCTTTTATCCTAACACTTATTTTTCTGCAAAGTATTCCATTACTCACTTTAAATAAACGAAGACAGCTGTTAAAAACGGAAGAGATTGTTTGTTTAATTATCATGCTTGCCTCTATCTTGTCAGGGACGATTGGCTGGAAGGTTTATGATATGTCGATAGAACATATCAT
The DNA here is from genome assembly GCF_038440275.1 of Bacillus sp. OTU2372. NCBI lineage: Bacteria > Bacillati > Bacillota > Bacilli > Caryophanales > Bacillaceae > Bacillus > Bacillus sp. OTU2372. The sequence goes on from NZ_JASATK010000029.1 coordinate 34,922, forward strand.
GTCGAGATATCTGGTATTGGTCTTTTCCTTCATTGCCGGGGCAACAGTGGGTTCCACGGTTGGGGTAGTGACCGGGCTGATTTTTAGTCTTGCAAGTGTATCCAGCTTCTATCATATGAGTCTACTAGCATTTTCAGGGGTGCTTGGCGGCCTGTTAAAGGAAGGGAAAAAAATCGGAGTTTCCATCGGTTTATTTATTGCTACCCTGCTGATTGGCATGTATGGGGAAGGCGAGGGCTCCATCTTACAAACTGTATTGGAGACTTTATCGGCCATTTTCTTGTTCCTCTTAACGCCGCAAGTATTTACTTCAAGGCTGGCAAAATATATACCGGGAACACCGGAACACACGGCAGAGCAGCAAAAATACATGCGCAAAATGCGCGATGTTACAGCACAAAGAGTGTCCCAATTTTCAGGTGTCTTTCATGCTCTATCCAAAAGCTTCTCTCAAATGGAAGTCATGCAGGAAGAAGAGGAAAATGACCGCGAAATGGATTATTTCATGAGCAATGTGACTGAACGAACTTGTCAAACTTGCTTTAAAAAGGAACAATGCTGGGCAAAGAATTTTAATACAACCTATGCGGCGATGGAAGAGATTATTCATGAAATGGACCAAAATGACGGTAATGTGTCGCCAAGAATAGCAAGGGAATGGGATAAACTTTGTTCTCGCCCCAAAAAGGTATACGAAACGATTGGGCAGCAGTTAACCTTCTATCAAGCCAATTTAAAATTAAAGAAGCAGGTGCGGGAAAGCCGTAAGCTAGTGGCAGAACAATTGTTAGGTGTATCTGAAGTTATGGATAACTTTGCTAAGGAAATTCAGCGTGAAAGAGAGAATCATCATAAACAAGAAGAACAAATTATGGAGGCAATTCAGGATTTTGGCATTCAGATTGAACAGGTTGAAATTTATAGCCTTGAACAAGGTAATGTCGATATTGAGATGACAGTACCGTTTGGTAATGGTCACGGAGAGTGTGAAAAGTTAATTGCACCGATGCTGTCAGATATTCTTGGGGAAACCATTATCGTGAACAAGGAGGAATATGGAACCATCCCTGAAGAATTATGTAATGTAAACTTCCGATCATCGAAGGCTTATACGGTAGATACAGGTGTGGCCCATGCAGCGAAAGACGGCGGCTTAGTATCGGGCGACAGCTATTCAACGATTGAGCTTGGATTGGGTAAATTTGCCATCGCCATTAGTGACGGAATGGGAAATGGAGAAAGGGCTCATTATGAAAGTAAAGAAACATTGCAGCTCTTACAAAAGATATTACAATCAGGAATAGAAGAAAAGGTCGCGATAAAATCAGTTAACAGCATCCTATCACTTCGGACTACAGATGAAATTTTTTCTACATTAGATTTAGCAATGATCGATTTGAAAAATGCGTCTGCAAAGTTTCTTAAAATTGGCTCGACGCCAAGTTTTATAAAAAGAGGAAATAAAGTTATTAAAATTCAGGCAAGTAATTTACCAATGGGCATCCTTCAGGAGTTTGAGGTGGATGTTGTCAGCGAACAATTAAAAGCAGGAGATCTGCTTATTATGATGAGTGATGGAGTATTTGAAGGACCAAAGCATGTAGAAAATTATGATTTATGGATGAAACGAAAGGTACAAGAACTAGAGACCGATGATCCGCAAGAGGTTGCAGATCTAATAATGGAAGAGGTTATTCGCTCCAGATCCGGTTTAATTGATGATGATATGACTGTGACTGTAGCTAAAATTAAACATAATACACCGAAGTGGGCGTCTATTCCTCTTCATAAAGTAAAACGCCATGCCTAACCAATTAATTTATCCACTCCTTCAGTTAAATATGTATAAATCAACCTAATCCCGTCGAAAATGGTAGCAATACTGAAAATGGAGGGGGAAGGTTATGTACACAGGGAAGATTCGGCAAATTTTACTGATTACAGATGGATGCTCAAATCAAGGGGAAGACCCGATAGCGATGTCAGCTCTTGCTAATGAACAAGGAATTACTGTGAATGTCATTGGTGTCATGGAGCATGATGTGATTGATGAAAAGGGAATTGCCGAAATTGAAGGGATTGCCATGTCAGGCGGCGGAGTCAGTCAGATTGTTTATGCCGAAAGGCTTTCGCAAACGGTGCAGATGGTTACCCGGAAAGCAATGAATCAAACCATTCAAGGTGTAGTCAACCGTCAGCTTCAGGAAATATTGGGAGGTTCACAGACAATGGAGGATCTTCCGCCTGAAAAACGCGGTGAGGTTATGGAGGTTGTCGATGAATTGGGGGAAACTGTCGAATTAGAGGTGTTGATTCTTGTCGATACAAGCGCAAGTATGAAACACAAGCTTCCAACAGTAAAAGAGGCACTCCTTGACCTTTCTCTAAGCTTGAATGCAAGGACTGGAGATAATCTGTTTTCTGTGTATGTATTTCCCGGGAAAAAGAATGATGTCGAAAAATTGCTTGATTGGACACCTAAGTTACAAGTTTTGACAAGTGTGTTTTCCCAGCTGTCGACCGGTGGCATCACGCCAACGGGACCGGCATTAAGAACTGCCTTATCTGCTTTTACAGAAAAAAAACAATCATTAAGGAGCCTGCTGTCTCGCGATGATGAATCATACTTTGAAGAATCAATGTAAGGTAAGCCCCGGGACCATTATTACAGGAAAGTGGCATGCGCGAGAATATAGGATTATAAAGGAACTAGGAATTGGTGCAAATGGGGTGGTTTACCTTGCCAAACATAAAGACACTCAGGTCGCTTTAAAAATGAGTGATAATGGTATGTCAATCACCTCAGAGGTTAATGTTTTAAAATCCTTTGCAAAGGTCCAGGGACACTCCCTCGGACCTTGTTTGCTTGATGTCGATGATTGGCAGTGGAATAACAGCAAGATTTCTTTTTATGTGATGGAGTATATTCAGGGGCCGGATTTCCTGTCCTTTTTACAAACGAAAGGGCCCTCTTGGACAAGTGTATTATTTTTGCAGCTGCTGAATGATTTAGAACAGCTTCATCAAAACGGCTGGGTCTTTGGAGATTTGAAACCCGAAAATTTAATCGTGACGGGCCCGCCTCCGAAAATCAGATGTATAGATGTGGGCGGTACGACCATTAAGGGCCGGGCCATTAAAGAGTTTACTGAGTTTTATGACCGCGGCTATTGGGGATTAGGTTCCCGAAAGGCTGAGCCATCCTATGATTTATTTGCGGTTGCCATGATCATGATTAATACAGCTTATCCAAATCGATTTACGAAATCAACAGGCGGGCTCCCGCAGCTAAAAGATGCCATACGGCAAAAACAAGAGTTGATAAAATTTGAACCAGTTATTTTAAAGGCACTCCAAGGACAATACAGTCAAGCCAAACAAATGCGGGAAGATTTATTAGATTTAATGGTCGAGAAAAATAATTCTGCTGCTCCTTCAAAACCACGAGTAAATAAACAAAAAACTGCCCAGGGTAAACAAGCTGGGGTAAAAAATACTCAATCCGTCCCACTTTCAAGACAGAGCTACAGGCGGAAGAAGAAAAAAAGCGGCTTGATGGAATTTTTATTTATCGCAATCGTTCTAGGTGTCTTATATGCTTGGTATACTTTTAATAATTTACCGTAATAAAATGAAACCAATTTTACTTTCATCCGTATAGATAGAAAACCTAATTTTCATTACATTAATTTTTGATAGTTCATAATCAAAAGTGGTAAGCTAAAAAGAAAAGCGCAAGCGCACGTTTAGCGGCGTATGGATTGGATCCGCTCCGATTGAGATAAAGGAAAACAGAAAAGCGGAAGCGATCTGATGTTGACTTATCGTAAGGAGGAAAGGGTCAATACACTAGCTGCTGTGCGCTGAAGCTGGACAAAAGAAAAGCGGAAGCGTGAAATGCGACTTCCAAATTTGCTTAGAAAGTGTGCAATTTATATGTTCGAATCAAAAGTTGAGTCCTTTTTGCAGCGCCATTCCTTTTCCTTGGACAACAAACGGATTATAGTGGGAGTTTCGGGTGGACCCGATTCATTAGCACTTCTTCACTATTTATTGAAGGAACGAGAAAAAAGAAATCTGTTTTTGGTAGTCGCTCACGTGGATCATATGTTCCGTGGAGAAGAATCCTTCCTGGATGCCATGTTTGTAAAAGACTTTTGCGAGCAGTACAACATCCCTTTTGAAATGGTTCAAGTTAATGTATCCAAAATCATGAAAGAGACAGGAAAGAGTTCTCAAATTGCAGGAAGAGAAGTAAGATATGAGTTTTATCATACAATAATGAAACAGTACCAATCCTCGTATTTAGCATTAGGACACCATGGTGATGACCAAATAGAGACTATGCTGATGCGGTTTACAAGAGGGAGCAGCGGAAAGGCCAGAGCGGGTATTCCATTCTCACGGCCGTTTTATGAAGGGATTATTTTTCGCCCATTCTTATGTTTAACGAAAGAGGAACTACAGCACTATTGTGACAGGCATAAGCTTATTCCAAGGATAGACCCAAGCAATGAGAAGGGCATTTATAGCAGGAATCGTTATCGTAAGCAGGTTCTTCCTTTTCTTAAAGCAGAAAACAGCCATGTACATGAACATTTTCAGCGTTTTAGCGAAGAGCTGCAAAGTGATGAGGAGTTTTTGCAGGAATTAACAGTTGAGCGATTGAATACAGTATTGACAAAAAGAGAAGAAGACAAAATGACTATTGACATTAATCGTTTTCTTGAAATGCCTTTACCTTTACAAAGGAGAGGGATTCAACTAATATTAAACTATCTTTACAAGGAAAAACCTGCATCTCTTTCTGCGATACATATCGATCAAGTATTTTCTTTAATAGACCATCATGAGCCTTCAGGAACACTTGATCTACCATATGGTTTAAAGGTTATTCGCTCTTATTTTCAACTTTCATTCCAATATGGGCAAATAAAGGCTGAACCCTATTATTTTGAAATCAATGAACCTGGAACGATCATGCTTCCTAATGGAGGGAGCATAATTATCGATTATATAACCGGGGAAAATCCTGATGCGTCATGGAATAGTGCCATATTTAATGCAGCCTCGCTTCGATTTCCTTTGATTATACGCAACAGAAAAAAAGGTGACCGGATGACATTAAAGGGTATACAGGGGTCAAAAAAGTTAAAGGATATTTTTATTGATCAAAAAGTTCCACGGCCGGACCGCGAGTTGTGGCCAGTCATTACAGACAGAGAGGGATTAATTATTTGGCTTCCAAATATAAAAAGGTCTTCTTTTGAAGGTGTTGATCCAACTGCAGAACAGCATATAAAACTAACATACAATACGTAATGATCTTCTAGGGGGCACATTTTATGATGAAAGATGATATTGAAAAGGTATTAGTTTCAGAAGAAGAAATTCAAGAGAAGATTAGGGAATTAGCAGCTCAATTAACGGAAGAGTATTATGATCGTTTCCCACTTGCAATTGGTGTTTTAAAAGGTGCAATGCCTTTTATGTCAGACCTATTAAAGCGCATGGATTGCTACCTTGAAATGGATTTTATGGATGTTTCAAGTTATGGTACAGCCCTTGTATCTTCCGGAGAGGTTAAAATTTTAAAGGATTTAGATACTTCTGTGGAAGGAAGGGACATATTAATTATAGAAGATATTATTGATAGTGGTTTAACACTTAGCTACTTAGTCGATTTGTTCCGTTATCGTAAAGCGAAATCGATTAAAATTGTTACTTTGCTTGATAAGCCAACAGGAAGAAAAAGTGACATACAAGCCGATTACGCAGGCTTTATTGTTCCAGATGAATTTGTTGTTGGATATGGTTTAGATTATATTGAAAAGTACCGAAATCTTCCTTACATTGGTGTTTTAAAACCGGAAGTTTATAGCAATAAGTAATAAGAAATAAACTTGTTAGACTGGTTTATGACAGTCTTAACACCTGAGAGTAATTCCTTGAATTAGCAAGATTTTCTATGATACTATTTAATATAGTTTTTATCCGCGGGAGGAGGTAAGAGATGAATCGGATTTTCCGTAATACCATCTTTTATTTATTAATATTTTTAGTCATTATTGGTGTAGTTAGTTTCTTTAATGGAAGCAGTGAGCCAACAGATAAAATCTCATATGATAAATTTGTAACACAACTAGAAAATGGTAAAGTTAAATCATTTTCCATGCAGCCTGAACGAGGTGTCTATGAGGTTCAGGGTGTATTAGAATCCGGTAATAAGAAGTTTATTACCTATATTCCTAACAGTGAAAAGATTCTCGACCGTATTGATAAGGCTGATTCAAAAGTGGAAGTTATGCCTGCTAAGGAAACAAGCGGCTGGGTTACTTTCTTTACTTCCATTATTCCGTTCGTGATCATCTTTATTTTATTTTTCTTTTTGTTAAACCAAGCTCAAGGCGGCGGAAGCCGTGTCATGAACTTTGGTAAATCTAAGGCAAAACTTTATAACGATGATAAGAAAAAGGTTCGTTTTAGAGATGTTGCTGGTGCAGATGAAGAAAAAGCCGAATTAGTCGAAGTGGTTGAGTTTTTAAAGGACCCACGAAAATTTGCTGAACTTGGTGCGCGTATTCCAAAAGGAGTATTACTTGTAGGACCTCCTGGTACTGGTAAAACGTTGCTTGCCCGTGCTACAGCTGGTGAAGCTGGTGTACCGTTCTTCTCCATCAGTGGTTCTGATTTCGTTGAAATGTTTGTCGGGGTTGGTGCATCCCGTGTTCGAGATTTATTTGAAAATGCGAAGAAAAACGCTCCTTGTATTATTTTCATTGATGAAATTGACGCGGTTGGACGCCAGCGTGGTGCTGGCCTCGGCGGTGGCCACGATGAGCGTGAGCAAACCTTGAATCAATTGCTGGTTGAAATGGATGGATTTGGTGCAAATGAAGGCATTATCATTATTGCTGCAACCAACCGTGCAGATATTCTCGATCCTGCATTATTACGTCCAGGACGCTTTGACCGTCAGATTACCGTTGACCGTCCAGATGTTGTGGGACGTGAGGCAGTTCTAAAAGTACACGCTCGTAATAAACCATTAGATGAATCTGTTAATTTGAAAAATATAGCAATGCGTACACCTGGTTTTTCTGGTGCTGATTTGGAAAATTTACTGAATGAAGCAGCATTAGTTGCAGCTCGCAGTAGTAAGAAGAAAATTGATATGGAAGATATTGATGAAGCGACTGACCGCGTTATTGCTGGACCTGCAAAGAAAAGCAGGGTTATATCAGAAAAGGAACGAAAAATTGTTGCTTTCCATGAAGGCGGCCATACGGTGATAGGTTTAGTACTCGATGAAGCGGATATGGTTCACAAAGTTACCATCGTCCCACGTGGGCAAGCTGGTGGATATGCCGTCATGCTTCCTAGAGAAGACCGTTACTTTATGACAAAGCCAGAATTGCTTGATAAGATTGTTGGTTTGTTAGGTGGCCGTGTTGCGGAAGAAATTGTCTTTGGTGAAGTAAGTACTGGTGCACATAATGACTTCCAACGTGCTACTGGTATTGCTCGTAAGATGGTAACTGAATATGGTATGAGTGATAAGCTCGGACCGCTTCAATTCGGTCAAGCATCAGGTGGTCAGGTTTTCTTGGGCCGTGACATTCATAATGAACAAAATTACTCCGATGCGATTGCCTATGAAATTGATCTTGAAATTCAAAGTATAATTAAAGAGTGTTATGAAAGAGCTAGAAAAATTCTTACTGAAAACCGTGATAAGCTTAATCTTATTGCTACCACCCTTCTTGAAGTAGAAACGCTTGTTGCTGAACAAATCAAATACTTGGTTGAGCATGGTCACATGCCAGATCCATCTGAACACTTAGAATCTGTGAGGATTGGACCCAAAAAAACAGATGATGTGAAGGTAACCATCAGTACAAAAAAGGATGAGGCGGTAAAAGAGGAAAAATCCTTTTTAGATACCCCATCTGACGAAATCGATTATAAATAATTTAGGAAAGAGTGCTTCACTGAAGCGCTCTTTTTTTTCACGCATAAACTATTTATGATATGATGTTGCGTATGAGGAAAAGAATATAAATAAAGCGAGTGATAGAATTGATTTTCGTATTCGATGTGGGAAATACCAATATTGTCTTAGGTGTTTATGATGGAGAGGAACTTAAGTATCATTGGCGTGTTGAAACGAACCGCAACCGTACCGAAGATGAATTTGGAATGAATATAAAGGCCTTATTTGACTTTTCAGGCCTTAAGTTTTCTGATATTGATGGCATTATTATTTCTTCCGTTGTGCCGCCAATCATGCTTGCCTTAGAAAGAATGTGTCAAAAGTACTTTCACATAAAGCCTCTTGTCGTCGGACCTGGTATCAAAACAGGACTCAATATTAAATACGAAAATCCAAGAGAGGTCGGTGCTGACCGAATTGTGAATGCTGTAGCCGCTATTCATGAATATGGAAGCCCGCTTATCATAGTGGATTTTGGTACAGCGACCACGTATTGTTATGTGAATGAGGAGCGTCAATATATGGGTGGTGCAATTGCACCTGGAATTGGCATTTCGACGGAGGCCCTTTATTCTAGAGCAGCAAAATTACCAAGGATTGAAATTGCTAGACCAGAAGGGGTAATTGGAAAGAATACCGTTTCGGCTATGCAGGCTGGGATTGTTTATGGCTATGTTGGACAAGTGGAGGGGATTGTGAAAAGGATGATGGATCAAAGCCCCAAAAAACCTACAGTAATAGCAACAGGAGGACTTGCAGGCTTAATTTCACAAGAATCAACTATTATTGATATAATCGATCCTTTTTTAACTTTAAAGGGTCTTTCACTTATCTATAAGCGAAACATGGGATAACCTAATGTTATACAGCAAGAAGGGAGTTATACTTTTGAAGGATTATCTTGTAAAGGCACTAGCCTATGATGGAAATATACGTGCATATGCAGTCCGCACTACTGATACAATCAGTGAAGCACAACGCCGTCATCAAACTTGGCGCACGGCATCGGCTGCTCTTGGCCGCACGATGACCGCGGCGGCCATGATGGGGGCAATGCTAAAAGGTGAGGATAAACTTACAGTAAAAATTAATGGCGGCGGTCCACTTGGTCCGATTGTCGTCGATAGCAATGCCAAGGGTGAGGTGCGCGGTTATGTGACCAATCCGGAGGTTGATTTTGAATCAAATGAACACGGTAAGCTTGACGTCCGCCGTGCGGTTGGCACAGATGGTATGTTAGCGGTTGTTAAGGATATCGGATTGCGTGACTTCTTTTCTGGACAAGTACCGCTTGTATCAGGAGAACTGGGCGAGGACTTTACCTATTACTTTGCGACCTCAGAACAGGTACCTTCCTCTGTGGGAGTTGGTGTTTTAGTAAACCCAGATGACTCGATTTTAGCTGCTGGAGGATTTATATTCCAATTAATGCCGGGGACGCCGGATGCACTTATTTCTCAATTAGAAGACCGATTAAAGACAATTGAACCAATTTCTAAATTAGTTGAGCGAGGACTTACTCCAGAGCAAATCCTTGCAGAATTGTTCGGAAAAGAGCATGTGAAGATTTTAGAAACAATGCCGGTCAGTTTTGAATGTAATTGCTCCAAAGAGCGTTTTGCCAATGCTATTATTGGCTTAGGGACGGCTGAGATCACTGCGATGATTGAAGAAGATGGACAGGCGGAGGCCCACTGTCACTTCTGTAACGAAAAATATCAATATTCTAAGGAAGAGCTAGAAGCCTTAAGAGAAGAAGCAAAATAGTCCTTAGTTAACAATAATGTCCAGCGCAAGCGCCACCAGCGGTTAATGTACTCGCTAAACAGCGCTTGCGCTTTTCGGTAGAAGGATGAAAGAAGGAAAATCTTAGAGAATTGTCCAGCTCCAGCGCCCTAGCGGCTAGTGTCCTTCGCACTCCGCCCTACGATAAGTCAACACGAAAAAGCTGACGCTCTTCGTGTTGACTTTATCTAAGTTGGAGTGCACCTGGCCATACGCCGCTGACCAGGGCGCTTGCGCTTTTAAATGGAGGAGAAAAATTTGGGGAAGAAGCAGCTTTGGATGATCATCGCAGCTCTTGTTTTAATAAACTGTCTGACAGTGGTCTTTTTCCTGACAAGGGTGAACGAGGTAAATGGTTTAGCGGCAAATGACGAGGCCGTAGCAACCGTCGGAAAGAAGGAAATTTCCCGACAAGCCTGGCTGAATGAGTTAGAAGCTAAATATGGAAAAGATGTACTTAAGGAAATGGTCGACCAAAAAGTAATCGAGGAAATGGCAGCAAAATACAACATTAAGGTATCAGACCAAGATGTTGGGCGCGAATATCGAATGCTTCAGACTACATATAATACTTTTAGCCAAAAAAATCATCAAAATGAAACCAAGTGGAAAGAACAAATCCGCAGCAGTTTGCTCTTAGAAGAGATATTAACAAAGGATGTATCTGTTTCCAATCGTGAATTAAAAAGATATTATACAAAAAATAAAAATCTTTTCAGTGTTCCAGCAGCCTATCACTTATCGCACATAGTCGTTAAAACAAAGAAAGAAGCAGAAACTGCAGCAAAAGAGCTTGCTCATGGGTCTAGTTTTTCAGCAATGGCCATGGAACGGTCGCTAGAGGAGTTCTCAGCAAATGAAGGTGGGGATATCGGATATATTAGTGAAGGAGATGAGCGTTTTCCTAAACAATATATCACGGCTGCTAAAAAATTGAAGACAAATGCTGTCAGCAAGCCCATAAAGGTGAAGGAAGGATACGCTCTTTTAAAATTAGATGGGAAAATCAGTGGGAAAAGCTATTCGTATAATGAGGTTAAAGACCAAATCCGCCGGCAAATTGCTCTAGAACAAATGAAAACGCCAGCCTCAGCCTCTATCCTTTGGGATGAAGCTAAGGTCAATTGGTTTTATGGGGATAAAGACCTTAATTAAAGACACAGTTGAAATTCTGTGTTTTTTTGTTTGATAAAGGAATAATAATAAAAAGGCGGCATTACAGAGTCTAGGAAAAACGACTTACAATTAGTACATATCTACTAATAATATTTTCAATTTATTTGAAATTTTTCAATCAAAACAATTGACAAGTTGGCTTAAAAACTGGTAAATTTAATAATATAATCCCAATAAAAATACTCGGAATAGAGGTGCTCTAATGGTTCGTGTTGCAAATTCAGTGGCTGAATTAGTTGGCCAAACACCAATTGTTAAATTAAACAGATTAGTAGATGAAAATAGTGCAGATGTTTATTTAAAGCTTGAGTACTTTAACCCGGGCAGCAGTGTTAAGGACCGTATTGGTCTTGCGATGATTGAAGCTGCAGAAGAGCAAGGTTTAATTAAACCAGGTGATACAATCATTGAGCCAACAAGTGGTAATACAGGTATTGGACTTGCGATGATTGCTGCAGCAAAAGGTTATAAAGCAATCTTCGTTATGCCTGAGACAATGAGCTTAGAAAGAAGAAACCTTCTTCGTGCTTATGGTGCAGAGCTTGTTTTAACTCCTGGGCCAGCAGGGATGAAAGGTGCAATTGCTAAAGCAGAAGAGCTAGTAAAGGAACACGGTTATTTCTTACCACAACAATTTAAAAACCAAGCAAATCCTGAAGTACATAGAAGAACTACAGGTAGAGAAATTGTTGAACAAATGGATCAACTAGACGCTTTTGTATCCGGAATCGGAACAGGCGGTACCATTACAGGTGCTGGAAGTGTCATTCGTGAAAAATTTCCAGAAGCCAAAATTATTGCGGTTGAACCAAAAGATTCACCAGTGCTATCAGGCGGAAACCCTGGACCGCACAAACTTCAAGGACTTGGTGCAGGTTTTGTACCAGATACTTTAAATACAAACATCTATGATGAAGTTATTCAAATCAGTACTGAAGAAGCATTCGAAGCATCTCGCCGTGCTGCTAGAGAAGAAGGTATCCTAGGCGGTATTTCTTCTGGTGCAGCGATTTCTGCAGCCCTAAAGGTAGCGAAAGAACTAGGTAAAGGTAAAAAAGTACTTGCGATTATTCCTGATAACGGAGAGCGTTATTTAAGTACACCACTTTACCAATATGATGCTGAATAAAAAAATAGGAGGCGTTGGCGAGATTTTGCCGAAGCCTCTTTTTTTTGTTAAAAATATGATAAAATGTGAAAAAACATGCTGGGGGGATATGGAATGAGAACAACTCAAGAACAAATCAAGTGTGGGCCATATACCTTGGATTATTCCAAAAAGACCATTGTAATGGGAATCTTAAATGTGACCCCTGATTCCTTCTCAGATGGAGGGGAATTTAATCAAATCGAACGCGCGGTTAAACATGCCAGGGAAATGGCGGCAAATGGTGCGGATATAATTGATATTGGTGGTGAATCCACTAGGCCGGGTTATACTGTTATTTCCGATGAGGAAGAAATTGAACGGGTTGTCCCAGTCATAAAAGCCATTTCGGAACAGGTTCCAATCCCAATATCGATTGATACCTATAAAGCGGAGGTCGCCAAGCAGGCAATAGAGGCGGGTGCACACATCATTAACGATATATGGGGAGCTAAAGCTGACGAAAAGATGGCACAGGTAGCTGCTGACTACAATGTTCCTATCATCCTTATGCACAATCGCCATGACCGTAACTACGAGTCTTTTATGAGAGATGTAATAAACGATCTTTATGAAAGTGTCGCAATTGTAAAAAAGGCCGGGGTAAGAGATGAAAATATTATCCTTGATCCTGGTATTGGTTTTGTGCGTGATTATCAGGAAAACTTGCTAACCATGCAAAACTTAGAAAAGTTTGTAATGCTAGGCTATCCTATTCTTTTAGGAACATCAAGAAAGTCAATGATTGGACAAGCATTAAATCTGCCCGTTGGTGAAAGAATGGAAGGGACAGGAGCGACCATTTGTTACGGCATCCAAAAAGGCTGTCAAATGATCCGGGTTCACGACGTAAAAGAAATGAGCAGAATGGCTAGAATGATGGATATATTGATGGGGAAGGATGCTGTCATTGGATAAAATATATGTAAATATGATGGAGTTTTATGGTTATCATGGCGTGTTTCCTGAGGAGAATCGATTAGGCCAGCGATTTATTGTGGATTTATCTGTATCCATTGATTTAAAAAAGGCTGGGGAATCAGATGAACTTAAGTACTCCGTAAATTACGGCGAATTGTATCAAGTTTGTAAGGAAGTGGTTGAGGGGAAACCCTATAAGCTGCTTGAAGCGGTTGCAGAAGAAATTGCCGCAAGTGTCATAAGAGTATTTCCGCTTGTACTAGATGTTACGGTTAAGGTGATTAAACCAGATCCTCCAATACCAGGGCATTACAAATCTGTTGCCGTAGAAATTACGAGGAGAAGATAAAAGTGGAAAATACAGCATTTATTGCCCTTGGCTCAAATATAGGAAACCGTTATGATAATATAGTTAATGCTATTAATCGATTAAAGAGTTATCCTGCTATCCAATTGGTAAATCTATCATCTGTGTACGAAACGGATCCCGTTGGATATGAGGACCAAGATTTATTTTTGAACATGGTAATCAAGGTTCAAACGAATCTAAGTGCGATGGAATTATTAGAGACATGTTTAAAAATCGAATTAGAACTTGGAAGAAAAAGGGAAGTAAAGTGGGGGCCAAGGACGTTAGACCTTGACATTCTAACCTTTAACCAAGAAAATATAGAATCAGAGAAACTTAATGTACCGCACCCAAGAATGTTAGAGCGGGCGTTTGTTTTAGTTCCATTAGTAGAAATTGATCAAAACCTTAGATTACCTGGGGTGGATAAACCTCTTAACATACTGCTGAATGAACTACCAGATAAAGAAGGAGTCCGATTATGGAAGCGGAAAAATGGGGAAGACGTATTCGTGCCTATCGGAAGCTAAAGGGTTATACACAAGAAGGCTTTTCGAGGGAACTAGGTGTATCAGTATCTATTTTAGGTGAAATTGAAAGAGGAAATCGCCTGCCTGCAGAAGATTTACTTGAGAAAATTACTCATTCCTTAAAAATTAGTTTAGACGACTTAAAACCAAAAGAATAGAGAAAAGGAGGTTACCGAATGCTAAAAATAGGTGATATTGAAATAAAGAATCCTGTTGTATTAGCGCCAATGGCAGGTGTATGTAATTCAGCGTTCCGTTTGACTGTTAAAGAATTTGGGGCTGGTTTAGTTTGTGCTGAAATGGTCAGTGACAAGGGGATCGTTTTTAAAAATGAAAAGACCATGAATATGCTTTATATTGATGAGCGTGAAAAACCGCTCAGCCTGCAAATTTTTGGCGGTGAAAAGGAAATCCTTGTAGAAGCGGCTAAGTTTGTTGATAAAAACACAAATGCCGACATCATTGATATCAATATGGGCTGTCCTGTTCCGAAGATTACAAAGTGTGATGCCGGAGCAAGATGGCTATTAGACCCTAATAAAATATATGAAATGGTTTCGGCTGTTGTGGAAGCAGTAGAGAAGCCTGTGACTGTAAAAATGCGAATGGGCTGGGATGATGACCATATTTTTGCTGTGAAAAATGCCCAGATGGTTGAACGAGCAGGCGGAAAGGCTGTAGCGCTGCACGGCCGTACTCGTGTGCAAATGTATGAAGGAAAAGCAAATTGGGATATTATTCGTGAAGTAAAACAGTCTGTTAATATCCCCGTCATTGGTAACGGGGACGTGCAAACACCTCAAGATGCGAAAAGAATGCTTGAGGAAACAGGTGTTGATGGGGTAATGATCGGCAGAGCAGCACTAGGCAACCCTTGGATGATTTACCGTACCGTTCAGTATTTAGAAACTGGTAAACTCTTAGGTGAGCCGTCTGTGAGAGAAAAAATCGACGTATGTATCCTTCACTTAGATCGATTAATTGCTTTAAAAAATGAGTATATTGCTGTCCGTGAAATGCGTAAGCATGCAGCATGGTATTTAAAAGGCGTCCGCGGTAATGCAAGGGTGCGTAATGCGATTAACGAATGCAATACGAGAGAAGACTTAGTTACCTTATTAAATGGTTTAGTGGCTGATGTAGAAGAAATGGAAAAAAGTCAGTTAATTGTAGGTTAATTTGACAGTCATCGCCCTATTTTCTATAATATCTTTGTTTACTGATAAGAGCTGCCAGTAGCATTACTGGCAGTTTTTATGCATTTACGAACTTTTTTGATGTCTGAATTGTCATGTTTGTGTAAAATAATATAGTATGCAAAAAAGTGGAAGGGCTTAGACCAGCTGAGTGACCAATTAGAGTCGCGTTATTGTCAGAGGGGTAAGTGCTGAAGCTAGAAAAGTTAATTGGCCAGTATTCTTTGAGCTTTACATAAAATAGAAAGTTATGGAGTTGAAGTAATTATGAGTCAGGAAGAATTAAACGACCAGTTTTTGGTCAGACGTGAAAAAATGAATACGATGCGAGAAAATGGATTAGATCCATTTGGCAAGCGTTTTGATCGTTCTCACAGTACAAAAGAATTAATTGAACAATACACTGATTTAGAAAAAGAAGAAATTGAGGCTAAAAATGTTTCTGTTACACTTGCCGGACGGATCATGACAAAGCGAGGTAAAGGTAAGGCGGGATTTGCCCATATACAAGACTTGACAGGTCAAATTCAAGTCTATGTGCGTCAAGATGCTGTTGGTGAAGAGTCGTATAAGGTATTTGATTCAGCTGACCTTGGGGACATCATTGGGGTAACAGGCACCCTTTTCAAAACCAAAGTAGGTGAATTGTCTGTAAAAGTAGAGAACTTTGTGTTCCTTACGAAGGCACTTCGTCCGCTTCCTGATAAGTTTCATGGTTTAAAGGACGTAGAGCAGCGTTACCGTCAACGTTATTTAGATTTAATCATGAGTCAGGAAAGTAAGGAAACTTTTATTACTAGAAGCCGAATCATCCAATCGATGCGCCGTTATCTAGATGACCATGGTTATTTAGAGGTTGAAACACCGATGATGCATGCGATAGCGGGTGGTGCTTCCGCACGACCATTTATTACACATCACAATGCTCTTGATATGCCGTTATTTATGAGGATTGCTATTGAACTTCACCTTAAGAGACTGATTGTTGGTGGACTCGAAAAGGTATATGAAATTGGACGTGTTTTCAGAAATGAGGGTGTTTCTACTCGTCATAACCCTGAATTTACAATGATTGAACTTTACGAAGCATATGCAGATTACCGGGATATTATGAGTCTTACTGAGAACCTAATTGCACATATCGCTCAAGAGGTTTTAGGGACCACCACTGTTCAATACGGTGACTATGAAGTAGATCTTAAACCTGAATGGAAAAGACTTCACATGGTTGATGCCATAAAAGAATATACGGGAGTCGATTTCTGGAAAGAGATGAGTGTTGAAGAAGCTCGTGCACTTGCTAAAGAACACAACATCGAAATAACCGAACACATGCTCTATGGGCATATTGTTAATGAGTTTTTTGAGCAGCGAGTTGAGGAAAAATTAATTCAGCCAACTTTTATTTACGGGCATCCTGTTGAGATTTCACCACTTGCGAAGAAAAATGAAGAGGATCCACGGTTCACTGATCGTTTTGAGTTGTTTATTGTTGCCCGCGAGCACGCAAATGCCTTTACTGAACTTAATGACCCGATTGATCAAAGAGAGCGTTTTGAGGCACAGTTAAAAGAGCGTGAACAAGGTAATGATGAAGCCCATCAAATGGACGAAGACTTTGTCGAAGCATTAGAATATGGTATGCCGCCAACAGGTGGATTAGGAATTGGTATCGACCGCTTAGTTATGCTTTTAACTAATTCTCCGTCAATCCGGGATGTACTATTATTCCCATTAATGCGTCATAAATAAAGGTTTAAAAGCGTCAGAGTAATCTGGCGCTTTTTTCCTGCGAGATCAGAGTAGATAGAATATTTTTACTTTAAAAAAAGGTATTGCATACAATGATTAATGGTGGTATATTATTATCTGTTGCTGCAAGACAGTAACACGAAAGAAAAAGATTAGAAAAAGTTGTTGACATTACGTTGATGACTTGATAAGATTATAAAGTCGCCTTTGAGCGACGAAGTAATTGCTCTTTGAAAACTAAACAAACAAAAACGTCAACAAAC
>NZ_JASATK010000030.1:0-48265 GCF_038440275.1 Bacillus sp. OTU2372
GTCCTGAGCCAGGATCAAACTCTCCATGAAAGTTGATTTAGCTCATAAAAGTTACGTTGGCTTAGTTTCTATAGTAGAAACTAATATTTTTGTTTGTTGACGTTTTTGTTTGTTTAGTTTTCAAAGAACAATCATTATCTACTAATCTATCAATTAGCGACATTTACTATTTTAAAATAAAGTTTAAAACTTGTCAACCTCTAATGCGATGTTGTTAATTACTTAACTCTCAAATCATTTCGTCGAAGCGACATTGATAATAATACTATCTTCATTCAAGATAGTCAACTACCTTTTTAGATATTTTTTTTAAAAAATAAAACTCCTTATCTAATTCAAAACTAGAATAATACTACCTAGGTAATGAATTAGTTTTAAATAACCCATCATTGGTTAAAATATGGTAGTAAATATTTAAAAAGGAGATGTTGTATTAGTGAATATTAATTTCTATAAAAAAGATGAAGACAATCAACCCATTGAACAAGAACAAATAGAAGATTTAAACCTGGAGGAAAGGGTACCAGAATTTGACGAAATAGGAACAGCCCTAAACGGTATATGATTTATCTAAAAAAACCCTTCGCACCAAGAGAATATCTCTTTTTGCAAAGGGGTCTTTTCTTATTTTTTAATTGCCTTTAGAACGATAGCCTCTCCCTGAAAAGATACTACTTGACTCTCTTTGATCGTAATTCTAAATTTATCCTTGATTCTTTCGGAAGCACTTATGAAATACTGGGTCAATTTTTTCTTTTCTTCCATAGGTAAGTTCATTCGATTACACCAGGAATCAAAATAAAAGGTTTTTTCAAAACGATGCCAATCATCAATTTCGAAACCAGCAAACTCAAGCATACGAATCCACTCACTCTTCTTCCATGCCCTAAAATGACTGTAATCCCGCCATTTTTCTACTTTATTATAAAATTGATCATATTGATCGTCTTCTGGAACGACATTATCGTCTAACAAAAATTGTCCGCCTTGTTTTAGGACACGAAAAACTTCTTTAATAAATTCATTAATATTAGGAAAGTGGTGCGGGGCAATCCTGCACGTAACAACATCAAAAGAATCGTTCGAAAAAGGTAAGCTTTCAGCATCCCCTTTTATGAACTCCACATTTTGATTCCCATTTCCTATTACAAATTTTTCAGCAGCGGTTAACATCTCCTGAGTTAAATCAACCGCGATTACCCTCTTTACTAGCGAAGCAAACGCGTTAGCCGTATGGCCTCCACCCGTGGCAACATCAAGAAGCTCCTCTTTCCCTGTTACTTCGGCTATTTCTATTAATTTCTGCAAGTCCTTTCCATCTTTATGAATTGGACTGCTCACATAAAAATCAGCACTTTTTCCAAATTGCTGCTGTACATCCTTTTTGAGATCCATCGTTATCCCTCCGAGAAATTCCTTATTTATACTAACTATAAGGCAGTATCTCAACGAAGAAAATTACAGTTTTTCAATATACTGTAATAAGAAATTCTTATCGAACAGGGATTTAATTAAGTTCAAGGACGACCGGGCAATGGTCACTGCCCATTACATCGCAATGGATTTCAGCTTCTTTAAGCCTGTCCTTCAATGATTCTGAAACGATAAAATAGTCAATTCGCCAGCCAATATTTCGTTCCCGTACCTTGTTCATGTACGACCACCATGTATAGGCGCCTTCCTGTTGTGGGTAAAAATGACGGAAGCTGTCTATGAACCCAGCGTCGAGCAGGGATTTCATTTTTCCTCGTTCTTCATCCGTAAATCCCGAGTTTCCAATATTTGATTTAGGATTGCGAAGATCGATCTCGTGATGGGCCACATTTAAATCTCCACAGAAAATGACTGGTTTCCTTTTATCTAAATCCATCAAGTGCTGAAGAATACGGTCTTCCCATTCCAAGCGATAACCAATTCTCGCTAGGTCTCTCTGTGAATTTGGCGTATAGACATTGACCAAGAAAAAGTCGGCAAATTCTAGAGTCAGAATTCTTCCCTCATCTTCTCCATCGTCTTCTCCGACTCCATATCTAACAGACAGTGGTTCTTGCTTTGTAAAAACGGCAGTACCTGAATAACCTTTCTTTTCAGCGTAATTCCAATATTGGTGATATCCATCTAAGTCAAGACTAATTTGTCCTTCTTGTAGTTTCGTTTCCTGAACGCAGAATATATCCGCATTTACTTCCTGAAAATAATCTATGAACCCTTTTTTTACGCACGCCCTTAGGCCATTTACATTCCAAGATACTAACTTCATATAGTCCATTCCCTCTCCCTAATTAATTTCTATATATAAACAAATGAAATGTGTATTTAATAAGTCAGGTGCCATTTTACCAGTTTAGCACGCATAGGAAAAGAAATCCGAACGACCATTGTTTTCCAGCTATCAAAAAAGACAGCCTGTCGCTGCCTTTTTCATGGTACAAAGTGTTTTTTTGTCAGTTCACCTGCAAATAGTTCCGATACGGGTACTATTTTTATATTTCGCTTTTTAAATTCATCAATTGCTTGAAATACACCAATTGAACAAACCTTCCCTGTTACACCAACATGTCCAATGGCAATTCCATTACCCTTTATTTCTGTTACCTTTGCCAGTTTGACCATTTGTTTTCGAACATAGGAAGATGAGGAGATATCATCAAGAAATACGTCTCGTTTTAAAAGTGGAACCCCCAGTTCCTTTGCAATCTCCGGAAATTTTGTTCCCGGACTTGTCCCGCTGTCGATAATAAATAAGTTCTTTTCCTTAGCAACTTCCACAATAATCCGAACGATTTCTTCGTTTTCAACCGCGCGCGAACCCATATGATTATTAAGACCTACCGCATATGGGACACTTTTTATGGCTTCCTCTACACGTTTCCTAACTTCTTCTTTCGAAAGATCCACTGTAATTGGTTTAGGACCTAACCATGATCTTTTTCCTCTCTTTGGTTCCATTGGTAAATGAACCATAACCTCAAAACCGTTTTTATGTGCCCATTCCGCATGGGCCTTAGAATTTTCCGTAAATGGCATAACAGCTGCTGTAATTGGAATATCTCCTTCTAAAAAGTCACGGACACCACCGGTCCCCCCGCCAAAATCGTCAATGATAATGGCTGCCTTAAGTTCTTTTGCTTCCTTTTTATTTTCTGCGGCATTTGTATGAATAGGGAATAACAAGAATGGTATAAGCACGAGCACTAACTTTTTCATATAGCCCCTCCAATTGATTGCTTCAAAGTTAATGTGCCCGTTTGTTTTTCCCTTTACTACTTTATAATGTCGTTTTCTGTTGCATAAAAAAAAGAGAGCGAATCCGCTCCCTTTGTCTTACCTACTCTTCATCATAAACCTTTACTTCAACCATTTTATCGCCATTTTTCATGTTTCTAACCGCTGCCAAGTCAGAAGTAACCTGTCCAAATACAGTATGAACACCATTTAAATGCGGCTGTGATTCATGAACGATAAAGAATTGGCTTCCGCCAGTGTTTCTGCCCGCATGTGCCATTGATAATGAACCAGGGATATGTTTATGTGGATTTCCTTCTGTTTCACAGTTGATCGTGTAGCCAGGACCACCCATCCCTGTTCCCGTCGGGTCGCCACCTTGTGATACAAAACCTGGGATTACACGGTGAAAAATAACACCATTATAAAAGCCTTCGTTTGCTAACTTTTCAAAGTTTTCAACTGTTCCAGGTGCTTCGTTTGGGAATAGATCAAACTCAATTTTGTCGCCATTTTCCATCAATATGTATCCTTTTTTAGCCATAAAAAACACTCCTTTATGTAAAAATCATTATTATCATACACTTTTCTATCGGAAAAGGAAAGTTTAGCCACTAATATTTTCACTGCAGTTGTGGTATTATATAAGTACCCCCTCCGAACATTCGCTTGTTGCGGGACACTTAACCACTGTACGGACGGAGGGGGTTGGTGCCGCATTGACGGCATCACGAAAGCCGAGACTGCGGTCTCGGCTTTTTGTTATTCACGAATTCTGTTTCCCATCCACTCATGAAATAACACAACAATAGATAAAAAAATGCCATAACCAAAAAATGTGTAAAGATGGTTCCAGTCATCAGAATGAGTAAACAAGCCAAATAATTCCGCAAACCTTTCAAACACAGGCATAAGTAAGCTCACCAAAAGGATAACCCCTGCTTTCCCCCAATTAGTCAGCTGCGAAATACACCTTAATATTAGTAGTGTCATTAACGGAAGCACTACTAACGTATACGCAAGATTAATCGTAAAAATCTTCTGGAACGGCCTTAGAGGAAAATGATAAAAATCCTTTCCGACAAGATATAAATCTGAATAAGTCCCTAGCAATGATGCGAGCACCATACTGCCAAGTTCATATTTAAAAGGTAATCGCCTTTTTGGCAAGTGCTGCAAGTTCGAGTCGTTCGAGTGTTTTGCAATATTCATCTTTTATCACCCCATCAATCATTTCTTCATCGTCTACTAAATAGTCCACCACATGCCAATCTTTAAACCAATCCCCTTTTTCTGCTTCATTATGACTTACATTTTTCCAAGCCATCTCTAACATCGGGCTAAAAATCCTTTTTGCACCTGGCCTCAACTGACAGGATTTCAAGTGAAGCTGGTAAGGAAAGCCAGGTGTCCCTTCGTTCACGCTATTAAAAATATGCGGCCAATAATCCTTCCTTGAACCTGTATGTTGATAGCTTTTCGCCCATTCAACTGCCTTTTGGTGAATCTCTTTATTTTTAAAAAGAATCTTATACAATCTCTTACCAAGTAAAATCCGTTCATTTAATGATTCAAACTGATGAAGTATTTGTCCGGCCAAGTTCTTGTTTCCGTACGGAAAAAGAATATGATTAAATGAAAGCCAATCTTGAAGTAAAAATTCAAATTTGTTTAATACATCTTTTTGATACTGCGGATTTTGAACCACTCTTTTTTCTAGGTAGCTTTGTTCATTAATAACCAAGGCCATCGTTAGAATATACGTGTCATTGGTTCTCCAAAACTGATTCCAAATCGTTTCCATAAAAGTGGAGATATTTAAATAAGCAAATAAATGAAACAAGGGCTTACTTAACCGTAGGCTTTCTTCATAAAGTAAAAACTGAGGATAAACGTCATGAAAAATCAGCCAGTTGCCCCGCTCTAAAAATTGAAAGAATAACTGACGATCCTTTCTCGTCATCAATCGGGTCAGGAATTCCCCTTTTAAATCGGTCATGTTCCAGCCGCCATTCCGGGAAACCATATGGCCGAGAAAAGCCCAGTGAATATCCGGATAACGAAGATAAAAATCTAGATAGGCTCTCGTTCTTGTGACATTATTTAAATTATATTCCCTGGTTTTCAGCTTTATTTTATCTAGAAGAATCTCCTCACTCTTGGTAATCGGAGGCAGAGACAACGACGATTTACTCTTTTTCTTTAATTCTTCTGATATGATTTCAAGCGGAGGTCTCTCACGATTTCTGATAAAAAAAATGGCACTTTACCTCCCTTACGAATTCTCCAGTATGGATGAGAATATGTATAGATAGATGAGATTTTGGGAGAGGAATGTGAAGGTACGATGACTAATACAAAAAAAGGCATGGATTGGATTATTGAGATGCTTCGCAAAGACCAATCTCCCAACGGCTCTTGGGACTATCCATTTGAAACAGGTATATCCACAGACGCTTATATGATCATTTTATTACGGTCATTGGAATTACATGATGAAGAATTAATTCAGGGGCTCTCAAAGAGAATTCTCAGCAAACAGGAGAAAAATGGGGCATGGAAGCTTTTTTATGATGAGGGAGACGGTAATCTGACGGCAACAGTAGAAGCCTACTATGCTTTGTTGTATTCGGGAAACTACTCTAAAAATGATAAACGCATACTCGCAGCCAAACGATTCATACTTGCTAACGGTGGTATCGAACAAGTAAGCATGTTTACAAAAGTCATGCTTGCCATAACCGGACAGTACACCTGGCCTTCCTATTCTCCGCTTCCAATTGAACTCATCCTCCTGCCACTACATTTCCCGGTTAACTTTTATTCGTTTTCCGTTTTTGGCAGGGCTAATTTAACCCCCATCATGATTTTGGCCGATAAACAATTCACAATCAAAATAGACAAGAGCCCTGACCTTTCTGATTTACATCTAAACCGAGAGGCAGAAAGTCATTGGGACCGCTCAGATAACTATCGTTCCTTATTTTCTTTTATTAAGGACGGAGTTGAGAGCTTACTAGGGTTACCAAAACAGCTTCATCAGCTAGCGATTGAGCGGGCAAAAAAGTATATGCTTGACCATCTTGAGCCGGATGGTACTTTTTACAGCTACTATAGCTCTACCTTTTTAATGATTTTTGCACTTTTATCACTTGGCTATAAAAAAACAGACTCGGTCATTACAAGGGCAGTGGATGGAATTAAATCGATGAAGTGTGAAATTGATGGGTTCCCTCATATGCAATATACGACGGCCAATGTTTGGAATACCTCATTAATTGGCTTTTGTTTACAAGCTGCAGGTGTTTCACCCGACGATCCAATGGTAAAGCAGGCCAATCAATATTTGTTGGAAAAGCAGCATCGGAAATTTGGCGATTGGGTGATTCATAATCCGAAAACAATGCCAGGAGGCTGGGGATTTTCCGATATCAATACCATTTTGCCGGATATAGATGACACTACCTCCACGCTACGCTCAATTTCTCTTATGACGCAGCCTGAAACTCAAGTATGGGACCGCGCTGTTACATGGGTTTTGTCAATGCAAAATGAAGACGGAGGCTGGCCTGCATTTGAAAAAAACACGAACTCAAAACTGCTGCAATTTTTGCCTATCGAAAAAGGAGAATTTATCATCGCAGACCCGTCATGTGCCGACTTAACCGGGAGGACACTCGAGTTTTTTGGTCAGTACACAAATTTATCCCGAGATCATACGGCCATTAAACAAGGGATCCATTGGCTATTGAGGAATCAGGAGAGGGATGGCTCCTGGTATGGAAGGTGGGGGATTTGCTATCTTTATGGTACTTGGGCCGCAATTACAGGGCTTATGGCAGTTAGCTTCTCAAAGGAGCACTCCTCGATAGAAAAAGCGGTTCAATGGATTCTCGATAAACAAAACAAAGATGGGGGCTGGGGAGAGTCCTGTCATAGTGATAGTAATAAATCTTATGTCCCGTTACCTGCAAGCACGTTAACGCATACGGCTTGGGCTCTTGATGCTTTGATTTCCGTGTCAGATAAACCGACAACTGCTATTAAAAAAGGAATAACTTATTTACTTGATAATCTAGAGAAAATTGATTGGACGACAGACTATCCTAAAGGGCAAGGTATGGCAGGTGCGTTTTATATTCATTATCACAGCTACCGATATATCTTTCCGCTCATGGCGTTAGCGCATTATCATAAAAAATTCGAATGAAATACTTCATCGACGGAGAATCTTCCCCGTCGATTTTATTCTATCTCTAGGAGCTGACGGTAGATATCCACAATCTCGTTCAACTTCATTCTAACCAAACCGCTGGACGAAGGTGCGACAAAATCAATCACCCCCTGGACAACCGACTCTATTTGTTTTCCCCAGGGAGCCGACTTTCGACCGCTGTATTCTTGATAAACGCCTTTGCCAACAAAACAAACCACCTTGGGCCGATACCGCTCAATTTTTCGTTTCAGTATCACTCTTCCCTCTCTGTACTCTTCCTTTGTAATTTCATCTGCTGCTTTCGTTGGTCTCTCGACTATATTGGTAAATCCATATCCAAACTCTAATAACTGGGCATCTTCTGCTGCATTATATTTAAGGTCTGTTAGTCCAGCTTCATATAAAATCTTCCAAAATCGATTGTTAGGGTTGGCGTAATGGTGTCCAAGTTCACTAGAGCGAATACTTGGATTAAAACCGACAAATAAAATCTTTAAATTCTCTGCTAAATGATCTTCAACCGGATTCACCTTTCTCCTCCTCTTTCCTTTTTATTTTATTTTACCCATTTTCAATTTGTTTTCTGTTTACATGCTAACCCGACGAAACGATGTAATAATTGTTGCCAGCATACCAATAATGGAGATGATTAACAATGAATATAAAAGTCTGGCATCCTGTAAGAGAAAAAGGCCTGTTAAGATAATCACTGCATCAAGAGTAACCATAATGACTCCAACATTCACTTTTGTCCATTTTGCGATTAAAAGGGCAAGTAAGTCCATTCCGCCTGGACTGATATGATTACGCAGCATCACCCCTACACCCACTCCAATAATCATCGCTCCGATAATCACACTACTGATAATTGGTAAGTTCATTAATCCGTTTAATGGGAGTAATAACTCAATCAGGCAGCCAGAAAAAACCGCACCGAGTATTCCATTGTAGAAATAAATTGGGTCCTTTTTGAGAGCAAATAGATAAATAGGAATATTCAGCAGGATAAACATAAGACCTACTTTCAATCCCCATACGTAATTTAATAATAAGCTGATGCCAAATATTCCCCCATTTATTAAATGAAACGGCAGAATAAACATATTAATTCCCACGCTAATCATCGTGCTTCCGAATCCGATAACCGCTAATTTTTTCAGCATCTCATCATTCCTTGTCCAATTAATTTATTACCACTTATATGATAAAAAAATGGACTTCATTCAACTAGAAATTCCGGGATTCGAATGAAAAAAAACAGAGCCATGATAGACCCCGTTTTTAAGCGGTTTCCGTAGGGTGGTTTTTTGAATTACGCATTCCCTTGCCGAGCGAAACCAATATCGTAATAATCGGTAATACCCATAAAAATAATGCATATGGCAAATACTCGAACATCGGAATGTCTACAATTGTACTGCACATAATCGCAAGCACGCTCCATGGGACAACCCCAGGAAATAGCATAGTCGAATCGCCCATCACTCTAGCTAACTCTTCTTTTCCATAATAATGGGACCAATGTGGCAGAAACGATCTCCCCGTTAAAATAATCGGAAGGGTCTGATTGGCAGCAATTAACGTAATGATTAGGGTTGCCATGAGTGTTTTCAAGGTATCTACAAGCAAACTGTGCGATGACTCCAGCCATTTATCCAAATAAGGCTGAATAACATTTAATTTTTCCAAAAGGCCATTATATGCCCCTGCTAGGGCTAAAAACAACAGCAATTGGTACATATGAATGAAACCGCCGCCCAGGCCATCAATGCCATGCCAAAAAGCTGCTGCAAGAGTTGTCCATGAAGTCCCATTGACGAACGAGATGACAACTGCTGATAGAATACTAGATAAGAAGGCATATATGATACTCATTCTAAAAAGCACAAACACGATTAGGGTGATTGGTGGAATAAACCTCGCCGGTGAGAGCTCACTCCAGATCAAATGATCGCTTGTTATAGACGCCTTGCTGGCAAAGTGTACGTCCACTACGCCATAAAAACATAGACAAAAAAGAATGGCCGTAATGGTTGTCATAAACATTGCTTTCCCTTGCCTTTTTACTGGTACTTCGATCGTGTGGGCCAGTAATTGATGTGCGCTAGAGAAAGGTGATGTTCTGTCTCCGACAAAAGCCCCTGAAACTAATGCTCCCGCTACGATGGGAAGAGGGAGCTGAAGGACCGCGGCTGTCCCTAATAGCGGAACCCCAATTGCACTTAGTGTCCCGATTGTCGTACCAAGCAGCATGGAGAAAATCATGCAAATAAAGAAGGATAGAATAAAAAAATGGTGTGGATGAATAAGATCCAATGCAATCTTGACCATTTGCTCAATCGTTCCTGATAAGTACCAGGAAGGCAGCAAGAAACTGACTAAAAATAAAATGATGATGACAATTCTTGTTTTATGGACACCTATGAAACTAATTTTTATTGATTCTCTAATAGAGAAAGTGCTTTTTAATGAGAGTAAAAATAAAACAAGATATCCGGGAAGAAAACCTATTACCAGTGGCTGGTGATAGACGACTGACAAGATAACCCCGATTATAGTGATAAGCAGAAGAAACAGAACCTGTGTAAAAGAAAACTTTACCGTCATAGAAAACCCACCCTTTAGAAATAAGAACACTACTCATTATAGGGAAAATTTCGCACTTCGAAAAGTCTATCCAAAAAAAGGAGAGCCGCACTTAAGTCATTGAAGGTACCTTTTTCTTGAGCTAAACCTTCTACGATATACATACTTCCGTAAATCATCCTCCTTTAAATTATCATCATATATTAAGAACAATAATGATTGTAACTCCGGAAAATGATCCATGACGAAAAGGGCGAACTCCTTCCGTTCGCCCTTTACTTTTATTTTAAAATCGTCCTGGTTCACTATTTCCTTTAACAACTTCTCATAATAAGCTTTTGTATCTTCCCACTTTTCTTTGCGATTCTCCAAAATATCACGGGCATACTCCGGTAATTTGTCGATAACCAGATCAAGATAGCCTTCAGACCACATGATCATTTTATCTTTCTCCGGCAGCTCAAACACCATATTCATAAGATCCAGGTCATCTCCTGGACTACTGGCTGCATGTTTCCCGACCCGATTCATTTTGTTCACCTCTTGATTGTTGGGTTATGCGTCACTACTCAAAGTATTTTCGATGTCATAATTCTTTTTCTTACTGTCTATCCAAGTCTGATATTCAGAATCAACTTTTTGGTCGAATAGAGTTTCCTTTATTTCAGCCTTGCTTGCTTCATAGTTTGCTGCTTGTGCTGCTTTTTTATCCTCCACTTTAATGATGTGGTACCCATATTCTGTTTTAACCGGATCACTAATTTTGTTTACTGGTAAGGTGAAAGCAACGTTATCAAATTCTGTGACCATTGTTCCTTTCGCAAAATAGCCAAGCTCCCCGCCCTTGTCTTTTGTGCTTTCATCGGTTGAATATTTTTTGGCGAGTATCGCGAAATCTTCACCATTATCGAGTTTTTGTTTGATTTCCTTTGCCGTTTTCTCATCTGCGACAAGTATGTGACTGGCTTTTACTTGCTCTGCGGTAGCATAAGAATCTTTGTTTTCCTCAAAGTAAGTTTTCATTTCGTCTTCAGTGATTTTGATTTCAGGTTCAAGTAGTTTCTTAATTAACAGGTAATTCTTTACATCATTTTTAAGTGCTGAAAGAGTGGTATTATTATTGACAAGTGCCTGATTAAAGGCATTCTCTCCACCGTACTGCTCTTTTAATTTGTCAATTTCACTATTAATTGTACTATTAGAAACCGTAATCTTTTTCTTTTCTGCCTCTGTCTCTACAATTTTATCATTGATCATTTGGTCAACCGTGTCCGAACCATACTGTTTGACCAATTTTGTGTACAATTCATCCTTGGTAATTTTTTCACCATTAATGGTTGCCACAGCATCATCCTGGTTTAAGGTAAAAGTTAGAAACACTCCTGCTGCGATTATGAACACAAGTAATAAAGCGCTCAATGGTTTATTTTTTTTTATCCAAGCCATTACTTTACCTTTATCCTTCCGAGTTTGCTGTAATTTTTGCATTTAATGTAATCAGTTTTCCATCACGGTACACCCCAAATTTGATGGTGTCACCGATTTGTACTTTTGAGTATAGATATTTTCTTAGTTCTGATGAATTAGCAATTTGAGTACCATTCATAGAAACAATGATATCCTTTGGCTCGAAGCCTGCCTTTCCAGCTGCAGAATTGGAATCAATATTCATCACTAAAACACCTTTAGTCACATTCTGAGGAAGGTTTTGATAGTACATCTGTGGTACTTGGTCTAAGTCAGCTAGGCCGACACCTAGGTATGGACGGTCAATTTTCCCATTTTTAATTAATTGGTTCACAATAGGGATAAAATCATTACTAGGGATCGCGAAACCTAACCCCTCTACCCCGGTTTCAGATATTTTCAAACTGTTAATACCAATTACTTGACCTTGTGTATTAATTAAGGCGCCACCGCTGTTACCAGGATTAATCGCTGCATCTGTTTGAATAACATTTGTATCCCAATTTCCTGCAGATGTGGATACGGAAATGGTTCGGTTAGTGGCACTAACAATTCCTTGTGTTACCGTTCTAGATAAATCAACCCCGAGCGGATTTCCAATCGCATAAACTTGGTCGCCAGGTCTCAATGTTGATGAGTCTCCGAAATTAGCTGTTGTGGTAACATACTTTGCATCAATTTTTAAAACGGCTAAATCTGTTAAAGCATCTGTTCCAACCACTTCTGCCGTTGTCTTTTGACCATTATATAAAGAAATTTCTAACTTAGAGGCACCTTCAACCACATGATTATTAGTAACAATATAGGCTATTGTTTTATTTTTTTGAAAAATAACACCAGAGCCGGAGCCGCTTTCCACACTTTGTGAAGAGTCAGAGTCAGAATTAGAATCAGAAAAAGAATTAGAATTGCCCCATAAATCCGTCGTTTGCTGCTGCTGTTGCTGATAATTGACAATCCCAACAATCGCTTTGGATAGCTTTTCAACCGTGTCGGCAACGGAATTCGTAGAAACGGCCGTTGGCTGCGCGGTTACTGTTTTAACAGCATTACTACTAATAGGACTGCTTACCTCTTGATTTTGGCTATTTTGATTAAAGTTGTTCATATAATCGGTATGAGGCAAGACAGCTAAGGTTAAGACGGATCCAATTACACCTGCTGCAATGGTTGATGCAAATCCCGTTGCCTTACGCTTTTTCGTTCCCGGCTGATTATTGGAACGTGATTGTTCACCCATAGGAGGACCAGCCATTTCTTCAGGAATCTTTGTCTCCTTGAAGTCCTCAAATTCTCCGACATTGTGTGATTCTACTGAGAAAGTCGCATCTACAGCATTCACACTATTTTTTGAATGGCTTTCGTCCTTCATTTTTTCAAGAGAAATTTCTTCTGAATTTGTATTATTCTTCATCTCAGATGAGTTTGGTTGATAGTTTTCGCCGAATTCATTTTCATTTTTGAAGTCCATCTTAATCGATCTCCTTTAATCTATTTCTTATCTTGTCTATACTTTAACTCACAAATCTTAACAAATTATTAACAAACTTTAACGAGTTTAAGAATAAATGTAGAAAAAATGAAAAAGCTGCAGATTAGCCCGCAGCTTTTTCTAATCTTTATTCGTTTTTCAACCGAATCGTAAATTTTGTTCCTTTTCCTTCTTCACTTGTAACGTCAATTTCACCGTTATGAAGCAGAACTAATTGTTTCACAATCGAAAGACCTAATCCAAATTCACCATACGGGGTGCTCGTTCTAGAGATATCTGCTTTATAAAAACGACGCCAGATGTTTTCAATTTCATTGGAATCAATCCCAATTCCCGTATCTTCCACTTCAATAATCGTGGAATCATCTTCTTTTCTGCCGCGCAGCCATATAGTCCCGTCGGAGGTGAACTGAATACTATTCTTCGTGATATTGATTAAAATCTGAATAAGCCGGTCATAATCAGCCAGTACCATAATCTCCGGTTCAGCCTCAACAATAATTTGGTTGTTTTTCTCCTCCGCCAGCATACTCAACTGATCTTGGATAATTTCAAGCACTTCTAATAATTGTATCTCTTCTTTAAATAATGTAATTTGATTAGAGCGTATTTTTTCAAAATCTAGGTTTTCATTGACAAGACGAATCAGTCTTTTTGCCTCTTGACTAACTAAATTAATCCCGCGTTCCTTATCTCCTTCAGGAATCATATCATTTTTCAGGCCTTCAATTACTCCGCTTATCGTCGTTAACGGTGTACGCATTTCATGAGAAACATCTGCCATGAACTGACGCCTTCTGTTTTCAAGGCTTTCAATTTCTAACATCGATTGATTTATCTTATTTACCATATGATTAAAATCATTAGCCAACTCACCAATTTCATCAAAATTAGAAGAATTCACTTTTACATTATAATTTCCCACTGAAACTTGTGATGTTGCTTCACGGAGCCGCTTGATCCGGTGAACATGGATCCTTGATAAAAACCAGCTTTGTAAAAAGGAGACAGCAAAGGCGATTAAAATCGTATACAGTAAATATTTATTCAGCTGCTGAATCATCTTACTTGAACCGCTAATGGGCGAGGTTAATAGTACACCGCCAAAAAATCTACCGTTTTCTGTATATGGTAATACAACAAAGGTGACCCCCTCTTGCCCAAATCGTTTAAAATCGCTTTGAACAATTAATGTCTTCCCCTTCGTTACTTTATCCCATTCCTTCTCACTTAAATTTTTAATGGCAGGACCATGTTTATTAACTAAATAGAGTTGACCATGCTGGTCGAACATACTAAAACTCATTTTTCTCGCTGCCAATACATTGCTGTATTGATTTAGCACATCGTCTGAGTCTAGAGGTGATGCCTCCTTTAAATCGGATAAAATTGCTTTTCCATAAGAAATGAGTTCATCTGATTTATTTTCATAGATTAGGTTTTCGACATAATGAGCAAATAGTATACTTAACAATAAAAACGCAACAATGATAATACTAATATGACTAAAAAACTGCTGATAAAAGTACTTAAACTTCATCTGTTTTAACTGCATCATCGAATTTATATCCTACTCCCCAAACGGTATGGAAGAAGGGCTGTGACGTTGTTTCCACCTTTTTCCTCAGACGTTTGATGTGAACATCAACCGTCCGCTCGTCACCGTAAAACTGATATCCCCATACACGCTCTAGTAATTGTTCACGAGAGAATACCTGACGAGGATGTTCCACCATATAAGAAAGTAAGTCAAACTCTTTCGGTGTTAAGTTTGTCACCTGTGTTTCATCTACAAATACTTCTCTCGTTATTTTATTAACCTTAAAACGGTCCGTTTTTATTACTGTGTCTTGGTCTTTATGCTCTTGGTTCTGTACTCTGCGTGTTACGGCTTTAATTCTAGCCATCAAGGTTAGCGGACTAAATGGCTTCGTTACATAATCATCAGCCCCCATCTCTAGACCGAGTACCTGGTCTGATTCACTATCCTTCGCAGTTAACATAATAATTGGAACAGTAAACTTCTCATCACGGATTTTCCGGCAAATCGTTACACCATCCATGCCTGGAAGCATCCAGTCAATAATAAGGGCATCCCAAGTTCCATTTTTAAAGCGAATGTACCCCTCTAACCCGTCGTTTACAAATTCTCCTTCAATGCCTTCCTTTGCAAAAAACATTTCAATCATCGAGCAGACACTTTTATTATCTTCAATCACTAATATTTTCACAATCACTCATCCCCTAGCAAAAAAACTCTTTCTTCTTAGTTTATACGAAATTTTTTGCATATCAAACCCTCTGCAACATAATTACATTTTAATTAAGAGTTTGTTCATAGTTTATTAATATTTAAACTTTTTCCATGAAAAAGAGACCTGAAATATTCAAGCCTCCTTTGTTCTTTTATTATACTTTTACTGCAGAACCAGCAAAAAGCGAAACCACATTTTCTCCGCGCCTTCAACAAGTTACACTAGATGCATTCCTTTAAGGTTCTAAAATCAATTTGCCTTTTGTTTTTCGAGATTGTAATAAGGTATGGACCTTGGCCGCCTCTTCTAAAGGAAACACACCGCCAATCGTCAGCTTTAATTTCCCCTGGCCAAGATATGTAAATAATTCTACTAAACTTGGCTGAAGCAACTCTGGTTTTCTCATGATTTGCGGCAGGAAAAATCCGATGACTGATTGGTTCCTCGCCATGAGTGATGATGGGTAAAAACGGCTTTGTTCGCCGCTTGCTGCACCAAATATAACGAGGCGGCCAAATGTGGAGAGACATTTAACGGTTTTATTAAAAACCTCTCCTCCGACCATTTCGAGGGCAATATTTACGCCTCTGCCGCCAGTCTCCTCAAGGACCTGCTTATCCCAATCTGGTTCTGTATAGTTAATGAGTACGTCTGCTCCCATTTCACGGGCCAGGGCTAGTTTTTCTTCTGAGCTTGCAGTGGCGATGACTTTTCCTGCTCCAAACAATTTGGCCAGCTGCACCGCAATTGTCCCGACACCGCCTGCTGCCGCATGAACAAGGACAATCTCCCCTTTTTCTAAGCGGCCCATAGTTTTTAAAATATGATAGGCGCTTAGACCTTGAAGTGGCAGTGCTGCAGCGGTCTGGAAATCTAATTGCTCAGGAATTGGAATGACGGACCGTTCATCAGCTAGGGCAAAATCCGCATAGCCCCCAGATTCAATTAATGTCACGATTCTTGTACCAGGCCTTATTTTTGTGACTTGATCGCCAACTTCTGTTATGACTCCGGCAATTTCTGCCCCAGGAATAAATGGCAGCGGTGTTTTTACGACATACTGTCCTTCCCGGCGTGCTGTATCGGCATAATTAACACCGATTGCTTTGATTTCAATTAATACTTCAGACCCAAGAGGAACTGGTTTTTCAATATCAACGAGGTTTAAAACTTCTGGTCCCCCATATTCTTTTAACTGTATGGCTCTCATAAATCCCACTCCTACTTTCCTTTAAAGGCTGGTTTTCTTTTTTCCTTGAACGCGGTGATACCTTCCTGGTGATCCTCGGTTTGGACCATTAATGTCTGAATGAGACGTTCCTGCTCCAGGATTTCCTCCAATGTGGAGGTAAATGCTTGATCAATTAATTTCTTCTGTTTTCCATAGGCTTTTCCAGGTCCGTGGGCTAATTTTAACGCAAATTTGGTTGCTTCTTCTTGCAGTTTTTCCAATGGAACTAAAAAGTTGATTGCCCCTAACTGATATAAGCGTTCGGCAGGGATTGGCTCGGCTGTAAATAAGAATTGTTTCGCTAAGTGAGGGCCAATTAGCCTTGGAAGTAAATAGGACCCGCCACCATCGGAAATAAGACCCACTTGAGAGAAACTAAGCGCAAACTTACTTCCTTCTGCAGCTATTATGAGATCGCAAGCTAAGGCTAAATTTACTCCTGCACCAGCAGCAAAGCCATGAACAGCAGCAATAATCGGCTTTTCGGTCTCTTTCATTAATAAAATCAGTTCATTGAGCTTGCCAATATGCTCATATACTTGAACCCCTTTTGCCTGCCCCATCGTTTTGACGTCTCCGCCCGCACTAAACGCACGACCCGCTCCAGACAAGACAATAACTTGGATATCCTCGTTATTTTGAGCTTGCTGGAGAGCTTCTTTTAATCCCAAGATCATCTCCGGACTGAAGGCATTTAGGCTTTCTGGACGATTTAAGGTTAAGGATAAGACTGGACCAAGTTTTTCAACTAATAAATGTTCTTGCGTCATTTTACATCTTCCTCCCAAAATGGATTGTTTAAAAAATTATTAAAATAAACTGGGATGCAACTTGCTTTGGTATTACCTGTTTAGCGGGACAACGTTGGTTCGACCGTTACCTTCCCTTCTCTTAAGATCGGGACAATTGTAGTAATCCCTTTAGATGCAGCAAGCTTCAAGTCAGGATGCTGGTTATGTTTGTCTAAAAGCCTGCCGACATATGAATCTAGCAATACTTCGTAGGAATCATCCTGTCCTCGGTAAAAATATAGGGCTGTTTTTGCTGCATCGGTTAATTCGTATTCACCCTGGTTTAGCAGACAATCAATTAAATGCCCGGCGCCATAGAAATCTTCTAAACTCGTTTCACCGGAATTACCTGAACAAATAATTAGGATGGTCGAATCATCCGTACAGCCCTGCAGTGATTTGGCTACTGCGGGATTGTTTAGCAGCGAACCAATATAGACCCTATTTGCCGGTGCCGATTTCCTTAAAGCGACGGTTCCATTAGTAGTGGACAAAATTAATGTCTTCCCATTAATGTTCTCCCTGATTAATGTAGGACTGGGATAAACAAAACCATCTATTGGTCTTGCATCCAGCTCACCTGCCAGAATATAATCCCCCTGTGAAAACTCATTTGCAACTCCCATTGCTTCACAGCTATGCAAAACCGGAATGACTTCCTTTGCACCATCCTTTAATGCCGAAACAATCGTTGTGGTCGCCAGAAGCACATCTAAGACGACTGCTATCTTATTTCCAACTGTTATTTTTTCTTCTTTAATGTCTTCTTTTTTCATCAGAAGGTGAATTTTTGTCATTCCTATTCGGCTCCCCCATTAAAGCTTTTCTTCCGAGACAAGTGCAGCATGCAAGATTAAATTTTTTACAAAGTGGTTAAAATTCGCAAAACGAGTGTCACTGGTTTGCCCTTTTTTGTAACGATAATAGATTTGCTGGCCTATGACGGCAAGCTTAAAGTAGGCAAAGGTTAAATAAAAATTGAAATTGGTAATATCCCTGCCGCTTTTTTGGGCGTAGATTTCAATAAATTCCTTCCTCGTCAAAAAGCCGCTATGGACAGCAGTAACAGGCGCATTCCCTAACCCATTAATCAATAGTGCGGAATCGTCTCCCTGATTCCAATAACCCATTGCCACACCAAGATCAGCCAACGGGTCGCCGACAGTTGTCATTTCCCAGTCAAACAGTCCGACCATTTCTGTTAAATCCTCATTAAACATGGCATTATTAAATTTATAATCGTAATGGATAATCGCCGCTTCTGACTGTTTAGGAATATGATTCACGAGCCATTTTTTTAGAGAATCTACCACTGGGATTTCATCGGTTTTCGCCCGATCATATCTGCCTATCCAGCCATGGACCTGCCTTTCCATAAAGCCCTCTGGTTTACTTATTTCGGCAAGTCCTGTTTCTTTGTAGTCGATTTCATGTAATTCGACCAATTTTTCGACCATGATCACAGAAAGACGCCGGCAGAGATCCCTTGTCACTTCAACCCCATTCGGAAAAGAAGTATCAATAACCAAGCCATTTTTTCTCTCCATGATAAAAAATGGACTACCAACAATAGTTGGATCATCCGAATAAAGAAGCGGCCTTGGAGCAACGGAAAAAATCGGGTTTAGCGAAGAGAGGATTTTGTATTCTCTCCCCATATCATGGGCTCTGGGTGCCACTGGCCCAAGTGGAGGACGTCTAAGCACCGCCTCCCAATCCCCCATCTTAATCTGATAAGTCAAATTAGAATGGCCCGCAAAGAACTGCAAAATTTCCAGCTGCCCTCCTGGTAATAAATCAATATTTTCTCGCAAAAACTTCTCTAAAACGGACAAATCCAATTCTTCACCTTGTCGAACTGGAATCGTATCCTTATTCATTTGACGTGGCATAAAATTCCTCCTGTCATAATAGAAAATCCGACTCTTCCAGACACAAATTATTTGAACATGGATTAAATTCACCATACAAATAATTCTCATACTAACCGGTTAGTATATAGTTTCAAAAAAAGAGGGGAGACGTTTAAAAATTAACCCTCCCCTTTTTATTTTATCCATTCACTTGAATACCCTTTAAAATCATTTCGACAAAAATTTCAGCAACCTCCCGATCCGAGCAGCTGCCGTTTGGATTAAACCACTGATAACTCCAATTTGTTATCCCAAGGATTCCAAATGTAATAATAGAAGCATTGATTTCCGGACGAAATTCCCCGTTCTCAATCCCTGCTTTTATCAGTGCCTCAGTATTTAAACGGAATTGATCACGCTTTGAAATAATTAAGGCCGAATGTTCTTCATTTAAATTGGATAATTCCCTGTAAAAGATTTTCGCTGCAGAACCCCGTGATTTAATATCCGAAAGGAGCAAAAATACAACGTCAAAAAGTTTTTCTTTATAGTTCTTATCTGGATCGTTAAAAATCCGCTCTAATTGGACCAGTAATTCATCGATATAGCCACGATGAATATCCATTAATAATTCTTCTTTACTTGAAAAGTAATAATAAAATGTTCCCTTTGTTACCCCTAGGGAATCCACAATATCCTGAATGGATGTTTCACTGAATCCTTTCTTTTCAAATAAGCGGATGCTTTGTTCCGTTATTCTTTCCTTCACCTTTATGTCCTCACAATCTGTTAAATGTTATTCAAATTATACCATAAGACTGTTCTCTCCTTTACAGCATTCTGTGTTCTTAAAGGATTCACACATCTACTTTTTCATGGCCTCTTCCCGTAAAGCTCGGCGAAGGATTTTCCCTACACCTGTTTTAGGAAGCAGATCACGGAATTCAACAAGTCGAGGTATTTTATAGGCAGCCATGTTTTGCCTACAATATTGAATGATTTCCTGCTCTGTTGCCGTACTTCCATCCTTCAAGACTACTACTGCCTTCACATCTTCGCCCCTGTATGGGTCTGGCACTCCTATACAAACGGCTTCCTGTACGGCTGGATGTTCATATAATACTTCTTCTATATCGCGGGGATAGATATTATAGCCACTCGCGATAATTAAATCTTTCTTTCTATCAATAATATATAAATAGCCGTCTTCATCCACTTTAGCAATATCACCGGTATAGAGCCAGCCTTCACGGAGTGTATGGGCCGTTTCTTCCGGCAGGTTCCAGTAACCCTTCATAATTTGCGGTCCTTTAATTATCACTTCCCCTAGCTCACCCACCGGAACTTCTTCTGTACCTGTTGCTAAATCGACAATCTTGTATTCTGTTGAAGGCATGCCAATCCCCACACTTCCTGGTTTTCTATCAGCAAATGGCGGGTTACAGTGCGTCGTAGGAGAGGCTTCAGAAAGACCATAGCCCTCGAGAATTTTTGAGCCAGTCTTTCTTTCAAAATGACGCAGCAATTCAACGGGCATTGGTGCACTGCCGCTATTACAGGTTCTAATGCTATTAATGTTATATTCCTCTGCCCGAGGGTGACTTGTGATCGCCACATACATGGTGGGAACACCGGGGAACATGGTTGGCTGTTCATTTTTAATGGTATTTAGGACCTCCTCTAATTCAAACCGTGGCAGCATGATTGATTCCGCAGCCGTATAAATGGAGAGATTCATACAAGAACTCATCCCAAATACATGGAAAAGAGGAATGACTGTTAAACACCTTTCCTTGCCCATTTCTATTTCATGCTTAAAAAACTCATAGCTTTGTAGGACATTGGCCAAAATGTTGCAGTGCGTCAGCATTGCACCTTTTGACCGTCCAGTTGTTCCGCCTGTATACTGGAGAACCGCCACATCATGTTCAGGCTCAAAAGAAATTGGAGTAATATTTCCATCGCCCTCACCTAGGAAGCTTTCGATACTTCGATCAGGAGAAAAGTCATGGCTGTATGGCTGTATACTTACCACAATGACATTTTTCAAGTTTGTTTGCGGCTGAACACTTTTAACTCTTGGATATAAGGCATCGAGGACGATGATCGTCTCTGCGTCGGAATCCTTCAAAATATATTCCAATTCCCGCTCTACGGACATTGGATTTACTTGAGTAACAATCGCACCGGCGTTTAGGATTCCATAATAGGAAATCACATATTGC
This sequence comes from Bacillus sp. OTU2372, assembly GCF_038440275.1. Lineage (NCBI taxonomy): Bacteria > Bacillati > Bacillota > Bacilli > Caryophanales > Bacillaceae > Bacillus > Bacillus sp. OTU2372. The sequence goes on from NZ_JASATK010000030.1 coordinate 21,342, forward strand.
GGGCAGTTGGGGAGCATGATTGCCACTCTGTCGCCTTTTTGTACTTGATTTTTTTGCAGGGCGGACGTAAAGCTCTGCGCCATTTGGTTAAGCTGCTCGTAGGTGATCTTTCTTCCGTAAAAAGAAAGGGCGTTATTGGCAGGGAATTTTGCGGCTGTCTCCTGTAGAATTTTACCCATTGGTATATCAGGGATTGTAATTGTTTTTCCTATACTCTCCGGATAGTGCTCCAACCAGGCTTTTTTTTGACTCATAAGTCCCCTCCACATTCTTGTTTATTAGTTCAAACTTAAAACGTCAAACCGCCTCCATCGACTGAAAGCGTCGCGCCAGTAATAAAGGATGCCTCATCTGATGCTAAAAATAACACTGCGTTGGCTACTTCTTCCGGTGTTCCGATTCTCCCCAGGGCATTTGCCCGTGAAATAATCGGCCATTTCCGTTCATTTTGTTTCCAATTATCAATAATCTTGGTATCAATCACACCAGGTGCAATGGCATTGACACGGATATTGTATTTTCCATATTCAAGTGCGGCGTTTTGCGTCAATACCACTACACCGGCCTTGGAGGCATTGTAAGCGGAAACAAATTTTTGCCCTTTTAAACCGAGCAGACTAGAGGTGTTAATGATGGAACCCCCGCCTGACTTGATTAATGCGGGAACGGCATATTTAATGCCAAGAAACACTCCTTTTAGGTTAATATCAACAACCCGGTCCCATTCCTCCACTGACAAATCTACACTTCTGACTTCTAAGTTTCCGACCCCAGCATTATTGAACATGATGTTTAGTCCACCAAACGTGCTCGTGGTCGTTTCGATTAATCGTTTGATTTGCTCCGGATCAGCCACGTCTGTTTTTACAAAAATGGATGACCCTTCGTGCTCGCGTATGTAGTTGGCGGTCTCTTCCCCGTCTATTGAATCGATATCTGCCACAACGACTTTCGCCCCTTCTTTTGCAAAACGAAAGGCCGCTGCCCGTCCAATCCCTCTGCCGCCGCCTGTAACAATAGCTGTTTTTTCGCTTAATTTCATCTAAACCAGCCCTTTCACTATCATCATCCAACTTCCCGAGCAATACTAACCAGTTAGTATGTTATATATACCATTATACCTTTAAAACTTAATTATTCAATTTCTTTTCTAAATATTCTAATAAATTTTTTAGTGCTTTTTAAGCAAAAAAAAAAGAAGGGCTGGAAAACTTCTGTTTTTTGGCCTTCCTTTTCTATTAGTACCGTTTGAAAGATCTTTTCTGTTTATTCATTACCTCATACGATTTTTCAATGATGTCTGTTAAAACGTCACCTTTGTAAATTCTGCCTAGCTTTAATCCCTGTTGATAATATTCAACAATTTCATCCAGTTTAGCAGAGGTTTCTTTCGTGATTCTGACATTTAGTTGAATTCTTGCGTTCTCATTCATTGCTTGAATCTCCTGTTTTTCCTGCTTATCTTTTTGCTAGCAAATATCTATTCTTTTGTTATCACTTGCTACTATACTACAAATTCCGATTTTTTTCATTAATAAAAAATCGGACCATCCTGACGACCCAATTTTACGATTAACTAAGAATGGACTCTTCTTTCGGGGTATTGATAAAGTAAGCCTGTAGCCAATTATTTAGCAGTTCAACAAGCTCCCGATGAATAGGCAACTTCCCCTACCGTTCTCATCGTATATTCCCCTAATGTTCTTCATGTTTTTGTTTAGGAATAATGATCGTAGCTAATGTTCTCCTTCTTCTTCCCTTTTTCGGCTTATTTTGCGTTACCTTTGCATAAACCTCGGATATTTCCTTAATAAATTGAACAAACTCGTTGTCGTCTAAAAATACACTAGTCTGCCTAAATGATACACCATCGCTGGCTAAATCAATTTTTTCTTGGTTTAAATATCGTTCATATTCACCCATGATATTGGCCATGAATTTAAAAAATAAATCCATATGCTCATCCTTGGTGAAACTGTTTAATTTCTCTGGGGGGATCGATGCCTTGGCAGGGTCTTGCAGAGAGTATATCTTTTCAATTGTCCCTCGATTTGGAATCTCATCAATAATATGGATTACACCTGCCTCCACTAGTTTTTTTATGTGCCGATACAATGATGCTTGTGGAATATCAGGTAGTAATACTTTCATTTGTTGAGCGGTCATTTGTTGGTTTATTAAAGACTGAATGATTCTCATCCGAACTGGATGCAATATTATGTCTACGGTTGATTCTTTTACCATTATTATAGGTCCTTTCATTTATTACCATTATTAATAATGATAATAGTGTATCGTTTGGAATTTGTAAAGCTGAAAATTGGAAATAAATATTAATTTTTACGTTTTTAACTTCTCCTCTCCAAATCCCTACATGAAAAGTGAATTTTCTACTTATATTATAATGAGGAGGCGTGCATTCAATGATACTATCATGTATTTTAGGCATTATCTTAACATCACAACCGTTTAACTCTCCCGATCATTTAGTCATAACAAAAAACGGGATCCATGTGACAACTATTAAACAGGAGGATTTCTCCTATCTCTATACAGATTTGCCGATTATAGATTCTAAAAAGTACAATCAATTCTTAGATAACTTGGACAAGCAATTCTCGATTAAGCCTGAAAATGCCATTATTAATTCCAATGGTGAGATTGTGGCAGAAAAAATCGGTTTGCAAATTCATCGCCAGGCTTTTACAGAACAGCTGTATGCTTATTTTTTTTCACACCAATCAGGCAAATTAGAAATCCCAATGTTATCTGTTTATCCTAAAGTGGATAGTGAATTACTTTCGGATATACGCAGTATGAGAATTGGCCGTTATGTAACGTCCTTTAATCCTGGAAACAAAACTAGGTCCAATAATATTGATTTAGCAACTAAGGCAATTAATAATTATGTCATCTTTCCAGGAGAAACCTTTTCTTTTAACAAAGTGGTCGGAAAGAGGACTGCATCTAAAGGTTATTTAAAGGCTCCTGTGATCATAAGAGGGGAATTTTCAGAGGATATTGGCGGTGGCATATGTCAAGTCTCCTCCACCCTATTTAACGCTGTAGATAGTGCGGGATTAAAAATTCTCCAAAGATTTTCACATACGAGGAAGGTTCCGTACATCCCGCCTGGCCGAGATGCAACAGTTAGTTGGTATGGCCCTGATTTTGTTTTTAAAAATACCTATAAAGAGCCAGTTTTAATCAGAGCAAAAACACTTGGTCATTTATTAGTAATCAATCTCTATTCTTCAGAGTTGATTGAATACCAACCAAAGAAAGTTCCAAACGTTATATATTAAAAAAGTCCGCTGAATTAACAGCGGACTTTTTTGCTTTTTAATGTTCATTATTATTTAATGCACTTTCCATTAGCTCTTCGGAAAACTCAGTTAGAGCTGTATTGTCCATTACATTCAGGCTTGGTAGTTTGGTCTTTTCTGAAAAGTTTTTCACTGCATTTTGAAAAGGAAGTGCAAAATCCCTACGCTTCCCTCTTGTTATCCCAAACAAAGCGGCACTTACGGATAGTCCAACAAGTGATGCCCATAACGGCATTCTGCTTTTTGGTTTAGGAGTAAACAATTTGAAAAACGGCTGTCTTGTTAATTTTTTCATATTAAGCACCCCTTTTGCTTTGTATAGAAGTCAACACCTCTCCCCTCTATTTGCTTAATCTGTGCTATCCCTAAAAAAATATGTGATACAAAACATGTGTAAATTGTAATTTTTACGCAATTAATGATCAAATTATTATCTATTGTAGCATTTAATGAACCACCTCCCATTTTTAAACATACAATGGCTAAAAAGAAAATTGGTGGTGTCTATGGGAAGCTTAACTTATTTTGATTTTTTAGCAAAATTCGGTGTTGGCGGTGCCCATCCAGGGGGTATCCTTCTTACGCAAGACATTCTTTCAAAGGAAAAGATAAATGACCAATCGGTTATATTAGATGCAGGCTGCGGCACTGGTCAAACGGCAGCTTACTTGTATCAAAACTACAGAGCAAACGTGATTGGTTTGGAGATCAATCCGATTATGGTGGAAAAAGCGAAAGACCGCTTTGAAAAGCTGCAGTTCCCCATTTCTTTAATAAAGGGTTCAATTGAGGAAATTCCATTTGCCGATCATACATTTGACTTTATTTTATCAGAATCCGTTTTAGCTTTTGTTAATAAACCAAAGGCCCTTAAAGAATTTTATCGAGTATTAAAAAAAGGCGGACGTTTAATTGCAAACGAAATGACCATTAACCGCCCTGTTAATCAGCTGGAAGCAGCTGAGATTATGAGTTTCTACTCAATTGACTCGTTATTGCTAGAGGAAGACTGGAGGCTGCTATTACAAGAGGCAGGGTTCCAAAATATTGAAATTAAAGCATATAATTTGCCATTAAGCCACGGGAATCAAACACCTGAGTTCAATTTCTCAAAGGACTTTGAACCTGAACTTTTTCACGTACTGAATGAACATGGGAATATCGTTATTAAATACCAGGATGTTCTCAGCTATCGGGTATTAACTGTATCAAAATAGGAAAACCGCCTACTTTTTTAACACAAAAGTAGGTTTTTTATATTAAATAATCCACACCATTGATTATGTATATTATTGTCCTTTCGATGAAAAATAACTAACAAGGTGAAAGGATGGGATGACGACATGGATAACACTTTGGCGTACTTAAAAGAAATATTATCCAATTATACGGACGATCACTCCGAAGGAAGATTTATATATAAGAAACTCATTGAAGGCGCTTACAAATCTGAAGGCCCTTTTGTCAGGGATTTAACCCAAAAGGAAATCCATTTTTTAAATAACATATTACCCAAAGAAATTAACCATGCAAAAGAGGCTCAAGATGAAAAACGAGCCTATCAACTGAATGAGGTATATGAGCTTTTGCTCTAAAAAACAAAAAAGATGGCAGACCACTCTGTCATCTTTTTCGAAAATATTTCATTTTTTGCTAAAACTATTTCCTAGGTAAGCGCATAGTACGACAAAACATGCATGAAATCTATCTTTATTTTCCAAATAAACGACAATATGATTATAAATGTTACAAAAATCCCCAATAATTCTGACGACATTCTACGGTTCCTTGCTAATGGATATCTCTTTTTTTAAATCTTCCACCCCGTACTTCCGCAATATCCGCTACCGCTAAAAATGCATTGCCGTCATTCTCTGTTACAATTTCCTTTAATTTTGCTTCCTCAAGACGGTTTATCACACAAAAAATGACCTTTTTCTCATCACCAGAATAGGCACCTTCCCCATTCAAGTAGGTGACTCCTCGACCTAAACGATTCATAATAGCATCACCAATTTGGCTGGCATTGTCACTAATAATCCAAACAGACTTAGATTCATCAAGTCCAGTAATGGTGATATCAATTGTTTTGTATGCGACAAAATAGGCAATTAAAGAATACATGGCCCGATCCCACGAAAAAACAAATCCCGCGCTTCCTAAGATGAACAAATTAAAAAACATGATAATTTCTCCAACAGAGAATGGAAGTTTATTATTGAAAAGAATGGCCAAAATTTCGGTTCCATCTAAAGAACCTCCGTAGCGAATAACCAAACCTACTCCAACGCCGAGCAGGATTCCCCCGAAAACGGTGGCAAGTAGTATATCTTGTGTAAACGCTGGAACTGGATGAAGGAGTGTAGTTGTAATCGAAAGAATGACAATTCCATATAGAGTGGATAATGCGAAGGTCTTTCCAATTTGTTTGTAGCCTAAAAAGATAAAAGGAATATTAAAAAGAAATAGGAACACCCCTAGTTTCCAGCCTGTAATATAGGATAACATGATGGAAATGCCGGTAATACCGCCATCTATTACATTATTGGGGACAAGGAATATTTCCAACCCTATAGACATTAGAATGGCCCCCAGCGTGATTAATAGAGCCCTCTGGAAAATCTTCTTCTTCGTCAACCCTTTGTGTTGAATCTTAGCCATGATGGCTTCTTTCTGGTCAATTAAACTAATCTCTTGTGTCCCTGACATTATCTTTCCCCTTTCAGTAAAGAATCTTACTAATAGTATAATGAATTTAAGCTGCCATTTATATTGAAATGCTTACTTTTCTTTCGCATAAAGAAAACTGCCTCATAATTAAGGCAGTAATTGAATCAACTAGGGTTAACTTCATCGTAGGAGAGGGTTGTCACACTAGTGTATTCCCCATCTTCCACTTCTTTCTCAGTTGCACTCGCATTTAGTTCTTCTTGGTCATCCATCCCTGGTGCAACGGTTGGTTGTTTTTTCTTAAACATTCCCATCACTCCTTTTCGAGGATTATTTTCCCTAATTTTTTATCAACTATACTTAAACCTTTAATTCAAAATTTAAATTAATAAAAAGAAGCTACCTCAATTAAGAAGTAACTCCTTCATTTAATTAACAGCTTAGGAGACCCAACCATGACACCAGCTAATGATTTTCAAATGATTATTTCCGTTTAGTTTTTTTAAGCTAACCGAAACTTTGAAAACTCAGCCGATGTGTGTTTGTCCCGTTGTAGGAATTAATTCGCATGTGTTTAATGGAATTCAAACTCCTAAAAGAAACAAATCATTTTCGGTTTTGACACCGTTTAAGACTCTTTTTCTCATTCGGATTCAGCTTCTTGGCGATACATCTTTTTGGTTTGGTTTCAGTTATGGATACCTTGTGTTTAACTAGGTACTAACCTATAAACCCTTAACATCTACCTTTGATAGAGATTCTATTAAATCATAGATATCCTTTATGAAAGGTGTTTGTTTTGAATTTATCATCCCTTTAAGATCTATTATCGCTCCACCTACCAACTGATTAATCGAAACAACCTTACAACTACTCGTTCACATAACGGAACGAACACGTATGGTTGAGCCTCCTAAGATGTTAACTTTTTATATTTCTTTTTACACTTTTAGTGTATCACAGAATCTTTAGAATAAACGGAAATTTTGTGACAGTTATGTGAACTTTTGGAAATTTCGTTCTGGATTAGTATCAAAGTAAAAAGGGAACTCTATTTAAAATAGAACAATATTAGAAAGGATGAAAGGGCAGATGATAGAATCACTTAGGAAATATGCGAATCCCTTTCATTCTATTGACGATCTTGATCCGTTAATAGAAGCGATTGGTGATGCGAAATACGTCCTGCTTGGAGAATCTTCACATGGTACATCAGAGTTTTATACAATTCGGGCAGAATTAACGAAGAGGCTAATTCAAGAAAAGGGCTTTTCCTTTATTGCAGTGGAAGGTGATTGGCCAGCCTGCCAATCAATTAATCGATATATTAAAGGATTTTCTCCATCTAATAAGGATGTTCGGGAAGTATTAGAAGATTTTAACCGTTGGCCTACATGGATGTGGGCCAATAAAGAAATAATCGGCTTAATTGAGTGGTTAAAGGAATTTAATATAAAAACGAATCGATCAGAAAAGGTTGGATTTTATGGTTTGGATGTATACAGCCTTTGGGAAAGTCTTGATGAGATAGTTGGTTTTTTAACAAAAATTAATTCTCCAGAACTTGAGGCTGCTAAGAAGGCGTTTGCTTGTTTTGAGCCCCATAACCGAAATAACGAATCCTATGCTGTCTCTGCCGGCTATTTATCTGAGGACTGTATGAAAGAGGCACTCCACCTCCTTTCCACAATACAAAAAAATAAATGGAAGTTTGAGGATGATCAAGAGAGCAGTCTCAATATGGAAGTAAATGCTCTTGTTACAGCACATGCGGAGGAATACTACCGCACCATGGTGAAAAGTGATGATGAATCTTGGAACATTCGTGATCGGCACATGGTTGATGCTTTAAATTCCATTAGTAAGTTTTATGGCAAAGATGCAAAGGTTATCATTTGGGAACATAATACACACGTTGGAGATGCACGGGCCACTGACATGAAGAACGAAGGAATGGTAAACGTGGGGCAGCTCGTTCGCGAACAAAATGGTGAAGACATGGTATTTATCGTTGGGTTCGGGACTTATACAGGCACCGTAATTGCCTCAACGGAATGGGGAGTGAACTTGGAAGTAATGGATGTTCCGCCTGCCCAACCCGGCAGCTGGGAATACTTCATGCATCAGGCAGGAGCCATGAATCAGTATCTTATTTTTAACGATCAAAACCGTAAAGAATTTTCCTCAACAGTCGGCCATCGAGCTATTGGTGTTGTGTATCATCCCGAATACGAACATTTTGGAAATTATGTTCCTTCTAACATGGGGAAGCGGTATGATGGGTTTATATTCGTAGACTGCACCAATGCATTACATCCATTAGTATTAGAACATGTTTCCATTTAAGAAATAGTTTTTCTTGCCAAACTCTTCAAATTTCCTTTGATGTGAGATTTTTTTAACATGTTAACATAAAAAACCAATCTCTAAAAAAAATTGGTTTTTTGTCCTAATTACTTAGATCCCGGTGCTGGTTGATCGACACCTTTTACATGGTAACTATGGCCATCGTCTTCAGTAGTATTGAAATCATAATAATGGACATGCATCCCATTCCCTACTGGTATAGCTGGGCCGGAGTATGCACGATAATGGTGTATGTCCATCCTCAAATAGCACATATCCTTCCGTATAATGAATATGCCCCCCATCTTGAGTTGGAATCGGCGGTGATGTAACGTCCAAACATTGATGCACATGCCCTGAGCTTACACCTGTATAGTCAATTTGAACCGTGGTTATGATGTGGAACAAAACCTTGGACAAAGTCATCCTTACCTGTATTTCTAATCACAAACACCCCATAAAGTAGATTTAATGTTACAACTATATGCAGCTGATAATTAAATAAGTCAAAAAAGGCATTCAAAATTTTCGCTCGCAATGATGGTAGCATCTTCGCACTAAAAGAAAGAAAATAAAAATCCTTATCACAGAGTATTGATAAGGATTTTTGCTATTAAACACTTACATTATGAATTTTCCTTTTTACTATTTTGTTAGAAAAATGGCTTTGCAAAACCATGCCAATCATGACTAATGCCATGCCGCTCCAGGATAAGGCTGAAGGCATCACCGAGTTTAAGAGCAATAATTCTCCCATTACGGCAAATAAAACCTCCATCGATTGGGTTGCCTCGACAGCAGCGAGCTTTTGCATGTCACCTCTAACTAAATCAGTGGCTTGAAAGAATAGAACCGTGGCAATAACTCCTGAGGATATAGCCACAAGCCCCGATTGAGTGATTTGCCCTAGGCTTGGAGAACCAGCCGTAAGCAAACCATAGATAGATAATACAATCCAAAAAGGCAGACTGGCAAGTGTCATTCCTAACACCCGTTGAAAGACATCTAGACGGCCTCCGCACACCTCCATCATTTTCCGGTTACCCAGCGGATAGGCAAAGGACGCAAGGATAATTGGTAATACCCCTAGGGCAATTGCCATCAGCGATAAGTGACTCGCTTGTTCCAATTGCATAAGGATAACTCCTAGTAAAATAATCAGGGACATCCCTAAACCCTTAAAGGGTATTCTTCCTCTTAACTGAATAGCCCCTTTCTCCGTCATGACAGTTTCGTAAAAAAGTGGTGCTAGCATAGAACCAGAGATAATGGTAATCTGCCAAGTTGAGGCAATCAACCAGCCAGGTGCATATGCCGCCGAAAAGCAGATCGGTGCATAGAAGAATCCAAAACCGATTGTACTCCATAATATCCAGATACCAGGCTGCTTTTTCATTTCAAGTAACAATGGTTTAAAGTTCTTCCTCCCGATTACAATTAGAACTAGAAATGGAACCATAAAGAAATATCTTAAGGATGCACTCCAAATCCAACTTCCTCCTGCAAGATCCATCGATCTATTGAGGATAAAGGTAATCGCAAAAAAGAAAGCGGCAAATATGCCTAACATAATGGGGCGCATTCTTCTCTTTCCTTTCCTATTCAAGGGATCAATAGTAGTCTCCCTTCTTATTAGATCGGGTTAATTTTTATTAGTATATCAGATTTCTGAATTTTATGTTAACATATCTTATGAAAATACAGGCATATACTTATATGTCCTGAATAAAATGTTTTGTCGTAAAAAAAATACAAAACAAATGAAACTTTAGTCAATCTATTTCGTACATAGCTTAGACAAAAAAATAAAGAGTGAGGATGATTCGATGTTTGGAAAAGTGGCTGCTGATATTTTAGGATTAAGTGATGTAGGTTCCGTTATTAGACCAGAAAATTATGATAAAGTGGATGCAGACGATTATGTCATGCATGAAGACAATGAAAAAATTTATTTCTTAATAAAATCAAAATCTGATGAATATTGCTTTACTAATAATGCACTTATCCATCTTGATGGTACAAGCGCGACTAGTAAAAAACGGATGCTGCATCGCTATAGTTATGCAACAAACCGAATTTCAGATGTCATGCTTGAAACAGCTGGGACTGTCGATCTTGACGTTGAAATTAAATTCAAAATTGGCTCGGTTCCATTCTCGATTGATGTCCACAAGAAACATATTGAGGAAGTAAAGGACTTATATAAAGCATTAATCAAAATTTCTGAAATCTCCCATGAAAATGAAATCAGCCTGCAATTCGCTAAACAAAGCCTTGATGTTGCTTCGACCACTCTTGGCCGGATTACAAGCCCCGACAGCAATCTAGTGGTCCAATTCAAAATGCTTAACCAAGCAGCCTTTCAATGGCTTGAGGATAGCAAAAAACAATATTGTGTGAAGGATTTCGGATTTGTTTTTGAAAAATATATCAATAACTAAAATGAAACACCCCCAAGACTATTAAAGCTTGGGGGTGTTTCATTTTTATTTATAATCAATTATTACATCTTCTAGTGGTAATCGTGTGGTGTTGTGTGCTGGTGCTGCAGCCTTTCCAATTTGAAGTAATAAAATTGGAAAATAGCGATCGGAGACATTAAATCTTTCGATGAATTTCTGTTTATCGAAGCCAGCCATCGGCACTGTATCATAGCCTCTTTCTTTCGCAATCAGCATCAACTGCATGGAGATTAGCCCCGCATCGAATGTGGCAATATTTTTGCGAACCTCTTCAGGTGCATGTGGGTAGGTGCTGTTAGCATTAGCAATTAATTGCTCCATACTCCCTTTTCCCATGAATCCGGCTTCATAGGCACTTTGATACACTTTTTCAATGACAGGGCCCAAGCGATATCATGAAATTATTTCCTCAATCCCCGGCATTTCCGACCGTTTGTTAACAGAGCGGCTGCGAGATTTGGAATCGGAAGGATTAATTACCAAAAAGGTGATTGCGACCTCTCCTAAAAGAGTGGAGTATGAACTTACAACCGCCGGAAAAGATCTTGAAGAAGTGATAAATACATTAGTAAAATGGGCGAAAAATCACTCAAATAAGTAGAATGGCTACTATAAAAGAGGCTTGCATGTGATTATACATGCAAGCCTCTTTTATGTACTAAAACCGATTTTTTCTGTGAAACAGCCCCATTACTTCAATCGTTTCCGTGATATTGACAAAAGCACACGGATCCACCTCAACAATAAGGTTTTTGACTTCATTAAGTTCATATCGAGTAATGACAGTTATGATGATGTTGCGCTTGTCATTGGAGTATGCACCAATCCCATCCATGACGGTAAGACCTCTATAAAGGTTGGCTAGCAGATGTTGCCTTAGTTCTTCACCTTTATCCGTAATAATCATCAAGGTTAACTTCGCATGGTCCGTATAGATCGTATCCACAACTTTCCCGGTTAAATAAATAGATACTAATGTATTAAGGGCCGCATCCCAATTAAATAAAAATCCACTAATCACAATGACAACAGCGTTCATACCCGAAAGTAACACACCTATTGGAAAATCCTTTTTTCTCGACACAATCATCCCAATGATGTCAAATCCGCCCGTTGAACCCGATGAACGAAAGACCAGCCCTACTCCAAGACCTGCCAAAATCCCTCCAAAGATGGATGAAAGAATTGAATCCTTCGCAATTGGAAGTTCAGGCACTATGTAAAGGCCCACTGAAATGATGACTACAGAAATAATAGTATTCATAATGAATTTCTTTCCTAGCATCTTATAACCAATAATGATCAGTGGTAAATTCAATAGGAAGTTTGCCAAACCGGTATTAAGCGGGGTAACCATCCCTAATATCATTGATATTCCGCTTAATCCGCTGCTTAATACAGCGTGAGGAATTAAAAAAAGGTTAAATGCCACCACTACAATGAGGGAACCGGCAATTACTCCAATAATCTGCATGGCAAATCCTCCTGCCTCCCAATTTTTTCTTTTTTTTAAATGATACTGATTCTCTAAATGAAAGTAAACTTAATAGTTTTTTTCCAATAGCATAAATAGTCTGCCTATTTAGATTTAATTGACTTTTATTAAATAAGTTGACAATTTGATTATATCAATGATACTTTAGTAGCATATTAATTTAATAGAAAAATCCTCATCAAAACCGATGAGGTAGAGGTCGCGGTTTTTATCAGTAAAACGGATGAGATGTAGAGACATCGCTGAATTTGTTTGAAAGGAAAAGCTGCCGAAGTGTGCTTTCTTCTCTATAAAAGCATGCTGGGTCTGTCTTCGAATAGGAACAGAACTGTCACGTTTGAACCAACCAAGCAAACGTGTTGAGCTATCTTTCGGAAGGTATGATGCGGGGTATTTACAATGCCATCGGAGTCTGCTTCGATGGCATTTTTTATTCCAAAACTCCTTCTCGAAACTGTAAATCGCAGGCTGACCATCAGGTACTTGCGTACGTTAACAGCATTTTATAAAAAAGAAAAGGAGTTTTATTAATGCAAGGACAAACAGCAGGACCTTTAGAAGATATAAATACAGGTAAACATACATCCAAAGAGGATTCGAATGAATTAAAACGAAGCTTAAAATCTCGTCATTTAACAATGATTTCTCTTGGCGGAACCATCGGAACTGGATTATTTCTCGCAAGCGGAGGCGCAATTCACTCGGCCGGTCCAGGCGGAGCGATTCTTTCCTATCTTGTGATTGGAGTAATGGTTTACTTCCTAATGCAAAGCTTAGCTGAAATGGGCGCTTACATGCCAGTTGCCGGAAGCTTTAGTACGTATGCAACTAAATTTGTTGATCCATCCCTTGGTTTTGCCCTTGGCTGGAACTACTGGTATAACTGGGCGATTACCATTGCGGCAGAATTAGCTGCTGTCACCATGATCATGAAGTTTTGGTTCCCACATACTCCTTCATTTGTATGGAGCGCTATTTTCTTAGTGATTATGTTCCTATTAAACTATCTTTCAGTTAAAGGATTTGGGGAAGCGGAGTATTGGTTCTCGCTAATTAAGGTAGTTACAGTTATTATTTTTATTATTACAGGTACATTAATGATTTTTGGTATTATGGGTGACCATGCAATCGGCTTTAAAAACTTCACGGTCGGTGATGCTCCTTTTCACGGCGGGTTTATGGCAATGCTTGGTATCTTTATGGCAGCAGGTTTCTCTTTCCAAGGAACTGAACTATTAGGTGTTGCAGCCGGCGAGACGGATGATCCAAGTAAATCGATACCTCGTGCAGTCAAGTCTGTATTTTGGCGCATTCTTTTATTTTATGTATTAGCCATTTTAGTGATTGGTCTACTTATTCCGTACACAAACGAAAACTTGGCTAATGGCGATGTATCTGTCAGCCCATTCACACTTGTTTTTCAAAAAGCGGGGATTGCATTCGCTGCTTCTGTTATGAACGCGGTTATCTTAACAGCGGTTTTATCAGCGGGTAACTCTGGAATGTATGCATCAACTCGGATGCTTTGGGATCTTGCACGACAAGGTAAAGCTCCTAAATTCTTAGGTAAACTAAATAAAAATGGCGTACCTGTTAATGCTTTAATCGTGACAACCTTGGTAGGAACACTTGCGTTTCTGGCCTCTTTCTTTGGAGATGGAACCGTCTATGTTTGGTTATTAAACGCTTCTGGTATGTCAGGCTTTATTGCATGGCTTGGAATTGCCATCTGTCACTATCGTTTCCGTAGAGCTTATGTAGCACAAGGAAAAGATCTTAATTTATTACCTTTTAAATCAAAACTTTTCCCATTTGGTCCAATTTTTGCCTTTGCAGTTTGTGCATTTGTAGTACTTGGACAAAATTATTCAGCCTTTATGGGTGACCAAATCGATTGGAATGGTGTTTTAGTATCTTATATCGGATTACCTTTATTCCTTATTTTATGGCTTGGATACAAATTCACGAAAAAGACTAAAGTTATCCCTTTAGAAAAGTGCGATTTAGAAGTTTAAGAATATAGATAAAGCACGCGAATCCGCGTGTTTTTTTTATAAAAAAAAACAGACTTTAATTGAGTCTGTTTTTTACCACTTATTACGAATAATTCCGCTCTACTCTACTTCACGTCAGATGCCCAAACATATAGATCTTCAATCTGGCAATTTAATTCTTTTGAAATAGTCATGGCACAATTTAGATTCATTACCTTTTTAGACAAGAAATCGTCTAGTTGACCTCTAGGAATATTTGTATTCCTTTCTAGGCTTTCTAAAGTCATACCACTTTTGGATAATAACTCCTTGAGGTTACTTCTTTTTGCTTTATAATTTGTCAAAAATGACACCTCGCTTTATGTAAAGCATACCATAGTTACTTTATAATGGAAAGGAGAACAGTTCTGATTTTTCTTTGGTTCCTTCCATATCCTATACAGTAACAGCACATAAGTGGCATTTTTGTGTTATACTTAATAAGGAATATTAAAGGGGTGTAGAAATGAAAAGCTCTAATAACCGATATACTACTGGCCAAACCGTAAATATAATTGAAACAGGTGAGGTTGTTACCATTTTAAAATGGCAATATGTGAAAAATATGAAGAGGTATTCTTATACCGTTAAAGAACGTCCTAGTACATTTTATTTTGAAGAAGAACTGCAAAATTTATAAAATATAAAAAGCAGCACATAAAAAGAAGACCCACTGGATCTTCTTTTTCTTTTTGATTAAAATTCAGCATTTCCTGTTGTTCTTGGGAATGGAATAACATCCCTAATATTTGCCATACCGGTAAGGTACATGATTAAACGTTCAAACCCAAGACCATAACCTGAGTGTTTCGTGCCGCCGTATTTTCTTAATTCCAGGTACCACCAATAATCTTCTTCGCTCATTCCTAATTCTTTGATTTTTTCGGCTAGGATTTCTTCTCGCTCTTCACGCTGACTTCCACCAATTAACTCACCAATTCCTGGTACAAGTAAATCTGTTGCGGCTACAGTCTTGTTGTCTTCATTTAAACGCATATAAAAAGCTTTGATCTCTTTTGGATAATCCGTTACAAATACTGGGCGTTTAAAGATTTTCTCGCACAAATAGCGTTCATGCTCCGTTTGAAGGTCAAGACCCCATTCAACCGGATAAGCAAATGTTTCTCCAGAATTCTTCAATAACTCAATAGCTTCGGAATAAGTTACTCTTCCAAAGTCAGCTGTATGAGCTAGATTCAATCGATCTAACAATCCCTTTTCTACAAAGCTGTTAAAGAAGTTCATCTCTTCAGGAGCTTGTTCCATTACATAGCCAATTACATACTTCACCATTTCTTCCGCTAAATCCATGATATCTGGAAGCTCAGCAAAGGCAAGCTCAGGTTCGATCATCCAAAACTCAGCAGCATGTCTAGCAGTGTTTGAATTTTCTGCTCTAAAAGTCGGTCCAAATGTATATACATTTCTAAACGCTAATGCAAACGCCTCAGCTGAAAGCTGACCGCTTACGGTAAGGTTTGTTTCTTTATGAAAGAAGTCCTGCGTAACATCTGTTTTACCTTCTTCATTCTTCGGAAGATTGTCCATATCCAATGTGGTGACACGGAACATTTCCCCAGCGCCTTCCGTGTCACTACCAGTGATGATTGGCGAATGAACATAGACAAATCCTTTATCTTGGAAAAATTTATGGATCGCATAAGATGCTAATGATCTTACCCGGAAAACCGCATTAAACGTATTCGTTCTTGGACGCAAGTGTGCGATTGTTCTTAAATATTCGAAGGAATGCCTTTTTTTCTGCAGCGGATAATCTACATTAGATGTTCCTTCAATGATAATTTCCGTTGCTTTAATTTCGAAAGGCTGCTTTGCTTGAGGTGTATAAATAAAGTCTCCCTTTACTCTAATCGAAGAACTGATCGGAAGCTTTGTAAGCTCCTTAAAGTTTTCTAATTGCTCATCGAATACGATTTGCACACCCTTAAAAAAGCTGCCATCATTTAATTCAATGAACCCAAAGGTTTTGGAGTCACGGATTGTCCGAATCCATCCGGACAATTGCACTTTTTGCTCAATATAACTTTCGGTATTTCTGTACAAATCCTTAATTAAGGCTTGTTTCATTCTTCTTCCTCCTAAATCCTATGTAAAAGGTTTCGCTAATAGCCAGAATGGATGTTTTATCCTATATAATAATAAATACCTCTCATCCTAGGGGGACGAAAGGTAGAATTCTGACTATCCTCATTTCTTTTATCCCTTCAATATTATACAAAATACCATGTGACATAAGCAATATTCAACAAATTATTCGTTATATTAGAAAATTAATGTAGAAATTTGAAAGTTAGTCTCCCCTTATCGTCTTTGTCCCTTATCACTCAGCAAAAACTATTTTATTTTTCAGAATTCCTTAATAATTAGCAGGAATTAGTTAGATTACAGTCGAATTAATAAAAAAATGAAATCTTGATTGGGGGTAAGATCGTGGACAAGGTTACCTGTATTGCCTATCTGCTATACACTTCTTCTAAGAATCAAGACATCAGAGATAAAGCTATTCAATTATTGAATGGCGACATGTCCATACATGATTTAAAGCGGGATCATTCTGTTCATACACTCTTAGTTATGGCAGAATCGATGCTAAGAAAAAACAAATTAGATAAAAAACAAGTACAAGTCTTTGTTGAAGAATTTATGGTAGTCGAGGTTTAATTTCGGATGCAGGATTTTAGATTTGTTTTTGATAACATAATATGCCACTTCCATTTTGAGCTTTAGATGTTATATAATAAACAAATCCTAAAGATTCCCAAAAGTGCTGCGCTACTGTGTTTTCTTGCAGGACACCAATTCGGACTTTGTCCAAACCCCGATTCCGCATCTCACTTTCGTAATGTTCATAGGCCTGTTTTCCAAAACCAAAACCTTGATAATCTTTATGGATGATTAACAATCCAAGCCATGGAAGAGAATCTTTTGGATTTTCAAGCATATAATCAATAACCCCAATATAGGTCTCATCAAGCTTAATAAATACACTGATTGTATTTGGGTTCAGAAATTCCTTTTCCATATCTTTAAGTGACCTAGTTTTACTCCTATTTTCCATCACATTATATTGAGGATTAGAATTGATAATCTCAAGTGCAATATATAATGTTTCTTTGTTTATTTCTTCAAAATTCACCGACATCCAGTACTCTCCCATAGACATTTTTCTATAATTCATTATACCAAATCCGATCATGATCCTATAGAAAGATCCTGAATGAATTTTTCGACACAAATATTACATTACTTCATAAAAGAAAGGTGATTCAAATGGTACAAGTAGAAGTAACAATAACTTTCGAAGGAAAAAGCTACTTAACAAATGTTATCGCCCATCGTGAAATGTCTGATGATGAAATTTTACGTCTTGCTACTGAACAAGTACAAAAGCAATGGAAAAAATAATTACTTAGAAAAGCGGCAGGAAGTATCAAACAACCCTCTGCCGCTTTTACATTTTATCTAAATCACATCGTAAAAATCCTTTGGTACACATGCCATAAGCGGGCTATATTCACCGGTAGCGAACATATGCAGGACATGCATTGCACGTGTACAAACGGTATAAAATAACTTCCTCTCACTTTCCATTTCATATCGCGTACAATCATAAAGAATGACAGCGTCAAATTCAATTCCTTTGGATAAGTAAGAAGGAATTACATTAATTCCTTTTTCATAAGAAATGGTCCCTTTTTCAATTAAATGAACCGGTATAGCTTCTTTTAGTTCCTCAAACAACGCCTTACTTTCTTCCTCCGTTCGGCAAATCACCGCAATCGTTTGATATCCTTCCGATTTATATTGTTTAATGGAATCAAGAATTGCTCCATTTAACTGTGTCTGATCAACATGGCTCACTGTTGGTTTCTTCCCTCTTCGGTTAAAGGGTTCTATTTTTCCCCCACCCTTAATCAAAGCACTAGAAAACTCCACAATTTCAGTGGTTGAACGATAGGTTTTGGTTAAGACAAAAGTCTCAACCTCTTCATTACTAATATCCAAATCGGTCAAAACCGTCTGAGAACCCGTTGCCCCTGAGAAAATGGCCTGGTTGAAATCGCCAAGCAATGTCATTTTACTGTAAGGAAATAGTCGTTGAATAAAGGCAAACTGGAAGGGAGTATAATCCTGTGCTTCATCAATAAAAATATGGCGAATGGCTGTATTTGATTTTCGGCCTTCAAGTAAATCCTGCAGGTAGACAAGAGGGGTAGCATCTTCATAGGGAACAAACCTATGCCGGATATGATCAATTGTTTGTTGACTAATCTCTGGCCAATGTGTTGGAAGGCCGTTTACAGATTGTTCAGTTTCCTTAAACAATTTCAGGTATAATTGTGTTAGATCAATAAACTTTAAGTTTTTCACTCTCGCAAATAATGGTTTAAATCTTTCTTTCACAACCATTTCTGCAAGCAGCCGTTGTTCTCTTTCAAAGTCATCAAAGGTATTATCCGAAAAGTGGTTCTTCTCTTGGAGCTTCTTAAATGCCTCCATGTAATCCTCTTTTTCAAGGAATTGAATCTCTTCCTCTACCCAGCTTCGAGATCGTTCCCGCTTCACCGCACGCTTTAATTCCTTTAGCAGCCATTCCTTTACAAGCTGTATTCTGTTTGGAATGGAATAGCTTTTTTCCAACCCATAAAAATAGTCACTAATTTCCTTCTTAGAAATGATAATATCACCTCTAAAGGATAAGTCCCTAAAGATTAAGCCCTGATTTGATAGCTTGGATACGTAATGGTCAATAATATTTTTAAATTCAATACTGGCTTTAAATCGAATAGCCTCCACTCTAGTCTGGTATGTCTCTTCACCCTCTTCACTAAGCAGGAATTCCATTTGCGAAAAAGGATCCTCCACATCATAGGCTTTGCCCAATCTCTCGGTTAAATACTCTTGGAAAGTGGATTGCTGCATATTTTCCTCACCGAGTTCAGGCAGTACTGTCGAAACATAGCTGTTAAATAGAGGGTTAGGCGAAAAAAGCATAATGTTTTCGGCATTCAGGGTATCGCGATAACGATAAAGTAAGTAGGCAACGCGCTGAAGTGCAGCTGAAGTTTTCCCACTTCCAGCTGCTCCCTGGACGATTAATATTTTACTGCGCTCATTTCGGATGATTTCGTTTTGTTCCCGTTGAATAGTAGCAACAATACTTTTCATTTGGGTGCTTGCATTATTCCCAAGCACTTCCTGGAGCATTTCGTCACCAATGGTTACACCTGTATCAAACATTGCCTTGATATCTGACTCCCGGATAATGAATTGCCTTTTTAAGGTCATCTCCCCTTCAATAGTGCCTTCAGGTATATTATATTGTGCATACCCTGGAGAGTAATCATAATAAAGACTTGAAATGGGTGCCCGCCAATCATAGATTAAAAAATTCTCGTCGTTTTCATCCATTAATGAGGCAATGCCTAAATAGACATGATCAATCTGTTTCTCGCCTTCTTCTAGAAAATCAATCCGTCCAAAATAAGGTGAGTATTTTAATCGGGCGAGTGTCTTTAGATTTTTATCCATATGAATATGAGTACGTTCTCGCTCTGAGAGAAGCTCAGCCTGTTGCTTTATACTTGCTGCCGTTTCAATAATATCATCTGGTTCATCCATGTTAACCGTAACATCTTCCCAAAAGTTCTTGCGAATCTCAATAACATCGGAGCGCACCGTACCTGTATTCTTTTGTAGGTTCTTTATCTTTTGATCGATGACCTTGACAACCGTACTTACTCTCTCCTGCTCCTCACGTAAGGCGGCGCTCTCTCTTTCGCTCATCTAACCACTCCCCATTAAAATATAGATTCAATTTCTTGACAATGCATTCTTTATATGTTAATGTTATAATAGAGATTTTTTAAAAATCATTATATCATACATATAATACCAACAGTCATTTTATCACGATCCTTCTTTATAATCAAGAAAAGAATTTATCATACAAAAACGCCACACGGCGCTTTTTAATTTGTATCAGATTGATTAAATCCTATCTCTCCTAAAATCCATTTTCTATATACCCCATAGACCATTACCATAACACCTTTTATCAAAATATAATGGATTAATTTTATTTTCGTTTTTAATATCTTAGTTTTAACAAAAATCTGATATAAACTGGCATCAAACAACAGGACCTTTATTTTTGCCCACCCATCATTCTGCTTTTTTAAGGTAAAATAAGTGAAAACTGAAAAGGTTATAGAATATAACGGTGTAATAATAAAATGCTCCGTCCAAGCATGATATCTCCCCCATCCGAATCGGATTTTACGAAGGATCGCTAATAGTAAAAATAAATTTGTTTCAGTTACCATGATCATCAAGAAGAAGGATAAATTACGTACCAATACATTCTTCTGAGTAATCCCATAATACCACCAATCACTTAAGAGAAAATATACCGGAATTAAAATGGAGGTATAAATTGTTCTCCACCAATTATGTTTATATACCCCTAATTGCAAAAATAATATTTCAACTAAGGTAAAATAAATACCTCCTAAGAACTTTGTACCCCACCCAGCTTTAGTAATAGTCAGATACACAGCAGTAAAAGGGACAAATATGGACTGGGATAAAAAAGCTCCAAAAATATTGTCCAATGATCTATTTTTTATAACTTTGGGCTTGTATTTATAAGCTTTAAATAAGTTTAAAACAAAAAACTCCAGTAAATAAGCAAATCCCATAATTGAACCAAGAAAAATAAAGGTATTTTTCTTGGCTTTACTTTTATAAAAGGCTAAACCAATGAGGAAAGTATGGATAATAAACAAGATCAAAAAAGGAATTCGATTTTTATTTTTTCTCCTCATGTAATCAACCGTCCTTAGACTTCTTATTGGAATAGTATTAGAAAAAAAGCAGTAAATAATTAATAAAAATTAATTAAAAAAATTCCGTCCAGTATTCTGACTACGGCTTCGTTTGGAATGCGAATTTGAGACTGGCGGCGTTCTGGTTGAGAAACAAAGTTAAAATTAACTTTCAATTTAAGCAAAAGGCTAAAAATAATTCACAATTACAAACCATTACAATTTACTAGAATTTTATGGACGAATACTGACCCTGGTTCCATTCGGAACCATTTCCGCAAGCTGCAGCACATCCCGATTATACATCCTTACACATCCATGTGAAACGGCTTTTCCTATCGAAGTTGGATCGTTAGTTCCATGTATCCCATACCCTTGTTTTGATAGGGATAGCCATAAAACCCCGAATGGACCTCCAGGATTATATTGGCGGTTAACAATGACAAAATCTCCTACCGGGGTTTGTGTTAGCATCCTACCTACTGCGATTGGAAATATTTTTACTAACTTGCCTCTGTTATATAATGTAAGTCTCCTTTTTCCAACAGAAACCTGTATAGAGTAAGGTATGGAACTTGGCTCGGGCAGGCCAGGTATTTGTATTTTTTGTCCTACGTGTAACTGTCCGATTCCAGGATTTGCGGCATAAAGCCTCCTTAGGCTCACTCGATAGTTAGCTGATATCGTTCCAAGGGTTTCGCCGGGTTGAACCGTATGAATCATGCTATCCCACCTTCCTTTTGATAGCATATTCCTATACAAGTTTGTGGTTGACTGTATTACTACAACTCCGATACAAATGAGAAAGCGTCCTGCCTCTATCCAAGTCAAAAAATCATATTTCCGACACAGTTTAATTTTAGAAGGTAAAAGGACTCCTCCCCCTAAAGGTAAGCGCCTAACCATTTGGACCAATACAGTAAATTAACTAAATCTAAAAAATGGCGACATATCCTCGCGCAGGTGATGGATATAGAAATAATCATTGCTAGCTGCATCATAGACATAATCCCTTTTCCACTCTTCTATGTTTTCAATTATTTCCCTGATCGCCTGAACAAAAATAAGTATTTCTTCATTTGTCATGATGGGATGAACCGAGAATCGAACCCACCCAGGTTTTGTGGACATATCTCCTTGATTAATTTTTTCAGTAATTTGCTTGGATGTTACTTTATCGATTTCTAAAAGATAATGGCCATAAGTTCCGGCACATGAACATCCCCCTCTTACCTGAATACCATACCTGTCATTTAAGAGACGAACGATCATGTTATAATGAATGTTTTCAATGTAAAACGAGACAATACCAATTCTATCTTTGATATTCCCAGCTAATATTTTGACCTCTGGAATCTTCTCCAAATGGGAAAACAACAGACTAAGCTGCTCTTTCTCTCTTTTCAATATTTGATTGATCCCCATCTTCGTTTTCAAATTCAAGCATAAAGCAGTCCGGATCGACTGCAAAATCCCGGGGGTTCCTCCATCTTCTCGCATTTCTATTTCATCAAAATACTGGTGTTCACCCCAAGGATTTGTCCATAAGACCGTTCCGCCGCCGGGATGGTCTGGAACCTTATTGGTATAAATCCTTGAATCAAAGACCAATACTCCACTTGTTCCAGGGCCGCCTAAAAATTTATGCGGTGAGAAAAATATCGCATCTAGCTTCTCAAGCGGATCCTCCGGATGCATATTTATCTTGACATATGGTGCAGAGGCCGCGAAATCCACAAAACATAGTCCCCCATGTAAGTGCATGAGCTTCGCAAGCTGATGATATGGCGTTTCAATCCCTGTTACATTGGAACATGCTGTAAAGGATCCAATTTTCACACGGCGCTCCTTATAAACAGTAAGGAGGTGTTCTAAATGATTTAGATCTACTCTTCCATCATCATCCGGCTTAATAATTACGACCTCTCCAAGTGTTTCAAGCCACGTTGTCTGATTCGAATGGTGTTCCATATGTGTCAAGAAAATGATTGGTCTTTCCCTTTTAGTAAGTTGAAATCGGTTTCTCCAAATTTCTGGAACTCGGAGCCCTAAAATTCTCTGTAGTTTATTCACGACCGAAGTCATCCCAAAACCATCTAGGATTACAACATCATGTTGATCTGCATTTACATGCTCCTTAATAATTCTTTTGGACTGTTTATATAAGCCTGTCATCATTAAACTAGTGATATTTGATTCGGTATGGGTATTGGCCATAAACGGACCAAAAACCTCAGAAATTTTTTGTTCAATCGGTTGATACAATCGTCCGCTGGCTGTCCAGTCGGCATAAATGATTTTCTGTTGACCGAAGGGGGAATCAAATTCTTGGTTCATCCCAATCACATGTGAGCGGAATGGTTGAAAATATTCTTCAAGGGTCTCCGGGATCCGAAACATTTTACTTCCAATGTTAGCTGTGATCACTTGTTCCACACCTCACACTTTATATTCTTCTAATCAATATATGCAAGGCCCTTTTACACCGTTTATTTTAGTTTCCAAAAAAAAGAAGGGCAGCCAAATTATTACTGTCTGCCCTTCTGATCTTAGTAAGTTGTTATTTTAGCTGATTCCTTTTTGGTTACCTCTTCAATTTTTTGAATAAACATTTGAAAAACTCTTCGTTTTTCCTCTAAATCTTTTATGTATTCTTTTAGTTGGTTATAGCTTTCTTCAAAGGGTTTATGATACATTTCACGGATTTTTTCAATAATCTCCTCATTCACTGTTGATTGAATGACTTGTTTCGTAATACCGTACTTATACGAATAAACCTTTAATTCCTGTGCCACTTCATCATATTCTTTGGCAATTTCGGCTAAGACTACAGAAATATCATCCTTCCACTCGTCTAGTGATTTTTGTAAGTATGATTTCACCATTGTTTCTTCCATAAAAAACACCCACCCTAATAGATTCGACTATATTTACCCTATTATAGCGGTATTTGATTACATCCAAGTTTCCCAAAGTTTACAATGTGGTATCATTGCAGTTTTTCTTAGCTCTAATTTACAAAAAAATTGTGCAAAGCGCCCCAGCAGCTTGCACAGTTTTTTCTATCCAAATGATGGTTTACGTAATGAACAATGAACACTCTCTTCATGTAATTCGGGGGCAAAATCCGCCAATTTTTTAATAAAATAACAGGTCTCAGGGAAATGATGTTCGAGGAATCTAAGGGTTGTTTTATTTAATACTCTATTCCCCATATATTTTTCAACAATCGAACGAATATACTGATTCATTTCAATCACCGTTCTCCCCACTTCTAAAGCCAGTTCTTTTTGACGCGGAAACCCCTGTTCTGTAAAGCGCAGGAAGCCTTTTACGTGATGATTTTGCAATATAAACATTTGAAACCTTTGCGCATATAGGTCTGTTTGTCGATCAACAGACAATTCAATCGGATCGACAATATTTCTCAATAGAATAATATGCCCTAGCTGGTCTTCCAGCCACAAATCTAAAAGTTGATCCAGCCGCAGCGGAACCGGCTGCTGACCATTGGCGAGGAAAGATAATTGACGTAAATATTCTTGATTTTCATTTAACGTGCCATTCAAATAAGTTGGTGACAAGTTTAGATTTACTTCGTTTTTAATCCTTAAATTTTGTAAATGTCCTTCAAACCGGAAATAATCGTAAGCAGTGGCATGAGCTTGTTTGGAAAACTCTACCATTTCATTTGTGGCGAGACTTAATGCTGGATTCAATAGTTTTAAATTTCCAAGTAAGCCTTGGAAGGCTTGATTAAATCCTTCTGCAATAGAAATCTCATTTCTTTCAGTTACAGATAAATGATCACGGACGAAAATTGCATGATCCTGGAGAATTTCGAGCCAAAATAAATGCTCCTCCCACACGCCTATGGTACCAGACATTCAAATCCCCCCTCTATAAGAGGATATTCGTGCCTAATGAAAATAGAAATTCTCCACAAAATTTTTCGTAAAAACAGCTTCCTTATATAAAAAGAAGCTGTTTTTGTTTATTCCACTTCTACGATTTTGGCAAACTCATCAATGGTAGTAGAATATTTAACATATGTGCGAGGAAGCAAATATAGTTCATTTTTTATCCCTGCCGATGAATAGGGGCCAGGGGTGGTGGTCAATCCGTACGTATAATACTTTTTCGTTTCAGTCACCACTTGTTTATTTGTATTTCCGTAGGGATATGCAAGTGCGATTACCTTTTTTCCAGTTATCCGCTGAATTTTTTCTTGTGATTCTTTGAGTTCGTAAGTAAGATTATCTGATGTCGTTAAATCAGGGTGGGTAGCAGTATGCGACTGAATCGAAATTAAGCCTGAGTCTGCAATTCGCTTTATATTCTCTCTTGATAAACGATTAGCTCTGCCAATAAAGTCAGAAATGACAAAAATGGTCCCTTTCGGCTTAAACTTCCTTGTTTGCAGCTTTTGAAAGACAGCAAACACAGTTAAATTATTTTTATATCCATCATCAAAGGTGATAAAAATTGGCTTTTTTACTTTCATTGCTTCGTGCCATTCTTCAAACGTTAATAACGTAAAACCATGGTCCCGCAGGTATATCATTTGTTTTTCAAAGTTTTCTGGCGTGACATAAAGCTCCTTTGATCCTGTCCCCGAATATTCAGCGATGGAATGATAAATAAGGATCGGTACTTTCTGAGCAGCAGTTACTCTGACCGGAGAAGCCATAATGGCAATACTTACTAACATAATAAATAGTCTTATCATCTATAACTCCTCACTTCATTTAGATTGGAAGATTCTAGATTACTTTTTCCAATTGGATGATGGGTCATTCGGTGATTTAGACATGATATCTCCGTTCAAAAAGTGGTAAACTATTCATAACTTTTAAAAAAAGGAGCAACATGATGACAATGTATAAAGTCTTATTCCTAGATATTGATGGCACACTTGTTACACCAGATAACCGAATTGAGAAATCAACCAAAGAAGCCGTTTCCCAGGTTCAGGACAAGGGAATAGAGGTTTTTCTAGCTACCGGAAGGCCGCTCCATGAAATTGATGAATTAGCCTCTCAATTGAACATTCGCTCTTTTATTGGCTATAACGGAGCCAATGCTGTATATAAAGGTGAAGACATCTTTCAGGAACCGTTAGAACCATCCTTAATAAATCGTTACCTTACGATTGCTGCGGAGCACAAACATGATGCCGTCCTTTATACAAATAAAGAAAATGTCTTCACAAACCTTGAAGCCCCAGTTATCCAAAAATTTATTGAGGTGTTTCACTTTCATAAAAATGAAGCATATGGCCCCGAGTTTAATCGTGATGTTTTAGGAATTACCCTGATTAATCTAAAACCTGAGGATGTGCCTCTTTATGAAAGTGAGGCCGGAATCCATTTATCCCAAGTAAATGTTGAAGGTCTAAGGCATTCCTATGATGTAATTAGAGATAAAATCAATAAAGGGTATGGGATTCAAATGCTATTAAAATATCTCAACATCCCCAAGGAAAGCGCCATTGCCTTCGGCGATGGAATGAACGATAAAGAAATGCTCCAAGCTGTTGGGGAAAGCTTTGCAATGGGAAACGGGCATCCTGATATTTTCCAATATGCCAAGCATAAAACAACTGATGTTTCAAACTCTGGTATATATAATGGATTGAAAACGCTTGGATTAGTTAAATAAACAATAGATAGAGAATTGGGGGGGGGGGGGGGGGGGGGTGTGGGAGGTGGGGGGGTTTTGTTTTTTTTGGGTAGTTTGGGTAT